>JAWXBR010000001.1:0-25748 GCA_034440235.1 bacterium
ACTTTCTTTGCAGCCCCTTTCTTTGCCGCAACTTTCTTTACCGCAACTTTCTTTACCGCAGCATTCTTCGCTGCTAACAGTTTCGCGGTCCGCTTTTCCTTGGCGACAGCGAGAATCTCTCGAGCTCGTGCAGCAGGGTTGACGGGCGAGTACGTCCAAGGATCCCAGATAATAATATCGCCGTCGCGCTCAAATCCTATTCCTGTGATCTTCGAACCATAGGAGATTGTCGCTGTTGGTTCGGACTTACTTGACCGACGTGAACGTTTCTTGTCTTTGGCTGCAGACATGTTAGGTCAGTTATTAAGACTCAAAAATGTGACTCATGTGCCACTCCAATCTTTCTCGACTCGGAAAACTCTCAGGATTACTTGGTAGCGTGGACAGTTTCTTGCCGTCCCAAGCATAATAAACTTTTCCATTAACGTACTGCTCGCGAATCCGATCGCTAATGCGGATTTCATAATCGGGTGTCACGCCAATGAGTCCGTCATCGAAAAGGATGTGCATGTCTGATCGAAGCAACAGTCCGTTCGTTACTTCATTCTTGCCCGACATGGTCACCGGTTGAATGTGAGCAGCTTCAAGTACCGGCCGAGTCGATTCGCCTGTTATCGCACAACGTCCACCATAGACGTCCGTTAACAACAGACGAAAAGCTCCCTGACCGGGACGTGATTTTCTTAAATACTCTTTGCCGAAGACTGGCTCAAAAGCGGCTTGTGGATTTAGAACCATACTGCGCGCCCCTGCCATGCCCATCGAATCGTAAACCTGCTTCCATAGCAGTGCCCCGACCGAAGTGTGTGTGTCATATGATTTGCCTTGCACGATATTCGTGGAGAATTCCGGTGCCGTAATCCATGCCTCTTCTGGAAAGAACACTGGTTGCTCCAACACCATGCATCCAATCTCTTCGGTTCCTCGAATCGTGGTCTGGCGACGATACTTCGCTATCGCCGCTGCCAATTCTTCGTATGTGTTGCGTCCATTCTCGAGCTTGAAAGTCTCCCAGGCCAACCGCAATGGCAGCTTGCGAAATCCGAAAAAGAAACCGACGCCGGCAATCTTGTTGATCGGTGCTTTTAGTTTGAACAGGAATGGACTACCCTCAGGCAAGGAGTTGAAAGGGGCTGTCCCACCTGGTATCCAAAAGTTCACCTCAGCAACAGGTGGTGACTGATGCCTCAGATGCTCAAACCACTTGATGTCTGTAACACCCGCCCATATTTTCACACCTAACCTTTAACAGACTGAAATTGATCGAACCAAACTACGCACTACCTTGGAATTCGCGAATGATGTGACGATCGCTGTCCAATTGCACCGCGGACGACAAGCGGGTGTTTGTAAGATAGGACTTCAGCCATCAATAGCATAGAGACTAGAATACCATGGCACAATCACGCATCGAATGGACAGAAGCCACATGGAATCCTTCCGTTGGTTGCAAGAAGGTTTCTTCTGGTTGCGCTAACTGTTATGCCGAGGTGATGGCGCGTCGTTTACAGGCTATGCGTGCACCGGGGTATGAGCATGGCTTCGAGTTTCGAACACTACCTGAGTGATTGGATGCGCCACGTCGAATCAAGAAGCCGACAAAGTTCTTTGTGAATTCGATGAGCGATCTGTTTCACAAAGACATGCCGTTCGATTTCCTGGACGCTGTGTTCAATACGATTACCGAGACGCCTCAGCACACATACCAGATTCTCACGAAGCGTGATGAATTAATGGTCGATTACTTTCTTACGCGTGACGTACCTAACAACGTGTGGTTGGGCGTGAGTGTAGAGAGCAGGAAAGTGCTTAGCCGCATAGACTCTCTTCGTCGTGTAAATGCAAACATTCGTTTTCTGTCCGTCGAGCCCCTTCTCGAAAACCTTGGGCATGTCGATTTCACTGGCATCCACTGGGTGATTGTAGGAGGCGAAAGTGGCGTCGGTGCACGTCCGATGAAGAGGGAGTGGGCGCTGAATGTCCAGCGTCAGTGCGATGAGCAGGACGTTGCATTCTTCTTTAAGCAGTGGGGTGCGTGGGGCGAGGACGGCGTGAAACGCAGCAAGAAAGCCAACGGACGTCTCCTTGATGACAGAGAATGGAATGCCGAGCCATTGACAGTCTAGGGATCATAAGAGGCGACTATCGTATTAGAGGTGATGGAGCACTCATTGCTGGTCACGTAGGTCTGCAACTAATTCATGGACATTTGTATACGCATGCCTTTGCCAAGGTTTCGTTGTTTCTGAGGCTGCCTCCGCCACTATCTCCGAGGCATGCTTACATGCAGTATCGACAAGATCGACGTAGCCGTCTATACAATCGCAACCTGCTTTATTATATCCATCAATTTCTTTGATTAAATCATCACACTCTGAATGATTCTTCGTTGACTTCTTCACGTGAAGCCAGATCCAGAACTCGAAACACACCGATGAAAAAGCGATCTGAATTCCGGAATTCAGGGCCTCGCTGAAAGCCTCGGAAAGGAATGGGTGTTTATCACGATCGAACACACACCAAACGACGTCAAATTGCCCTTGGGAATCACTCGCAGAATCCTGTAGCCTCTAGTGTCTACGACTCATACAGACTACTTTTTCGTTTTTGGCGAAAGTGGCGAAATGATACCTACTCGAGGCGTTGCTCCGAAACGACCAGCAGTATATAGGTCAGAGATGTTGGAGCCCTTTCGAACTCCCGAGATATCAGAAAGTCGATATACTTCTGTGCTCTCGCGTTCTTTTTCCACGAAATAGATTTGATCTCTTCGAAGTAACTGTTCATCCAGCAATGTGACGTCATGTGAGGTCGCTACTAGCTGAGCGCCATTTAGATTAATGGTCGAGTCATTAAACAACGATACTAAAAAACGACTTATTGCAGGATGAAGACTCTTATCAATCTCATCAACAACAAGAAGTAGCCCGTCTTGGAAGGCGTCGTAAATCACAGCACCTAGTGTTAGAAGTCGGCGTGTTCCATCTGATTCCCTTTGACTAGGGAATATGACAGGACCAAAATTGGATTTATGCACTGTAGAGATTCCACCTGTAAAACTGGTAGGTATTCCATTATCGTCACTACTTTTTTCCTCGTATGAAGTGATCAAACTTTCGATCGAGGTGTCAGCCGCTTTAAGGAGTTGATTTAAGAATGGAATAATGTTGGGATCTGTTGCTGCCTTCATTGCGATAAACATCTCCCCTACACCATTAGAGGAATCAAAATTTAGAAATGGATTATCGGTACGAATAGAATCAACCGTTTCTGACTTGGTCCAATCGAATCCAGAAAATTTCATCCTTGCGATGAATTCATACGGAGCAATTAGGGCCTTAAGGTTAGAATTTGCGCCCTTTGAAAGAGCTAGTTGATTCTTTAGTAGCTGTGACTTAACAATATTTTTTTGGCCTGTTACACCGACCCCAAAAGTGACAGAATTCCCATCAGCGTTGGAACGATGAAAGATCATCGTTGGCTTTGCCGAGTGATAAACATGTAGACTTTCCTCGGCTACGCTCTCAGAAAAGACAGAGATCATATACTGATATCGGAGTGTATCATGAGCTACGAAATCCAATACAAAAGTGGATGGTAGCACATGGTTTGAATAATCGAGTAAGAATGGACTGTGTTGCCGTATGGTTTCGCCTATACTTGTGTGTATAGATGATGTGACTAACACTTGAAATGCTCGTAGGGCAAGGAGCAGATTACTTTTTCCGCTAGCGTTTCTTCCAAATAGAATTACGGCGCTTAACCCTTGATACTGATTCCGATCTCCAGCAACTGAAGTGTTGTCGGAATTTTCACTTTGTCTGCCGTCAGGCACGAATGTTATCTCCTGCCTTGACTTTATGGATCGAAAGTTCTCAACTGAAAAGGACAAAAGCATATACCACCCTATAATTATCCTCAAATATGCATAAAGATGTCGATATGAGTTAAAATATCGTAGTTAATACCAAGTATTATGTGTCTGAAGGTGGATGAGGATATAGACAAACCCAATCGATTATTTTGCTTTTGGGATTGCTGCCCCCGCCAGCCCCTTTCCCGACCCCTCCACATGTGCGCATTGAACGTCTCGTAATAAATTGCGGGGGATTTGTGTGTACCCAGCAGCGACGGAAAACAATGAGCACGACGATCGGCGAGACTTCACCCAGCAAAGGATTCGAGCTGTTGGGACATGAAGCCAGTGCGTGTAGATTACAGAGCACAAGAGCAGGCGCATACCACTTCGCTGCACGAACCAGGGCGTTCTTATGCATCAGCTTACACCGTAGCACAAAAACTCAGCAAGGATCTTAACGCTGAATTATACTTGGTTGGATCGCGTGGCTCTTGCTCGTATGCAGAGCGAATCGATTGCGCTTTCGAGACAAGGTCGTCTGATGCTGCATCGAGCGTACTGCCATACCCGTGCAGTGCGAACTCATTATGCCAAATATGAAAGTCATTGGTGGTATGCTCCACGTTGAACATCATCGATCCGATTTAAAACTGAGATCGTACCATGTGTGCTTCGGGAGAAAGTGTGACCTCTTGAGAGGACATGCGTTGGATCCTAAACGATGAACGAAACTTGTATTTCGCTAATCGTACGTGAGCCCAACGGTACGTGACAAGCTATACAAAACTCGTACTACAAGAAAGTATCACCACACGCTGAATGTTACCCCCGTCCAGTGTTAGGCTTTCCTTTCTTCTGCGGACTCTTTTTTGTTGTCTTCTTCGAGGTAGCCTTCGTCGGTGTTGCTAGTTTTTTGCAGCGGGTTTGGATTTCTTTGCAGCGGGTTTGGATTTCTTTGCAGCGGGTTTGGATTTCTTTGCAGCGGGTTTGGAATTCTCTGCCGCCGAATTTTTTTGCAGCAATTTGAGCCTGCGCTTTTCTTTGTTGAAAACGCGAGCTTCTCTATATCGGGCAGTCATGTTGATGTATCCGCCCTTATACGGATCAATGATGAAGAGGTCGCCAGTGCGTTCATAGCCTGCAGCAGCGAGATCTCTTTCGTACAGCTTCTGACTTACTGTCGCCGGATCGATTGACAGGCGTTTTTTCTTTTTGCTTTGCGATGGGACTTCTGGTTTCATTCAGTGGCCTCGAGGAGCATTACGATGGTTCACAACTATGTAGCAATTTGAAAATATTACAGCTGCAGCGACATATACTCTTCGTCGACTACGAAGCGGTTCCACTTTACGGCGCGGGGCTGACGTCCCCAGACGCGGAACCCGATGGCTTCGTAAACGCGTTTAGCATCGTCGGTGGAGACAGAGACACCTAGATCGAGCTGTTCGAGTCCCCACTCGCGGGCGAGTGCAATAGCTTGGTGCATCATTGCCGTTGCGACGCCCTTGCGACGATACTCGGGCGTGACGTATACGCCCCAGATGCCGGCACGATGACGCATCTTGAGGTGTTCTTCGCGAAAGAGTCCTGTTATTCCAACCAGTCTGTTGCCCTCAAAACATCCGAACACAACCTGTTCGTTTACGTTCTCAAGAACTTCGCGCATGTGTTTTTTCTGAAGTACTTTGTCGTCCTCGGGCGACGAACCAAATGCAAAGGGCGAATCATTCAGTGCTTCGAGCCTTAGTTCTATGAATGCATCGAGGTCGCGAGTGGTGAGTGGACGTATTGCTGTTGAGTCGGGCTGGGTCATTTTATAACGAACGTAGTGTGATACCGCCGAGAACCGACGGTAACTACTGCAAAATACGACTCGAATAGGAGTCTGTCACACGTGACGTCTTCTGGTGTTGTGTTCGGTTTGTATTGTAAATCATCATAACCTGCCTATCATTGCACTCAATGAACTCGCCCATGAACAGCAGCCAACATCTCAGCAACGTGCATCATCATATGCACGCAGGCAGCACTATGCAGAGAAGGGCAGTTCACTGGGTTAGGTAAAACCTCCAGACTTAGAACACACGTTAAGGCCACTTCTTCTCAGCAGAAGTGGCCTTTTTTGTTTTTAGCTCATCGTAGTCCACTGCCTCATAATCGCACCATCGCTGACCCCTTCTTTGTGTCTACTCCATGAAAATTGCAATTCAGAAAAATGGTCGTCTGACCGATCGATCGCTGGACCTACTACGCGCTTGCGGGATAGATCTGCCGCAGCCAGCTGCGAAGCTTGTGTTACCTGCTACGAATGCCGATGTACAGGTGCTGTTTCTCAGAGATGATGACATTGTCGAAGCCGTATCCACTGGTGTTGCCGATGCAGGAATTGTCGGTCAGAACGTGGTCTCAGAACAGCAGGGGACAGACCTCGTGTGTGGTGTCCTCGGCTTCGGCCGATGTAGAGTGTGCATCGCACTGCCGCGCGAACGTGTGTATACTTCCCCCGAGAGTCTTCGCGGCTTGCGAATTGCCACGTCGTATCCCCGTGTGCTAGCGGAGTGGCTCAAGGTCAATCACATCAGCGCAGAAGTACACACGATTAGTGGAAGTGTGGAGATTGCACCTGGTATCGGACTCGCCGATGCAATCTGTGACATTGTTTCGTCGGGGTCTACGCTGTTGGCAAACGGTCTACGTGAAGTTGCAGTTGTCATGTCAAGTGAAGCTGTTTTGGTTCGAGCACCAAGCGCGACTACTGAGAACGCGGCGTGGATCGATAGACTTCTATCGCGAATGGATGCGGTGGGAAGGGCACGGAATAAGAAGTACGTGCTGATGAATATTCCGTGCAAGCAGGTGCACGAAGCTGCGGCGCTCATTCCGGGTCTGCGAAGTCCGACCGTGCTTCCATTGGAACGCGAAGGATGGTGCGGCATGCATGCTGTGGTGCCAAGTGATGAGGTGTGGAACATCCTAGATGCTCTCAAGGAGCTTGGGGCTGAGGGCATTCTTGTGACAACTATCGAGGCGCTAATTCCATGAATGCATCACAGTTGACGGTGTTTGATAATCCTGGTAAGGGGCTTTGGCCGCAGATCTGTAAACGTCCGACGGCAGACTTTACAACAATCGAACCTGCCGTTCGCGCTATACTCCGGTCTGTACTTGACGGTGGAGATAAGGCAGTACTCGATGCAACAGAGCGCTATGATGGTGTCCGAATGTCATCTAGCAGAGTACCCAATGACATGCTTACAAATGCAGCACAGCAGCTTACTCCGTTGGTTGCGGACGCAATCGCAGCAGCGATGGAGAATATTCGACAGTTTCATGATGCGCAAAGGCGGCGAGTCTTGTCGATGCAGACATCCCCGGGCGTCACGTGTTCGCTTGTAAGTCGGCCACTCGAGCGTGTTGGCATCTACATTCCTGGAGGAACAGCGCCACTGTTCAGCAGCGTTCTCATGCTTGCTGTACCAGCGATAACTGCAGGAGTGAAGTCTATTGCCTTAGCCACACCTCCTGATCGACAAACAGGACTCCCTCATACAACGATCCTTGCCGTGGCAGCACTTTGTGGAATAACAGAAGTGTATTGCATGGGCGGTGCTCAAGCTATTGCAGCGTTGGCATATGGGACGGAAACCATTGCGCCTGTTCGAAAAATTGTTGGACCTGGTAACGCATGGGTGACGGCTGCCAAGCAACTAGTCTCTCTTGATGCCTGTGCGATCGATTTACCAGCTGGTCCGTCGGAAGTGCTCGTGTTCTGCGATGAAAACGCAGATGCGTACAACGTCGCACTCGACTTGCTTGCACAAGCAGAGCATGGAGTTGACAGTCAGGTTATGGTGGTCACGACTTCACGGAATGTAGCCAGCAATGTGCAGAACGAAATTATAGGACTGCTTCCTACGATGACGAGAAGAGAAACAGTGACGCAGGCAATGGTGCACGCCCGGTGTGTGGTGTTCGATGACCTCGATACCGCAATAGACTTCGTAAACGTTTACGCACCCGAGCATCTCATCATCCAAACGATCGACGATGATGCGGTATGCGAGCGTATAAACCATGCGGGCTCGATTTTTCTTGGCAGTCATACACCAGAGAGTTTGGGAGACTATGCAAGTGGAACCAATCACACGCTGCCGACTGGTGGGTGGGCGAGCAGCGTTAGTGGTGTTACACTCGATACGTTTCAGCGTACGATGACGGTACAACGCGCCTCGCTTGATGGGCTGAGACAGATTGCTCCAATCGTGGAGGCACTGGCATTGGCGGAAGGACTAGACGGACACGCTGCTGCGGTTACGCGACGTCGTGCGCAAGCGGTAGGGCTGCGAAAGATTCCCAACCAGTTGATAAACCTTGATATGAACGAGAATGAATGGGGCTCACCATTCGGTGATGAATTACATCGCTACCCAGATTCTAAACAGCAGCACCTTCGTTCTGCGATAGCAGATCTCCTGTCTGTACCCACAGAGTGTATTGTCTGCGGCAACGGTAGCGACGAACTGATTGATTTACTCATTCAAGATTCAAGCGGCCCCGTGGTTGTTCCTTCACCAACCTTCGGTATGTATGCACGTTGCGCTTTTGCTAGAGGAAGAGAAGTACTGCAGGTATCGCGCAATTACGACGGTTCTGTCTCGCTCGCATCGTTGAGTGTAATTCCAGATGGCGCAATTGTATTCCTATGTAATCCAAATAACCCTACTGGTACGAGCATGGTTCCAGAGGTGATAGTGCAATACGCAACATCAAGACCCCACGTGACAGTGGTTGTTGATGAGGCGTACATTGACTTTTCTGAGGATGGTTCTTGCGTCTCCTTCGTACAGAGTACGCCCAATGTCGTCGTACTGCGAACATTTTCGAAGGCATGGGGACTGGCAGCATTTCGATGCGGTGTTGCTATTGCGGCACATGATGTCGTTCATCGTCTTGACCAATTGCGAGCCCCTTACAATGTTTCCGGACCGGCCCAACAGATGGTTGCACAAGCCATCGGCAGCAATCGAGACTGGGTGAAGCAATGCGTAGTGCTTATCAAGCAGGAGCGAGAGCGATTGAGTCGATGCCTATCCGACTCGTTGTTTGTTAGGAGGGTGTATCCATCGCAGGCGAACTTTCTTTTCATTGAAGGCTTGCCGTCGCAGCCCATCGAAGAGATGCTCTCAAACGCTGGCATACGCGTACGGACATTTCATGGAGACACCAACCTAGTCAATCACGTTCGCATCACCGTTGGTACGCCGCAACAGAACGACCGCGTTATCGCAGCACTCTGCGATGCCACGGCTGATTTACCGCTTGAGAGGGACTTGTCATGAAACGCCGAATTCTATTTGTAGATCGCGACGGAACCATTATTGCCGAACCTAGCGATGAGCGGATTGACGACCTATCAAAGTTTCGGATGATGTCGGGAGCTTTAACAGCTCTTCGTTCGCTACAGCAGCGCTATGGATATGAGTTGGTCATGGTAACCAATCAGGACGGTCTAAATACTCCTGAATATCCGCTCGATTCGTTTCTTAGAGTGCAGAACTTCTTGATGGATCTCTTGAAAGCCGAAGGGATAGTGTTCACCGAAGTCTGCATAGATGCATCAACGGAAGTGCAGCCTTCATCGCGCAGAAAGCCTTCGACCGAAATGTTGCGACACTACTGTACCGACGACTTAGACATGCAACGCTCGGCGGTGATTGGAGATCGTCTGACGGACATCCAGCTTGCCGACGCATTGGGAGTCCCGTCGATTCTTCTGCAGTCAGCCGAGAGCAAAGCCATGAATGCCGATCCGGCACATGCATACTGCACTGCATCATCGTGGGCACAAGTCGAACAGTGTGTGCGGCGACTGGCTCGCTCAGCAACCATAAAAAGAGTTACCAACGAATCGACAGTTGAGGTTAGTATTGCGCTCGACGGAGACGGACGTGCTGCCATCGACACAGGTATTGGATTTTTTGATCATATGCTCGAACAACTGGTCGTTCATAGCGGGATTGATGCGACAATCCGAACGAATGGCGACCTGCATGTAGACGAACATCATAGCGTCGAGGACACTGCTCTAGCATTCGGGGAAGCATTGCGAAATGCGATCGGGGGCAAATACGGAATAGCCCGCTACGGCTTCGTGCTACCAATGGATGAGGCACAGGCTCGTATTGCCCTCGACCTGTCTGGTCGACCTTTCCTTCGCTGGGATGTACCATTGCGCCTTGACTACCTTGGTGGTATGCCTCTTGATCTTATTGAACATTTCTTTCGAAGTCTGAGCACAACAGCAATGATTACTCTACATGTCGAAGCGGACGGTAAGAATGATCATCACATTGTTGAATCTGTTTTTAAAGGCGTTGGTCGAGCACTGGGTCTGGCACTTGCAGAAACTGGCACGAACAGATTGCCGACTTCGAAGGGCACGTTATGAAGGTAGCCATACTGGACACAGGCACGGCGAACATTAGGTCAATTCATTCAGCGATCCAGCGACTTGGTGTATCAGCTACAATTACAAGTGATGCACTTGTAATTGCCATGGCCGACCGTGTGATTCTTCCAGGTGTAGGTCATGCAGGCCACGTCATGGCACAATTGCGAGAACGTGGCCTCGACGCTGTGATCAGTGCACTCGAACAGCCCATACTCGGAATCTGCCTCGGAATGCAGTTGCTAGCCAGCAGTACTGAGGAGGGACCGACAACGTGCATCGGCAGAATCCCTGGGTTCGTACAAAGACTTGATAGCCGTTTGGCTACAGTACCACACACGGGGTGGAATCAGATCAACGGGTGTGCTGGACCATTGTTCGTCGGTATTCCCGAAGGTGCTTGGATGTACTTCGTGCATTCCTATGCGACACCTGTGGATGCAAGCACAACGGCAGTATGTACGCATGGTTTACAATTTTCGGCCGCGCGTAGTTTGGGGAACGTACATGGCGTACAGTTTCACCCTGAGCGCAGCGGTGATGGAGGCTTTCAGCTTCTAAGCAATTTTCTACAGCTTTAAAGAAATACTTCAATGACCATTATACCTGCCATAGACATTCTAGAAGGAAAGGTGGCGCGCCTTCGATCGGGTGTCTTCGAAGACGCTACATTTTTCGAGCAGAGTCCATTGGATCTTGCACGCCGTCTCGCCGACGCCGGCATTCAACGGCTTCACCTCGTTGATCTCAGCGGTGCACGACAAGGCTTTTTTTGCATTCCGAATATCGTTGCTGACATCAAACAGCACACGTCGCTGGTCATCGATGTTGGTGGAGGTATTCGAACCGATGCTCATATCGACGCCTTGGTTGCGACCGGTGCTGACATCATCAATGTAGGATCGGTTGCCATCGAGTCTCCTAAACTTCTTGACAGTTGGTTCGACCGCTACGGTGCAGACAAGTTCATCGTCGCTCTTGACGTGCGTGATGGTGTCGTGCAAACGAGAGGATGGACACATAATAGTGGCGTGAATGTTCACGAGGCAATGTCAGCACTCAACCTTGCAGGTGCCGGCTCTTTTATGGTTACAGACATTAGTCGCGATGGTAACTCCACCGGAATCAGCAGGGAACTGTACCACTCTATCCGTGAACGTCAACCACATGTATACCTGATCGCCAGTGGTGGAGTAAGTGGCACTACGGATTTTGTTTGCGAAGACGTAGATGCAATCGTTGTCGGCATAGCCTGGTTGTCAGGCGAGGTCACCATCGGCGAAATGGTAGATGCCTCATGGTAGCCAAACGCATCATTGCATGCCTAGATGTCGATTGCGGCCGCACCATGAAGGGCGTGAAGTTCCAAAATCTCGTTGACGTTGGAGATCCAGTAGAGCTGGCAATGCAATACCAAGAGGATGGAGCAGATGAATTGGTTCTACTCGACATTACAGCCACGATAGCTGGTCGTGCGTTCTTCACCGATGTTGTTGCAGAGGTATCGGATGCTCTGAGCATTCCGTTCACGGTGGGTGGTGGAGTTCGCACGATTGCTGATGCCGAGCGTCTCTTGAACGCTGGTGCAGACAGGGTTAGCATAAACACTGCCGCCGTCCTCAATCCGCAAATCATCAGCGAAGCAGCGTTCCAATTCGGCTCACAATGTATTGTGGTGGCAGTCGACACACACTGCATAAGACCTGGGGAACTACGGGTCGTCATCAATGCAGGCAATACAGTAACAGAATGGTCGCCCGAGCAATGGTGTCAGCAGGTTGCCGACCTTGGTACGGGTGAAATCCTGCTCACTTCGATGGACCATGACGGGCTCGGAGTAGGGTATGATATTGCCACGATAGCAAGAATCAAAGAATTGATAACTATTCCAATAATAGCAAGCGGTGGAGCTGGTGATACTGCGCATATTGTCGCGGCGTTCGAGTGCGGGGCAGATGCCGCCCTTGTTGCTGGCATTCTGCATCGTGGCGACACCACCATTGCACACATCAAAGCAGATTGTATGAAGAGAGGAGTGGTGATTCGCAGTGTCTAAAGAAAACAAACAAATCCTTATACCAGCCATTGTTCAAGACAGCACGACGCAGCGCGTACTCATGCTTGGGTACATGAATCAGGACGCTCTCGAAATGACGCAGAAGACGGGATACGTCACATTCTGGTCGCGGTCTAGAAATGAGTTATGGACGAAGGGGGCTACGTCCGGCAACGTACTACGTCTTGTTTCCCTGAGTGCTGACTGCGACGGTGATGCCATCCTCGTAACAGCAGAGCCTTCTGGACCGACTTGTCACCTTGGAACGAATTCGTGCTTCGAGCATGACGTAAGCACAATCTCGTTTGTAGGGAATTCTTCGGCCGACGTTGTTGGTAGCGATCGAGGTGTACTCGCAACGTTGGAGAGCATTGTAGCTCAGAGGCGAAGTGAGCTGGCCTCGAATCCAGATCCTAAGTCCTATACCCAACAACTCCTAAGTGGCGACATCGCACGGCTTGCTCAAAAAGTTGGAGAAGAAGGCGTCGAAGTTGCTTTGGCAACAGTTGCACGGCCCGAGCAAATACCTGAAGAAGTAGCAGATCTTCTATACCACCTCATCGTCCTGCTAGTGCGAACGGGGTATTCATTTGCAGAAGTCGAAAAGATTCTTGTATCTCGAATGCTTACCAAGTCAACACTTGGCTGACTTCTACGTGAGAGCCAGAGTATCATCAAGCGCTTCACGTAGCAGTAGAGTGCACGTTCGTCTGTGTATAGCGAACGTAGTGTGATGCCGCCGAGAACCGACGGTAACTACTGCAAAATACGACCCAGCACATAGATCACATGCTGGTGTTACTTTATAGCGAGCTCGTACACCTACCCATATATGACTGATAAACGCCCGACGTACGACGAATTTTTTAAGGCCTATGCTGAGATTCAGGAGCGTGTAGAACGATTCGCCTTGTATCTCACACATCGTCGAGATTCTGCGGCTGAGCTGGTAAGTGAAAGTGTGCTCGCATGCGCGTTGCGCTTCCATGATGTTCGTGACTCTAAAGCGCTGCTGAGTTTCATATTCACAATGATGTTGCGTTTACATCATGCCAGCCGTCGTCGCTCACAACGACAGGTGCCCCACGAGCCCGAGGCATTCGATATGATGATTGGTGAGCAAATGAGTCCCGACACCCAGGCTGACATCCGAATTCTGAACGATGCAATGAATCTCCTGCCTGATGCATGGAGAGAGACACTTATACTGGCCTACATTTTCGACTTGCCTTTGAGCGACGTAGCACGTATTAGAAAGACGTCGGTAGGTGCAGTAAAAATGGTGCTCGCCAGAGCCAAACAACGCCTAAACAAAATGTTAGTTGAGGAGACCGCCAATGAACAATGAACTAAAGAATCTATTTGATGCGCATAAGGAGCTGCGAGTACAAACACCGCTAGTTCCTCTCGACCATCTGCAACGGAAGATAGTTGAAGCATCAACACAAACGAATTGGAGACCGATTATGCTCGCGTTTTTAGGAATTATAACAACAGCTGTTGTTGGTATTGTGGGATTATCATTGCTAAGTCACAAAGATCCTGCCGTGGTTGTAGTACCGCATTCAGTGGGATCGTCAAGTGCTGGTGCACAATCTCTGTCAGCCCCTTCAACAACAATAGAGAGCATACCAGACCTACCTGCCACAACAAGCAATAACCGTCGCGGTGATCGCCTCCATGAAACGACGGAACCGAGTAAGACCAAGGAGTTCGACATCCCGTCGAGTATGTCTGGTCTTGCAACGCTAGAGCTTTCACGCGAGGAGGAAGTGGCCCTTGGTATACAGCGCAGTGCATCAATGTTACGAGTGCCGGTTTCTACCCTAGTGCAAATCAATACCCCTGAACGAAAACTCGCTTTGGCATCTATGGGCGTTGACACGACAAGGTCAACGATTACAATGAACGGATTCTCTAACATAGGTCTAGGTAGTCTCCATACGTTGGATGCAGGAGGGACATTTTCTGAGCGTCCGACCACACCAACCACACTTGTAGTTACGATGTCCTACATGTATACGTTCACCGATACTGGGTGGGCTCAGCGCGGCACAACGATGGGATGGTATGATGAGCTTACGTCGTTTATTGAGGACTCAGCGCTGCGAAAAGAGTTTTTTGCTAACCTTGATGACAATCAAGGAATTCCGCGAGAAGAAATCAGAATCATGGGTGGAGTGCTTGGTTTGCAGGGTGTAATCGTTCCACTACATACAACGATTGGTGACACAACAGAAGGACTGAACAACTCTTTCACCGACGTGTTTTTATGGTACGTACCGAATACATTTTTAAAAGAACGACTATCGAAATCATCACGCGAACGCATCGATCATGAGCAGCGAGTGATATCACAAATACGCAGTTCTTCAGTCTCCCAAGCAAAAGCATGTGAAACGCTTGAGCAGCCTAGTGTGTTGGGCATTTGTGGAATAAGTGAGAACTCTTTATCTACATTGGCAATATCACCGCAGCCTGTTAGCGATGAAGCTACTATCCGCTTTGAGTCATCAGTTGATGGCGCAGCTGACATAGCTCTTTACGATATGAATGGAGTTCTGCAAAACATTCAGATACCACGAGCAACCATAACGCGTGGCATGAATGCAGTGCAAATAAATCTAAGGTCACTCCCATCGGGCGTCTATGTGATTCGCGTCGAAGGTGCCGCTGGAAGTTTAAGTACACGTCTTCTGAAGCGGTAGCGGAGGCGATGTGTTACAGCATGATAAAGCTGGCAACATATCGCCGAGCGCCGACCGTAATCAACGCCGTATACGACCCAGGCACTAGCCCCTTACACGAGACCCTTGCCGATTGCGAATGCAGCATGAGTCGACCGAGTGTGTCATAGACATCGACTGCGTCTACTGCAGCAGCCTCTATGCCTGCGAGACGTACCTGCATTTCGTCAGAAACGGGATTTGGAAAAACCACAATGCCATCATTTCCTGATGCATGCTGAGAAGCGCGCGCGTCATTTTCTTCTAAAGCGCTAGTACCTTGTATGATATCGCTGAACTTGGCAAACGTAGTGGCGTCGAGCACTCGAGTGTACATGTTATGGGCAAACGAAAGTGTGCCTGTCGATACATAACCACCGTCGTATGGTATGAGAAGCGAAGAGCCGCTCTCGCCTGGTGTACCTATGACGTTCGAGGAATAGACGGCACTCAGATCTGAATAGACTTCGCCGTAGCGATAGATGAGTGTGTCGCTGTTAAACACACGGTTGGTATCAACGAGGTGTCGTGTCCCAGGGTATGATAGGCGATGTCCGAGTCGGTCTGTCGTCCACATGGTATCAGGTGAAGTAAACATTCCAACCCAACCGGTTAGATCGCCGATGGGAGTTTCGAGTTCGAGCAGGGCAATGTCGTTATCGAAAAAAATGGTTGACGTTTGCAACACCACGTATGCCCGTCGAACCCGAGCAAATGGTGCGCTCGTCGCAAGAGCCCCATTGTCCCAAGCAGGATAGACGCGAGTCTCGCGTTGCTTAAATGAGTCGCCTGTGTCTATGTAATTCAGTACACAATGTGCAGCAGTCAACACCCATCTGTCGCCAATCATCATCGCTGAACATGCTGGTTTTGATGAGTCGTTCCGCATGAATCGCAAGGCGGCAGCACATCGGGCCGGATATGCTAGGGTGTTGACGTAGCCGCGAGCGGGACGATACTTTAATGTGCGTCCGTCGAGTGCTTCGTTCGTAGGCAATTCGGTGGGCAAATCGACTCTATCAGGTAGACTTCCCTGCGACCAAGGTGTCGAAGCTTGCAACCATGTTGACGACTCTGTCAACGGTATCGAGTCGGTCGTGGCCTTCTCATAATCATGGATGAAAAGATATCGTTGTTGTGCGTTCACGGTAGATGCAACTAGGGCTGTTATAGCCACAGCAACAATAGCTTTAATCATGCAGACCCCCTAATGTGATGAACACCGAGGGTGTCTACGTTGTGTGTTCAGAAAAATTGGCTAGAGTATTGTCCCGATCTTTGCCTGTTGGTTTTTCTACATGGGAAGGGGCACACGATGGTTCGTATTGCACTGTGCATCCTCTTGGTCCTGCACGGACTCATTCATTTGATGGGATTTGTGAAGGCGTATAATCTTGCACGCGTACATCGTTTGCATCAGCCAGTCACAAAAACCAACGGCATCTTGTGGTTGATGGCTACACTGCTCTTTGTTTCGTCAGCAGTAATCGTAGCGTTGAACGTTGATTGGTGGTGGATACCTGCAGCTGTGGCCATCGTGGTGTCGCAGTATCTCGTTATCACAAGTTGGCAGGACGCGAAGTTTGGTACAATCGCCAATGTTGTGCTCCTTGTTGCAGTTGTCATTGGATATGCTACGTGGAGTTATGCGCGTACATACAAACATGAAGTTACTTCAGCATTACAAGCCGAGCCGGCACAACGTAGTACAGCCACGTCGATGCAAACGTCGAGTGCAGATATGTCCGGCACGAACATTCTATCCGAATCGGACATACAGCATCTTCCACCTCCCGTACAGAAGTACATTCGGTATAGTGGTGCACTAGGCAAGGAAAAGGTGCGCACGTTCCGTGCTACGTTCGATGGACAGTTTAAGCAGGACAGTTCTTCAGATTGGATGCCACTACTATCAGAACAGTACAACATTATAAAACCTGCAGCACGGCTCTTCTTCATGAAGGTGACGATGTTCGGACTCCCTGTAACGGGATTCCACTGCTTTAAGAACGGCAAGGCATCTATGGATATCCGCCTCGCGTCGCTAGTACGCGTGCAGTATCAAGACGGACCCAAGATGGACACTGCGGAAACAGTAACGTTATTTAACGACATGTGCCTACTGGCTCCAGCGACACTCATAGACAACCGCATTGAGTGGGGCGATGCAAGTGGGGACACTGTTAATGCGGTGTTTACCAACAACGGCATTAGAATATCAGCCACCTTGTACTTCAGCGCATTGGGTCAGCTCGTCAACTTCAAATCCGGCAATCGTTATGCACTTCAGGGTGACAGTTCGTCTCGTATACCATGGTCAACTCCAGCAAAAGACTACCGCACCATCAACGGACATCAACTCTCGTCCTCGGCTGAGGTTGTCTATCATTACGACAAGGGCGACTTTGTTTATGGCAGGTTCCACCTAACCAGTGTCGAATACAATGTAGGCGTCCAATACTAAAGCCCCTCTCATCCTAATGAGAGGGGCTTGGGGTGAGTTCTCTTTAAGCCCTTCTCATCCTAATGAGAGGGGTTTGGGGTGAGTTCTCCACGACAGGAATGCTACCCACGCCCCTTCTTCGGCTTGCCGGTCTTCGGTGGACCCATCTTTACTGGCTTCTTGGCGGCCGGTTGTGACGGACCCTTCTTTGCAGAACTTTTCTTGGCAGCCCTGGTGCCAGTGCGCACCGGAGGGTCGCCCTTACGGGGAGTGCGCGAAAGGGGACGCTCCTCCGAGCGTTGTGGCTCGGTCGAACGCTGTGGTTCGCGCTCCGTCGAGCGCTGTGGTTCGCGTTCTCTAGAGCGCTGTGGTTCGCGTTCTCTAGAGCGCTGTGGTTCGCGACCTTTCGAACGCTCCATCTTGTCTTCTTCTGTGGCGACGACAGGCGCTAGCGCGATGTCGATGTTGCGTTTTTCGATGTTGGCTTTGACGATGCGCACTTGGACGATGGTGCCAAACTGGAAGACGCGGTGATTGCGACGTCCGATGAGGCGATAACGCTTGTCGTCGAAGTAGTAATAGTCGTCGGTGAGGTCGCGAATGTGAAGGAGGCCTTCGATCATAAGCGATTTTATAGTAACAAAGACTCCAAACGAGGTGATGCCACTGACGATGCCCTCGAAGTCTTCGCCTATGTGTTCGCGTGCGAGGATGGTTTGTGCGAGTTTGGTTGAGGCACGTTCGGCGTCGACACTTGCACGTTCTGTTAACGAGGTTTGGTCGGAGAGACGTGATGCTTGCGCAAGCAGATCGCTCCATCGGCGCTGCACGGGAAGCCCCTTCGCATATTCCTTTAACACGCGATGCACGAACAAGTCTGGATAACGACGAATGGGCGATGTGAAGTGGGCGTAGTCGGAGAAGCCGAGGCCGTAGTGACCCACATTTTGCTCTGCGTAGATGGCCTTGGCCATAGAGCGCAAGAGGAGCTGGTTGATGACGGGTTTTTCTGGACGGTCGTGCGCCTGGTGGATGATGGCGTTGAGCTGCATGGGTGTGAGTTTGCCGCTCGGGACATCATACCCAAGTGCGCGGATAACAGCAACGGCTTCGCCTAGTCGTTCGGGCTCGGGGTCGTCGTGGATGCGATAGATGAACGGAGGCAGTTGCTTTGTCTTCCACTCTTTTTTGAGCGTGTGTAGATGCTCGGCAACCGTGCGGTTTGCTGCAAGCATGCATTCTTCGACGAGCGATGTTGCATCGGTGCGCGTCTTCACAGTTGCACCAATGATGGCCTTGTTTGCATCGAGGATGAATTTTACTTCCTGCGATTCGAAGTCGATGCCGCCCGCAATCATGCGTGCGTCGTACAGTTTGCGTCCGAGCTTGTGTAATGCAAGTATCAACTCCGATTGCTCACCTTCGCCAGCTTCGATAATCTTCTGCACTTCTTCGTAGGCAAAGCGACGTTTGCTTTCGATAATTGATTCTACTATCTGATAGCTCAGGCGCTCGCCCGCCGCATTAAACTCCATGAAGACGGTGTAAGCGTACCGTGGTTGGTTCGGCACAAGTGAACACAAGCCATTGGAGAGATGCTCGGGAAGCATGGGTACAACACCATCGACGAGATACGTGCTGTTGCCGCGCTTTTGCGCTTCTTCGTCGATAAGCGAACCTTCTTTGACGTAGTGTGTTACGTCGGCGATATGCACGCCGAGTTCGAGGTTGCCGTTCTTGAGTGTTTTTAAAGAAAGTGCATCATCAAAATCTTTAGCATCGTCGGGGTCGATGGTAATGATGAGTTCTTTGCGAAGATCGAGACGTCCCTTCGGGACTTTTGCTGGAGGGGGCTCGCAGGCTGCGGCCTCGGCCTCGACTGCGTCGGGGAATTTGAGAGGGAGTCCGAATTCTTTTTTGATGGCGTCGAATTCGACGCTGGCTTTTCCAGACTGACCCAGCACTTCGCGTACACCTGCTTCGGGTGATGCATTTGCATGTTCCCATCGAAGAAACACTGCAATGACTTTATCGCCTGGCTTTGCGCCGTGAAGGTTCTTTTCTGAAACGAGAAAGTCGACGTAATACTTCGCATCATCAGGGATGAGGTAGTGGAAGCTTCCGTCATTTTCAATCGTACCGGAGATCGGATGTGCAGTGCGTTCAAGCACAGCTATTACTTCGCCTCGCAAGCGCTTTCCGTCGCGCGCCGCATGTAGTTGCACAAGAACGGTGTCGCCGTCGAGCGCGGTTTGTAAATGCTGACGTTTGATGTGAACGATTGGATGTTCCTTGTCGTCGGTCTCGACCGTTGCATTGTCGTGATACAACGTAATGATGCCTGTGAGGCCACTTGCGTTTTGCGATTTAAGGGCGTACCGACGTCGGCTATGACGTTGTATCTGACCCTCTTCGCTCATTTTCGTTAAGACAATGCGCAGGTCTTCGTATTCATCGGAGTCAGATCGAATGTGCAGCTGCTTAGAAAGGTCGATGAGCTGCACAGGTACTGGTGCGCGTTTAAGGAGGTCAAGGATTTCTTCTCGTAGGTTACGGACTTCTCGTATGCGTTTCATATTGCGAAGCTATGGATGTTCTGCGTTAGCGTTGCACGAAGATGTTGTCTGCCATGGCGCGATCGAGGTGCAGGACTTGATTGGAATGACGGACGCTTACGTGTCCGTTGGGTTCCTCACGGCTGACGATACGCAACTCGGTGTTTAGGCCGATGCCATGTTTGGTAAGAAAGCGAAGCATGGTTTTGTCGTCGTCGCTTACGCGCTTTATAACGACGACTTCGTCTACGTTTGCATCGGAGAGTCTGTCATGTACGGTTGGTGGCATGCGGCCATCCTTTGTCGGAATGGGTGAGCCATGCGGATCGTATTGCGGATCGCCCAACACTTTTGAAATGCGGTCTTCGAAGTCTTCGCTTATGTGATGCTCGAGATTCTCAGCTTCGTCGTGCACTTCGTCCCACTTGTACCCCAGCGCCTCAGCCAAGTACAGTTCAACGAGTCTGTGGTGCCTGATAATCTCTAACGCAACGTTTCGTCCGGCATGTGTGAGCGTTACACCTTTGTACGATTCGTACCGCACGAGCTTCATCTCGTCGAGCTTCTTGAGCATGTTGGTTACGGAAGCTGGACTCACCTTGAGAGCCGTTGCGATGTCTGTAGTCGACGCAGCCCCTTCAACAGCAATCTGAAAAATTGCCTTGATGTAATCCTGTATGCTTCGCGAGAGTGTGCGCATGTACTACTGACCTGGAGGAACAACGAGTACGGGAATCGTAACGTGGTGACGTACGCGATCGATCGTTGCGCCGAGCAGAAAATCCTGGAACGATCGGTGTCCGTGTGACGCCATGACGAGCAGGTCTGCATGTTCGTCTTTCACAACGGCAACAATTTCTTTCGATGGCGAGCCGTGACGCAAACATGAGACAACTGTTCGTCCACGTTCACGCACGTGCGCGGCGTACGCTTCAAGGCGTGCATGATCGGCAGAGGTTTCGGCGTCGTCGGTAGACGGACCAAACACGCGTGCTGTCGGCGTTTCAACAACATGAATGAGAATTAGTGCTGCGGTTGTACCGAACGATGCAGCGGTTTGTAGTGCATGTACATCGGCTTCGCTGAAATCTAATGCAACTGCAATGCGTTCGTAGTGTGGTTGCACATGAAGATTGGGTAATGTGACGGGCTCGTGTATATCTGCATCGGCAAGGGGCGCGCGGCGCAAAGGGGCAAAAGTCATGTAGACGAGAAGTCCGACGAGTGCAAGCGACACCGCAACAATGCCCGCTAGAGCAAGACCCGAGATAACGCCACCTGTGTAGCCATCTACAACCTGCTGACGAATGAGCCAGACGTTCAGGCTAACAATACAGAGTGCCATAATCCATGAGATGATGCGGGTCTTCGGACCAATTACAAATACACCCATCGATTGTTTATCACTAACCAATCTTATTAACGGGATCATTGCAAAACCAAGCTGCATGCTTAGTATCACTTGCGATAGAATGAGCATTTGTGTTGTAGCCCCTTCACCAAAAAGCGATATCACGATGATGGCAGGTGTGATTGCGAGAGAGCGTGTAATGAGACGACGGACCCACGGACGTAATCGGAGTCCAAGATAACCTTCCATCACAACTTGTCCCGCTAGCGTCCCGGTTATCGTCGAGCTCTGTCCGGCCGCCACCAGTGCAACGGCAAACAGTATTGGCGCGAGTACGGTGCCGAGGATTGGCGCAAGCAACCGATGTGCGTCTTTTAGTTCTGTTACTTCTGTAAGCCCGTTTCCGTGAAACGCCGATGCAGCAAGAATGAGAATAGCAGCATTCACAAACAGTGCAAGATTCAACGCAATAGTCGAGTCGATGAAGTTGTATTTGATTGCTCGTTTAATACTCGGCTCGTCTGTGCCAATGCTTCGTGTTTGTACAAGAGCACTATGCAGATAGAGATTGTGTGGCATCACCGTTGCGCCGATAATGCCGATGGCGATGTATAATGCCTGGTCGTTCGGGATGCGCGGAAGAAGTCCGTTTACCAGCAACCCTACATCGGGTTTCGCAAGAAACAACTGCACAACAAATGCGCCGCCGATTAACACAACGAGACAAAGAATAACCGATTCAATTCTTCGCACACCTTTACCGATAAGCCAGAACAACAACACGGTGTCGAGGAGTGTGATAAGCATACCGTGCATGAGTGGTAAACCGAACAACAGTTGAAGTCCGATTGCCATGCCCAACACTTCCGCTAAATCCGTTGCCGCAATTGCAATTTCTGCGAGACCATACTGCACCCAATTCACAGCTTTTGGATATGCCATGCGCGATGCTTGCGCGAGATCGGTGCGACGCACAATGCCGAGTCGGGCGCATAGTCCTTGAAGCACAATTGCGGTGACGTTCGACAGCACTAAAATCCAGATGAGCGCGTATCCGAACTGACTCCCACCAGCAATATCGGTGGCCCAGTTGCCGGGGTCCATGTAGCCAACCGCTACCAGATACGCCGGACCCATAAAGGCGAAGAGCCGCTTCCATGGCCGCGTCTGGGATTTTGTATCGATGGTACCGTGGATCTCTTCGAGTGACTTTTGCAATTTAGCCATGACTAAATATATGCATTCTCTCTAAAACCTCGTAGCTTCCCGCATGATTATTGGTGTGCTGAAGGAAACTGCAGAAGGGGAGCGGCGCGTTGGCATGGTGCCAGTGGCTGCAACGGCGTTGTCCGCACTCGGACACACCCTTATTATCGAGCAAGGGGCTGGCGAAGGGGCCGGCTATGACGACGCAGCGTATGCATCTGCTGGATGGACGGTAACCGATCGCTCTTCGGTGATTGCACAAGCATCGTGCATCATTAAAGTATCAGCGCCATCAACTGCAGAAGTGTCGTCACTTCGCAGCACGCAAGCTCTCGTCTCCTACATCTACCCAAAACGTAATGCAGCGCTACTCGCGCAGCTTGCATTGGCGGGCGTAAACACGTTCTCGATGGATGCCATGCCACGCATTACGCGCGCGCAAACCATGGACGTCCTAAGCTCGCAGAACAACCTCGCAGGATACAAAGCCGTTATCGTTGGCGCCGAAGCGCTTGGCAAAATCTTCCCCATGCAGATGACTGCGGCTGGTACGATTACACCGGCGCGTGTGCTTATCTATGGCGCGGGTGTAGCGGGACTCCAGGCCATCGCAACCGCACGTCGCCTCGGCGCCGTCGTCGAAGTCACCGATATACGTCCGGACACAAAAGAACAAGTCGAGTCGTTAGGTGCAAAGTTCATAATGGTCGAAGGCTTAGATCAGGTAAGGGTCGAAGGGGGCTACGTCGCCGAAGTCAGCGCCGACCTTCTCGCCCGCCAAACCGAAGCTGTGAACAAGTCGCTCACAAACGCAGACCTCGTAATCCTCACCGCACTTGTTCAAGGCGGAAGCGCACCAGTGCTCATCACAGAAGAGCAAGTTGGTAGAATGAAGCGCGGCGCTGTAATTGTAGACATGGCAACAGAAGCCGGTGGCAACTGCGCACTCAGCGTCCATGCACAAACAGTCACACGCAATGGCGTAAAGATTATGGGCTGCGGCAATCTTGCCTCAACCGTACCACAACATGCCAGCGAACTGTACAGTAAGAACATCGTAAACTTTATTAAGAGCGTAGCAACAACCGAAGGCTTCACGTACGACACATCAGACGAAGTTGTCGCAGCAACGCTTGTTGTGCATAACGGAGCAGTGCGATAATGGATCCTTCAACCTTACAGATGATTTATCTCGTGGTGCTCATGGTGTTTTTGGGCATCGAGCTCATCGGACACGTTCCGAGTGTGTTGCACACGCCGCTCATGAGCGGTGCTAATGCAATCCACGGCGTTGTAATCATCGGTTCGATCATCGTAATGGGTCAGGCCGAAACCACGCTTGCCTTGATCCTCGGCTTCATCGCAGTCATCCTCGGCACACTCAACGTTGTTGGTGGCTTTGTTGTCACCAACCGGATGTTGGAAATGTTTAAGAAACGCTCATGACAGACAAGCTCATTAAACATACGTTACTCATTACACGAAACTCTGAGCGCACATGAGCGACGTCCTTGCAATCATCTACCTGCTTGCGTCGGTGTCGTTCATCGTCGGACTCAAGATGCTCGGCTCTCCTGCAACTGCACGTCGGGGTAACCTCTACGCGGCTGCTGGCATGGTTGCCGCCATCTTCGGCACGATAGCGCTCTACAGAACTGCCGATGGCAGCCCCTTACAGAACCTGCCCCTTATCATCACTGCATTAGTTGTTGGCACAACCATCGGATGGACGATGGCCGTGCGTGTGCAGATGACGTCCATGCCCGAAATGGTTTCGTTCTTCAACGGCATGGGTGGTGCATGTGCGGCGTTGATTTCTGTCATCGAGTACACACACATGACGAACGCGCAGGCACAGGGCACTGCAGACGGACATGCCACGGCATCGATGGGGTATCTCTTCGCAGTTGTTGGCGGACTCGTTATTGGGTCGGTCTCGTTTAGTGGCTCGATCATAGCATTCGGAAAGCTTAAAGAGAAGATCAAGGACTTCAGGTTCAAGGGACAGCATTTTGTGAACATGTTCATGATGCTCGTCATTGTTGCCGCATCGACTATGCTCATCATGGGGTATTGGTCCGGCTCCGAAGCCCTTCTCATTCTCGCCGCCATCGCCCTCATCTACGGCGTCATGTTCGTGTTGCCTATTGGTGGCGCAGACATGCCCGTTGTTATCTCGCTACTAAACTCGTTTACTGGTGTTGCTGCAGCCTTTGGTGGTTTTTTGTACGGCAACATGGTCATGCTCATTGGGGGCATTCTTGTTGGGTCCGCCGGCACACTCCTAACGATCGTCATGTGCAAGGCCATGAACCGTTCACTTATGAACGTGTTGCTTGGTTCATTCGGCGCAACAGCTACACCTGTTGGTGGCAGTGCTACGTTCGCCGGATCGGTTCGCCCCATCAATGTTGGTGACGCGGCTGTACTACTTGCGTATGCAAAGCAAGTTGTAATCGTACCGGGTTATGGTCTCGCCGTAGCACAAGCGCAACACGTTGTGCATCAGCTCGAGCATGAGTTAGAGTCACGCGGCGTAGAGGTCAAATACGCCATCCACCCCGTTGCAGGTCGCATGCCCGGACACATGAACGTCCTTCTCGCAGAGGCCGACGTGCCGTACGAACAGCTCGTCGAAATGGAAGAAATCAACCCCGAGTTCGAACGCACAGACGTCGTACTCGTCATCGGCGCAAACGACGTCGTCAACCCCGCCGCAAAAACCGACCCCACATCGCCCATCTACGGCATGCCCATCCTCGACGTCGAAAACGCACGTCAAGTTATCGTCCTTAAACGCTCCATGAAATCGGGCTACGCAGGCATCGAAAACGAACTCTTCTATCGTCCGAACACCTCGATGCTCTTCGGCGACGCCAAGGCCTCGCTCACAACACTACTGGCCGAAGTCAAGGCGCAGTAGGGGAAGGGGGTTGGGGAAGGGTCTTCTTGGAAGGGGTCTTGAGAACTCACCCCCGGTCGCTTTGCGACCTGCCCCTCTCATTAGGATGAGAGGGGAGCCAGACAAGGATGAGAGGGGAGCCAGACAAGGATGAGAGGGGAGCCAGACAAGGATGAGAGGGGAGCCAGACAAGGATGAGAGG
>JAWXBR010000002.1:0-6186 GCA_034440235.1 bacterium
CCACGATCACCGCGTGGATCATTGCCACGGTCACCGCGTGGATCATTGCCACGATCACCGCGTGGTTCATTGCTGCGATCGGCGATTGGAGTGTCGAGCGGAACCGTGCGTCTGTATTCGCGAATGGCCTTGACGCTGCCTGCGCTGTCGGGACGTCCATCTGGGAAAAGTGCAATCTGATCGTCGTCTTTGAAATCTTCGTCTTCGGGCTCGGCAACGCCGTATTCTTCGACAAAGGCTTCGCGCTCGAAGACGCGGCGCTTCGACTGACTGTCGCGACGTGTTTCGGAGGTGAGTAGGGGGCTGTCGGACGGACGTGGTGGTCTGCCCTGCATAGAGAGTTCTGCGAGGCGCGGCGATACCATCATAAACAATGCAACACCACCGAGAATTGCAATGCACACGCCAATAAGGCGGACTGCCATCTCATCGAGGAACAATGCAATGAACAAGCCGAGGGCAATAACGAAAAATGCCCCCGCGTCGCTCGGTGCAAAGATCTTCTTTAAGTCGGCGGAGCGCTTGGCCATGATATTAGCGCAACAGTTCTACGTCGTATTTGATGGTCGTCTGCTGAGCACCCTTTTCAGTCTTGCCATCAGATTTTGTGATGAGAGCATCGACATCCATGTGAACTTCATTCGACTTCGTTATGGTGTAGCCTTTGTCGAGATCGATAACGGTTTTTCCAGTACCCGTAATACTCGATTTCTTAACCTTTACCGATACGCGGTATTCAGGCGGAATAATGCGTGCCTTGATTGCACCAACAACCGTCGCTCCTACCTCAGCAATACGCAGCCCCTTAACCTTTTTTACAGTGTTGATTTTGTACGTATTTGTCGACTCGACAGTAAACAGGTCGCCCAGAACTGTAGAAGTGCTTGTGCTCCACGAAGCCGATGTATCGAGGACGTTGTCTGGGAACCGCAGGTATTCCTGTTCAGAGAAGGCGCCAAACATTGCAGTCTCGACTTGTTCCTGCATGCGTGCCTTTTGTTCAGGAGGCATTTCTTGTCCCTTTGGAATCATTCTATTCACAATCGTCGACGCACCAATAATCTCCTGAACCTTACCCTTGGGTGTTACGATCATGGTGACTTCGACACCAAGCACTGCCGTATAGGAGAGGTTGCGAGGGTCTTTTAGAGCTGCAGTATCGGAGGATTTGAAGCCGTCCTCGCGCAGTACTTCGCCAGATATCATGTTCTTAATAGAAAATCCTGCGCTAATCGAATCGAATGTAACTCCGATTTCGAAATTGCCGTCAGCACGTTTGCTTTTAATGCGTTTGGTGTATCCGTGCTGCGAGAAGGAGAGCATCTTGGCGGTGTCCGGACCTCCACTTGATGTTTGCCTAACGCGGTAGTGGTAGACTTCGCCTGCAGTGTAATGCAACACTAGTGTATCGATGCGAGCATCAGCAGGCGCGACTGTTACGGCGCTCGAAGTATCCGACGCAATGATGTGCGTTTCAGATGATGCGATTTCTTCGGGGGTCGTCTTGTCGGAAGTGCAAGACACAACAACAACCAGCATGCATAAACATGCCAGTCGAATTACCATTGATATTGTCCGACGAGTTTCCACTCCGTTGAAGAAGTAACCGCTTGCGTATATACTTCTGTTGCTGCTGTAGCACGGAACCATGCATCTACCTTTGAAGAAATGGCGTTAATGGTTCCCTGACTGGTAAGCGTTACTGTGTGATCGACAACTGCCTTACCGTCTGTTAACCGTGAAATGTACGGAACACCGTAGACGTGGATGGGCTGCGTACTTGCAAGCAGCGTATCCTTTGTTGCAATCGTAAAGAATCCGGCGGAATAATCAGTGAGTTTCGTCTTGGCAGGTCCGGAGTACACCACACCGTCGGTGCGCACAGCAAACTGATGTGTCCATGCCGAGTCGAGATATACGCGGAGTCCGGGAATAACACGCTTCTGCAAATCGCCATACTGCATCAGGTTTTCGGGTGCCAACGACTGTAGCCAAATCATCACGATCGTAGAGTCCATCGAAGACGCATTTTCCTTGATATAGTCGCGCCAGTAGTCGACCTGCTCGCCTGCGAGCTTGGTGATTTCGCCGTACGGACCCACCGTTATTTCGAACGTGCGGTTCATCGGACCCATGTAGTTATTCAGGTCTGCGAAGTCTTTAGGCGTAATGTCTTTTTGCGAGTCATATGTGAGCTTCGCACCATCAGCCATAAACGAGTACTGCAGCGAGTCGATATTAATCACAAGCGTCGAAATATTATTCAGACTTTCAACACAGCGAACCGTCATCATGTACGTAACCAAACGGTCGTACATCTTTTTCGAACCGTCGCTTTGTGTCCGTACCGTATGCGTTGTCTCAGCCACCGAATAATTCTGCGCGATCCCCGCTCGATAGGTTGCCTGCAGACGGTACTGAGGTGCGGCTGAAGCAGAAATTCCAGTACGCTGTGCCTGGGTAAGGGTCGCGCCTGCGGCGCAAAGGGACACAAAAAGAAGAGTGCGAAAAAGAAGATTGCGCTGCATTGTGGAATCCAGACTGATGATTATACCTTGCCAACCAGTTCCGAATCCTGAAAGAAAAATGCGATCTCACTGATCGCATTCTCGACAGAATCGGAGCCGTGTACGGCGTTTTCACCCTTGCTGGACGCATACGCTTTGCGAATCGTGCCTTCTGCAGCTTCTGCCGGATCGGTCGAACCAATCAAGGCACGGAAATCAGCAACTGCATTTTCCTTTTCGAGGGCAATCGGAAAAATCGGTCCGCTCGACATAAACTTCACGAGTTCGCCGTAGAACGGACGTTCCTTGTGCACTTCATAGAAGGTGCCGGCACGATCTGTATCCAGTGCCGTGAGCTTAGCGCCCAAGACCTTGAAGCCAGCCTTCTGAATCATTGCCACAATGTTGCCGATGTCCTGTTTGCGTACAGCGTCGGGCTTTAGAATAGCTAGAGTGCGTTCTGTCATTTTCGTTTCTTTCTTGCCAAATCGTTGGTGGTTTGTGCTGCTTTTCGCAGCGCTCGTATCTATTCCGGGAGCGATGCGCAGAGCATCGCGTCAGCCCCGGAATTTTGTGACTGGTTTTTTAGGCTCGCCTACTTCGTCGTTTTTTTCTTCGCAGCGGCCCTCTTCTTCGGAGCCCCGTTCGTTGAGCCCCCTGCAAAGACCTGCTTCATTGTGATGCCAATCGTTGCAGGCGAATCCACTACGTGGATGCCACAAGCCTTCATATATGCCATCTTGTCTTTGGCTGTGCCCTTGCCGCCCGAGACGATGGCGCCAGCGTGACCCATGCGGCGTCCCTCTGGTGCTGTCTGGCCCGCGATGAAGCCCACGACTGGTTTCTTTACATGGTTCTTGATGTATTCAGCCGCTTCTTCTTCGGCACTACCACCAATTTCGCCAATCATGACGATGGCTTCTGTAGCGGGGTCTTCGTTAAAGAGCTTGATGGCGTCGATGAAACGAGTGCCGATG
This sequence comes from bacterium, assembly GCA_034440235.1. Taxonomy (GTDB): domain Bacteria; phylum Bacteroidota; class Ignavibacteria; order Kapaibacteriales; family Kapaibacteriaceae; genus JAWXBR01. The sequence goes on from JAWXBR010000002.1 coordinate 3,485, forward strand.
ATGGGGTCGCCGCCGATGCCGATGCACGTCGATTGACCCAATCCGACGTCGGTGAGCTGCTTAACAGCTTCGTAGGTAAGGGTGCCAGAGCGAGAGACGAGTCCGATCGGACCCGAACTGAAGATGCTGCCAGGCATGATGCCAACCTTGCATTCGCCAGGTGTAATGATGCCCGGACAGTTTGGACCAATAAGGCGGCTGCTCGAATGTTCGAGTGCGGCGTATACCCGAATCATGTCGCTGGTGGGAATCCCCTCCGTAATGCAGATAATTACAGCAATGCTGGCATCGATGGCTTCGTGAATTGCGTCAGCAGCCATAGCCGCCGGCACGAAGATGATCGATACGTCAGCACCTGTCTCCTTGACAGCCTCGGCAACCGTGTTGAACACTGGTACAGGCTTGGTGAAGATGTCTTCGCCCTTGCCGCTGTACATCGTGCCACCCTTGCCTGGGGTTACGCCGCCAACGACCTTGGTGCCGTATTGCAGCATCTGCGATGAATGGAATGTCCCTTCGCTACCAGTGATGCCCTGAACGAGGATTTTAGATTTCTTGTTTACGAGTACGCTCATAGCGCTTCCTGTCTGATATAAGGAGGCAAATTTACGAAACCTATGCGTAGCGAACAGTCACATTGCTACAGGTGGTCGTGTTATCTTGAGGTATGGTTGAGATGACAATTACATATGAAGGCGATTTACACTGTGCCATAAAACACGGTCCTTCGGGCGTAGTTCTCGCCACCGATGCCCCTCTCGATAATCAGGGACGTGGCGAGAGCTTTTCTCCCACCGACCTACTCGCAGCCTCGCTTGCAGCCTGTATGGCCACCACCATGGGCATCGCTGCAGCAAAAAATTCGTGGGAGCTAAAAGGCACACGCATCGTCATCAAAAAAGAGATGATTGCAGACCCGTTGCGCCGCGTCGGCCGCCTTGTCGTGGACATTTTTCTGAACGTCGCTTATGACGATAAAGAAATGAAGGTCCTCACCAACGCCGTTACCACCTGCCCAGTAAAGCTGTCGATCTCAGACCACATTCTCGTACCGGTCACATTTCACCAGCCCGCCTAACAATCTGGTAAAGGGCGCGGTTCGCGCTATCTGGTAAGGGGTGCGCTTCGCGCTAGGGGGCGGGCACCGCTGCTGCTGCAGCTAGAAGTGCTTCGTCTTGCATCATGGCGCCCTGAAGTTGCATGCCAATTGGTAGGCCTGCATCATCGGTGCCCGAAGGGATGCTTATTGCAGGAATGCCTGCAATGTTTGCGCTCACAGTAAAGAAATCTGAAAGCCACATCTGCACTGGCTCCGATTTTTCGCCTCGCACAAATGCCGTCGATGGCGTGGTTGGCAATGCGAGTACGTCAACGCGTTTGAAAATGTCTGCGTACGCGTTGCTGATAAGTCTGCGCGCCTGCTGTGCTTTTTTGTAGTAAGCATCGTAAAAGCCCGTTGAGAGCACGTATGTGCCGAGCATGATGCGGCGCTTTACTTCAGTGCCAAAGCCCTCGGTACGCGATGCAGTCATGAAGTCTGCAACGCCGTCTTGAGCGCGCAGGCCATAACGTACACCATCGAAGCGTGCAAGATTACTCGATGCTTCGGCAGTTGCAAGAATGAAGTACGTGGGAATCCATATCTCGCTATTTGGGATGCTAACTTCGATTATAATAGCACCAGTGCTGCGCAGCCTGTCGACAAATGCGTCGTATGCCGATAGAATCGGCTCATCGCAACCTGCAAGTGCACTGCGACTAAGAATGCCAACGCGTTTTGCTGCACGTGCAAATGGGTCGCCGTTATGTGAAGGGTCCGCAGTACGTGACTCGTCGGCTGACGCCGGTCGGGGTTCGTTGGCTGACGCCGGTCGGGGTTCGTTGGCTGATGTCGGCTGAGGCACCGAGGTGCTGTCCATGGGGTCTGGACCGCTCATTACAGCAAACGTGTCGGCGACATCGGCGATGTTGTTTGCGAAGACGCCGATCTGATCGAGCGAAGAAGCAAAGGCAACGAGTCCGTACCGTGAGACACGTCCGTACGTAGGCTTAAAGCCATATACGCCGCAGAAGGCGGCGGGCTGACGTATCGATCCGCCTGTGTCTGAGCCGAGTGCAACGTCGCACATGTTGTCTGCTACCGCAACGGCAGAGCCCCCTGAGGAGCCCCCTGGCACAAGCGTGGGGTCGAGCGGGTGTTTTACCGGACCGTAGTACGACGTCTCGCTCGAGGAGCCCATCGCAAATTCGTCCATGTTGGTCTTGCCAATGATAACTGCACCGGCATTCTGCAAACGTTCGACTACTGTGGCATTGTAAACTGGTTTAAAACCTTCGAGGATGTGCGATCCGCACGTCATGGGCAAGCTCTTGAAGGAGATGTTGTCCTTGAGGGCAATAACTTTTCCTTCGAGCGGACGTGCCAGTCCGGCAGCTATGCGTTCATCACTTGCGTCTGCATCACGCAATGCGCCTTGGTCGTTTGTAGCAAGGAAGGCATTGAGTTCGCTACGATCACCGATGCGCTGCAGAAAGTTCTGCGTGCGTTCACGAACGGTCATGAGGGCGAACCTTCACGGTTGTCCGGAGGTGTGTGCGTGACATCGACTTGTTTGTCGGGGATGTCGTCGACTTGTTTGTCGGGGATGTCGTCGACTTGTTTGTCGGGGATGTCGTCGACTTGTTTGTCGGGGATGTCGTCG
>JAWXBR010000003.1:0-37137 GCA_034440235.1 bacterium
AGAAACATCGCAGCAAGAAACATCGCAGCAAGAAACATCGCAGCAAGAAACATCGCAGCAAGAAACATCGCAGCAAGAAACATCGCAGCAAGAAACATCACCGCAGAAACTTCTTCGGCTGAGTGACCCATTGCCGCTGGAAAGCGGCAAGACCCTTACCAGTGTAGAGGTCGCGTACAACACGTACGGCAGGCTGAATGAGGCGCGTGACAACGTTGTGTGGGTATGTCATGCGCTGACAGGTAGCAGCGATGCTCCATCGTGGTGGGAATCGTTGATTGGTGAGGGCAAAGTGCTTGATACCGAAAAGTATTTTGTTGTGTGCGCCAACATGCTGGGTTCGTGTTATGGGAGTACAGGTCCGACACATACCAACGCGCAAACGGGCAGCCCCTGGTTCTCTGCATTCCCCCTCGTTACCATTGCAGACCAAGTGCGCGTGTTTCGTCGGTTGCGCGAGCATCTAGGAGTTACAGGCATCGAGCTGTTAATAGGAGGTTCGATGGGCGGACAGCAAGTGCTAGAGTGGGCCTTACAGGAGCCCGATTTCGTGCGACGTATTGCGCCCGTAGCGACAAATGCAAAACACTCACCGTGGGGAATTGCGTTTAATGCTGCGCAGCGCATGGCGCTCGAAGCAGATGCGACGTTTGCAACAGATGTTGTTGATGGTGGACAAAACGGACTTGCTGCGGCACGTGCGATTGGCATGTTGTCGTACAGGACATGGGATTTATTTAATGCACGGCAACGCGAACTGGAAGAACGCATCGACGGCTACCGAGCGGACTCGTATCAGCGCTATCAGGGGCAAAAACTTGTGCAACGTTTTAGCGCACATGCATATCACGCACTAACGCGCACAATGGATAGCCACGATATCGGCAGGGGGCGCGGAGGCATAGGGGCTGCGCTTCGCGCAATCAAGGCAAAGGCGCTTGTTATTGGTATCAATAGCGATTTGCTGTTCCCTGAAGTCGAGCAGCACTTTTTAGCGGATATGATTCCACACTCGATGTATCGTCAGCTTAAGAGCATCGCCGGACATGATGCATTCCTTATCGATCAGAGCAAAGTCGCAGCAATCATTCAACAAAGTCGGATTCTGGAGTAAACATGTCATCACCAACAGAATTTTCTAAACCTTCACCTGCACCGTCCTTGCGTATTGGACTATTTGGATTTGGCTGCGTTGGACAAGGACTTTGGGATGTATTGCATCGAACTCCGGGGTTGCGTGCAGAGATCTCGAAGATCTGCGTGAAAGATCGGTCCAAGGAGCGCACCCTGCCTGCCTCTGCATTTACATTCGATAAAAACGACATCCTTAACGACCCCGAAATAAACGTTGTCGTCGAGCTAATAAATGATGCAGATGCTGCATTCGATATCGTCAGTACATCACTTCGAAACGGCAAGGCCGTAGTTAGTGCGAATAAACGCATGATTGCAGAACACGCGCAGACACTACTCGCACTTCAAGCAGAAACTGCGCAGCCGTTTCTGTACGAAGCAGCGGTGTGTGGTAGTATTCCAATTATTCGCAATCTCGAAGAGTACTACGACAACGATATGCTTAACGGCATTGAAGGTATTGTGAACGGCACAACGAACTACATACTAACAAAGTTGACAGATGCGCATGGACGCTCACCGGCTAGTTATCCCGAAATACTAAAAGATGCGCAGCGACTTGGTTTTGCTGAGTCAGACCCCACACTAGATGTGCAGGGCTTCGATGCTGCCTTCAAGACCGTCATCTTGTTAGTACATGGGTTCGGACTTGTTGTGCAACCAGAAGACGTGGTTCGTCGGGGTATGACGAGTGTCACGCCATTCGACATTCGGATTGCGGCGAATCAGGGTCAGACAATTAAGCTTCTATCGCGATCGAGACAACAAGGTGATAAGATTAGCGCGTATGTGCTACCGGCATTTGTGCCCAATGAACGGGCACTTGCAGGCGTGCGTGATGAGTACAATGCGGTATCGTTGCAAGCCGCGTTCTCTGATGCGCAGTTTATGTCCGGCAAGGGGGCAGGCAGCCATCCAACCGCCTCTGCCGTGCTCTCAGACATTGCTGCACTTCGATATGGCTATCGTTATGAGTACAAGAAAATAAAGCAGAAAGGATCGACCACATTCAGCAACGACATACCAGTGCGCATCTATGCGCGAAGTGCCGACGACGCAATTTTGCAATCAATAGCATGGGCGTCGAAGGATGTCGAGTATCGCAGCGGAGACGGACATTACATCATAGGCACTACGACGCTCAACGAGCTCTTAGCATCACAAGCCTTCGCTGATAACGATACGTTTATCGCAACAGCCTAAGAAGATGTTGCACTGAAACGATCAGTTGGGGTTACCTAAGAATTGGTTGGGTCGCCCTTGTCTCTATTCAAGCGAACGGCCTGACGAACATAACGTTCGAACGTATCGCGCTTTATGTCGTTTACGTGACCAATTCTTACATGACGCATTTTGGTAAGGTCGCCGACGAGAAGATTTTCCGGATCATCTAGTTCGGTGCCGCGCCAGAATCCGAAGTTCACGTGATCTGAAAAAGCTTTCACATAACAGACAGGTCCGTTGTGTTCATACACGGGCTGCGACCACTTAATTGATTCTTCGACTTCTGGCGACGAGGCTCGAACGAGCGATCGTATGGTCGTAACGACTTCTCGTTGCCATCCGCGCAAATGGTTGATGTATGAATCGACACTCGTAACGTTTGCAGGTGGCGGAGCTACAACTTCCACTTGCTCAGCCTGCGACCTTGGTTCATCACGTTCTATGCGATCTAGTCTACGTTGCAGCACGGAACCGCGTGAGCCCGGCTCAGGACGTTGCTTCTGTCCTCTCTGCGGACGTCCATCTTGTTGCCGCGGTTCTTGTTGCCGCGGTTCTTGTTGCCGCGGTTCTTGTTGCCGCGGTTCTTGTTGCCGCGGTTCTTGTTGCCGTGGTTCTTGTTGCCGTGGTTCTTGTTGCCGTGGTTCTTGCTGCCGTGGTTCTTGTTGCCGTGGTTCTTGAGAACGCCCATCGCGTGAACGACCACCCTGTTGACGTCCGTCTTGCTGGCGTCTATCTTGAGGTTGAGGCTCTTTTGGACTTATTTCTTGCGTGTGCGTGACAGATTCGACGGTGGTGCCATCGGCTTCGATAGCCCCTTCTTCGGCCCCCTCACGAGAAGATTTCTTCTTTTTGCGGCGGCGCTTTTTTTTACGTGCTGGTTCGACACCAGGTGTGTCGTCTGAAGACGCATCGGTGCCATCGGCGCTAGCTGAGCCCTCGTCGTCGGAGTCATCTACGCCATCGGCATCATCGTCGTCAGAGTCGTTGGGGTCGTTGATATCGTCTTGATCGGCAGTGGTGGACTGGCCTGAGGCGTCATTCGGGATACCGCGTTTCTTGCCTCGGCGACGGCGGCGCTTTTTCTTGGCCGAACCGTCTGTGGTTTGAGAGGCATCCGATGACTGTGCTCCGTTAGGTTCAGCAGCCGATTCGTTGGGTTGTTCGTTCTGGTCCATGTTGTGCAAATATACAAGCAGGCGTCGGGCCTTCACTCAAGCGTATAAACTCCAAGGACCACACGTGAGAGTGGGAGCCTCGAAATAACGACTTGTTTGCCGACAGAAGGTTGGGGTAGGGGGCTACAGAGAAGGAAGGCTTCGCCCGTATCGACATAGGTATAGGTGGTGACGTCTCCCCAGCCCGACATCAAGCCAGTTTTACCGACCAGTCGACGGTTGCTGGTAACTACATCGCGAATAAGGCGAACTTCTTGAAGTACGTCGCCGCGAATAGCGTCGACGGCAATTTTGAATGGTTTGCGTAGCAGGAGGAATGCAAAGAAGAGTGGCAATCCAACCTGTATGACTTTGAACGAGGCAAGCACAAGGTTGTGCGAAGCTAAATCGTGACTAAGTCCGATTGTAATAATCAGAGCGGCTATGGGCACAAAGGCAAGAAGTCCCACAACAAGAATGCGCCACGTGACAGACTTAATAAATGTCCACCACGCAACTCTACGGATTTCAGGATCCATAGGCTCTATCACATCACGTGTGATTTCTTGGCGATTAGATCGATTCGAGGCGTCGATGACTTCTAGATCGAGGACGTTATTGCCGATGCGCGACGTGGTTAGCACTATTCGTTCGCCGACGTTGATTTTTGTAAACGTGTTTTCGTCGACGGTTACTTCTGAGTCATCTAACACTACAACGAACTGCGCTAGAGAGTCGGCATCACGTCCGCGTGACGATCGCACATCCTTACTGGTAACCATTCCTGTCCGAACAAGTTTGGTTGCACGTATCGCATCGAGCAGCGTTACGCCAACAATAAACAACGTTACTAACGAAAAGAACACCATAAATGCTAGACGAATCAGACTAAATGAGTCATCACTGCCAGCGAATTCGAACAGGATGATGTAGGCAACCGAAAGTACAAAGCACGCTACACACACCACAAAAAAAGCCGAGAGACGTGTTTTACGTCTCTCGGCTATAGTCATCGGTTCAAACCGCTTCTCCATCTTCCGCGCTTGTTAGCGTGCGTATGAACGGTTGTTTGCGAATGGGTGGTCTTTCACGCGTGTTAGTGTGCGACGAATGAGTCGTTCAATAGCGCGAATGTCATTCTGCTCGTCTGGAGAACAAAGTGTTAGAGCTGTTCCTGACAGACCGGCGCGACCTGTACGACCAATGCGGTGTACATATGTCTCTGGCGTTTCTGGTACATCATAATTCACAACAAACGGCAGGTGATCGATATCGATACCGCGCGATGCGATGTCGGTAGCAACCAGCACGCGAGTGCGACGCTGTTTGAAGTTGTTAAGAGCACGTTGACGTGCTTGTTGTGTCTTGTCGCCATGCAGCGCTTCTGCACGCATGCCAACACGATCGAGATCTTTTGCAACACGATCTGCACCACGCTTTGTACGCGTGAATACAAGTACCGATCCTTCAAGCTTTTCTTCGAGAAGGTGCGACAATAGAGCGCGTTTTTGATCGCGACCTACAACGTAAAGTTGTTGATCAACTGATTCGACTGCGCTTGAAACTGGCGACACGGCAACGTGAACCGGGTTGTTAAGAATTGTGTTCGCTAGTTCCTTGATTTCCTTAGGCAGCGTTGCACTGAAGAACAGTGTTTGGCGGTTTTCCGGAATCATGGAGACGATTTGGCGAATAGGCTGAATGAAACCCATGTCGAGCATACGGTCTGCTTCATCAAGGACTAACGTTTCAATTTTATCAAGACGCAAGGCACGTTGTTCGATCAAGTCGAGCAAACGTCCAGGTGTTGCTACTACAATGTCGACGCCGCGACGAACAGCATCGATCTGCGGACGCATGCTAACACCGCCGTATATGAGAACCTGACGGAATCTCATGTATCGGCCGTACGCTGCAAAGCTTTCGGAGATCTGAACTGCAAGTTCCCGAGTTGGTGCAAGAACGAGAACGCGAGGTCCTTTCGAAGCACTTTCTTCAAGTCTATGTAGGATTGGAAGTGCAAACGCTGCAGTCTTGCCCGTTCCAGTTTGCGCACATCCGAAGACGTCGCGACCTGAAAGGACCACTGGTATGGCTTGCTCTTGGATTGGAGTTGGTGTGTCGTATCCTTCAGCCTTGATAGCTTTTTGGATTCGGTCACACAGGGGCATTTCGGAAAAGGTCATGTACCTTAGCCTAGTAAAGTGGAGATATGTTGATCACGACGAACTCCCTAAGCGAGCCAACGTTGGGCCGCATGCTGCATCCGTGATCTATCCACTCTAAAGGAAGGTACGAAAGCTGGGAAACTGGACGTGAAGTCAGTTAGACGTACAAATATATCAAAAATTGAGCCATATTTAGTGAATAAACACTCATAAGGCATAGAAAACAATGAACATTACAGAAACCACTTGGCAAGGGGCTTGGGAGTTCGAAGCAAAAGCACTTGGCTTTTCCTTACATCTTGATGGCCAGGAAAACCCCGATATAGACCGCACTGGACCAGGTCCAAAAATCATTCTTCTAAACGCACTCAGTAGCTGTTCTGGAATTGATGTTGTAGCCACTTTAAAAAAAATGCGAGTACCACTTCGATCTCTGAATATCAAGGCTACAGGCGCAATGTCAGAGGAGCATCCGAAAGTGTACACCATGATTCACTTGGTATTCGAAGCTGGGGTTGACGTGGCCGATGTTGCGAAAGTTGAGAGGGCAATAGAGCTGTCACTTACGACCTACTGTGGAGTTGCGGCCATGCTGGGTAAAACAGCTACAATTACCTCAGAAGTTGTTGTAGTCTGATGTCACGCTTGTCCTTCATGAATTCACATCGTATTCATGTAGACTGCTCGCGCACCACGTTCAGGCTGGCTCGATGGCTACAACCCACTAGTAGACCAAGACGTCCTTACGTCGTTGCCGCTAGACGATAGCGAAGAGGAGTGGGTATGGTAAAACGAACCATTCTACGAGGAGAGGTTTACTGGGTAAATCTCGACCCAACAGTTGGCACAGAGATCAAGAAAACTCGGCCAGCGCTCATCGTCTCTGCGGACGACATGAACGCTGTGCTTCCCCGCGTCATCATCGCTCCCCTGACCAGCGAAGGTCAACCCTTGGGATGTAGACCAGGAATCGTGATTAATGGGAGAACGGGCAGACTTCTGCTCGATCAAATTCGATCAGTCGATAAAAGTCGGCTAGTGCGCAAAATGGGTGTGATTGAACTTGAATTGTGACACCCCGTCCTTCTCGAGATGTTTGCTTGAGATTGCGAAGTGATCTCGAACCCTGTGCGTCGACGGAGGGCGAACATCTCTGTGATTTAAAGGCTGGGAACATCTCCCCGTTCTGAAAGACTACGGCTCGTCATACTTTCTGTAAACGCAGACGTACCAAGAACACTCCAATAGGCTTGTATGATCGTTGTCGTTACCAACAAGGCAGCAGGTCCAGAATCCGCCCAGAGCCCGACTGATAGAATTAAGAATGCCTTTGGCCTCTTAAGCCCTAGAGTTGAGATTATAGAGGTGAATGGTAACGAGATTACCAACACTGCACGAGACGCTGTATCAGGTGGTGCTACGATTGTTGTTGCGGCAGGTGGTGATGGGACGGTGAATGCTGTTGCAACAGCGCTCGTTGGCACCACAACAGCATTGGGGGTGTTACCGATGGGCACGCTCAATCACTTTGCAAAAGATGCAGGCATTCCGATCGATCTGGCAGAAGCCGCAGCGCTCATTACATCTGGCAGTCAGCGTGCAATCGATGTGGCAGCAGTAAACGAGACAATTTTCATAAACAATTCCTCCATCGGACTTTACCCGCTGATGGTACGCGATCGCGAGAAGCAGCGCTCTCGCTTCAAGCGAAGTAAATGGTGGGCCATGGTTCTTGCCTCTGCCACGATCTTTACACGCTTCCCAACATTTGGGGTCAGCATGACCCTAGATGGCCGCACCTCGTCATGCAGAACGCCAGGAGTGTTCATTGGCAACAATGTCTACAAACTCGACATGATCAACGCGGGTACACGTGAAGCACTTGATGCGGGCCTGCTTTCGGTATACTCAGTGCGAACGCTGTCTCGCTGGCGTACCCTGGGTCTCGCCTTCAGTGTGTTGTTTTCACGTCTAGAGGAAAGCGATGTATTTGATGTCGCATACACCGAGGAATGCTGGCTGAATACAAACAGAAAGAATATCGATGTATCTGTCGATGGCGAAGTAATGCGCATGCAGACACCCTTACACTACGAAATCAAGAAACTTTCCCTGCAGGTGATCTTACCTGTACAACCCATGCCGTTGGCTCCATCAAAGACATGACAACCATTGCTCATTTATCAGATTTCCATTTCGGAACGGAAATACCCGAGATTACAAATGCACTTATCGCAGATGTACAAGCGCTTCGGCCCACTCTCGTTGCGTTTAGCGGCGATCATACACAGCGTGCACTAGAGCATCAATACAAAGCTGCAAGTGAGTACTTCGCCCTGCTACCAAAGCCGCTCGTTGCAATTCCTGGGAACCATGATTTCCCGCTCTACAATCCCATTGCCCGTGCACTTGCACCGTTGCAAGGGTACAAGAAATACATTTCAAAGGAGATTGAACCCTCATATAACGACGAACACATTGCTCTTGTATCGATCAATACGTCGCGACACTATTTCTGGAAAGATGGTATTGTGTCTAACAAGCAGTTAGATCGGATGAAGATGGAATTTTCTGCGGTGCCCGCCACCGCGTGCAGAATTGTAATGATGCATCATCCATGTTTTGTGCCACCGGAGTTTCCAAAGCATAATAAAGTTGATCGTGCCGACGAAGCACTTGCAGCGATGAGTCATGCCAGGGTGGAACTCGTTCTTGCCGGACATATGCATGATGCCTTCGTTATTCTTACCGATCCCGAGCCCCCTCATCGCCCCGTACACCTTGTGCTTTCTCAAGCTGGCACTGCCATTTCTGACCGTAGAAGAAGTCAGCCTAATAGTTACAACATCGTTCGCATTCAAGACCATGAAATAACCATCGTCATTCGGGCGTGGAACGGGTCGGCATTCGCAGACGCAGAAACCCGTAGATTCACGCGTCACTGGAAACGTCCACCGACGCAAGAGTAATCATGAGCTCGTTAGGCAAGACGCACGAAACGCAACTCAAAAACATCCAGACCAAAACCGGTAAGTCGCTTACACAATTGTATGCGATTCTTTCGAAGTCGAAGCGTGTAAAGCACAGTGAACGTTTTGACCTAATCAACGGAGGCAACGATGCCGCGGCATAAAAAAGACAAAGCAATCGTAAGCGTGCGTACTGGCCAGGGTGATGTGCAACTAACGCGCGAAGAATTCAACCAGAAAATTGGTGAACGTTTTTACGATCCACTTTTTGACTCTGTGCGCGAAGAAATAACAAAGGTTATCGATGTAGCTTGGACGTCCTATGAAGACTATCACAAGAGTCCTCGAACAAGAAAGGCTGGTTCGGAATTCGCTCACCCAGAATTTGACCTACCCATTGAATGGCTCGCCACACGCGATGCAATTCACAAAGCGCAGAAGCACCACGATCTCAAACGCAGCAAATCGCGCATCCTGATTATATGTGGTGCTGCACGGCACGACCAGACGTGTCCCGGGGAGATGTCAAAGACCTTTCGGCTCGTAGAGATAGCACGCAAAGCAGTAGAGGAGCAATCTGGTTTCGAATGTGATGTTCTTGACCTTAGCATGATTACCGCTCAGTACGGACGCCACATTCATCCATGCAAAGCGTGCGTTTCTACCGCCATGCCGTTATGTAACTGGCCATGTTCATGTTATCCGAATCACGCAATGGGACAGGTGGAAGACTGGATGAACGAGATATACCCGCGGTGGGTCGCTGCTCACGGCATCATGATCGTAACGCCAGTATACTGGTACCAAGCACCTAGCGTTTTGAAACTCATGATTGACAGACTCGTGTGCGCCGATGGAGGAAATCCCGACCCAACAAGCACACATGGAAAAAATCCCAGCGAAGCAAAGAAACTTGAGCTCGCTGGATGGGACTACCCACGGCACCTCGCGGGTAGACTGTTCTCCGTTATCGTGCATGGCGATACGGTCGGAGCCGAAACGCTTCGACGATCACTCGTTGACTGGCTTCAGGATATGGCACTCGTGCAAGCACATCCATCGGCTTCGATGGACCGCTACATAGGATACTACGAACCATATGCAACGAGTCACGACGCACTCGATAAAGACAACGCAATACAAGACGAAGTGCGTAATGCGGCACTTGTTCTCACAAATGCCGTTAAGCTCTCACGCGCAAACAAACTTGGCAAACCTGCCGAAGGCATTGAAAGTGTGCGTCCGAAATGATGTACACGTGAGCCTGTATCAATCACTCCTTGGAGACGATTGGTTTGCCCTTGACGAATCCGTTAGAGAGTTTCTAAATGCACCATTGTCGCAATGGAACGCTACGTTCCGCGTAAGCAACGGCGACTGGATTATCTCTAGAATAGTAGCGAGATTGTTAAGGCTTCCGAAGGCTGGTAAGGGGCTGCCTGTGCTGATAACCCGACGTACTTCTAGAAATGGAGAAGAATGGATCAGGAAATTTCCGGACGTAATGCTCAACAGCATTCAAAGCGAACACGACGGACACCTTCGAGAACAGATGGGAATTGTTGCCTGCGTTTTCCGTTTGCGTGTTGCCGGTGGGTGCCTCATGTTCCAGCACACAGGAACTCAATTCGTTTTTGGTAAGATTCGAATTCGAATTCCGAACATCATGGCACCAGTGGTGCAAGGGTACATCGAACCTGTGGCGGCTTTATCCGAGATAACACCCGAAAGTGCTAAGCAGCCTCAAGATTCGAACAGCACATTTGTGCAGGTGTCTCTATGGCTGCCAATCGTCCGTGTCGTGCTTTCATACTCGGGACTTGTGCGCGGGGCGTGACATTTGAATTTCCAGTTCCCGCAGTTACCCGATATTTGCGCTGTTCGTTCAAACACACATGTTCATTTATCGTTCAAGGATAATACAGATGAAGTTTCTCACTCTGCTAGCCTGTGCAACTGCGATGCTGGTCGCATCACTGTCCGCTCAAGAATTAAAACTTCCAGCACTTAGTCCAACAGCAACACTCACGCAGGAATTCTCGACATCGAAAATTGAGATTGTCTATAGTCGGCCATCAGCTCGCGGACGTAAGGTTATGGGTGAACTCGTACCCTTTGGCGAGGTTTGGCGGACTGGTGCGAACTCTGCAACGAAGGTGACGTTTGGCGAAGATGTCTGGGTTGGAGGCAAGGAAGTCAAGGCAGGCACATACTCGCTCTACACCAAGCCAACACCGGGCGAGTGGGAAGTAATTATTAACAAGAACACCGGTAACTGGGGCGCCTTTGGTTATGCTGTGACAGACGACGTTGCCCGGTTTAATGTACGTCCAACAATGCTGCATGGTCATGACATGGTTGAGACGTTCACGATCTGGATTTCCGACATCACGTACTCAACGTGTAACATCAAACTCGCATGGGAAAACACAGAGATCGTTATCCCTGTTAAGTCCAATAACAGCGAGCGCCTGATGGCGTCGATCGACAAGGCCATCAATACACCAAACATCCCTTACCAGCAGGCAGCGACGTACTACTACGAGACCAATCAGAACCTCGAGACGGCCCTCGTATATGCAGACAAAGCAATCGAGCAAAACCCGAAAGCTTTCTGGATGTACCACACAAAGGCCAAGATCGCTGCAAAGCTTGGCAAAAAAGATGTTGCAATTGCAGCCGCAAACAAGTCTATCGAAGTGGCTAAGGGCGGTCCAGCAGAAGCAGAATACACACGCAACAATCAGAAGCTGATCGACTCGCTGAAGTAACAACTCTCTAGGTTGATCGACTCGGTGAAGTAACAAGTCTCTAGGTTGATCGTTCGCTGAAGTAACAACTCTCAATGTTGATCGTTCGCTGAAGTAATAAAATAGTTTATGACCTTTCGCTTGTTTGCATCGACCGTGCTTGTCGTCACTCTGCACGTTGTCACGACCGCTCAACAACTTCGTCCCGCTCCCGCTGCAGTCATCTATGGTGAACTGCAGCGGTTGCGTTCTTTAACGTCGGTGCTATATGTGGCGGCGCATCCGGACGACGAGAATACGCGGTTGCTGGCGTGGCTGGTGAACGGACGTTACATCCGAACGGGATACCTGTCGGTAACACGCGGCGACGGTGGTCAGAATATTCTTGGAAGTGAGCAGGGTCCAGCTCTTGGCCTCATCCGCACACACGAGCTTCTCGCAGCGCGCGCACTCGACGGAGCGACACAATCCTTTACGCGTGCCATCGATTTCGGGTTTTCAAAAAACCCCGAGGAAACGTTCGAGCATTGGGACGAAAAAGTTTTGCTTGGCGACGTTGTGTGGGCGTATCGCACCTTGCGTCCGGATGTCGTTATCTGCCGCTTTCCTAAAGACAGCATGGCGGGTCATGGACATCATTCCGCATCAGCCATCCTCGCCGAAAAAGCATACGCACTAAGTGGCGACCCAAATGCCTATCCAGAACAACTAACACGAACATCTGTTTGGAAGCCAACACGATTGCTCTTCAATGCATTTCGCTTTGGTAATAGAAGTACAGTGCGTGAAGGAATGTTCAAACTCGAAGTTGGACAATACGATCCGCTTATGGGAATGGGCTTCGGCGAGCTCGCCGGCATCAGTCGTTCAATACATCGCAGTCAAGGGGCTGGCACACCAAGTGTGCCAGGGGTCCAAAGCGAATTTTTTGCCCTGCTTGCAGGGCAGCCCCTTACCACAAGTTTGTTCGAGGGGATTGATACGACATGGACGCGCGTGCAACGTCCGGACATCGGTGCAGATGTTGATGCAATTGCCGCATCGTTCGACATGCTTCATCCTGAGCGGAGTCTGCCCGCGCTGTTTGCTGTACGCAAAAAGATTGCAACTGTAGGCGATGAATTCTGGCGTGCGCAGAAACTCAAAGAAGTGGAAACGATTATCGTGCATAGCATGGGCCTTGTTGCCGAAGCGGTAACAACGTCTCCGATTGCGATTGCTGGTGACAGAGTACCCGTAACGGCGCGTGTTACCGCGCGTGCTGGACAGACAGTAAAGTTAGTTAACATCGTATGGCCGGACGGTCCGTCACGTGCCAGCGTGGCCCTCGAGCACGACTCGCTTCGATCGATGGTAGACACAGTCGAGATACCAGCAACAACGCCTATAACACAGCCATACTGGTTGGAGAAAGACGCAACGAGCGCGCAGTTTGTCATCCCAGGCTATAGTGTGCTCGGACTGCCTACGACGCCTTCGTCTCTCTTGGTGACGATGTTTCTTGCGTATGGCACCGACACGTTCAGTGTGCAGATGCCACTGAGCTTCAAGAAGCTAGACCCGCTTAAGGGCGATGTGGTCGAAGCATTGCGCATCGTGCCTCTAGTTTCAATAGAGCCTGAGTTGCCAATTGCGTTTTTCGATTTAGAACGCTTTGCAGAAATATCGGTCCGTCTGCGCGCATTTGCACAAATCTCGAATGCTTCGCTGCGGTATACTGATACTGAAGGAGTTGTGCACAGTATAGACGCGATAAATATCAAGGCGAATACCGACACACTAATAAACTTAATTGCTACATCGACGATGATGAAGCGTGACCACATGGTGAACATCGAACTTCATACTGATCGGGGTGTGTTTTCGCGCAGCGTAAAAACCATTAACTACGACCACCTGCCAACATTGCAATACACCAAAGGTGCAAGTGTTCGTGTGTTACGCGCGGATTGGGCAGTAAAGGCAAAGAAAGTAGCCTTTATCGAAGGTGCCGGTGACTTCATGCCCGATTTCCTTCGACTTGCAGGTTTACAGGTTGATGAAATTGGTGATGCTGAAATACTCAACACCGAACAGTTGCTTAAGTATGATGCCGTGGTTACGGGTGTGCGAATCGTAAACACCAAGAAGTCGATGCAGTACCTGATGCCGGCATTGTTGCGTTACGTTCAAGAAGGTGGAACGCTTATCATGCAGTACAACACACTGCAGGATATGGCAACGCGCGAATTGGGTCCGTACCCATTCAAGCTCTCCTCAAAACGCGTCACCGAAGAAGATGCTGCTGTTAGAATTACCAATGCCGATCATCCATTGCTCACTGTACCAAACAAGATACTTCCTTCAGATTTTGATGGATGGGTGCAAGAACGGGGATTGTACTTTCCCGATGCCATCGATGCTCAGTACTCAACGATGCTTAGTATGAACGACACAAACGAAGAGCCCCTTAACAGTGCGATTATTCATGCGAAGTATGGCAGGGGACACTACATCTATTGTTCGCTGTCGTTGTTTAGGCAGTTGCCCGCGGGTGTACGCGGACCTATGCGCTTGCTCATGAACATGCTCTCCGTCGGTAAATGAGTCAAACGATATACATTCTGAACCTCAGCGCATGACAGAACACAAATCTCAGTATTGGCGTCGCTGGTACATAGCGGTGTTAGCCTTCCTCGTGCTGCAGATTGTTTGCTACGCATTATTTACAGCGTACTGGAAATGAGTGTAGCCGACTGGATTGTAATGGCTACGACGCTCGTAGGCATCATAGCATACGGAGTGTACCGCGGACGCGGCAAACAAACAACCGATTCGTACCTGCGCGCAGGCCGTCAGCTTTCATGGCCCGTCGTTCTTGTCGGCATCATGGCTACGCAAGCAAGTGCGATTACGTTTTTGTCTGCACCCGGCCAGGCCTTCACCGACGGCATGCGTTTCGTGCAATACTACTTCGGCTTGCCGATAGCAATGATTGTAATCTGTGTTACATTCATCCCATTGTTTCGAAAACAGAATGTGTACACGGCATACGAGTACCTCGAGAATCGGTTCGATCGCAAGACACGCGTGCTCACTTCGTTTCTGTTCCTGCTGTCGCGCGGACTCTCGACTGGCATTAGCATTTATGCACCGAGCATTATTCTTTCATCGATCTTCGATTGGAATATCTACCTGACAAATGCGATGGTAGGGGGCTTACTCATCATTTACATGTATGGCAGCGGTGCCCGCGCCATTGCGTACACGCAGACGCTGCAGTTTGCCATCATCCTTGGGTCGATGGTTGTGGCGGGGATCATGATTGTAACGAAGCTACCCGGACACATCAGCCTTGGTGATGCGTTGTATATAGCGGGTCAGAGTGGGAAACTGAATGTCATTACCACCGACTTCAGTTTCCAAGACAAGTACAACCTGTTCAGTGGCATCATTGGCGGATTCTTTCTTGCGTTATCGTACTTCGGCACCGATCAGAGTCAGGTCGGACGCTACATCTCGGGTAAGGACGAAGGTGAAAGTCGCATCGGTCTGCTTCTCAATGGCATTGTCAAGATTCCAATGCAGTTTGGCATTCTTCTTATTGGCGCCATGCTTTTTGCATTGTATTCGCTTACGCCTTCGCCAGTGTTCTTTAATCCGCGGGTGATAAACGAGATCCGCGAGCAGGCACCCTCTGAGATGGCTGCTGTCGAACGACGTTGGACGTCAGCCACAGACTCGCTCACGGCTTCGGCAGCCGCACTCGTCAATGCGCGTAATTCAGGTACCGACCCAGCCGCATTCGCACTGCAACACAAGCACGCACAACAAGAAGTGCAGAAAGTGCGCAAGGACTTCAAAACGCTTGCAGAAACTAAGGGATCGTCGGAAAGCAACGACACGAATTACATACTTCTTTACTATGTGCGTTCAGCCCTGCCCGCAGGTATGGTCGGCTTGTTATTTGCCGTCGTCTTTCTAGCGTCGTGGGGCTCAATCTCAGCAGCCTTTCACTCGCTTGCTTCTTCGAGTCTCGTCGATCTCGATCTCCTCCTTCGCTCTAAGCCACTTGCCGATACGAAGAAGGTGGCGTTGGCCAGAATTCATTCGCTGCTATGGGGCTTGTTCTGCATTGGCGTGGCAATGTTCGCGTCCAAACTTGGTTCGCTCATCGAGGCTGTGAACGTCTTGGGTTCGCTCTTCTATGGCACCATCCTCGGCATCTTCCTCGTAGCGTTTTATGTCAAACGAGCAAGCGGTACGGCAGTCTTCTTTGCAGCAATTGTCACCGAGTGTATTGTCGTATCGGTGTATTGGTTCGACATCGTCTCGTTCCTCTGGCTGAACGTTATCGGCGCATTGTCAGTAGTCTTAATCGCGGCTCTGTGGTCCGCTACATCAAGGGGTGGTATCGTGTACCAACGGCGCGATCTTTTCGAAAAATGATTGAGTTTATATAGATGCCGCGCAGAAGTGGACCACAGCAAGGATCATTTGTGCAGAACCTTTGTCGCCTCGACAGGAGTCGAACCTGTGGCCTGCGCGTTAGGAATGCGCTGCTCTATCCGTCTGAGCTACGAGGCGAGGCCGCATATTAACCTAGTTTATAGAATCGGTACCGCCCAACAACGTCCGGTTGCCTGAAAGCGACCTAGGCTGCTGATGCATTACGTATGCAGCGATGAGGGCTTTGATTTCGCCTTCGCCGACAGGCACTTCAGAGCCCATGAGAACGGCGCGTTCGAGGAGCTGTTCGACATCCTCGTTTGTAAGGAAACCTAAATCACGGTACGATACCAGCAAGCCCCACGCCTCGGGCTGGATCATGTCGGCCTCGATGCCGTGCAAAACGCGGAACGACGCCGGACGTGATGCTGCGATGTCTGCATCGAGTTCTGCAGGAACCTGACGCTCCAGTATCCAAGAAAGGGCAGCGGAAATTTCGCTTTCAGTATAGCCCCTTCGCTGTAGCTCATCCATGTCTACACTGCCCAGCGGCGTACCCATACGCTGCTCGCCAATAACAAAGGCAATGATTTCCATGATGCGTTCGACGATGTATCGATGATTCATAGGCTTGTAATGTACTTGTCTTCTAATCGGTGCATGATGTTCGCTTGTTCTTCTGTGCTGTCGTCGTATCCAACCAAATGCAGGGTGCCGTGAACGGCCAATCGCGACAATTCGTTGATCACGCCAACGCCGTATTCAATTGCCTGCCGTCGAGCTGCCTCCAATGATATGTAAATCTCGCCATACATCGGGTCTACTTCGAGAGGAAATGTTATGACGTCTGTTGTTCGGTTGTGCTTAAGGAAACGACTGTTCAGCTTCTTCATCTCCTTGTCGTCCACCAGCACCACATCCACACGCGCCGTTTTCACACCTTCGCGCTTCAAGGTCTTTTCGATACTAGCGACAATCTCGGCCTGTCCACGATACCGAGAACTCGATGCATTTGTTAGGGTTACGCGTACGGGCATGTGGTTGACGGACCTATCGTTACGGAAGTGTTTCGAGCAACGACTCAGCTAACTGCAATTGCATTGCTGCCATTAGCGCAACTGGATCGATCTCTGTAAGGTCAGCTTTTAACAGTGCCACCCGCACATTTGCGAATTGCGAACACGTACACGAAGCACCAACTACTAGACATGAGAATGTCTCGTCGCTCTTGGTAATGAACATTACTTCGTCGGGCTCGATGAACAGAAAACCCGTTACGTCGTGCAGTTCGATGTAGCCCTGATGCGTTTGTGCTGCAACGATTGTCGCGGGCTCGCCGCCCCCGACATCAACACCTGATGAAATCGTAAGGGCTAGCACCGCTTTTGTGTCGACGTTCCTGATGTTCCAAAACCAGCAGTTCGGAGCCTGCGATTCGGGCTTGCCCAGTACGCTCGAGATTGTCTCGATGTCGTTTGTAGAAATGACCATGCGGAAAATTACGAAACGTCCAATAGCTATCTTCCATATCCGTTAGCCCACCCCTATGTCTGCACCATCCTTGCAAAAGCCCCTTTTGACCCTTGCCGTCGTCTTCTGCGTCGGCATTCTCGTTGGTACGCCAGCTACAATGCTGGCGCAGAAGGTGCTTATTCCGATGGACCTTACACAGACCAACCACCTTAAGGCATATGGCATTGCATTCTGGGAGCTGACAAAAGATCGTCCGGTCGAATGGCTTTTGAATTATAGAGGGGGCTCGTTCTTAATGGACCAGGCCCAGGACCTTGTAGCCGAATGTCGGATTAGGGGAGTATCGTTCGATATTATTGATGGGGCTTCTGCTGCGCAGATTTATAGCGAAGTGCAGAGCGAAAAAACCAACATGGATGTTGTCCGGCTCGAAAAAGCACCCCGAATTGCCGTCTACGTACCGCCCGGATTTCGTCCGTGGGACGATGCCGTAACCCTCGCCATGGAATACGCCGAAGTGAAATACGAAAAGCTCTGGGACGAAGAAGTAATTGCGGGTAAACTTGGTGAATACGATTGGCTGCACCTGCATCACGAAGATTTCACGGGTCAGTATGGCAAATTCTATTCCTCAGCTGCTACGCAACCTTGGTACGTGCAACAGGTTGCGTTGCTCGAAAAAACAGCAAGCAAACTTGGATTCCAAAAAGTAAGTGAACTCAAACGTGCCGTTGTTAACAAAATTTATGATTTCGTGTCCAATGGCGGGTTCATGTTCGCAATGTGCAGCGCCACCGATACATACGACATAGCGCTCGCGGCTGATAATGTAGACATTGTCGAAGCAGTGTTCGATGGCGACCCAGCCAATCCAAATGCAAACAAGATGCTCGACTTTCAGCGCACGTTCGCATTTCACAACTTTAATGTGATTACGAATCCGTTAGAATATGAATACTCAACCATTGATATCGATGCTAATACGCTGTTGGCTAACGAGGACAGCGACTACTTTACGTTGTTCGATTTTTCGGCCAAGTACGATCCCGTGCCTACGATGCTTACACAATGCCATGTGAACGTCATAAAGGGCTTCCTCGGACAAACCACCGCGTATCACAAAGAGCTCGTAAAGAAGTCAGTAACGGTATTAGCCGAACGTGATGGCACCGATCAAGTGCGTTACATTCATGGCAATGTCGGACGTGGCACGTTTACATGGTATGGCGGACACGACCCAGAAGATTACCGGCATAACGTAGGTGACCCGCCCACCGATCTTTCTCTACATCCTACATCGCCTGGGTATCGTTTGATACTCAACAACATTCTATTTCCAGCTGCAAAAAAAAAGAAACAGAAGACCTGATTCCCGATGCGAAGGCTGGGTACTAGCACTTTGTTCACGAACCTTTAGGTATTCCGAAGGCAGGATGAGACTTTAGGGTCACTATGTATCGCTTGGGATCGTGTAGAATGTGTCAGGGTATGTCTTCGTAGCTTTGTTCATGCGTAACAGACTCCGACAAGTATGAATGCCTGTTCATTGGCGGTGTGGAGGTTTTTGCGCAGTTTTGTAGCTGTCAAGACGAGTGGTTCTTTGAAAATCGGACTTGTAATCAGCCTATGTTTTATCATTTCGTGTGGCGGCCGCGTGCCGTCACCAGTAGAGAGAACTGATACGTTCTGCTACAACGAACCTGACGGCATAAGTAGTCTCGACCCCGCCGTGGCTGTCAACCGCGGTGCCACCTGGGCGACCAGTCAGATCTTTAACGGTCTGGTGACGCTCGATTCCACGCAGACCGTAGCCCCTTGCCTAGCAAGGTCATGGTCGGTGGACCCCCAAGGACTTGAATGGACATTCACACTTCGAACAGATGTGTGGTTTCACCAGAATCCTTGTTTTGGGGCCAGAAAGACTAGACGCGTTCGCGCAGAGGACGTTCGATATTCAATCGAGCGCATCTGTGATGCACGCACAAAGTCTACGGGGTTATGGGCATTTCGAACCAAGATTGAGGGAGCCGATGAATTTCATCAGGCCACCCGCAAAGGTCAGTTCGGACATGTTCGAGGCATCATCGTCGATAACGATTCAACGATTCGTTTTCGACTTACCAAACCATTTGCTCCTTTTCTGGCTGTCCTTACGATGCCATATGCATTCGTCATCCCCAAGGAGGGAGTCGAAGCTTACGGTACCGAATTCGGACGACATCCCGTTGGTACGGGCCCGTTCGTGTTCGAGAAATGGACACCGGATGTGGAGCTATCGTTGCAACGCAATCCGCAATACTTTAAGACCGACGACAACGGTCAGCGACTCCCGTACTTGAAGACAGTACATGTTTCGTTTTTGCGGGATCCTAAAAATGAGTTTCTCGAGTTTACTCGAGGCTCGTATGATTTTGTGTCCAGTGTGGACGGATCATTTGCACCAACGATTTTCGAGGCAGACGGTCGACTGAGACCCCCTTTTGATCGCTTTCGAGTGATCCGTATGGCGGCTCAATCGGTGGAGTACTACGGTATCCTCATGGATACTACGTTTCCAACAGCACGAGCTGTACCGCTTGCCAAATCTCGTCTTCTGCGTCAGGCGTTGAATTACGCCATCGATAGACATCGCATTGTTACGTACCTCCTCCACGGACGAGGAATCCCAGCACGGTATGGAGTCCTTCCTCCCACCATGCCAGGTTTCTCAGAAAACGTCCGAGGTTATTCGTACGACCCCGACCGTGCACGTCAACTCTTGGCTCAAGCAGGCTATCCAAACGGTCAAGGCGTTCCTCCGCTGCTTCTGCAGTTGGGGAATAGCCAGCGCACCGCTTCCGTGGCTGAAGCAATCCAGCAGATGTGGAAGGAGATCGGCATCACCGTCGAACTCCGCCAAGTGGATTTCCCACAACATCTATCGATGGTACGCGCAGGAGACTTATCCCTGTGGCGTACGAGCTGGATCGGAGACTATCCCGATCCAGAGAACTTTCTAGCATTGTTTATTTCTTCGAACATTGCGCCGAACGGACCAAACACCACCCGTATTCATCGACGCGATCTGGATTCGCTTTATGCAGAGGCACTCTTGCCTACGCATACACTCGCGGAACGTGCCTTCTTATACCAGCAGATGGAACGCATCATTATAGATGAAGCCCCCTGGGTCTTCCTTTATTACGACGCAATCCTTCGACTGGTCCAGCCTAACATCCACGGATTCCACGTGGATGGATCCGATCGGCTCGAACTCGAACGTGTCTATAAAAGTGCTCCAAAAAGCGCAGGCACATAGGTTCAGCCGACGAGCGTGCATTTTTCATGAATCGAGGAGAGAGCCTATATGCTCAACAACCCCGGCATGTCTACCTTGTGCGTTGTGCTTTTAACTTTCTTTACGCTTTCTACGCTATCTCCGACTCCAGTCGAAGCCCGTACAAAGCACTCAACCTTTAAAAAGGTTTCATCGAAGAAGAAAAAGTCACAACGTAATCGTAGCAGCAAATGTTCAGTTGCTGCACGAGCCGAGGGCAAACGCCAAGCAATGGAACTCGTTCGTACACAGAGCACTGAGCTCTGTCGCCTAGTAGGTATCGAACCTTCAGCGGATACGAACTCCGTTGCCTTAGCACAAAGCCTTATTAAGAATGATAGCGAAGTCGAAGCAACAACAGGTCAGCCAACTTTGTTCGACGAAGGCGAAGACATCGCCGAACTGGAACAAGAAGATGACGTAACTGTTGACGTGGATGCTTTCCGCTCACTTTGGTTGCAATACGTCGACGACGACGGATCTACAGACCTCACAGACGCAGGTATCGAGAAACAGAAGTACATCGACGTTGTCATGGACTGGCTCGGTACTCGCTACGATTTCGGCGGTATGGTTCGCTCAGGCATCGATTGCTCTGCCTTTACTCGGCAGATGTATGCAACGGTTGCCAACATCGAACTTCCTCGTACTGCCGCTCTTCAGAGTGCTGTTGGTACCTCGGTTAAACGCTCAGACCTCCGCTTCGGCGATCTTGTGTTTTTCCATACGCGCAACCATGCTCGCGTATCACATGTTGGTGTGTATCTGGGTGACCATCTGTTCGCCCATTCATCATCACGCTACGGTGTTACGATTTCGTCACTCGAATCCACGTTCTACTCCAAGCGCTTGCTCGGGGGACGTCGCATTACCGCTCCAGATTTGGCACGGCTTGCGACAACTGTGGATACCGCAACAGCCAACTAAACGCCTACAAGTCCGATTTGATTTCTACAAATGCCGCATCTCTCACACGAGTGGTGCGGCGTTTTTCGTTATAGCACGCTTATGCTTCCAAAGCCCCATTCGATAAAGCCTTTTTCGATAATGCCTATTTCGATAAAGCCCCACAGTAAGACCCTTTTCAATTCACGTTCAACTGCTCTGTTCAGCTTGTCACTTTCAACCTCTCTGCTAACGTTCGTGGTTGTTTGCATGTTTCCAACGGTTGCATTCGCTCACGAAGTACGCGGCATACTCGTAGACAGCGCAACACGCAAACCTCTTGCCGGTGCGCGCGTAATGCTGTCGCGCAGCATCGATACAACGGGCGCCATTACCACGAGAGACGGGTCGTTCACAGTAAAAAACGTTGTCGATGGACGTTGGCAACTACACATCAGCTATATCGGTTACGATACTCTCAGTAGGGGGCTTAGAATAGAAGGGGCTGATGTTGACTTGAGGCAACTTCTGCTTAAAGAAGCGTTTACATCTGATAGCGGTGTTGTAGTAGAAGCAACTGCAGTAGGGTCGGTGCAAAAAGGCGACACCGTAGAAATGAATGCCAAGGCATTCAAGACTGCAAAGGATGCATCGGCAGAAGACCTTGTGCAGAAGATGCCCGGAATTACGGTGCAGGACGGAAAGATTCAGGCACAGGGTGAGCAGGTGAGGCAGGTGCTGGTGGACGGACGTCAGTTTTTTGGCGACGATCCGAACGCTGCGCTAAAGAACCTGCCTGCTGAAATGATAGACAAGGTTCAAGTGTTCGACCAAGGCAGCGAGCAGTCGCGTTTTACCGGTGCAATAGATCCGAACGGCAACAAGACGCTAAACATTGTTACAAAGCGCAACATGCGCAACGGACAGTTTGGAAGAGTGTATGGAGGCTACGGTGATCAGGAGCGATACAAACTCGGGTCGACAACAAACCTCTTTAACGACGATCAACGCATTACGCTCCTCGCACAGAGCAATAACATCAATGAGCAGAATTTCTCTATAGAAGATCTCGTTGGCGCAATGGGTGGTGGTAGCGGCGGCTTCGGAGGGCGCAGTGGTGGTTCGCAGTCGATGCGTGGTGGCCACTCAGGTGCAGGCGGCCCAGGCGGAGGCGGGGGTGGCTTCAGAGGTGGCGGGGGAATGGGCGACTTCATGGTCGACCAACGCAATGGTCTAACAACCACACATGCCGGAGGCGTGAACTACTCAGAGAAGTGGGGAGCCAGTGTCGATGCGCAGGCCAGCTACTTCTTTAACTACAGCGAAAACGAAGCAGAGCAGTCGTTGCTGCGTCAGTTTGTATTACCCGACGCCATCGGACAGAGCTACGATCAGTCCACGCTCAACACATCAACGAACATTAACCATCGCATGCGTGGACGTTTCGAGATAAGACTCGATTCGTTGAATTCGTTTGTGTTAACGCCTCGTGCGACGGCGCAGTTCAACAACGGACATAGTCTCGTCGACGGATTCAACCGTCAAAACGATTCTGTTCTAAGTACCACCAAGAACAACTTGGCAACTAACCTCAATGGATACACGCTGAACAACGACCTGCTGTATAGACATCTCTTTGCAACACCCGGTAGAACATTCTCAACGAACGTTGCCATGAACGTTTCTGGTAACGACGGCACATCTCGGCTGCGTTCCATAACATCGATACCAACAGACACCTCAGACACTAACGATAGTCTCGATCAGAACTCAGTATTGGATAAGTTTGCATTATCGATTAACCCAAACATCACATACGCAGAGCCCCTTACCACGACATCGTCTCTTGCATTAACTGCCGAAGCAACAATCACAAGTACAGAATCAGATAGACAAACAAGCACCATCGACCGCATAACAGGCGCTTCATTGCTCGACCCGGCACTTACGAACACCTTCACGAGCACGTACACTCAGTATTCGTTCACGCCAACGTATCGTTGGGCTGATACAGGCAAGGTGTGGGGAGTTGAGCTCGGCGTAGCAGCACAGCAATCGGAGCTTACAAGCGACCAGACTTTTCCGACACCCTTCGATTTGCGTAGAACATTTTTCAACGTTCTGCCAAATGCATCTGTGCGATGGTCAATGGCTTCGGACAAAAACCTCCGTCTGAACTATCGTGCACGCACCTCACCGCCATCAATCGATCAGTTGCAGGACGTCATTAACAATTCAAACCCGTTGCAGCTAACAGTTGGCAATTCTGCGCTCGACCAAGACGAATCACATTCATTGTTCGCCAGGTATTCTGCGAACGACATCATAGCATCGACCTCGTTCTTTTTGTTTACCAATGCGACGCTCACAAACAACTATGTTGGGAATGCAGTGACGATTGCAACTGCAGATACCATGGTTGCGCCGGGAATTGTGTTGCCACGCGGTGGACAGATTTCCAAGCCTGTGAATCTCGACGGTCAGTTCTCTTTGCGGTCGTTTGCTGTGTTCGGACTTCCACTTACATTCATCTCGTGTAATCTGAACGTGAATGGGGGAGTGCAGTACTCGCAAACTCCAGGTCTAATAAACGACCTCGAGAACAGATCCGACAACACAACAGGCAATCTCGGTTTGTCGTTAAGCAGCAACATCAGCGAAGACATCGACTTTACCATCTCCTCGCAGCTGGCTCAGAACAGTGTGCGTAATAGCCTGCAAGCCGAGCGCAATTCCGATTTCACAACCATTACATCACGCTTGCGGTGGAACTGGAAAATCATCGGCGGCCTTGTATGGTCAGGCGACCTCGGTAGCACGCTTACATCTGGCTTCTCAGACGGGTTCAACCAGAACGTTGTACTCCTGAATTCTTCTGTAGCGTATAAATTCCTCGAGAACGATCGTGCAGAGGTCCGTCTTTCAATCAATGACGTGCTGGGTCAGAACACCAACATCCAACGCACCGTGTACGACTCCTACACCGACGATATACGCAGCAATCTTCTGCAGCGCTACGGCCTGCTAACGTTCACGTATAACTTCCGCAACTTCGGCGGCTGACATGAGTGTTCGTGACCGATTACTCCTGCGGCTAACATTAGTAGTCGTGATCGAAGATCTAATACGGCGTAGTTTTGCACCAAGAATTCAAGCACGTCTGCTACTATTGACGCACCTGTACCAGAGAGAAAGTTTTCTGCTTACCAGGTTTTTGTGATTGTTATTCTTTCATTGCTGTTGTTCACGGTTATCCTGGACTTCATGGTGTTGTCTCCCTTAGGTGCGATCCCGATGCCTGAGCTTCACATATCGCCGGACCAATTTGACAGAAAGCGATTACTGCTGTTCTTCTACATCGGATTCATGCTGGGCGCTGTTCTATGTGCTCTGGCCACAGACTATTAGTTCCTGTTAGGCGCACGTATCGTTACCGGCGTGTTCGGCGGTGTTATCGGCTCAGTTGCCTTCGCAATCCTCGGCGACTTGTTCTCACCGTAGCAGCGGGGAACAGCCATGGGTTTCACGCAAATGGCGTTCTCGGGCAGTCAGGTACTTGGCATTCCTATTGGACTCTACCTAGCGAACCATTTCGATTGGCATGCTCCGTTCTGGATGATCGTAGGTGTGAGTCTCGTGCTAACGCTTGTTGTAGCAGTATGGCTAAAGCCCCTTAACGGACACCTTCTGGTGCGAATGGACAAAAATCCGTTTCCCCATCTTCTGCATACTGCAAGGCATCCGCGCTATTGGCCGGCATTCCTGGCAACGACGCTTCTTGCGACAGGGGGCTTTATGCTCATGCCATTTGGAAGCGCGTTTAGCGTCATCAACCTGCACATCACACTCGACCAGATTCCGAATCTCTTTCTTTTAACGGGACTCATCTCGTCGCTCTTCGGTCCACGGAGCGGCCGCCTTGCCGACAAATTCGGCAAGTACCCAATGTTTTTCGAACCGAGGGGAACAGGCTGTGTCACTTCCGGTATTTGAAGGTCCAGTAGTCTCGGTCGTACAAGACGCCCGTGATTCAACAACCTTCATTCACACAAAAAGTGGGTGGGGACTCATCGATTGGGGGTACTTGGGGCACATCGGTTTCCTCACAGATAACAGCGTTTACTTAGGAGGAGAGCGGCTGACGATCAGTTTTCAACCCGCAACGTTTATCAATGATTCACTAACCTCTGCTTTCGCGACTTTTGATCAGACTTCCTTTTATGGCTATGTAAATCTCGATCGTGTTCGTGCAAGAAAATCGCCTGGTGGGATCTCAATCAGTCAGGGCTTTCCTTCCAATAGCCAACGCCCAACCTATGCATTCTCGACGACGGGTGACACGTTGCGTTCCTTCGGACGATATGTTGATTACGGGCGATGTTCAACCGATACTACGATAGACAGCGCGAGTGGCGTAACTGGCTTTGTTCAACAAACGCCGTTCTACATCGTGGGAATGAATAGGTATGACAAAAATGACTGTGCATCGCACACGCTGTTGCCTCATCCTGTTGTTTCCATCTCCCCATACCGCGATCGTGTTTTATTCCTAAGCGCCGATAATTACATCCTGTCTGAAGCCACCGATTATAGTCGACAGTACGCGACGGTCTCACGGTCATATACTCAATCTCTAACATGGTCCGATTTAGGCAACACCGTCCGATTCGTAAAAGATCAGACCAAAATTGTTTCGTTGCATTCCGATGGCACTGTTGATTCAATCACAATGCCCGTCGGCATGCGCTCGAGTAGAACGACTTTATTTTGGTCGCACGATGGAACCATAGCAACGATGGTCGCCCACGACTCACTCGTGTCGTTCGACGTGCGCACGGGGTCGATCCTTCGTGAATACATTCATGCACCTTGGCTTCCCTACGTCTACCCGGCCATCTATACGACGTGTCGTATAGGCAATGTTGATGGCCGCATCGTAGTATCACTACCAAACGGTTGTGTTGCAACCTTTCCTGGTATAACGCTCCCCATCACATCATCTGTCAATACGTCTCCTAGCCCCTTTCGCCCCTTACAAGTGCATGGTGCGTGTATCGAGGGCGCAACACCGCAATGCGCAGTTACCATTTACTCGGTATTGGGTGCGATTGTAATGCAAGGGAATGCAGACCACAACGGTACTTTCGATTTAACCGACAAGCGTCTGCCGCATGGAGCTTATGTGGTGGTGTATTTCACTGCAGCGGGAGCGCGTAGCAGCCGCGTGTTGTTATAGCAAGTTCCTGACGATGCCAGTACCGAAATCTACATCGTCAGACCAGCATCTAGAGCATGTGCCTTCTTAAGGAAGTTTAACGACGTGGCCAATCGTTGTGCCATCCATGCAATGGACGAGATAAATACCAACAGGAAGCGACGACGTATCGACGGTGCCTGCGACAGCATTGCACGGGATTGTTTCTCCATGCACACTAATACACACAACTTTCGCATCATGTAAGGGGCTCGCACTTCGTGCGAAGGGGCTGGTGCCTTGTTGCGATTGCACTTGTGTTATGGTAAAGACATCATACACCGGATTCGGAGCGATGACGAATTCGGATTGTACCTCAGAAGAACTGTTCGATGTTTTGTTGGTGAGATCGTTGGCAACTGACGTTACATAAGGCGGACCCACATAGACGATCATACGAGGTCCGTTCCGACGTGTCACGGCCGATGGGTCACCACCTCTTATACCTAGCGATGTGTATGCGCCCCATATACCGAAAGCTGTTTCTGGTGCTCTCCACAACATTTGTCCGCTGCCGTAGAATTGAATGGTGCCGCCTTCATCCACCAGCATGTTGCCGGTCCAGTTGTGCGTGTTGTCCGACGGAATGTCATTCATCCGAATGAAGTTCAGACCATCTGTGCTAGACCCCTGATAAGCCCCTTCCTGCGGAGCTCCGATGGGAGCGGTAATGCGCCACGTGCCGTTGTTGTACACGACTGCGGGGTCGATGACTGGACGTGTTGCGTTGTCGAACCGGATGCCAGGCTCGAATATGAAATGCACGCCATCGACGCCAACGGCCGAGTATGTGTTGACGACGGAGTCGAGTCCGGGACCCGATGGCAGGCGCGCGCTCGAAGAAAAATATAAACGTATACTATCACCAAAGCATACGATGGTCGGGTCGAACGGACGTTGATATCCTGTAGGCAAACCACTCACCACAATCGGTTCGGGCTGCGCCCAGGTACGTCCATCATCGAAACTCTTCTTCGTTGCTATTCTGTCCCACGTAGGCGTATTCCGCGGCTCTCGAAACCACTGAAACACGCAGTACATGGTGTCGGTGCCAGCCTTGCGCACCACACTCGGCACACCCGACGAATCCTGAAAGATCTGCGGTATGCCGAAGATGTCCGGTGAAATTTCTTCTGACCAAAGTAGGGGACTATTCCATGGACCGTTAATTTGTGCCGCGCACTCGTAATACGCCAGAACGAGAACGCAAGCGAGACATAAAGTAATTTGTAGTTTCATTTTGCAAAAGTAGCGATGGAAGGCAGCGCCCGAATCTATGGGAACGAAGAAAGCCGATAAACCCCTTCGAAGAGTGCGCGAGTTCGCACTTGCTCTACCGAACACCTCGGAGCGATTGTCGCATGGCCAACCGACATTCTTCGTGAACAACAAAGTATTCGTGATGTTCTCAAAGAACTCTCACAACGATCGGCACGCAGAAATTGTCCTACCCACGCCTCCGCTTGTGAAGGCCGCACTCATCGAAGCAAAGCCGTACGCCTACTATCAACCTGCGAACGCAAGTAGAAAAAATTGGATCGGCATAGAAGTGGCCGAAATCGAAGACGTAACGCTCAAGCACTTCATCGAAGAGGCGTGGAAGATCGTTATGAGCAGCTAGTTTCTATGCAGATGCAGTCGGAAATGTATAAATGTACTTTTTCTTACTAACGGCCAAATACTACAGCAGCAGCGACATAAACTCTTCGTCGAACGTCTCGCCCTGCCACATGTGGGTGTTCGGCTGACGTCCCCACATCACGAAGCCCACCGCTTCATACACGCGACTTTAGACGTTGCTCTCGATGAAGTCCGGCCATGCCGACGAGGCGTTCGCCATAGAAGCAACCCACCACGAAATGCTCATCTGCGCTCTCAAGCATTGGCAAGACCAGCTCACGTTGCAGTCCGTTGTCATCCTCGATCGAGGCTCCGAACGCAACGGGTGTGTCGATGAGCGCTTCGCGCCGCAAAGCCATGAAGGCTTCGGCGTCAGGGGGCAGCAGGGGGCGAATCATGTGCATGGACTACAGTGGTCTTGGCGAACTCTGAATGTTTACGCTGCAAAACTATCAATGCCGCATATTTGCCTCCGATGTCACAACCAATACGCCGTGCAATCCTGGATGAATTAGCAACGACCGTGCGAGCAATGCTTGCACGTAGTGTGCCCGAGCGCGTGTTGTTCATGACAGGAGAAGCGGGCATTGGCAAGAGCACGCTCATTGCGCAGCTTGTGCACGACCTCGAGACGGCCCCACAACCTCCGATTACAGCGTTCGCAGAATGTTCGACACCAGTCGCTGGCAACGGCGTTGGCTTCGTCGAGGCACTAAAGCCGTTTGCAGATATTATGTCCGCTCTTGTCGAAGCCGGCATCGGCGGTTCTGGTGATGGCGCGAAAAGAAGTGGTGAAGGGGCTAAAGGGGCTGACAAACGTCCCGGCTCCAAGCTCGACATCGGAAAATTCTTCGTTGATACCGCGCCGTCGTGGATTGGACTGATTCCTGTGATTGGAGGACCAATCTTCCACGCCTTGAACATTGTAGGTTCAGGTTACGATCAGGTGTATCTGCATAACAAGCTTCGAGCAGAGAGCGCAGGTGCTGCGTCGAATCAGGAACAGGTGTTTCGGCAGTATATAAACTTTCTTAGCAAGTTGTCGAGCGAGGTGCCGGTACTAATAATCCTCGATGACTTCCATTGGGCGGATACGAGCTCTACGAATTTGTTGTTTGCAGCTACACGCGGACTTATCTCGAGCAACGTTGTGTTTCTGGTGGTGTATCGCAAGGACAATGTCGAGCGTGCGACCGGCAAGGACGACCATGCATTAATCGGCATCCGTGACGAGATGGAACGATACTCCATGAGCAGAAGCACCGAGATACCCCGAGCGAGTCAGGACGAACTCGAACATTTGATACGCGGACAATTTCCGTCCTATGTCAAAGACGATGCGTTCGAGCAATGGCTTCTGCGAATAACGAATGGCAACTTCCTGTTTGCAACACATTTCCTGCTGACGCTCGAAGCCGATGACTTTGTCGAGCCTGGTACCGCGGTCCTACGCAAGGACCTCGCATCGGTGCCCGTGCCTGCTAGCGCCCGCGCTGTCGTCGCAGGCTACATCAGGCGCCTTACCAGCGATGAAAAAGATCAGCTTCGTTATGCAAGTGTCGAAGGCGAAACCATATCCGCAAATATGGCCGCGCGCTTTCTCGGGTTACCGTTGTTGAAAGTTATTGCTCGCCTGCGATTGTTCTCGGACCAGTACCATTTGCTTCGTGCACTTGGAACGCAGTCGATGTATGCCACCGAGACCCCTACCTATCAATTTCTGCATTACCTCGTTCATAAAGAATTATACGAAAGTCTAGAAAAGACCGAGCGCGTTTTGTTGCATGCACTTGCCGCTGATGTGCTGGTAGAAGAGCTCGCCACTGCCGAAGCCGCGCAGTTCAATGTGCACAGAGTTGCATCACGTCTTTCTGCGCACGCGGCGATTGCTGGACGTCACGAACTTGCTGCTGAGTCGTTGATGAAAGGGGCGAGATGGGTCTGGAAGAGTTATGCGGCTGACGAAGCGCATCACTTTCTGAATCTGTGTCAACAGATTGTGCATAGCACGCTGCGTACGTCGCCAGAGATGCCATCTGCTGTGCCGCAGGCCACCTCGCGACTGAAGTCCATCTCACTCGACGCGTTGATCTTGCAATCGCATGTCTATCAGCAACGTTCGCGTAATGTCGAGGCGTTGGCTGGCTTCGCCGAAGCCATCACTCGCGCCAACGAGTATGGCACATTGCAACAGCGTAGTCGTGCATACCTTGGTCATTCTATCGTCATAATGACGACGAATAAATTCGACATTGCCGAAGAGCAGGCACACATTGCGCTTCAGTTAGCACTAGATGCCAATGACGTGGGTTGCACGGCAGGTCCGTTGCTCATGCTCGGCAACATGTATTTCAGACGCGTAATGCTCGACAAGGCGCAGGACTATTACGAACAGAGTGTCGAGGCAGCGCGTCAGACTGGTGACGAATCGTTACGTACAACGGGGCTCATGAATCTTGGCAACGTGTACGTCATGCGCGGCAACAACGACGTCGGAATGCAGTGTTACCAGGAAGTTCTTGTCATCCGTCGCACCGAAGGATACGGTGCTGGCATTGCGATGGTCATGCTGAACATTGCTAGTCTACACGACACCCTCCGCCGCCACAACGAAGCCCTCGCTTGCCTTCTCGAGGGTCTGCATTACGCGCAACTCGCAGGCGACATCCATCGCGAAGCTGAACTGGTGAACGCCTTAGGTATTGTGTTTTGCAATACCGGTCAGTACGAGAAAGCCCTAGACTACGCACATCGCGGCATGGCAGCGCAAGAGAGCCTCGAGAACATCGCAGGCATTGCAACAGCACATGTCCTTATCGCCGACGTGTACAGGGCGACCGATCGTTACGACGAGGCCCTAGACTCGCTGCACATCGCAATCAAGGACTACGAATCCATTGGTGACGTACGAGAATTTCACCGTGCGAAACACTACGTGGCTCGCGTAACACTCCTGCAGAACAAGCCCCATGAAGCCCTACCTCTCATGAGTGCTTGCCTCGATGTGTATCGCTCCATTCAGATTCCAGACCTCGTTCTCGAATGTGCATTGGCGCACACGTGTTGCGAGCTGCTGGTGAACGCACCTCAACACAGCACCCCAATCAAACATCGTGTTTCGATTACCCGCCATGCTCTTGTCAACAAGACGCGCGCTCTTGCAGGCGACGATAACTTCAACGACGTTGCATTCGACCTCGCCCTCAGTGACTGGTCTGTAGACCTAGCGAAATGCGGACTTGTGATAGAGGGGTAAGGGGCTACAAGACATGTGCTGCAAAACATATGTAGTTTTTGTACATACTGTGTCAAGAAAGGGGGCTCGAAAGACTATGCACACACCATTGGACACATTAACGGCGGCACAATTCGAAACGCCTGAAATCCTCAAGAAGGTTGCCTTGGCCAGTCGAAAGCTGGCAGAACTGAAGGGATTGGGCAATCGAGAATATCTTCACAACGCATGACGAGATGTTTCGCGATGATGCTTCATCGGAATCAGCGGCGAGTCTGGCTGTGAAGGAAGTACGTCGATACAAAGAAGCGTTGTTTAAGGGCTTCGCCTCCACCAGACAAAAGGGCGTCATAACTACAAACGGCATCATCGAGATTCAAGGAATGCTCATCGACAACTTGGAAAAGTGTATTAACGATGCTCTTCGTATGAGTCGCCGTAAAGTCGGTCAAGAAGTTCATTCGCTGTGATCGATTGATGGTAGGCCTTTTATGTAGCCCCGTCCCATCAGCGATGCATGGGATTTGAAGCATCTCAGTCTGCTCTGTAATAGATTGCGTGCGTTCTGTACTTACTCTTCAACGATGGAATCTCATGAGCGCAGCAAATGAACGATTAGCCGAGCGACTTAAAGATGTACCATCGGATGTTCTCGCAGATCTCTTGCTGAAGCTTACCAAGGGCAACCCTGCTCTGAAGCGGCATCTGGTGGCGATAACGTCCGACACGCAGGACCTTATCTCCGCAGTCAAGAGGGGCATTTCCGGAATTAAGCGCTCAACCACGTTCTACCCTTATCACCAAGCGCACAAGGTCCGTACAAAACTCAACACACTTGTTTCAAACATCGATTCCATTGGCAAGACCAAACCGAGTGTGGCGTTCGAGTTGTTATGTGAGTTGCATACCTGCGAAGACTTCGTCGTACAAAACGTCGATGACAGTAGCGGTTTTGTCGGACAGATTTTCAAGGACGATTTGCCCAGCATCGCTGCTTCGATTACGTCGCGTTACCACGACGAAGCGCACATAAAGAAGTGGCTCGGAGTTGCGCTCGAGAAAGACCCTTACAATTCGGGTTGCGAGCTTGTCGATGCAATTGCTTCGACGGTGCCAGAGACCGTCCTTCGCGACCTTCTCGCAAGTACTGCCAAAACTGTTGCGAGTCAGCCCCGTGAACCTCTCTTCGAAAGCCGTGAGCTGGCATTCGTGCAGCGACGCCTTCTCGTCGCGCTGGGGGAAACCGAAGCATTCATCGCGTGTTGTACGTACGAAGGCGGAATGGTAGAACCGGATATCGTAACGTTGATTCAGATGTATAAAGACCATGAGCAACAACACCTTGCGCAACCCTGGATTGACTTGCTGGAGCAAAGTCGGAAGGCTACACGCGAGCGTTACGAGGCGCAAGCACGGGAGCTGTCTAACCGATTAACGGAGCAAACTGCTCTTAGAGAAGCGAGTTATGTGGCGCCCGATTACCGGAGCCTATTCCTACAAAAACCCAGTGAGCAGACGCTGAAAGTTCTTCGGCTTAACCTGTCGTTCGAAGAAGTGGAAAGCGTCCTCGATGAGTTTGTGCATGACGTCGAAGAAGCAAAACACCACACAACACCCGCGTTTCGCGTTCTTATAGCGGCCGGCAGAGGAGCAGAGGCCGAATCGATTGCAATACAACGGTGCACCATCGACCATGCACCCCCACAAACTTGGAATTGGTTGGCCAAGTTGTTCGAGGCCGCCGACATGCCACTCGGCGCGACCGTAGCGTATCGAGTTATTCTCGAGAATCAGCTAGAAAGTCGTCATACGACGGGATTTTATTATGCCAAAGACTATTACGAAGCTTTATGGAGACTGGCTCCTCTGGTAAATGATTGGCGAAGTGTTACACCGCACAACGAGTACTATGCTGCATTCTGCGCAAGGTATGCCGATAAAAAATCATTCTGGATTGCGAGCGAGTTCACGTTCAGTCCGCCCACCGTTTCTCGTTTTGCTGGCGGAAAGAAGAAGTTGCGATGAGCCCGCGACTAGTAAGTGGTTCTGATTTGCAGTAGTTAGCAAAGCGACGTTCTGATGGCGCTTATGAAAACCCGGGCTTCGGTTCAATGCATCTTCTTCGTTGTAATCACTGCTTTCGTTCCGCAGATACTCTCGAGCCCCTTGCGAACATCCCAATACCACTCCCAGTCTTCGTGCGCGCTGTCGTCGTAGTAGGTCTCGTTGCTTGAGAGGGTAGCCCCGAATGCATTCTGCGAACTGCTAACGGTTTTTGCCGTTGCGAGTACGAACAGTGGTTTGGATCCTTGAGGAGCAGTCAAGGCCGCTTGGTCACCGGCACTCACCATTGCTGTTGTGGCGAAGTCGGGCTTAACGGTTACCTGCCAGACACGCTTGGTGTTTTGGCCAGTCCATATATCATGCTCTGAGGCGGTCTCGCCCTGAACTATACCGATAATCGTATCGGCCATCGTGATACTGAAACCGTTCTGCACAAGAAGTGCGGTTGCGGATCACATAACGTCGGCCTTGCTTCGGTCGAAGCATCCGATGTTGTGCTGCTGGATTTTTGTCGTCATGCATCCAACGCACAACGTCATCAGAATCGAAGCAATTCCTAATCTGCAAAACACATGGTGTCTCTTCATCAGTTCAAACTCCATAGATAAGTGTTATTGGGATGACAATTGGCACGGGCATGAAGGTTGCTATTGGGGACATCGATCGAGACTCTAACTTTCACATAGTGCCACGGTGGCTCGTCGGCATTGATTTTCGCAATGCTTCCGCGAAGCTTCACACCATCATCGAGCAGCTTCGCCGGAATGTAGTTCGACCACTTCGGCAGATAGCCAATGCGAAACCCCTGCCGTGCATACACAGCAATAGCGCGTTTGTCGTAAATGTTTTCGGGCTCACGCACAAACACCAACTCCTCTCCAACGCTTAACAATTCGTGCAGGCATATGTCAAACGCTCGCGTGTGCTGCAAGCCAGCGATGTACACATCGCACAGGTCTATGTTGGAAGGGGCAAAGGGGGCAGGCCTGTGCACAGCGCCTACTTGCGCCGCTAAGGCGCGTTGCGTAAATCCTGTCGCTACAAGTAGTGGAATGCCAGAAAGGAGTTGCAGAAATGTGCGTCGATGTTGCATCGTGCAAAGATTGAACCGCGCGCGACGTATGTTGTCGCGATACATCGGAGGCTGCGGAAAATGTATCGTTGCCAACGTGTCACAACACCAGCGTCATTTTAGACATAGTGAAAATGCGTCTTTGAGACGGTCAATCGCCTTTCAATCGCTCTCGGAGAAAGTGTCATCAATAGAGTTCCCGTAGTGGGAACTTTATCTAGTAAAAATCCTGTGGGAACTGTATCTTCGGATGAGAATTATTGCGAAAAAGAGACTGCTATCCTATTGGAAGCGAGAGCTTGGCGCGAAAGCAGAGCTCGAAGCTTGGTTCGCAGAAACAAAGGCCGCGAAGTGGGTATCCCCAGCCGCGGTCAAGTCGAGATACCCAACAGCAAGCATTCTCAAGAGTGGTCGTGTTGTGTTCAACATGTGCGGCAATCAATGCCGACTCGTTGTGGCAATCAATTACACGTTTCAGATCGTGTACATTCGATTCATTGGAACGCACAAAGAGTACGATAAAATAGACGCACAGTCAGTATAAGATGAAACCTAAACTAATCAAGAATGAAACAGAGTACGAAGCCGCATTAGTGCGTATTGAAGCACTCTTCAGCGCAAAGCCAGGCACACCTGGCGGTGACGAACTAGACTTACTCGTCACACTCGTCGAGTTGTATGAAAGCCGAGCATTCCCGATCGATCTTCCGGATCCTATCACGGCAATTTGCTTCCGCATGTCACAACAGGGACTCAAACCGAAAGACCTTGTCCCCTATATCGGCAGCGCGTCCAAGGTCTCAGAAATACTCAGCGGTAAACGCACCCTTAGCCTCGCCATGATTCGTAACCTGGTGAGTGGCCTTGGCATTCCGGCGGAGGTTCTGCTTAGACTTCCCAAACTGACACGTAGAGTGTCCGTACGAATACCTCAGTAATCCATGCTCCTGAACCGCGCGCGACGTATGCCGTCGCTTAAAGCCTAGGTTTGCAGACGATTTCATTGGGAGCTTGCACGTGAACGATTCACATCAGATACAGCGCGTGGTGCGGCTGTTGAGCATACTAAGTTCTGGACATCACTGCACGACAACAGAGCTTGCCGATCTTGTGCAAGCACGTGTCGAAGGCAAGGCCGTGTCGCGACGTCAGATCCAGCGCGACCTTCGCGCAATCGAGGCGGCGGGTGTGCCGATTACGTGTGAGCAGGCCGGACGTGAATTGCGTTGGTGGATTCCGGCTTCGTATCGCGCGATGGTTCCGATAGACATAAACCGAAACGATGTGCTCGCCCTGCATACGCTCAAGGGTATGTTGCGTCAGTTCCGCGGCACGGCCATCGAGCGCGACGTCGACAAGCTCGCGCAGAAGCTCGAGAAGGTTGCGCCTGGCAGTGTGCTCATGGACAACGGACTCGTAAGCGACGTCACACCGGGTGCAATGCGCGACGCCGTGCCCGATGCCATCCTCCAACAGGTCATCGAAGGTATTCGTGACATTGCGTACGACCAGGTCACATACCGAGCCCTCTACGACGACACACGCCGCACCTTCATCGTCGCACTCTGCCGTCTGCTGCCCCATGCGGGACGGCTCTACGCTGCAGCCTGGCACCCAAAGTACAAGCGCTACATCACACTCGCCGTAGACCGCATCGAACACGTCGAGCGCGCAAACGACTTCCCACTACCGCACCACGTCTTCGACGAAGAAGCATACCGCCAACAACGCTTCGGCGTCTACTCCGGCGAAGTAACGAACATCACTATGCGCATCGCCGCACCATCGGTAAACTTCTTTACAAGCCGTCAGTGGCACCCCACACAAACCTTCAAGCACCGACGCGATGGCAGCGCAGACCTCTCCATGCGCGTTCCCATCAACCCCGAACTCGTCTCCTGGATCGTCTCATGGGCTGATGTGATGAAAGTTGTGAAGCCGAAGCATCTCATCGATGCATGCAAATCGAAGGCAGCGGCGATCGGGGAGTGGTAGGCACCTAAATAACGTCTTTGCTAACCACCCCCAGACGTGCGTGCCGATTTGTTGATACGTCATACGAAAGATAGTCCCGCCCTCAAACGTGAGTTGTCTTGTAGCGTAGATACTATTTCCCAATGAATGCCTCGTCATTGATGGCGCCAGATTTGTATGCACCCCGTAACGCGCTCGCTGACAACGATGCGTGCTTGGCCGACCTCATGAAGCGCAATGCACGTATGTCGCCTTTCTGGACAAAAAGGTCGAGGGTCAGCCCGAGCCACCTGCAATCTGGCGGCACAAGACTTAGGAGCAGTTTTCTAATGGACTCAACTGGGTCTACTTCTTTGCAGCCCCTTTCTTTGCAGCCCCTTTCTTTGCAGCCCCTTTCTTTGCAGCCCCTTTCTTTGC
>JAWXBR010000004.1:0-18491 GCA_034440235.1 bacterium
CTCTTCAGGGGGCAACGGTAGATCAACCGGTGGGTCGATTATTATTTCGCCCTCGTCGGCCTGCGGTTCTCCATCCCATTCCGGATCTGCGAAATGTTCGTACGCCTTTACGAAATCGTAGATCGTGAAGTACGTTTTTCCGTCGAACAACCGCGTGCCGCGTCCAATGATTTGCTTGAATTCAATCATCGTCCGAATCGGACGCATCAACACAATGTTGCGAACATTACGCGCATCTACGCCGGTCGAAAGTTTATACGACGTTGTTAGAACCGTCGGTATCGTTTTCTCGTTGTCCTGAAATTCTTTCAGGTACTGCTCACCAAGTGCACCATCGTTTGCTGTAACACGCGTACAATAACCCGGGTCGCGACTGGTTGTATACTGGTTTATTAAATCGCGAACTGTTAATGCATGTGCCTGGTTAGCACAGAACACCAACGTCTTATCGCGCGATCCAATCGAGTGCAAAAGAGTCTGAACTCTCGACTTCTCACGTTCTTCGATCTCGATTATCCTGTTGAAATCGCTCTCTTTGTAAATCTTTCTATCATCTACGTCACCTTCGAGCACCTCGTCATCGGGCGAATACACGTACTCATCAATCGTACTCTGCATTCGCTTCACTCTAAATGGCGTAAGAAAGCCATCGTTGATGCCCTCTTTCAACGAGTACGAATACACGGGCTCGCCGAAGTACTTGTACGTGTCGACATTATCGCGACGCTTCGGTGTAGCGGTTAGACCCAGCTGCACAGCGGGTGAAAAATGCTCGAGGATATCACGCCACGAGCTTTCGTCGTTAGCACCGCCACGATGACACTCATCCACAACAACAAAATCGAAGAAGTCCGGCGGATACTCACCGAAGTAAGGGGCTCCGTCTGGACCGCTCATGAACGTCTGAAAAATCGTAAAGAACACGCTGCCATTCTTCGGCACACGATTCTTCTTTCGAATCTCGCCCGGAGCGATGCGAACAAGTGCATCATCTTCGAAGACGTTAAATGATGTGAACTCAAGAAAGGCCTGATTTGCCAGGATGTTTCTGTCAGCGAGAAACAGAATACGCGGACGCCGTTCTCCATCACGATTCAGATTCCATCGCGTCTGAAACAACTTCCATGCAATCTGAAATGCAATCGATGTCTTCCCCGTTCCAGTAGCAAGCGTAAGCAGTATGCGATCTTTCCCATCCGCAATACTCTCGAGCACACGACGTACGGCAATCTCCTGGTAGTAGCGCTGTCCCCATCCCATGCCTTTGTCCGGACTCGGCACATCGACAAACCGGTCGAACCAAGCATCTTCTTCAGCAAACGTTGCTTCCCATAACTCCTCGGGCGTTGGATAACCATCGACAGCCCCTTCTGCCCCCTTCAACATATCGGCGCGATACAGGGTTTGTCCGTTGGTCGAATACGCCCACCGCACCTTCATCTTCGAGCAATAGTTCTTCGCCTGTCCCAACCCCTCTGTAACGTGCTTGTTGAATGCCTTCGCCTCGACTACCGCAAGCGGCGTGTTCTTATAGAACAGAACGTAATCTGCAATCTCTGTCCTGCTAGGCAGACCAGCACCCTCAATACGTCCAGGCGCCACCATATACTCTCGGCGCACACGACTACCATCAACAACACCCCATCCTGCCTCTGCAAGAGCGGGGTCGATGTATTCGGCACGGGTCTCGGCTTCGTTCATGCTGGCTTTTGTTTTGAGTTGTTTTTTTCATCCCTCGTCCCACTGTACTTGCTGAGTTCGTCTTCGATTTGCTTTAGGTTGTCATTCTCGGCATCTGCCTCCAATTCGGCTCTTCGCCTGGCAGAGTAATCTTCGTAAGCATGTTGAGCATGGCTATCAGCTTGCTCACGCGTTACGTGTCCCGCATGCATTAATACGTCGCGATCATTAAACGCCAGAAACTCATCCAGCTTAATCGGCCAATCACGGAGGAAAATTTGTTGCTTACGTCTCGCTTGGTCCTCCGCAAAGTCGAGGAACATCACCACAATCCGGTTCAACTCATCAATCTCTGATTCCTTCAAGTAATTTTTCGCAACGGTCACATCGCCCTTACGCACCACACCAGATTTCCACGAGGTAAGACCCATGTTCGGTTGCAATGCGTCTGCGCGTTCTGCGATAAGCTCGGGCGCAGTTTTACCAGTTACCGTAAAATGAAGTTTGTTCTGAATAATCTTAAAGGCCTCTATCGTAGTAGCCGATGAAGCTTGATAGTCGGATGCGAGGGCAAAAATCTCACGAACGCGCAAATACATGCGTTGCTCACTCGCACGGATGTCGCGAATACGCTCTAGAAGTTCATCGAAATGATCGGTCATACCCGGACCCGGCGGATTCTTCAACCGCTCGTCATCCATCGTGAATCCTTTTACAAGGTACTCCTCTAACCGAGCTGTTGCCCATTGGCGAAACTGAGTACCTCGGTCGCTGCGCACGCGATAACCCACGCCGAGAATTGCCATCAGATTGTAATGCTCGATATCGCGGGCAACTTCCCTCTGACCTTCAATTCGAACTATCCGGAATTTCCGGATAGTTGCCTCCCTGCTCAGTTCCCCTTCTTCATAAATGTGCGTAAGGTGCTCGTTTATCGTCCGAACATCTTTCTCGAACAACACTGCTAACATGGCTTGGGTGAGCCAAATAGTATCACCGTCGAAACGGCATTGAAGACGCGTCCGTCCGTCCTCTGTCTGGTAGAGCACTATCGAAGACATAAGACTCTGTGAGGAGACAGCGTTTATACGTGACATACTACGTCGAGGATTAGCGCTTAAACAAGGAACTGTCTGAAATATAAGGCTTTAGCGCTTTTCGTGGTTTTGCGTTTAAAGAGGAGTTCTGCAAGAACTCGACAAGAAAGTTGTACTTGTTCACTCGGTCTGAATTGAAAAGATTTTCTGGTTGGCGTAGAAGCAATCCCTTGATATAGCAAGACTTAAGACTAGGCTTTGAGCCTATCACCCCAGATTACCTCGCAGATTCTCTGCACGAGATTCTGTCGATCGTCCATGTCTGCCTTTAAAAAAGCCGGATGTGCTCTAAATGCAAGTCCTAGGCTATTGGCCATACCAAGGAAGTTGGGATAGTTCTTATATGCCGTCGGGTGCAAGGATTGCACAAACAGATTTTCCTTAAGGTAATGCTCAACTTTTTTAGTATAAGTCATGGCGCTATATGATTGGTTCGTGCCATTTGGTACGAGCACTAAACCACCTATGCGATTTCGATAGCTGTCGAACTCGTGCTGCTGATCAAACTCGTCCCTATGTTCCTCAACCGTGTCCGAATAGATAGGCTCGGCATGGGTCTCGGTTTCGTTCATTAAAATTTCTGAGAGATTTGAATCATTAGGTGAACTAATGAAACCGCGTGATCATGCCTCTGGGTCTGCATCTGAGTACGCAATGAGAATTGTCTCCGTGCCGTCCGGAATCGTGTCCACCATAATAGGTAACGCCCTCATTCCGACTTCACAGATTCCAAGTATCGCTTGAAGTGATCCGCGTGTAGTGGCTAAAGCCTGATTTGAAAGCAGCCTGAAGAAATCGATTGGTGTCTTTAGGCCGTCGGGTGTGTAAAGTTCACTAGGCACATCTAGCTTGAATTCAGTGCGAGTCTCTATCTGAGCGAAGGAAATTGGTTCAGACTCACCTTCGACGGGCACGCGGGGCTCCACCCGACAATCGATAAAGAGAACCTTGGACCTACGATTGAATCCAAATCTTCGTAAAAGATAGTAATAGCCCGAATCGAGCGAGACTTCAGCAAGTACAATGACAGTCAGTTTATCTGCATCGTAATGCAGTTTAGTTATTCGATAATCGAGAAAACTGTACTTGATTACCCCTTGCACAGTAGTCTTTTGTAGCTCAGTTCTCTCTTCCTTCGACCGTTTCTTTGAATCCTGTATCATAATGAACTCAGTTTAGAATTTCAAATTCGCTTGGAAGTCGGTACGCTTTTGAATGATCTGGGAGTGCACTTAAATCAACGTTCAGGCTTTCAACACCTTGAATACGCAGTTGCTCCTCGATTTCTTCAGGGACTAAACCGGTAAAGGTGACTGCCGTACCGTTTTCTTTTTTCTTAAAAAAGAACACACTTTCGTTAGTGGGCCGAAACAGAAATCGGGCCTGTGATCGCGCCAAAACGTTTGTCGAAAACACGTCTGTCCCTTCAATCTCAGCTTCGGCAAGCTCGGCAGTCCGTATAAACAACAGAACAGGTGAATAGCCCGTTGCGGCAACCATTTTCAAATACGTCGAGATCTTGAAATCACCGTCGCCATTTAGAAAAGTCGAGACTGCAGCTTTCGAAACCCCGAGTTGGTCCGCTAACTCTTTTCGATTGAG
The DNA here is from genome assembly GCA_034440235.1 of bacterium. Classification (GTDB taxonomy): domain Bacteria; phylum Bacteroidota; class Ignavibacteria; order Kapaibacteriales; family Kapaibacteriaceae; genus JAWXBR01. The sequence goes on from JAWXBR010000004.1 coordinate 4,380, forward strand.
GGCATCAGGGTCATTAGTGATCAATTTGACGAGTCGAAGCCGAAAGTCTTCAAGCCAAAAGTATGGGCTTGCAAGCACTCGTTTACGGCCCTCTGAAACCGTCAGTGAAACGTTTCGGGTTGTTAGTGTTTTAGTCATTGTAATTCCTCCAGCCTTGTAATCATCGCATCACGAGCAAATTCGTAGTCCGCATTGGCTTTCCTCTTCCTTGGTTCCTTACTAGCAAAGTAGACAACAATGTGGCGGTCATAGGGGCGACCCCCTTCGATTGGACTGCTGTTGCGATAGAGGTAAAATCTTGCGTCAGTCTTGCCAGGTAATTTGACCTTGAGTTCGAAAAATTGCCAGCCTTCAATGTCATACGAGCTAATGTGGCGATACTTGCCTTTGCCCAAGAGTGCCGTTTCTGGTGTACTCGCAATCACGTTCATCCACTGATACAGCGAATCGGCCTTCCGATCACCTATTTCTGATAGTCCCATTCTTGGATCTGAACCTGGTGACACCAACCAAAACCAACGCGACCTTTGATTTGGGGGAGTAGCTTCTTCAATTTCGTACAACGAAAAAGTCACGTGTAGAGTTTACCTGCAATTTAACTGCCAACACAATGCAAAAACCTCGTTGACCTAATGGGAATGTTGTGAGCCACAGTGTGACACTCCCTCGAGCAAGCACTCGGCTTAGCGTTTAAACAAGCAACCCATTGAATTGATAAGACTTACGACTTTGCATGCTCAAAAAACGGCTAAATGCCTTAATGAGAATCGAGGCTAAATGTAACATCTGGCAGTTATCCGGAATTTCCGGACAACTGGCACACTAGTTAATCCCGCGTCAGCCCATTTTCAACTTAAAGCTGACCTCGTATCTACAAAATGAAATGTTCGATGTCATCGATAATGCGCGCCTTATCCTCGCATCATCCTCATGTGCGATTATCATTCCCCGCACTTCCTGACCCGGCTCTGCCACTTCGTCCTGTACAAAACTCATGTACCGTAGAATCTGCCCGACGACTGCGTCGCTCGCACGGCCTTGCTTCAGCTCAACTACGAGCAGGTGAGTTTTATCCTTACTAATCGCCAGTATATCTAGTGGACCCGTGTCTGTTGGATACTGTTTTGCCTTCTGCCCGTCCACAAGATAGATATCGTAGTCCTTACCAATTTCTGCACGCTCCCAGTGCATCATAAGAAATGCTTAGAGATGCGCCTCCAAAGCAAATGGTAAAGGGTCTTGGATGGATGCATCATTGGTTAGAAGGATGGGTCCGCGAACACCCGAGAGAAGTGCCTCGATCTCGGCAGCATGCCGCGTAATCTGTCCACACGTTCCGATCGAACCCGTCGAATTCCGCAACGACTCGCTCATCAACACGCGCTCAACTGTTGTGTTCAGCCAGCGAACAGGACGTCGATGGAATAGGACCTCACCTTCTTTGTAATAATAATCACCAGCTATTTCACCAACATGATACTTGCCTGTACCGTCGGGACATAACAGGACATCACCTACTTGCATACCCTTGGAAACAGTCCACTAAGCACCACATGCAAGTCCAGCCGCCTGCATTGTTTTACCGGGATTCGCTGTTAGGAAAACCGGTCGGAACTCCTTGTTAAACGCGTGCCATTCGTCGGGCAGTTTATTCGTCAGGTCCTGCACAATATCAAAATCGGTACCGACGAAGTCACCTTTGAAGCACTCCTGGGCATACATGCTTCCTTTGCCGAGCATTAGTCGATAGTAATTTTTCATACGATCACAGTTCTCCTGAAAATGCTTGGTGTAGAAGTGACTTCTTCAACGCTTCAAGCGAATCGAGCTTTTGTTTGTAGATGGTTTCGAGGCGTTGGGTATCAAAGGAAATTGCGTTAAGATTAGCGACAATTTCTCTCTGAGCTGCAAGGGGTATAGCAGGAATCGGATAGCCCCTCAACTTGGTGCCATTGATGTTAGCTTGGTTGACGCTGGAAATCGTCACCGTTTTCCCATAATCCAGAGCGATCTGGCTGTTAAGGAAGTAGTTCAAAAAATCAGCATCCAACAAGTTCTTTTTTCGGTGAATTCGAATCAGGTATCCAGCGAAAATTGCAGGCATTTCACTCTTATAGATGCCTGTCTTTCCAACCAATTCAGGGCTGTTAGTCCTGTTAAACAGAACATCATCGTGCTCGAGTAAATATTTGTTTATTTCAGCTTCGTCGTCTGAATAAGCTAGATTCTTCCAATCGAGTTTTCCGTTCTGAATGTTTCCCATCCTCAGCACTGCCACGCCACCCATGGCCTTCGATTTCGCAGAAGTGCCATACTCCACTCTATCGCAAAGATCACCTAACGTTTTCCAGTTCCACCTGCTGTTGAGAAGGATCGATTCCAAATAACTCTCAAACACCGCCCGCGCATTCTTCAGATTCTTTTGTGTGTTTGCCGTCGCGACTGCAATGTTTTCGAAGGCTTCGTCGAGGATGCGGATGATGCGGTGTTGCTCGGCGAGCGGGGGGATGGGAAACTCAATACAGATGATTTGCTTCGATGACAGATGCTTTACTGTAGTGAATCCTGTAACGTCCTCTATCGCCTTCAAAAAGTCGTTCACCCCATAGAACAGAAATCGCGGAACGAGTTCACCAGAGAATCCACGAAGTCTGCACACCCGCTGGTTCAGCAAGGCGGGTTCCCCTTTCCATTCATAACAACCAAACTCACCGTCCATCCCAACGAGAAGGTCGCCCGCACTCACAACATACTTTGATTCATAGTCACCAGCATACCGGGTTTCAGTTTCTGTTCCTGCTTTCAAACTACGAATGCGAATTAGCGGAATCCCATATTCAGAATTAAATCCTTTCGAGTCGAATGCGTAACCATTCTGAACTTCGAGCACATCTCCAAGTTTCTTTGTATGCCATGCTGTCATCTTAGTAAAACTCTAATGCTCTGCAACACTTCAGAACTCTCCACTTCCAATGCCGCTATCTCATCCAGAATGTCTTGCGGTGTACGGTGCGCAACCACTTCGCCACCATCGGGATTCTTCACCGATAGATCAAACGTAGTCTGATCGATCGTCGATGCGTCGATGCTCCAGGATTTTGGAGAGACTGCGAATGCCTTTTGGAGTGCAATGAATTCTTCGAGGTCGGCATCGTTCAGCGGGTTGGTCTTGCCGAAGTTGCGGCCTGCGTTGAGGGAGTAATACCAAGTGTTGCGGGTGGGTGAGCCTTTTTCGAAGAAGAGGACGACCGTCTTTACGCCTGCGCCCTGGAAGGTGCCGCCGGGACAGTCGAGGATGGTGTGCAGGTTGCACTCTTCGAGGAGTTATTTGCGGAGGCTTACAGACGCGTTGTCGGTGTTGGAGAGGAAGGTGTTCTTGATGACGATGCCTGCCCGACCACCTGCCTTGAGAATTTTTATGAAGTGCTGAAGAAAGAGGAAGGCTGTTTCGCCGGTTTTGATGGGAAAGTTCTGCTGGACCTCTTTGCGTTCTTTGCCGCCGAAGGGTGGGTTGGCAAGCACGACGTCGTAGCGGTCTTTGTCTTGAATGTCGTTGATGTTTTCGGCAAGGGTGTTGGTATGAAGAATGTTTGGCGCTTCGATGCCGTGCAGAATCATGTTCATGATTGCAATGACGTAGGCCAGCGATTTCTTTTCCTTGCCGAAGAAGGTGTTCTCTTGAAGGATTTTTACGTCCTTCGTGGTGAGTTCTTTCTTCGACTTCATGTAGTCGTACGCTTCGCACAAGAAGCCTGCCGAGCCAACTGCCCCCGTCGTAGATGCGTTCGCCTATCTGTGGGTCTACGACGTTGATGATTGCACGAATGAGCGGACGTGGCGTGTAATACTCGCCACCGTTGCGTCCGGCGTTGCCCATGTTTCTGATCTTCGCTTCGTATAGGTGCGAAAGCTCGTGCTTTTCGACTTGCGTGCGGAAGCGAAGTTCGTCTACCGGACCTATTACATCGCGAAGGGTATAGCCACTTTGAATCTTGTTCTTTATTTCGCCGAATATCTCACCAATTTTATATTCAATGGTGTTAGGTCCGGTAGCACGCGACTTAAACCCATGCAGATACGGAAAGAGCTTCGCGTTTACGAAGTCTTTTAAATCGTCGCCCGTCATCGCCTTGTTATGATCGAGCTTTCCGTCAGCCCCCTTGGGCGCAGCCCAAGCCCCCCACCGAAATGGTGCGTCGAGGATACTTCTTGCCTGCGAGTTGTGCTTCGAGGTCTCGGTCGGTCTCGAAGGCGTCGAGGTATTTCAGGAAGAGCAGCCACGAACTCTGTTCGGTGTAATCTAGTTCGCTTGTGCAGCCGGCGTCTTTGTGGAGAATGTCATCGATGTTCTTGAAAGTCTGTTCGAACATAGAAGCTGTCCTAAAGCGTAGTGGTTTGCCCGCCTCTTCGGCGAGCTGGCAACCTAGTTTGATCGACTCTTCGTCGATCTGGTGGGCGAGGTGGGACTTGAACCCACACGTCGTTGCCGACACGGGCTTCTGAGACCCGCCTGTCTGCCAATTTCAGCACCCGCCCGGTGTGTAGCTGAGGCGGTGCGCGGAGCGCGCATGCCCGTTGCCCCTTTTCCGACCCTTACCGAAAAACCGCAGAGGAGAGGGAGGGATTCGAACCCTCGATAGCATTGCTACTATAGTAGTTTTCGAGACTACCCGATTCAACCACTCTCGCACCTCTCCAAATGCAGCTCTTTGTGGGGCTGCAAAGATAAGAGGAATGTATGAATAGACTTAGTCCTTCATAAGTAACAACCAGAGTTGAGTCTCCCCACTGGCCCAATCCACGCTGGTGAGGCTTCTCGTCTCGGTGCCACCGGACGCGACGAGGATCGTGTATGTGATTGACGTGACGTACTGTGCTGCCGACGTCCCTTTGATTTTTGCACCCAATCCCGAAAGAGCGCCATAGATGTACTCGAGGGGCAGATTCTTTATCGTGATCGACTGTTCTGCAGCGAGCAGAGGCTCCTGACCTGTGAATTGTACAGTTTTTGAATGCGAAATGGTAAGGGTCTTAAGGGTCTTTCGGTCTTGGCTAAGGGTGCCACTGACAGAACCTCTCACGCGAAACATGTATGACGTTAGGTCATCGTCGCAAGAAATTGTTGCCGAGAACGAGTTGCCGTTCCATACCAGCGGCTCGCATGGTGTGGTGAGTCCACCGATACTGTTGATGTATGTTAGGTGATTGAGGCGAGATCCGTCGGACATTACGATCGGACCTTTGTCAACCTGATCTGCTGGGAATGTGTAGTCACCGATCTGGATGAAAATCTTCTGCGCAAGCGCTCCCACCGTAGCCCATGTTTCAGCAGTGTCGATGTCTTTACCAGTCGCACGATTAGAGAGAATAACACCAACCGCGAATCTGCCTTCCTGCTCGAACGTATGTTCTATGGTACTGTCACCATCAACAATAATCGGGTCGTCGAGGTCATCGAAATACCACGTGTATCGCGCTTGAGCCGGAGCGGTGCCGTTAGAGTGCGCTGTAAACACAACTTTGTCGTTGAGTTCAACGCTCGTGTCTGCAGGAGTGATTGTCAGACCACTTCGTACAAGCGTTAGCCAGCGGAAGTCGAGGTACGTAGAGTCGGTCTCGGGACTGGTGCCGACTTGCGCCATAACGTAAAGTCCAGCAAATAAGCTTGAGCCTTCCTTTAGAGCAAGCGAAAACTTCCCGGCGCGCGCGCGTGCCTTGAGTTGGTAATCCGGCGTGATAAGCATTGCGTCCTGCAACGATCTGGGCAGATCGAAACCGTACTCACACGACGCACATCTAACCTCAAACTCCAGTTTTCCGTCGGGTGCCGCAAACAAAGTATCACGGTCGTACTTCGCATAAATGCCGGATTCGGGATCTTTCAACCACAGTTCCCAAGCTGGAAACTTTCCTGAGCCTATTGTGCCATTTTTTACTTTCTCCCATTCGGCATCAATGCCCTCATGACTGATAAGCGATGATTTTGCTACGTAATTGATGTGTGGATACGGGGTGCCAAGATCATTCGCATTTGCACCCGATGTGTATGGTGCAAATGTGCCGTTTGGTTGCATGAGTATTTCGCGAGCAGCGTTGCCGGGATAGTTCGGATCGCAGACCCATATCTTTCCGCCCCCTGCCTTGTATGCAATCATCGCATGTCCACCGCTTGCACTTCGAATTCCGATGTACTGCGGTTTACTCGTCATCCTGATACCGTAACAAAACGAAAGGTAGTGGAGGCTGTCGTGCGTGAACTTGGTGGTGCCTGTGTTTTCGAACGTGGTCAGCCACCCATCGCGTTTATCCCAGTCGAGCATATCCTGAACGACTGAAGCGAATCGATACCCACGCGGATTGTCTTCCCACATCGCACCGTGTACGAGATCGAAGTTTCCGTTAAGTGCTGGCTGTAGATCGCGACCTTTCTTCATCGAGAAGTACCACATTGCCGATACCGACTGACCAGCACAATGACCTTTCGGTGCGATATATGAGCCATAGTTTGCGAATTCCCAGTCATCGATGCCCGGTGTAAAGGATGTTGACTGAGTGCCATCAAGTTCGTGCTTATCGATGGAGGCAATGATGACATCTACGTATGTTTTCGAGCTCAGAATTCCACCTTTTGCTCCGTCCGACAGATGACGTCCGGAAAGATGAGCAGTAACAATCGTTATTGTCGTGTCTGTTAGCGACAATGCAGGCACACCTTCGAGTTCGCCCGTTTCTTCGTCGTAGAAAAACGCCATTGCGAAATGACCAACTGGCAATGTTATCGGCACCGTAACCTGCATTGGCTGATCTGCATATCCACCGCCATTGTCCAGTCGGATAAGTGGCGTCAGCACATTAAAGTCAGCACTAAATGTGTGCTTCGTTACCGGTGCTGTGGAAATGCGGAGCGACCGTACAGACGTGTATGCACCGGCTGGTATGGCAATACGTGCGCCCGTGATGTCCCCTTCTGTTATCGTAACAGTTCCGCCACTCGCACCAACGTCGAACGACGCCGTGTTTGAACGGGGACCAACTTCTATCTTACCCGCAAGTGGATCGGGACCGACAGTCGAATCCGGACACCCAGTAAGAAATAACGCAAAGAAAACAACACTGATGGCTGAGGCGATTCGACGTAACAGTTCAAGCATTGTATGTTCCTACTCTGGAGGTGAAATACCAGATCTCTGGATGTGAAATGCTATACGAGCATTGCAAACCGCAAAATAAGACAAAAATGTCTTAAATATCATCTACACGCAAGTTGATGTCGCGAATCTCGATGTTCTCGCATCACCGAGTTTTGCGATACACGAACAAGAGTCCGAGTAGCGAGACTGCACTAAAGCCTGCGCCTGCGAAGAACGTGGTCGACGCACCAAAGGAGTCCCATAGCGCACCTGCGACCACACTTGCAATAAGCATGGCAATGCCACAGACAAAGTTGAAGACGCCGTACGCAGTGCCGCGTAGTTCTGTTGGCGTGGTGTCGGCGACCATCGCAGCAAGGAGTCCCTGCGTGAAGGCCATGTGCAGACCCCAAAGTGTTACGCCCAGACCCAGCATCCATAGATTTTCGCCAAAGCCAAGTACGAGGTCCGCAGCAATGAGCATGACGAGTCCGATGAGCAGTACCCTCCGCCGATCGATTGTGTCGGACAACTTCCCTGCCGGATACGCAGCGAGTGCGTATGCGATGTTCATAACGACCATCACCATGGGCACGAGAAGAATGGGGAGTCCGGTGGACTGCGCCTTAAGAATGAGGAACGCTTCGCTGAATCGGGCGAGCGTCAGCAATCCCGCAACGGCTACGAGTTGCCAGTATGCAGGTCCAACGTTGCGTAGGTCGCGTAGTTGAAGACTTGGCACTTCGGTGTTCAATGTGCGATGTGTTTCTGGCTCTTTTACACCGAACACGAGAATGGCAACTGCAATGGCTGCGGGGATGACTGCAATCCACAGCACCGTGGTGATGTCGTTTGCAAAGAGGAGCATGCCACCGATGGCGAGCAACGGACCCATAAAGGCACCGATCGTGTCGAGCGACTGACGTAGTCCGAAACTTGCACCGCGTACTTCGGGAGGGGCGATGTCGCCTATCAGAGCATCGCGAGGAGCACCTCGAATTCCCTTGCCGATGCGATCGATAAAACGGGCAGCAACTACCACCGCCATAGAGTTCGCCAGCGGGAACAACGGCTTTGTAATAAGGGCGAGTCCGTACCCAATTACCACCAGCACCTTCCGCTTTCGCATGTAGTCGCTTATCGTTCCCGAAAAGATTTTAGTGATCGATGCCGTCGATTCGGCAACACCCTCTACAACACCAACGAGAATCATGCTTGCCCCGAGTTTCGACACCATCAACACGGGTAATAGGCTGTGGATGAGCTCTGACGAAGCATCCATAAACAGACTGGTGAGGCCCAGTGCCCAGATGCTCCGCGGAATAACCTTTCGTGCCGTGCTGTTAGTCATATCTGAAGTTCGTGCTGCGTTGTCAGTTATACCTGTAGTTCGTGCTGCGTTGTCGGTCATACCTGTAGTTCGTGCCCATTCATCAATGCCCGTTGCGGGCTAATCGGTGGACGTCGATATTACGTGTAGATCATCATTTCGTAACACAGCGGCAGTGTTCCCTATTCAAAGCAATGCTACGCCGTAATATCGCACATGACAACAACACGACGTTATGTCGCAGAGTTCCTGGGCACGGCTTTCCTGCTCATGGCCGTTGTGGGCTCGGGCATCATGGCGCAACGCATGTTTGCCGACACCGGCATAGTTGGCGGCGGTAACGGCGTAACGCATGCTCTGACGAATGACGGACTAATGCTCCTAGCAAATGCGATTGCAACCGGCGGTGCGTTAGTTGCACTTATTGTAACCTTTGGTAGCATCTCAGGTGCGCACTTTAATCCCGCTGTAACCTTAAGCATGCTCTTGCAGCGTCGCATGCAACCCTCGATTGCAGCCCTGTACGTTGTTGCACAAATCACTGGCGCAATTGTTGGCGTCGCGTGCTCACATTGGATGTTCGACATGCCAACGTTTGTGGCATCGTCGCACGTGCGCTCTGGTACAGGGGTGTTGTTTGCAGAATGTGTTGCAACGTTCGGACTCATTGCAGTCGTGATGGCATGTTCGCGACGTGCCCCTTCTCACGACCCTTCCTCAACTCCTACAGACCATCACTATTCACCAGCTCCTTTTGCGGTTGCGGCCTACATCGTTGCCGCGTACTGGTTTACGTCGTCTACATCTTTCGCTAATCCCGCGGTAACACTTGCGCGCGGTCTAACCGATTCGTTCGCTGGTATTCGTATGCAAGGTGCTCCACTCTTCGTAGTAGCACAGGTTGCTTCGGCAACAGTCGCAACGTTTGTCATGCAGTGGTTATTAAACGGCAAAGGAAATCGTACATGAACTACTCAACCGAAGAACTCGCAATGAAGAATTCATCTGTAAAGAACCTGCGTGTGTTGTTCTTATGTACTGCGAACTCGTCGCGCAGTCAGATGGCCGAGGGACTCCTACGAGAGCTGAGCTCAAATCGTGAGAGTGCCGCGCTTATTGATGGTGATACGGACCACATTTTTTTCGATGTCGAGAGCGCCGGATCGCACGCAACACAAGTGCGCGAAGAAGCAGTGCTCGTGATGAGCGACATCGGCATTGATATTTCTAAGCAGCAATCTAAATCGTTAGAAAAGTTTATTAACGAGGAATTCGACTACGTCATCACCGTCTGCAATCAGGCAAACGAAACGTGTCCGTTCTTCCCCAACGCCAAACACCGCCTCGCATGGGACTTCCCCGACCCTGCAGCGCTAGAAGGCACCGAAGCTGTGCGCCTTGCCGAATACACCATCGTTCGAGGCCAAATCGCTGAGAAGATTCGCGAGTTTTACGAAGAGCTAGTAATCTCTCGGCGCAGCACTAGCAACTGACCAGAAGGTCCAATGTTCATATTCAGCCTTTGAGTTCCGACCGAAGAATGACGTAACTGTTGTACCTCTGTTCATCCACCAGCCCCTTGTCGACAGCCCCTTTCACAGCACACCCGGGTTCGTGGGTGTGGGTGCAGGGGGTGTAGTGGCATTGTGGGATGAACGAAGCGAATTCTTCGAAGTACCATTGAAGTTCGTCGATGTCGAGCTCCCAGATTGAGAATTCGCGGAGGCCGGGTGAGTCGACGACGCTCGAGGTTTCGTCGAGCGGGATGGCAACGGCGGCAGTTGTCGTGTGACGTCCGCGGTCAAATTTCTTGCTGACTTCCCCGACGCGGAGTTGTCCATCGGTGAGGCAATTAAGGATTGTGGACTTCCCCACGCCAGACGGACCGCTGAAGAGCGTGGAACGTCCGGCGAGAGCCTTGCGGAGTGTGTCGAGTCCGCCGCCCGTTGCAGCACTCACAAAATGTACGTCGATGCCGAGTCCCTTCGAATACGGCTCAAAATCGTCCACGATGTCGTGGACAAACTCACGCGGAATCAGCTCGACCTTGTTGAGTACAATGATGGGTTTTAGGTCGCCCTTGTCCGCAGCAATCAAGTAGCGGTCGATGAGCCTTCGGTGATAACTCGGCTCAACAAAACTCACCACAACTGCTAGTTGGTCGACATTCGCCACGAGCACCTGTTCGCGCTGGACACGTCCAGCCGCCTTTCGGGAGAGCAACGTTACCCGCTCCTCTACGCGCACGATCGTGCCGGTCGGGTCGGGGTCATTTTGTTCATTCCGGGAATCATTATCTCCCGGAATCAGCCTCATTCCGGGAGATAATGATTCCCGGAATGGTTGCTCCGCAGGCACAATCCACACCACGTCTCCCACGGCCACGAGCGTGCCCGTATGGGGCGCGTCGAGCGTACCGCTGACAACGCAGATGTACCACGTGTCGACGACGGCAATGATCCAATGTGTGCCGACAGAGGTTATTACCGACCCTTGCAACGCCCCTTCGGGAAGGGGTTTATCGGATTTAATTAATGTGCGGGTTCGAAGAAGGTCGCGGGAAACGTCACGGGTGCGGTGACGGAAGCCCGAGGTGTTGTCCTCTGCTTCGGAGGGTGAGATGCGTTCGCGTCGTGACAATGTAGGTTTTTGTTACAGGAAAAAAGGTCGGTGCGGATAACTTGGGCAAAACAGTGTGCATAAATGTTGACAGTTGGCTGTCCAAGTCGTATTTTAATGCCAGATTTTCAATATAGCAGGACATCGGTGAACTATCGGTGGATCTTTCGTGAAAGTATCGATGAAAATGCCGTACATGAGTTAACAGATGAAATGAAGGTCCCTGCCGCGATTGCGCGCGTCCTGGTCGGACGTGGCATGTCGTCGGCGGATCAAGTCCGGAGTTTTTTTGCTCCCGATTTATCGCTACTCCACTCCCCATGGCTCATGGATGGAATGGAAGTGGCGGTTGAACGGATCGAAAAGGCACTCCAGAACGACGAACTCATCTGGGTTCATGGCGATTACGACGTCGACGGCACATCGAGTACGGCCCTGATGCTCGATTTCCTTAGGGGAATCGGAGCTTCTGCCGACTATCACATACCAAGTAGACACGACGAGGGCTTTGGCTTTACACCGCAAAGTGTAGAGAGAGCCGTCGAGGCGGGTGCTCGTCTAATTATTACGGTCGACGTTGGCATCACCGCCGTTAAAGCCGTCAACCGCGCTAAAGAATACAACATCGACGTCATCATCGTCGATCACCATCAAGCCGCCGAAGAACTTCCAGACGCATATGCTATTCTTGATCCGGTAAAGCCCGGATGCGACTATCCTTTCAAGGACTTAGCGGCTTGCGGTGTAGCGTTTAAACTGATTCAGGCCCTCGCAGAACGTCGCGGTAATATCCTCGACGCCAACGCCTATCTCGACCTCGTTGCCATTGCATCGGCTGCCGATATCGCACCGCTCAGGGGCGAGAATCGGATTCTGTCGCATTACGGACTCCAACTGTTGAACTTGAATCCTAGGCCGGGTTTGAAGGGGCTTATCGATTGTGCTGGGCTTCCGGCCGGACAGCTTAATAATTCGAGTGTGATTTTCGGATTGGCTCCGCGCATTAATGCAGCTGGACGCCTCGGCGACCCACGCCGTGCTGTGGAGATGATGATCCAAGAGGATGAACTTTTCGCCTTTCGTATCGCCCAGGAACTCGAGCACGACAACCGCAAACGACGCGCAATCGACGAAGAAACATTCGAACAGGCCGACCTAGCCGCTCATGCCCTCCTCGATGGCGGCACACGCCGCTCACTCGTTGTCCATCAAGCCGACTGGCACGCTGGCGTTATCGGCATCGTTGCCTCGCGCCTCGTCGAACGCTTCCACGTCCCATCGATTATGCTGACGACAATCGATGGTGTTGCCAAAGGCTCCGCCCGCTCGATCCGCGAATTCGACATTCATAGCGCCCTTAAAAAGTGCGAGGATTTGCTGCTTGAATGGGGGGGGCACAAACATGCTGCTGGACTCTCCCTGCCTGTGGAAAACATCGAAGAGCTACGCCGCCGATTCGACATGATCGCCAAAGAACACCTCACTGCAGATGAGATAACACCCGAAATTGTTATTGATGCAGAACTTCAGTTGAACGAGCTATCCCCCAATTTTCTCAGCTGCTTAGAGAAGTTTGCTCCCTACGGTTATAGCAATCATCGTCCCGTCTTCTACACCAAACAAGTGGTCTCCGCAAACGGTGTCAAAATTGTGGGAAACAACCATCTGAAGTTCAGAGCGCTGCAAAAGAACTTTGCGATGGACGCTATTGGCTTCAACCTCGGTCACAAAATCGCAGAGTGTAGTCACGGCAAAGCTTTCTCTATGGTTTACACGTTAGAAGAGAATCTCTTCAACGGCACCACGACCACCCAGATCCGCCTCAAGGACCTCCGTCCCGAGTAAAACAATGTCCGGATCGACCAGTAGGGCTGAAATTGGTCCCACATTCAACCCAAATGCTGCCGGATTAAACGTCCTCGAACCCGAACACCTAGTCGACGTCACCGAAGCCGCCTCTGCCGTCACGGCCTCTGGCACCTGTGTGGAAATCCCCTTTATTTCCCGCTTCTCGGTGCAAAAAGCCACCGAAGCCATGACAGCCGGAACGATCATCAACGCCGTTTTCGACATCCTGCTCAGTCATGCGAACCAACTGCCGGGTCATTCAAAGGGTTCAAATTCTGACGCTTCGGAATCGGACCTAAGCGATGACGATGTCCTTAAACAAGCCGAATCTGGATCGCGCTTGTCATTGGCAACATTAGTATTTAAGGGGCTCGACCTCGAAGCATTTCGAGCACGACTTCGTCCTCGAATTGCCCTCGTTCGAGAGGTGCTCGCGGGTTGGCAAGATCATGACATCGAGGTAGAATCGTTCTTTATGTCGCCGCGACTCGGACTCCAGGGACGTGTGGACATCCTGTTGAAAACCCACCGCCGGAATGTTAACAACGCGGATTCAACGTCAAGCGCTGATCCTACCCTAGAACTTGTGGAAATGAAGTCAGGCCGCCCGCACATTTCCCACCAGGCCCAAGTCGCCGGATATGCCCTTTTGCTTGGGATTCCCCTCTCTACTCGTTTGTGGTACGTCGGACAGGCCGAGAATACCTGGGTGTCGCTGACGGAGCTAAAAGCCCTTCAGACGCGACTTCTCGAGGCCAGAAATTCGATCGTTCAGACAGAAATTGACCTTTGTCAGCGAACGTTTGGGGTGCTCAAGGCAATCAACGCACACACCGACGGACTCGCCACATTCCAACGCGCCGAGGCTGCAGACTTCGCAGCGGCATATAATTCGCTCGACCCGGTGGAACGCACCGCCTTTCAGGCATGGGTTTCGTTCCTTGCTCGCGAGGCAACCGAACAGCGAACGGGTACATCATCGGCACGTTCGGGCACATCAACGGGACGTGCTCTTGCCGATTTGTGGCGCACCGACCTCAACCAAAAACGTCTTTCAAGTACGGCCCTCACCGACCTTGTCCTCGATGTAGATGCCTCGGACTTTACGTCCATGCACCTCGTGCTTCGTCCGAATGTTAACAGAACCTCCCCCACCGGCGAAGCCGAACCCCCCATCGGCGAAGC
>JAWXBR010000005.1:0-148556 GCA_034440235.1 bacterium
ATGCCATCGTTGCCACTTATTTCTTCCTCTGCAGTTGCAGCAAACATGATGTTATGCGACAATCCCTCGTGTGTGCACAGATGCATGAACGTGGCGAGCATGGCCATCAGCGGCCCCCCAGCGTCGTTACTGCCGAGTCCGTACAGCTTGCCATCTTCGACCACACCTCCAAAAGGATCCTTCGTCCAGCCCCCTCCGACCCTTACCGTATCATGATGCGAATTCACCAGCAGGTAAGGGGCGCTGGCCATCGTTGTTCTGTGCCGAGCGACGACATTATTGCCGTAACGCTCGACTTCGACCCCACGTTCTGCTAAAAAGCCAGCAAGGATGTCGGCGGTGTTGTGTTCTTCACGCGAATACGATTGCGTCGCAATGAGACGTTGCAAGAGTTCAACGTACTCGTTCACGCTTACGTTCGCTGCATGTGCTGGGTCGTGCGGGTTCATAGAATCTCTGTCCCCGATTCAAGCGCATCGTAGCGTGTGATGCGGACTCTCTGCACTCCTCGCTCACGCGCTTGAAATGCATTTTCGAGTTTGGGCAGCATACCTTTTACAATAACTCCTTCGTTCTGTAGAGCCGCGTATTCGACACGATTGATAGATGGTATGCACGACGACTCGTCGTGAACCTCGCGTAGAACACCCTTGTGCTCGAAGGCGTAAACGAGTTCCACGTCCTGTGTTGCAGCAAGTGCTATGGCAATCTCGGCCGCGATCGTGTCAGCATTTGTGTTCAGCATCGACCCTTTGCCATCATGCGAAAGCGGCGCGCATACGACACTATGGCCAGCGTTCAACAATAGCATCAGAAACGCGCTATCAACACTGTCGACGTCTCCCACAAAACCGTAATCGATACCGGCAATCACGCGCCGGTGTGCACGAATGAGATTGCCATCCGCCCCTGTTAATCCGACGGCATTCATACCTCTGGCCTGCAGTCCGGCGACAATGGTCTTGTTGATGAGGCCGCCATACACCATCGTAACGATGTTTAGTGTTTCTTCGCTCGTGATGCGACGTCCATCTACAACTGTCTGCTCAACACCAAGTTTTTGCGCCAGCTCTGTTGCGGTTCTGCCGCCACCATGAACGAGTACGAATGGTTGTGGACCAATTACACATTCGTCTAGGACAAATGCCAGATTCTTGGGACTGTTCACAACATTGCCGCCGATTTTGAGGACACGCATTACCCAACCACCCTTTCAAAGCAGGTGGGTTTTACACAACCGTTGGTTGATATGAGCATCACACAAGTCCCTGCAGCATACACATGAGTACCGTTTGAGCACTAACCACACGGTTGGCGGCTTGCTCGAGGATGACGGACTGTGGACTGTCGATTACTTCGTCGGTGACAATCATGTTGCGGCGTACAGGTAGACAGTGCATGAAACGAGCGTTGTTTGTAAGCGCCATCTTTTCTGCGTTTACTGTCCAGTTCATGTCCTTCGATGTTATGGCGCCATAGTCGTTGTAACTCGACCAGTTCTTTGCGTACACAAAGTCAGCTCCCTCGAAGGCAGCGTTCTGATCGTACATCAACGTAGCCCCTTTCACTGCAGCACCTGAAGTACTTGCAAATGCAGACCCCTGCATGAAGCTGGGAGCAAGTTCGTAGCCTTGTGGGTGGGTGACGACGAGGTCGACGTCGGCGGCGAGCATCCATTCGACAAAGGAGTTAGCCACGGCTTGAGGGAGAGCCTTTGGGTGAGGTGCCCACGTTAGCACAACCTTCGGACGTTGAACAGTTTTGAGCGTCTCGATGGTGATGAGGTCTGCGAAGCTTTGAAGTGGATGACGCGTTGCACTTTCGAGACTGATAAAGGGTACACCTGCGTAACGCACAAACGATTCGAGTACACGTTCTTCGTAGTCTGCGTTGCGATCGGTTAAACCGGCAAACGTGCGAAGGCCAAGTATGTCGCAATACTCACCCATCACTGCCGCAGCGTCCTTAATGTGTTCTGTAGCGGCTCCATCCATAATTACACCGTCGCGTGTTTCAAGCGTCCAAGAATCACTACCAGCATTCAAAATCATGGTGTCCATTCCCAGCAACGATGCCGCCTTGTGCGTACTCATGCGCGTACGCAACGATGGATTCATGAAGAGCAGGCCAAGTGTTTTGCGTGTACCAAGTGTGCTCATGCTCCATGGGTCTTTCTTTAGAGCAATTGCATCGGACAAAGCACGCTCAAGTCCAGCACTCTGGTCAGCGATAGCGTAGGCTTGAATGATGTCGTGTACAGAGGTAAATCTATTCATTCGGACACCAATATTTGTTCGTTCAGCATTCTCATTCAATTAATACGCAGATGGTTTGAGGAGAAGTCCGTCTGTTTCGTCGAATCCGTACATCAGATTTATGTTCTGTATGGCCTGACCCGATGCGCCTTTCAGGAGGTTGTCGATAACGCTGACAACAAGCAGATGATTGCCTTGTTTATGAATGCCGATGAGACATTTGTTCGTGCCGACAACGCGCTTCACATCCGGTATGTCGTCTACGATGTGCGTAAACGGATGTCCATCGTACCGTCTGCGGTACAGTTCAAGAGCCTGTTCCTGCGACAAGTCGGATTGCATAACACATGAAGCAAGTATGCCACGTGTCCAGCTTCCGCGCATCGGCACTAGCACAATGTTTGTGTCGCCAAGTACAGCGCTAATTTCGGGCAGATGTTGATGATCGAATGGTTTGTACACGCCGACGTTGTTTGCACGCCATGAGTAGTGTGTTGTATCTGTGGGTGACTGACCCGCACCTGTCGATCCAGTAAGTGCTGTAACGTGCACATCGCCTTCAATTTTGCCGGCAAGGGGCAGCAGTGCTAGTTCGATTGTTGTGGCAAAACAGCCAGGATTTGCGACACGGGTTGCAGAGCGCAACTTTTCGCGGTTTAGCTCAGGAAGCCCGTACAACCAAGTAGAATCGGACCTGTGGTCTATAGATAAATCGATCACAATGGTCGTTTTTGCGACACTGGTTTCTTGCATCCAGATTTTTGACTTGCCATGTCCCTGACACAAGAAAATCACATCGGCGTTACTGACTTCCTTCGCTTTTGCAAGGTCGTCTGCAAACAGTAACGATGTCTCTCCTGCCAGGTCTGGATGCGCACTTGCAACAGGACGACCGGCGTGCGACTCACTCACAGCAGTAATGCGCGACTCCCCCACTGCAGGATGACGCAACAACAGTCTGATGAGCTCACCGCCTGTATACCCCGCAGCACCGATTATTGCAATGTTTATCATTTGTCCACCGAGGAATTTGAGTTCTCAGACAATACCTCAGGTGTACTCGATACCGACCGATCAATCATCGATACCGATCGATTAATCATTGTCGAGACTGCAGCAATCGATGCAAAGCCTTTTGCATCATCACCGGTAAATGCTCGATTCATCTCACCATAGGTGGCGAACGTCGAGCGCATCATGTCGTGTAGTGAAGAGAGGCCAAGGACAGAAAATGTTAGGGGGCTCAAGGCAAGGTCGACAGTGCCTGTAACGTTGCGTTGTGTTTCGTTGAAAAACGCTTCAATGCTACGCATTGCGGGCTCGAGGAATTGTCCCTCGTGTAGAAGCTGTCCGTACCACATAGACAACTGATCTTTTAGATTCAACTGCCACTTCGTTAACACATGCTTTTCGAGCGCATGGTGTGCCTTGATCATCATGAGAGCTGCAGGAGCTTCAAAAGCAACGCGACCTTTTATTCCAATAATCGTATCACCGACGTGCATATCACGTCCGATGCCATACGACGCACCAATGTCATTCAGCGCACGAATGCATGCAACAGCATCCATGCGAACATCATCGAGCGAACAAGGTTGTCCGTTTTCGAATCCAATTCGTAACGTCTGACTACCAGTATGCTTTTGTTGCAGTCTCGTGTTGCGACCAGTGGTCTCGTTTGCGTTGTCTGCGTTGTTTGCGTTGTTTGCGTTGTCTGCGTTGTTTGCGTTGTTTGCGTTGTTTGCGCGTAGCTCGATCATCGCATTCGACGGCCACACATCATCGGGCAATGGAAGGTTCGAGATTAAGGTCTCCTTGCCCCCTATCGTCGTGCCCCATATCCCCTGATTAATCGAGTAATTCGATTTTGTCCAATCGCCTTGAACACCATGCGACGTCAGGTAGGCTATTTCGTCCTCGCGCGACAGGCGCTGGTCGCGAATGGGTGTGAGGACTGTAATGTCCGGACACAATATTCGAAAAATCACATCGAAACGAATCTGGTCGTTACCCGCACCTGTGCTGCCATGCGCAAGGTGTGTTGCCCCAATTGCAAGAGCATGTTCAGCAATTGCAATTGCTTGAATGCAGCGTTCAGCGCTAACGGAAAGCGGATATGTTGCATTCTTTAGAATGTTGCCTGCAATGCAATGACGAAGGACCTTGTCATACAACTCTTGTGTGCGATCGAGTGCTGTGTGCGACGACACCTTACATGCATGAGCTCGTGCTTCGATGCGAGCGAGATCGTCTGAACTAAAGCCGCCCGTGTCGACAATTACAGAGTGTACATCCATGCCAAGGTCAACAGCCAAATACCGTGCGCAGTACGACGTGTCGAGTCCGCCACTAAACGCAAGAAGAACTTTGTTCATACCAGGTCTTTCGGATCGGCAAGCATAGCAGTACACAAGCACATTTTGCGTTCGGTGCGCTGTAGAATGTCGTAGTTCGGACAGCTCTGACAACCGCTCCAGAACTCCTCGTCTTGTGTTAACTCGTTAAAGTGAACGGCACGATACCCCAGCTCGCTGTTGATTTTCATAACAGCAGCACTTGTCGTTATTCCGAAGACTTTTGCGTCGGGATACTTCGAGCGAAGTAAGTCGAATGCAACTTTCTTGATACGTCGAGCAAGGTTTAGTTTACGAAAGCGAGGCACCACGATGAGTCCAGAGTTCGCCACATAACGTCCGTGCTCCCACGTTTCGATATAGCAGAATCCCGCGAACACGCCATCTTCTGCTACTGCGATGATGGCTTTGCCTTCGCGCATTTTGCTGACGATGTATTCGGGTGTACGTCGGGCTATGCCCGTGCCGCGCTGTTGCGCTGCGTCAAAAATTGCATCGACAATTGCTTGCGCGTACTGCTCATGGAGTTCGTCGGCAACGGAGATCGTAATCTCCAGGGTTGAGATTTCTTGGGTCATTAGCGAATGAATGTGATTAGCGTTGCATTGCACAGATGTGTACAACGTGGCGCCGGTCTTTGTAAGGAAGTGTCGGGGAAGTCGCGGTCGGCGGACGCAAAAAGCTCGCGCGTCGGTCGAGGGGGCTTCGCTGCAGGGAGGTTAGTTCGTAAGGGGCGCTAAGGGGCCACCGACGATCCACCGGGTTTCCCGCAGCGGAAGTCGTCGTCGGTCAGAACTATATGGTTGCATGTGCAGCATTGATAGGTCGCAAATATCGCTAAAAGTCAGGGATGTGCAACCGGTTATGCTCGAATGATATTGTGGCGTATGTTACCTCAGTTGTGGCGTATGTCACCTCAGTTTCACACGTAGAGGCCTACAATGCCAATTCTTATCGTGCTCATTCTGCTCCTTCAGCTTGCCATGGCATCTGTATTATCAGGCCAGGTCCCTGTACAACTCATACAGACAACTCGTTCCCCAATTCTGATGTACCAGACCAATGTAGGTCTAACAGCGTTCGATTGGCGTATGGCGGGAAGGTGGACCTTGTAGATTTCTTCAATAGACTTGTTGGAGTAACCTACAACGCGTACACTGGAGCCTCTTGGTGTGCTCAGGAAGATTCGATTCATGTTGTAACGATTGACATTCTTCCATCCGATAGTTATCTAACGTTTTTTAATGACTTAGACCTGTCAAGATATGAACGTCCCGATACGGCAAATTTTGGTTTTCCTCATTGACTTAAGTTTCGACAACAGCTAACAGTTTCTATAGATGGAGCTCTACAGGAACTACGCCACCAACTGCATATAAGAACGATTGTAGTGATCGTATCCGAACCAGACCAGATCTGGATATCGTAACGTTTTGGCGCGACGACGATCCTGTAGGTAGCAATGTTGGAGTGATGGGAATTGCCTTTATACAGCACGCAGAAGACATCGAGTCACATCACTGACCTAACTAGTGGTAGGTATCAGTTTGTTTTTTCAGCGCTTAATGGCGTGACTAGTTATCCCCTTCTCGTTGTTCGATAGCAGCCTGGTCCGGGTAAACGGACCAGGCATACTAGTTGCATTAGTGCACAATTAGTCCGTGCGTATACGCTGTCCGTCCCTGCTCCGCGTGCAGTACCACGTAGTAGCTGCCCGCTGGCAATGTCGGCAACGGTATGCGTAGCTCTCCGCTCACAGTGCCCACAAATGGCTGGGCAACGACACGGCCCATGATGTCGACGATACGAAGCGTGGCGTATCCGCTCGCTCCGCTCACGACAATTATCGACGCTGATGTTGCTGGGTTTGGGTACACTGCGAGCAGCGCGCCATTACCCTGCACACTATTCGAATTGTTTGTATTGGGTGCGTTGCTATACTCATTTACAGATGTAGTGGCACTGTCGTCAACGAGACCAGCTAATTCATCTGCGAAAAACGTAAAACAGCTATCCAACAACACGGCATTGCCATCAAGGGTGTGTCCCGCCCCTTCAAACAGTTGCATCGCATTATAGATGCCCAGATTCTGTGCACGATTTGTGAGCGGCACAGCACCGCAGAGTTCGAAGCCAAACTTGCTCGGCCCACACAAATAAGGCACGGTCTTATCGTCTGTGCCATGAATGGCAATAATCGGAGGATCGCCGGCATCGATGTTCATCGTATCGGTTACGGCACCCCAGCACACAACCAGGGCATGTACACGACTCGACACACCAGGTGTACCACTTGTCCCTTCAGCAGTACCCACGGCCGGGTCTACATACGCAGGAATCTCGTCATCTTGCAACACACTTGCCTGCATAATGGCAAAGCCCCCTGCCGAAGTGCCCACAAGAAAAATCATGCTTGTATCGATGCCATACGTCACAGCCATGCTGCGCATAAATCGCACAGACGCACGCACATCTTGTCCGGCCCGCAGACTCGCCTCCCACATCGGCTTCGCCTCTAGCTTACTCGTCGTGCCCAATCTGTATTCAATCGACACTGCAACGAAGCCGCGCTTCGCTAGATCTGTCCCCCACGTCTGCATACTCTCGCCCGCCTTGCCTCCACCCGTAAAGCCACCACCATGCACCATAATGATAAGGGGCCGAAGGGGGCGCGTATCGCCAACAGGCGCGTACACATCAAGCACGAGATCTGTCGACACACCTACATAATCCAGCGCATTCCCATACTTGATGTCACGCGTTACATCGACTTCCGAAAACACTTCATCGAAAAAACGCTGCGCATACATCACCTGTGCTTGTGCGCATAACACCACACACATCACAGCAACAACAACAGTTGAACTTTTCATCTCCGTCTCCTCACACATTGTCAAAAAAAATTATTGAAGTCGAGCGCTGGGTGTTACGAAATGCGCGAGAGGATTAACGTGTTGTGGTAATATTTTTTTTACTCTAGAACGAATGTAGACGGCTTAAAAAAGGCTGTAACGAATTGTTAACTGGTCGATTCTTAAAGGTTGCCGTAACGATCTGGCATTTGATCTGTTACCATCTCTTGCATATCTTAAGCTACTTATTTTTCTTATCGGTTGACGACTTTTTCTTGGTGCGCAGTCGCCATTGAAATCCCATTGCATTCAACTTCGTAATGGTCTCTTTAGCTAGCGTTCCCTTAGTGTAGCCAGCCCGACAATTGGCGACCCATTGAGCCAGACCCACATCCTCGCTCCATCGTGACGGAACGAGCACGTGCCCGAATCGCTTTTTGAAAGCCAGTAAACGTTCGACGTACTCAGCGCGCGATTCGCCATGCGGATTCCAACTAAACCTTTTTGAATCTAGCATACCCACTCTTTCTTTTTTGAGCTTGCCTTTGTTGTATTCAGTACGTTGCTTGATAATCCAGCGCCCTAGCTGTGTGCCTGGCGGTGGCATCCAGCTATCACCATGTTGATCTCTTTGACGTGCGAACTCCTTGAAACGAATGTCCCATACTTCTTCTTTGGAATTCATCGTGAACCCAAGATCCATCAGTTGCTGCAGCCTCTCTGCACCTATTTGTTCGGGACGTGAGCGAATGTGAGAAGTCCATTTTGCTAGCGCAGCGTAAGCAGGTACACCTCTTGGTACTCTTGTGTGCCCATGGACTTTTCTGAAGGTTCGTAACTCCTTTATCCGTTGAGTCCATACATCCTCAAATCGGCCTTCCCAAGCCATACCCATGGTATTGAGTTCACGCCGACGCAATGCTGTTAGGATGTATATGTCTTCGTCGGACTTCCTCCTGGCTCGAACGCGCAGTGTTTGCAAGTACCCGACAGCACGATTGTGTGAAGTACCTGCTTTCCCTATCATTCGTGGTAAATCACCATGTCGACGATACCAGACACGAATCACCTTCATGTGCTTTTCCCACGCCTCATCCTGCATCCTTTTCCACGCTTCACCAGGATTCCAATCGAAACCGATTGCTGTAAGTGCTTTCTGATGTGCCATTGATAATATACCCGCCCGCTTTTTTGCACGCTGATTTGCTACCCAACTGAAAAGAAACGCGCTGTATGAGTTTGGTACGCGCGAATGTTCGTGTTCTTCTATAAATTCATTTAGCTTAATGATGGTTTCCTCAAAACGCTCTTCAAGCACCTTCCATGACATTCCAATTGAATTCAGTAAGACTATCTGGTCGTCGGTCAATCGACCCTCTTTACGTTGATTCCGCTGAGATGTGACCCATATGTACAGCTTCCGATGTTTGGAAAGCGAGGGAGTACAATGTCCATTCTTCGTTACAAATGCAACCAACTGCGCATAAGATCTATTCCAAAACTCATGCCGTCGATTCCATACAAATCCAATGTCGTTGAGGTGCTGTTCCTCCTGAACACTCATGTGTCCCCATTGAAGACGCAGCCTCTGTTTTTCAGCCCAACTAATGATTACTTCGGGCAAATGCTCTTCCTGACATTTGTCCTTCCTTCGTTTCATGCCTTTCGCATAAATCTCAAATTTCTTACCCCAGTGATCGGCAACAGGATTCCACTCAAATTCAATGTCATTCAGCAGGCGTCGAAACAATGGATGCAGATTACCCTTTCGATCCTTCTTCCTCTGTGCCCCTGCCCAAGCTGCAAGATCTCGATATCGAATTAGTGATGTAGGAATCGGACGAGGTCCATCCTTAAAAAACGCCTTAAGGCGATTATACTTCACGAACCATGCGAAGGCTTGGTTGGGAGGGTCGGAGTTTGATCAGAAAAGGTACTACCTGCTTAAGGTCACACTGTGGATCTCCACGGTTAAAGGTGGTTCCAATCTGTTATCGAATGTGCGCCTATGGCCAAATCCCGCAAGTAACATATTGAATGTTACACTTGCAGACTCGTACGACGAAGTCGATCGGATAATTGTCTTGGATGTATTTGGCCGTGAAGTTTACAATGTGCCAGACATTGGTATTAACTCAAACAATTCGATACTAGTAGATGTTCATGGGTTGTGCCCCGGAGGGTATTTCCTGCGTTATTCAGGGCGCGGGAGAGTGGGAACGGTCCCATTCGTTGTAGTACGCTGAACGATATCGTAACGCAACACATTGAGCAATCACGAACACTTGAACGAACGAACTAATTCTCGACCATTGCGCGATTTCAACCAGGTCTGGCGAATCGCGAGTTATGGCTTCGCGAGTGATTCTGAAGGGCTGCGTTGGAATCGTGATCGTGTGTGCGCGATTGCAACCAGGACTGAAGAATCACGAGTTATGGCTTCGCGAGTGATTCTGAAGGGCTGCGTTGGAATTGCGAGTTTTGGCCTCGCGAGAGATTCAGAAGCGTTCATTGGCATCGCAGAACACCTTAGATTTGCCGCATGCAGAACTACATCGCCGGACGTTGGGTGGATTCGAAGTCGGGACGCACCTTCAACAATGTGAACCCGGCAGATGCACGGGACATCATCGGCGCATTCCCGCTGTCCGATCATGATGATGTGAATGATGCCGTAAAGGCAGCGCGCGACGCATATAACGCATGGCGTTTGTTGCCAGCGCCGAAGCGTGGTGACATTCTGCGTGTTGCAGGTGACATCTTTACTCGGCGGCAGGAAGAGCTTGCGCGCATCATGACGCGAGAAATGGGAAAGACCCTTACCGAGACCCGTGGCGATATACAGGAGGCCATCGATACTGCCTATTACGCGGCGACGGAAACGCGAAGGTTGTTCGGACACACTGCGCCGTCGGAAATGTCGAACAAGATGAACATGTCGTTTCGCATGCCCATTGGTGTGTGCGGAATTATCACGGCGTGGAATTTTCCGATTGCTGTGCCCTCGTGGAAAATTCTGCCGGCGCTAGCATGTGGGAATACCGTTGTGTTTAAGCCATCGGACGATTCGCCGCACAGCGGCAACATTTTTGCCGAGATTCTCGAAGAAGCTGGTCTGCCCGTAGGCGTGTTTAATGTGGTACACGGACAAGCCGAGGCTGGACGTGCCATTGTTGAACACCACGATGTACGCGTAATTGGCTTCACGGGCTCGACGCAGACCGGTGCTGCCATTGCGGAGACGTGCGGACGTCTGAACAAACGCGTGTCGCTTGAAATGGGCGGCAAGAATGCGCAGATCGTAATGGACGATGCCGATCTCGATCTTGCGCTCGAAGGGGTGTTGTGGGGCGCGTTTGGAACAACCGGACAACGATGCACTGCGACGTCGAGACTAATTCTCCACGAAGCGATACATGATAAGTTTATAAAGATGCTGCAAGGGGCTGCCTCGCACCTTGTGCTCGGCAACGGGCTCGCGAGTGACAAGGTTCAGGTCGGACCCGTTATAAATAAACGTCAGCTCGACAAGATTCTCAACTATATCGAAGTAGGCAAACGCGAAGCAACGTGTGTACTTGGTGGTGAACGTGATGTAGATGGCGATAAAGAACACGGCAACTTCATACAGCCAACGATCTTTGCTGGTGTGCAACGCACACATCGCATTTTTCAAGAAGAAATATTCGGTCCGGTGCTCAGCGTCAGCACGTGCACCTCGCTCGAAGACGCCATCGCAATTGCGAACGACTCGGAGTATGGACTCTCCTCGAGCATCTACACACGTGACGTAAACGCTGCCTTCGTTGCAATACGCGACCTCGAGGCTGGCATTACCTATATCAACGCCCCAACCATCGGAGCCGAAGCACACATGCCATTTGGTGGCGTAAAAGGCACTGGCAACGGACACCGCGAGGGCGGATGGACAGTATTTGACATTTTTACAGAGTGGAAAACGGTGTACGTGGACTATAGCGGACGTCTTCAGCGAGCACAGATCGACAATCAGTAGCGTCGAACATTTGTAGAGCGACATTCCGTAGCCCCCTCGCTGCCCCCTACCCTGATTTTTGAAACTGAACAATCATCATCACATGGAGATTTGAATGAGACATTGCTTCGTATTGATTCTTGCTGTTGCGTTATGCATGGCAACAGCTTCAGCACAGGATGAAGATGTGCTGCGACCACACGGCACGACAGGTGATGATAGGTCTAAAGGAGACGGGTCCGCTAGGGCATCGACTAGCTTCATCATCGGCCCCGAGCTCGGGAGGAACCTCAGTTTCTTTAGTAGCAAAGTAACTGGTGCCCCAGATAAATCGTATCTCTATAATTTCGAAAGCGGTCTGGGCGTGTCTTGGTTTGCAGGCATCTACCTCGAGTTAGGACTGAACAGGCAGTTCGGGATCGGTGCTAGAGTGTTCTATGACATGAAATCGTTTGGCGGAACACAAGACGGTACCTTGATTGATTGCCCTGACACGACGTCAGGTCTTGTCGAAATTATCCCGATACAAACAGAGTATTCAGTGAGCACTTCGTACCTCACGATCAATCCCCTGCTTCGCTGGTCGCCCATAGAGGAATTGATTGTACAAATCGGACCAGTGATTCAACTCTCAACAGCCGATTTCAGCACGACTCTTACGTTCACGATACCCGAATCAGAAACTTGCCGATATAATCTTGGGAAACCGAACGAATCGAGGACAAGCTCCGCAACGGTTGACGCAGCGCCCGCGATTAAGACGCGCTTTGGTATCGATCTTGGTGTTGGCTATCGTCTCGCACTTGCACCGTCGATTGCAGTCGTACCCCGCATCGGGTATCAGTACATGTTTACGAATTTCGACGAAGACGATCTCGATGGTATCGACGCAAGTCGTTCAGAGAGCATCGGTCAAGTACCATACACACACACAGATTTCAAGCTCACCAGTCTGCAGGCATCGGTAGCCCTGTGGTTCACACTTTAAGGAGTGCAGCAATGAGAACCATTCAACTACTGACCTCGATAAAAAACATGATGCTGAACACCGTTCGCCTATTTCTTGCATTTGCTGTGTGTGCGGTTGTTGTAGCGGCACAAGCAGTACAGATCTCTCCGCTCGACGGCAATACGTCGAGTGATGATTTCGCACCGGCGCTTACAAATCATGGGCGTACCGTTGTTGTTACCACCGATGAGAGTGGCAAGCAACAGCTTAAGTGGATGGAGCGCACTAGTGGCGGTTGGACATCATTGTCATCGGTTGGCTCTGATGTCAACGATGGCAAGCAGGTTGGCACGGCCGCGCTAACGTCAGACGGACAGTTCATGATATTTGCAGCGTACAGGCACGACGTCGACGGCATGGGTCGCACCGATTTGTATAGTGCTCGTCGTAATAATGGTAAATGGGAAAAGGTTACGAATATTGGTGGTCAGGTAAACTCCTCATACTATGACTCGCAACCAACGTTGTCGGCCGATGGACGCACCCTGTACTTTGTAAGTGATCGTCCCGGTGGCTTCGGCGGCTCAGACATCTATACTTCGCAATGGACTGGCACCGAATGGACCACAGCGCGTCCCCTACCCAACGCTAACTCCGCTTCTGAAGACATGTCACCTGTTATTGCGGCCGATGGTAAAACATTTTACTTCAGTAGCAATAGAGGGGGCGGTCAAGGGGGCTTTGATGTGTACACAGGAAAAATTGATGCATCGGGTCTAGGTAGCGTTCGCAATGTTGGCGACCCAATCAACACGGTAGCAGATGAGATGTTCTATACGTCACTACCAAACTCGAACCAGGCGTTCTTCTCGCGCACAACGCGCAATGGCGACTGGGACAACTACCTTGCTGTGCCCAATCCATTCCCGGGAGAACCAGTAACGCTTGTAGAAGGCATCGTCAGGGACATCACAACGAAGGTTCCACTCGGATCGGATATCACGGTAACCGATTTGTCGACGGGTAAAAATGTCTCGCGTCTCCGTAGCGATGATGCAACAGGACAGTACTACGTAACGCTCACCCCTGGCCGTGTGTATTCCATCACTGCCAAGCGGGCTGGCTACCTATTCCATAGCGAACGCTATGAAGTACCACCGAATGCTCAGGGACAAACCATCAAGAAAGACATCGACCTTGTTCCGCACGCAGGCGGTGGCAATCGCTTGCTCGTCTACTTCGATTACGACAAAGCAGAGTTGAAGAGCGAGTCGATGCCAGAACTTGAAAGCGTTATCGAAATGCTCCGAGAGAACCCATCGCTTCGCGTCCGTTTCGACGGCCACACCGATGACCAAGGGTCAGACGAATACAACGACAAACTCTCTGAGCGTCGCGCGCTAGCGGTAAAAGATTACGTCACCGCCGGCGGCGTAGATAAATCACGCGTAGAATCTGGCGGCTTCGGAAAACGTAAACCCGTCATGAAGGGCGCAACCGACGAAGCACGTGCATTAAATCGTCGCGTCGAAATGCGCGTCGTGAAATAAGAACCTTCGCTCTTAAATAGAATGGGGAGGGGTCAACACGCTCCTCCCCTCGGCCGCATGCTCTCTACACGTATCACCGTCTCGTAATCTCAGGCAGAGCATACCCGCGATACGAACAACCGTCTCTAAATCTCTCGCGAAGCCAAAACTCGAGATTCCTCGACGCTCATTCGTGTCGCGATGCCAGAACATGAGATTTCTCGACGCTCATTCGTGTCGCGATGCCAGAACATGAGATTTCTCGACGCTTATTCGTGTCGCGAATCCGATAATCCGATATTGTCGGCGTCAGTTGCGATGCATTAGAGTGAACTATACTCGACTACATGCAGGGCGGATTCGCTCACCGTGGTTTGCTGTATTAACTGCCAATACTTGAAGGAGAATCAAATGCGCTCATCCATCGTCGGATCGCGATTGATGCTTGCGTTGATTTCGTACGAAACAGATGGTGGCGGTGAGGGCGCTGGATTTACATCGCCTTCAGAAGAAATAGATTCGATCGTAGTGGAATCCTCAACGTATGTGTCACGACTTCAATTAGTGGCGAGCAATCTATCAAACCACGCAACTTGGAGAGTGTATCTACCAGACAACTCAATAGAGAGTGGCGATACCATACTGAACGGATCGGCTATCTATGATTCACTAAACAGGCCTGTTGATTTACCGGCGTTTCTTGATCTGCCGACTGATTTTCCGGATACTGCAAGTGGCGCATCGGAATGGTCTGCAATGGTGTACATCAAACGTGCGGCAACACGGCATCGCGTAACTATGACGAATGGCGATCCTCCTTCAGTCCTTGTTCCTCTACTTGTTAAAGGTGGAGAAATAGTTGAGAGTTATAAACCGTAATCGAGGATAACTAGAGGACTGCGTTTTTGACGTGCTTAATGCGTTCAACACCGTGTCATGACGCATCCGTCCGGACGGCAACGCCGTCGCCTACGTGGGTGGCGACGACGTCAGCCGTGTTCCGAACTATGCGCTCAAGACTCGTTACCGTAGAACGGATACGGAACCAACAAAGCGCGTGACTTCTTCACTTCGAATCACGCAGGAATAAATCCCAGAAGTGATGGACTGAACATCGATAGTAAACACGGATCCGGATGATGCCGTGATCTCGGATGTTAAGTCCATCACGAGTTGACCATTGACGTCAATAAGCAGACATGTCGCCCCCTTCAGCGAGGAGATGTTCATGTCCGTGAGGTCGATTGTTACTGATGTTGCAGCAGGTTGTGGATAGATACGCGCGGTGCCCTGTTCTTCATCTTCGGCAAAAACGTGCGAGACAACGTTCCGAACGTTTACTTGAGCAACCATACTGGTGTCGGAACCGCATGGACCATTCACGATAACATCATACATGCCGGTGTCGGCAAGAACGGCTGAGTCGATGTCAAAGCCTGGCTCGGTCTGTCCGATAAGATTGACTCCGTTCTTGCGCCACTGATAGGAGGTGACGTCATGCAACGCACGTACGAAGAGGTGGACCGACGCACCAACGGTAACACTTGTATCGCGTGGATGCTTTTGCACGAATGGCCGTAAGTCGATGCCAACGTAAACAGAGTCAGTAACAACCCATGGCTGACACGCTCCACCAACCTGGACTTTATACCATCCACTGTCCGTAGCCGTAGAGCTCGTAACGATGAAACGGTATGTGTCTGCACCAGTGAGTTTCTTTCCGTTGTGAATCCATTGGTACGTGATGTTGGTACCACTGGCCACAATACCAAGGTCAAGCATGCCCCCTTCACAGATGCGTCTGTCACGTGGTTGTGATGCGATTGTTGGTGCCAGGCTAAGGTCAAGATGACCAAGAAGGCTTGTCGCACCTGACGTTGTTTGTGCATCAATCACAACGTCGTAGGATGCTCGATCTGCCTGCTGAGTCGACGATATGCGATACGTCCGATCGTTTGCTCCAACGATTGCCTTTCCACCTCTACGCCACTGATAACGCAAGTTGGTACCTGATGCTAGGACAGACAGCTCGGCCGTGTTGTCCTCACATACTGTGATGTCCACAGGTTGGACAACAACCGCTGCATCAAGTCGCACATCAAGCGGGCTATCACCGGTACAACCTACGATGTACTGACCATCCCAATCCAGTAGTGGAAATGTTAGTGTTCCGGTTTTGGCATCAATGGCTGTAGAAGTACTCACGAGAGTCCAGTTACCCGTATATGGTAATTGCCGACGATACAGCACCCACCGTGATGGATCGGTAACGTCGCGTGGCGACATAGCAGTTGGTCCAAGAATCAGTTGCCACGTTCCTGTAAAGGCAGTTGGTACGTGCGTTTGCACAATCCACATGCGCGGGAAGATCCGTCCGCTACGTGGTGGCGCCGAGATCGACTCAACGTCTACCAAACTGTGAACTGTGACTTCGGTGCTCTTGGTAATGGTTCGTATGTCGAACCTTGAATCTGTACCGTCTACATAGAAGTTCCCGACTCTGTCAACGATGCCATGCCATGACCGGCCAACGCTGACGAGTGGCGTCCGTTCAACGCTATTTCCAGCCACAACCATATCCTCATGGCCGGTGGTAACGTCCATCACGCTCCTGCCGCCGCCTTCGCCAACATGCCATGCACCAATCAGCCACGGCTCAATCCCAACAAGGCGGTCGTGCATAGATCGACGGACATGTGATTGTGGGCAGGCGGTCCCCCAGATACTCACGTCATCAATCGATCCATTGAAGAAGCTCCGGTAGTATCCTTGATACCATCCTATCGTCATCTTGTCATCCGTTGGCAACATCTGCATGGTTGCGAAGCTGATACGTCCACGCACTACGCCATCAATGTAAATCTGCATCGATGTGCCGTCGAAGACACCAGAAACATGCGACCAACGATTGAGTTTTACGGTACTGTCGGACCACACCCACTGGGCCACTCCGTTGCTCCGGGTGATTACCATTCCCACCTGACCAAATCGATTAAGGATCAATCCATAGCCCCTGCTGTCCGCGCCGATTAAGCGGCGATTACCGATAATGCCTGAGAATTCACCAAAGGCGGTCGGGTAGATCCAAGCCATCAATGACAGACTCTTGTCGACGCCAAAAGAGCTCTTGCGACCTAAGTCAACGAAGGTGTTTTCTCCGTCGAAGTTCAGTCCTTTGCGAATGGTAGAGAATCGATACATCCTCGCATCAATCAAGTCATACGTAAATCCGTATGCTCTTCCACTGAGGCCAACAATCCACCCATATCCGGCGTTGAAGGTGATACCCACGAGGTCCTCAGTGGCTATGTGGATCTGCACCCACGAAGTGCCACCATTAGTAGAACGCAACAGAACACCTCCATTGCATACTGCAAAAATCAATTCCCGTGAGACGATGTGTAGGGCATTGATGCGCACCGTTAGTCCGATGTTTACACGTACCCATGTACGCCCACCATCGATCGTACGTAGAACACAACCGCCGTCGCCAACTATAAGTCCGAATTGCGCATCTGAGAAGGAAATGTCGCAAAGGTCCTGCGACCCAAGTCCAATGACCTGCCTCCAGGTGGCTCCATCCCATTGGTATATGACTCCAAACTTTCCAACAGCAAAGCAGACATGGCCACTCATAAACACTCGTGTAAACGTTTGCGTGGTCTGCACAGTCATCTTGGTCCAGCGACTACCGTTATAGCGCCAGATTGCACCGTATTGTCCAACGGCAAATCCATCGTTTCGGTTCAACATTGCGATAGAATAGAAATGATCTGATGTATTGATCGGAAATCTGAACCACGTAATGCCCAGATCAAGTGAGCGACAGATCGTGCCATTATCGCCAACAACAAAGAGTACAGAGTCCACGAAGGTGGCGCCGCGTAAGCGGACTGATAGTGTGAGGCCTCGTTGTATCCATGACAGTCCGCCCGTCGTTGTTATTCTCAAGACACCATCGTTGCCAACAACCACACCGAGGAAGCTGTCATAGAATTGGCAGTGGTGTAGATCAGCAATAACTCCCAGGTCAAGCCGCGAGATATGTATTCCTTCGGCGTATCGGAGGTGGTCAGATGTGAAACTCCAGCAGCGACCATCGGAACCGCCGACATATCCAACCCCGCGGAAGTAGTAAGCCCAAAGCAGATCTATGTCTACGCCAAAATCAATTTTCGTCCAAGACCCACCACCGTCGATTGTTTGGAGGACGACACCGTGTGCGCATGCAATCCAACCAACCCAACGCGAGGCGAATCGGATACTTCGGAATTCTACATCAATCCCAACATCAATGGTGATCTGCGTCCATGTTCGGCCACCATCTATAGTGCGCCAAGCAAAGCCCCCTTCCCCAATGATCCAACCCAATCGATGATCGACAAAGGTGATCTGTAGGAGGTTGACAGTGATGCCTAGATTGACCAACACCCACGAACGTCCATCATAGCGAAAGATCGTTCCACTATCGCCGATGGCCCACACGTTGGAGCCCACAACGGTGATGCTACGGAATGATCGCACGGTTGAGATAGCCTCGCGCACCCACGACGTGCCATTAAACCGGAAGATTACGCCACCCTCGCCGACAAGAAATCCGTACGAGGCGTTGACAAAGATCAGAGTGGTGAACCGCACTGTTACGTTAAGGTTGATACGGATCCACGTTACACCACCATCGATACTGTAGGCTAGGTAACCATTGCTACCGCACACATATACAACACCGTTGATGAATCTGATATTGGTAATGTGGATGTTGATGTCAAGGTTGATTGATACCCATGTGATGCCTCCATCAATCGTACGCAGCACGATGCCACCTTCGCCAATCATCAATCCACGATAGAGGTCTAGAAAAACCATGTTCTCTAAACGGGTGGTTACGTTCGTGAACACACGAGAAAACGTTGTTCCGAACGAAGTAAATACATAGTCGCTGTGGAAGCGAAAGATGGTACCGCCTGCGCCAACGATGTATCCCCATCCGTTAATGAAGGTAACGGAGAACAACGAGACCGACGTATTCAGGTCAATGCGTACCCACGTGACGCCACCATCAAGTGTTTGTAGCAGGACGCCACCATCCCCGACTACATAGGCAATGTTGCGAGAGATTATGCACACACTGCGAAGGCGTACGTTTACGCCGCTTACGAGCACGGACCACGTGAGACCACCATCAAAGGTCCTGCAAAGTGTTCCATCAGTGCCCACGAGATAACCGAACATTCCATCGAGCATCGTCAGGCTTGTGATGTCGATGTTAAGATTGAGCGTGATCCGTATCCAAGACGTACCATCATACCGCCATAGGTTGCCACCCGTACCAACGACATAGACGTAAGCACCATAGACGTACACGGCAGTGAAGTTGACATTTATAGACACGTTAAGTGTTTGACGTAGCCAAGTGGTACCGTTCCAGATAAACACGACGCCACCATGTCCAACGGCAATCCCATAGTTGTCACTGATGAAGCGGATGTCCGTTATGGTCACATTAACGTCAAGCTGAATGGTAACCCACGTCACACCCCCATTAAGCGAGTAGCGCACTACTCCATTCTTACCGTACACGTACCAGCGTCCATTGATGATGCGAAAGCCCGTGAGATCAACGGTCGTGCCCGTGACTACAACCACCCAGGTTAGGCCACCGTCAATGGTTCGGAATAGACGTCCACCCGTGCCAACGACGAAGCCCTCAAGGTCCGATACAAACCACACGTTCGAGAGATCGATGATCACGCCTAACTGCAGCCTTGTATATGTCACGCCAGTTGGTGGTGGAGGGGGAGGGGGCGTACATGAATCATCGATTACCAAGGCTGATGTGTATGGTACTCCCGACCCAAGGTTTACGGTGTTATTGGCAACGAGATTGTTTTGCGTCCAAGGACTACCAGGCGAGAAGCTTACCCATCTGCCACCCACGCTCCAACCTATTGAGGCCGATGTAGGAACACTGCCTCCATAAGAATACCAATAGCTTACGGATTGCGTTGCTTCGATTAGGAGTGCATGGACCGTGATACTTGCCTGCACATTGGGGTCTGCTGTCTTAATTCTGCCTCGCCACGTGATGTGTAACGAATGTGCATTTCCTTGGCCACTATTCTGAATCAACACGGGATAGGTGCCAAGGACGAGATCATCCCAGAACGCAGCCAGTGTTGGAGTTGTGAGCGTTGCAAGAGCATTTGCTGGGCTTGAGGATACAGGTACTGATCCCAGACCGACGAGTCCGTTCGAGCTTACGCTGAACGTAGTGTAGTCAACACCCTTGAATCTAAAAGTGAAGCCAATGTTCTGAAGGCTTGAAGTGGTATCATCTGCACCAGCGGCGAAGACCTGCGTGCCATTCGGGTCGTCCAGAAAGATCGCATCTTCGGAATACAAACACGTCGTATCTGCGGGTGCATAGCCACCTCCACCACCACCAATTGAGTTTTTGATCTTACGTGGTCGGTTGACGCCCACTGCATTGGTGTCACCGATCTGCTTAGCAGCGTTAGAACCCCAGGCCCACAACGTGCCAGTTGTATCGAGTAGGAAGGTGGCATCGGCTGCTGCCCATCCACTACCAATTAACGCCGTACCACCTGTACGAAACACCTGCGTCAGGCTGGCGCGATTATCATTGGTGCCGTCACCAATTTGTCCAGACCAATTTTGCCCCATCGTGTAGACCGCGTGTTCAAGAGTGGTCACCACAACATGGTAATACCCACTTGAGACCTGCAAAAAACCACTGGCACCAGCAGGCAACGATACCTTTGTGGGTTTGGTGACTATAGTCCCGGTTACGCCTACGCCTAGTTGCCCATAGCTATTGTCTCCCCACACATACATCTCGCCGTCTGCCGTGATCGCACACGTAGACAATCTACCCGCCGAGATCCACGTTACATCGCCCATTTGTGCTGGCGCTGAAATAGCTGCAGGAGACAAGTGTTGGGAACTGTCCGTATGTGCTACTTGAGAATAAACGTTATTTCCCCATCCATAGAGTTTTCCGTCATTGGCTTTTGCAATGGTATGCACGCCACCAGCCCACACAGCCGTCCATGACGTAACTCCAGCTGGCATCGGTACCTCTGTTGGCGTCGTCCGATCTATCATATCGCCCAGGCCTAGCATTCCACCCTCATTCTGACCGAACGCCCAAAGTTTACCGTCTTTAGTAAGTGCCATCGAAAAGTTGTAACCACAGGCAACCATCTTCCACGAATTCGCGCCACTTGGGACAATGATGGGTTGAAACGTGCCTCCGGCGGCATTGCCAAGTCTACCGTTACCAGGGTAGCCAGCACCATATAGCTTCCCCGAATTGGTGATTCCCAACGTGTGGGAAATACCCGCAGCAATTTGTCTCCAACCATACCCTCCAGCGGGACTCGACACCAATGTTGGTTCATCCACAGTACTACCATGAACGGTTATGTCCAGCCCTAGTTGGCTGGAATAGTTATTCCCCCACGCGTAGAGAGATGTATCAGACAACATGAATGTTGACTCACTAAACGAATGTGGCATTGACTGTGCCGCAACGCTACCACTCCCGAACAACAGCCCTGTAACTAGCAAACCATACTTGGTTAGAATCCTTGCAATAGGTCCCACGTGACCCTCCTACCCTTATATTTAGAGAACTGGAATGGTGCAAGGATCGACGGTCTGCGCTTAGTGCTCCCTACTTAGCCCTACCTATTTTCTGGAATATTCTACCGTGGACGCTTCCGATCTTCTCAGCAGGGCGGCTGACTTCATCAAACTTGGAAACGCACAGGAGGCTGAAC
Source organism: bacterium (assembly GCA_034440235.1). GTDB lineage: Bacteria > Bacteroidota > Ignavibacteria > Kapaibacteriales > Kapaibacteriaceae > JAWXBR01. The sequence goes on from JAWXBR010000005.1 coordinate 21,736, forward strand.
GTTTATGTTGGATCGTTCTGAATGCACCTAGCCCCAAGAATGGCAGTCCGTCCAGCCCCAGTCTGCATCAACGTGCGGACGCCTATCACCGCTTGGCACTAACACTGTGTGATCTAGGCAAGTATGCCGACGCAGTTCTCTATGGCCAGCATGCTGAAGAGGCGTATAGGACAGTGAATGATGAGGGCAGCTGCGGTGGCGCGGTGACTGTTCAGGGATCGGCCTACATTGGCCTAGGTGACTATGCCCATGCGCTGGAGCGCTTCCTCACCGCGAGAACAATGGTTCAGCGAGCTGGGGACAGAGAACGCGAGTGTCAGGTGCTCTGCAAAATTGGTCATGCACATCTGAAAATTGGTGAGCTCATCAAGGCACGCAATGCCTACGTAGAGTCGGCCGACCTTGCACGACACCTAGGTAATGACCAACAACTTGCCAATGCCAAAGGCGGCCTTGGCCTTGTATACCGACATCTGGGTGACCCTCCATTGGCAATACAAGCACTTGAGGAATCCCTTGAGGTAGACACACGATTGGGCAACTTACCGGAGCGCGCGCGACACCTTGGTAACCTAGGGAACGTGTATCAGGAACTTGGCGATCTTCATCGTGCAATTCAACTGTACGAAGATGCTCTTGCAGTATGCCAGCAACTTGGTCAGCGTAAGTGTGAAGCCACTTGGCTTCACAATCTCGGTGTTGTCCATCAAACACTTGGCGATCTCGACACGGCATTACAACACTTCGAAAAGGCGCTTGACATTGAGATATCTTTTGATTTAAAAGCGGAGCAGGTGCGTTCTTATGGACGTATCGCAAGCATCCATTCAGAACGAGGCGAGTATGACGCTGCAATCTCGCTCTTGGAACGTGTCCTTGCTTTGACACAGGACTACGGCATCGCCGCCGAATTACCGATGTGGCGTTCTAACCTAGCACACATTCACACGCTTGCTGGAAATCTTGCCTCTGCTCAGATGCTTCTCAACGACGCAATCCCACAACTAGAGACCCAAGGCAATGTCCACCAAATCGGCGCTGCATGGCACTTTCAAGCGGTTGTCCTTGCCGACGTGCGAAGTCCCAATCACGATAAAGCTGCAGCCATCGAGCTTATAGAACGGGCGCTTGATCTGTTTACCAAAGTCAAAGCCAAACGTAATATGATTGAAGCCCATGAATCTCTGTCGGCATTGTACAAAGCACAAGGATCTTGGACTGCGTCCACTCACCATCAAGCAACGGCATTATTGCTGAGCAGCGAACTCATCAATGAAGAAATCAAACTGTATGCTCAGAGGACGCACTTTCAACGCCAGATCGGCGATGTCCGTCGTGAACAAGAATTCGAACGCATTGCCTACCGTACCAAGGATGTAGAGCTTCAACAACTCATCGATCGACTGGTCGAGAAAAACAACCTACTGCGTCAGATTTCCCAACAAGTCGAATCTGCAAAACAGCATATGCGACCGCAAGGTACCGAGCAACTGGAACAGTTGCTGAACCATATCAACAATAGTTTGCGTTCGGACGCTACGGTTCAGACCATCGATCAGCTCCTATCTGAGGCATATAAATCCTTGGTTGAACGTCTTCGGCTGCGTGTCGCAGCCATCACCGAGATGGAGGTCAAGGTAGCGATGCTACTGTTCCGTCAGATGACATCTGCAAACATCGCTGGTCTTCTGTTTTTGTCAAAGAGAACGGTCGAAGCACATCGGCACAACCTTCGCAAGAAGCTTGGCCTTCACGCAACAGAGGACATCTACTTATTCTTGAAGCAGTTGTAATTGCTTTGTGACGTATGCAGCTCGTTCTATTCGAGCCACTGATGTCGTGAATGAACTAAGCAAACTGTTTGTTCAACGCGGTACGCCAGAGCATCTGCGCAGTGACAATGACCCGGAGTTCGTGGCGAGGTTCCTGTGTTGCTGACTGGACGATATGGACGTACAGACATCTACATCACACCGGGCAGTCAGTGGGAGCGGACGCGAGCCCAGCGTCCGCGGATTCATCGAATCGTTCAACAGACGCATACGTGCGGAATTTCTCAACGGTGAATTGTTTACGACAAGTGATCTCAAAGTTTCTACATCTACAGAACTCAAATCGATAACGCTCCAACGACGATTCGAACGATTACGATGCGATTGACATCGGGCGTTACTCGATCGCAGCGCGAATTACGACGAGTCGATAAGAATCGATCCGACGAATTCCCTCGAATCGACAATCATCACTTATCAGCGCTGCGCAATCAAAACCCGAGATTGACTGACTCTTACTCGCGCCCAAAACCTTCATACACGCGATGCTAATAGCCGTCTCGATATCTCACGCGCCATAAGACTCGCGTCACGAACAAACGTCTCAAAATCTCTCGCGAAACCAAAACTCGAGATTTCTCGACGCTTATCTACTTTGCGAATGCAGCATCGAATAAGGTTTCGTGGTGCGCCTATTACGATAACGATCTTTGCATCGACACTCTGTTGCAGCTATCGAATTTCCGTCGGCCAATCCTATCATGAATTATTCTAGAGCCTTTCGACACACAGCCTGCTTTCTATTCCTGACGTATAACAAAGGTGAATCATGGACGCATGTCACTGATAGACTCCAGAGTGCTCAGTATCTCCCAGGACGTGGTATTTATGCTGTAGGCTATGATTTTGTTGTGGATTCTGCAAAGCCAGATTCAAGACCGCAGAGATTCTGGATCGTTCGAAAAGGACAACTCGTCAACGAAGACACGATAGGCGATGGTCACGATCTCTATCCATTACCGATTAGTGATATGATTGCTCATCCCCTAACGCCACAGGTTGTGTTCTATCAAGGATATTCTAAATCTGTCGTCGGCATCACAAACGTATACTATTTTACGATCTACGAGGGCCGCACTTGGAATCACCTTGATGTGCCTCCTCCAACAGAAGGCTTCGGTTTCCAAATCGAGTTACGTTTTGACTATGCGGATGCAGCAGTCTGGTATTTCGGAGTAGATGGCGACGACGTATTTGGTGGAGATCGTCCGACTGAGTGGCATAAGACATCAGACTCTGGTAAGACGTTTGAGCGCGTTCAGAAAATAGGAAGGTTGAATGGCCTCTTTGGCGAAGGCACGTATGTCGAAATCGTGCAGACTCGTGGCAGGCCGAATACAGAGACAGAAGTACCAGTGAACCTCAGAGTGACGACGCTTGCTACCGGTAGACAAGACACATTGCAATGGTTTCAGAGTATTCAAAAGTCTTTGTTTCCGAACATCGACACCTCTGTTGTTTACATATATACGATTGCTCGGCTGAACTCAGAAACACAGCAGAATTTCGGGATATCACCCCGATGTACGTGGCCTATTCATCTTTCAGGTACATGTAGATTCTCTTGATGACTCAACGTCATGGGATGGTTTGGCAATAACTACGGACACCGGAAGGACGTGGTCTTGGCTACTACGCCCTGTTCGCTATCTCGGTTCGCAACGCATTACAATTGATCCGAAAGACAAAATTGTCTACCTCGCAATCGATGCAACCAACAATATCGAGGAGGCGGATAAGAATTTTCTTTTGTTAAGGATATCGCCTTGGGCCGTTAGTGTGCCGCAATATGAATTGACACACAAAGAGCGATTTGCGTGGCCAAACCCCGCATCTAGTTTCCTTCGCATACGCTGCATCGATTGTTCCGATGTAGTCGTTCATGTAATCGACGTTCTCGGTCGTGGGGTCGAGAATGCTGCTGTCAGCATGGATTCTGATGCTGACAACGAGATGACTGTAGATGTCCGCAGTATTCCGCAAGGTAGTTACTTGGTACGCTTGTCCAAAGGTGACGATGCGTGGTCGATACCAGTTGTTATCCTTCGTTAGCATCCTAGTCATAAGGAACGATCGTCAACAGCACAAACGATGAAGTGTGGCGCGAATGAGCGTCGAAGAATCTCGAGTTGTAGCTTCGCGAGAGATGCTGAGACGGCTATTCGGGTCGTGTGTTTGGTGACGCGAATGAGCGTCGTGAAATCTTGTGTTTTCATCGCGGTGCGAATGAGCGTCGAAGAATCTCGAGTTTCGGCTTCGCGAGAGATTTTGAGACGGTTATTCGTGTCGCGAGTATGACGGCGCGAGAGATTTTTGAGACCGTTATTCGTGTCGCGTGTATGATCGCACGTGAGATTTTGAGACGGTTATTCGCGTCGCGTATATGATGGCACGCAGTGCGAATGGGCCCGGTAAATCTCGAGTCTTGATTCGCGACGCCGATGAGTGATGATTGTCGATTCGAGGGATTTCAGAGGAAGAGCGAGTTTTGGCTTCGCGAGCGATGACGAGTGAATTCGTCGGATCGATTCTCATCGACTCGTCGTTATTCGCGACGCGATGAATTTTACTCCGAGGTTTACTGCTCTACGCGTTGTTTCTGAAGCGTCTCGAAGTAGAGGCGAATGAGATTCTCGTAGTCTTTTGAGTATCCGTCGCGGAGGCGGTTCAAGAGATCGCGCATGACCTGTGTGCGGCCCTCTTGGGTTTTGAGGTCGAGCGGACCCGGACTCCGGCGTACTGCGTCTTGTCCGGAGCGGGATTCGCGGGACTTCTCGTAGTCGCGGTCGTTCATTGATCGCGATGCATCGAGCAGCCGCGAGAGGATGCGGTCTTGTCGTGCACGTGTTTCGGGTGTGATTGAGTTAGACTGCATGTCAGTCATCACTTCGCGCATTTCGTTTGCGATGTTCTTGAGATCGCCGAGAGGTTGCTTTTCGCCGCCGACCTGACGTTTTTCTTTTTCGATTTCTTCGAGGGCTTTGAGGGCTTTGCCTTGTTGCGATGCAAGGCGACCCATTTCGGCGCGTTGTTGTTCTGAAGGTGAGCCCTGCTGACCCATTTTTTGCATGCCTTCGTTGATCGACTTCTGGTCTTCGGCGAGGTTCTGAAGTCGCTGGAATGGACTCTGCCCCTTGCCTTCACCCATACCCGGATTCTGTCCCTGGCCGCCCTGACCCTGTCCTTCGCCTTGCATCATGGACGAAAGTGCGTCGCTCATACGTTGCACGGCTGAGTTCATCGAGCTTACTGCACCGCCCTGGTCCTTGCTTGCCATCTGTCCGTTTCGGTTCTGCAACTGTTGCGTGGCCTGCTGCATGTTCTGAAGTGCGTCGCCCATGTCTTGCGCCATTTCAGGTGTGACACTTGCGCTGCGCTGACCGAGTTGCATCATGCTGTTTGCAACGTTTTGCATGGCCTCGTTCATCTTCTGCTGCTTCTGCGCCATGCTTGGGAACTGCGACGAATTCGGATCGAGCGATTGTGTCTGATCGCGAAGTGCTTCCTGCTCCTTCGATAATTCGAGCATGTCGTTAATGCTGCGCTGCATTGCACGCATTGCTTCTTTCGCACTGTTGCGTCGCATCTCTTTTTTCATTTGCTGCATTTGCTGAGCAAAGCGCTCGAGGTTTTCTTTTGCTTTCTGTTGCTTGCTTGCTGCGGACTGTTGTTTGCCCTGCTCGATGTCGCTCTGCGCCTGGTCCATCTGCTGCGACGTTTCGCTTTGGTTCAGGTCTTGCTGAGCCTGCTCCATTTTATCGAGCGGCATGTTGGTCTGCAGCTCCTTCATCATTTTTTCAAGTTCGTTTGCTTCTTTAGCAAGGTCTTCGAAGTCTTTCTTAATCTGCTCTTGCTGCTGCGATAGGTCTTTCTGCTGCTTTTTGTCGTTTGCGTTTGAATTTTCTGTGCGCTGCTTGAGCTCTTCCTGACGTCGTGCGAGCTCTTCTGCACGCTTTGCAAGTTCTTCTGTCTTTTGTTCTGCTTGCGTACGCTTGAGTAACGCCATCGTGCGCTCGATCTGCTTGCGGAATTCTTCTTCGTTGAATTTGAAATCCTTCATGGCCTTCTGCATGTCGTCTGGGGACATCTTCTCCATGGCATCCTGCATCTGCTTCTGCAGACGCTCGAGCTCTGGCGATTTCACTTCCTTCATGAGCTTTTGAAGCTCCATGTATTTCTCGAGCGTCTCCGGAGAAATGGCATTGTTCTGCTTCATCTTGTCGGTCATGTCTTCGAGCTTCTTTGCAACATCTTCCATGCGTTGTTCGAGTTGCTCCTGACGTTTCATGATGTCCTGAGCCTTCTTTGCATCACTCCACTGCATGTTCTGCTGCTGTTGCGACTGTTGCTTCTGCATTTCGCGCTGCAGTTGCTCGGCTTCCTTGCGGATCTCTTCGGCTTCCTTTGCGACTTCTTTTAGTTCTTTTTGTGCGTCGCTTTGTGTTTGGTCGGCCTCGGCGAAGACTTCTTCGAGCGATGGCATGCGGACCTTTAGCGTGCTTGTACGAGCGGTCTTCGGACCCCGTACGCGGTCGTTATCGGCAACCTCGATGTAGAACTCGTAGACGTCTTCTGGCGTGATGCCAACCTTGCCCAAGTCCCACAAGTGACGCACGTCGCGCACTGTGCCTTCGCCCGTAAGTGTTATGTCGAGCGCCGTAAACTTTACATCGGGTTGTGAAAATCGCGAAGCCGCTAGACGATAAAATAGTTTAAGAGAAGAAAACCCGTAGTCATCGGTAATTGTGACGCCAATTCGCAACTCGGCGCTTTGATCAACTTCGGCGTCTTGTGTTGGTTCTTGCAGTGCAATGGTCGGACTTCCATCGCTCAGCGCTACAATGCGATAACGCACGGGCTCTGCGTTGCCCTGACCGTCTTTGTCTCGCAGCTCTAAATGATACGTACCGGATGCTGCAACAGAGAATCGTCCGGATGCGCCTGCTCCACGCGTCTGCATGGCATACCGCGACGTATCGCCGTTCACACTGTCGCCACGCACGACAACAATTGTTGCGTTCTTTAGTTCTTTGTTGGCTGTAATAGAAATGTCGACCGTCGATCCAACCAGCGAGGCAACATCTGCATGCTGCTCTGTTAGTTCTGAGGGCGGCTGCATGGTGTACGACGGCGGAATTACTCTTCCTGTAAGGGTCCGCACAAGGGGCTTGTCGATTACCGTAATACGTCCGGTATCCGTCCGAACGCCCTCTTCAAGCCACGCCGCTTCTGCGTAAAACGCAACACCAGCCTGAAGTCCAGAGAACTGGTAGAGATAGGTAGAGCCCGTATCACGACGCAGAGCAAACGCTTGAAATCTGTCCGACGATGCTTCTTTCACCCACAGCGTAACCACGTTCGGTGGTGTGCCTGTCGCACTCACAACCACTCGTGTTGTTGTGCCGCGCATGACTGTTTCGTCTAACGGTGTAATGCTTAAAGCAAACGGAGCTGGCGGCAAATAGCTGCGATTGTAATTGCGTAAGCGTTCGAACGAGGCACCGAGTTGATGTGGAAGGAGCGCGATGAGAGCCACGGTCATACCAACGGACATCAACGCCCAAAGTGCTGCACTACGTGTTGGTTTGCGATCGATAATAACTGTGAAGTCTTTTGGCTCTGCTACACGCGTGGCCTGATCTACTGCAGCCGCAGCAAGACCCGATGTTGCAAACGCGGGTTGCGCATCGAGCTGAAGCGCGTTGACGAGTCTGTCGCCGACATCGTCGTATGCACGTCCGACACGAATGGCGATGTCGTCTATGGTTTGTTGCGGACGTGCCCCAAACAGGCTTAGGAGCGGCGCTCCGCAGTAGTATGCAAGTGCAATTGCCGAGGTGCCAATCCATGTATACCACAGAGCAGTGCGCAACTGAATAGAAGCGTGTAATGATGCTTCGAGTAACACAAATGCGAGCAATGTCACGGCCGAGATGGCAACAGTTGTAAGCCCACCGCGAAGTAGGTCGTTCAGAAGTTCTGAGCGACGGACGGCGAGAAGGCGCTGACGTATGTTATCGACTGAGCGCATAGACAAGAATGTTGGTACCGATTTTGAAAGACAATTCGCGTTTTTCGGGTGGATCGTGATGGACTTCTGCATCAGCCCATCCATCGCTTGGATTTGTTTCGAAGGAATAGAACACGCTCAGTTTTCCTTCGACAAACAATCCAAAACCTTGCGCGATCTTCGCATCGTGCTCGTGGATTTTAGGGAGGCCATTAGGAAACTGAAAGTGCGAATGATAGATGGGATGATCGAAAGGCAACTCAACGAAGTCTTGATCTGGAAACACCTTCTTCATCTCTTTACGAATGGAGGTGTCCATGCCGTAGTCATCGTCGATATACAGGAAGCCCCCATTCTCGAGATACGACCTCAAACGTTTCACATCCGAATCGGTGAATGCCACCGTGCCGTGTCCAGTCATAAAGATCACGGGATACAAAAACAGGTTATCTGTTGCAAGGTCGACGTATTCGTATGCCGGGTCGACATTAATCGTGGTGTTCGCTCTGATGTATCGTAGAAGATTTACTTCTGCGCTCGGATCGTTGTACCAGTCGCCCCCTCCCGCATACTTCACACGTGCAAGACGAATGGCCGAACCTTCGGTGCGTGTTTGTGCAAACGCGTCTAGCGGTGTTAAAAGCACAAACGACAGGGCACATAAAAGCACACTCGAAAGCACGCGCGGCAGCACACTCGACAGCACGTGCGGCAGCACACTCGAAAGCACGCGCCGCTGGACCCTCGACGACGCGAGCCACGTCATGGACCTACTACTACGATTTTCTTTTCGTCTGTCTTGAACCACGGTGCTCCAAACAAATCAATCTGTATTTCTCGAATGTCAACGCCTGGGTATGTCTTTCGTGCGTTCGACAGTTCTATTTTTAAATCGCCGCCTTTGAGGAATGCACAGAAACCACCGGGAGCAACTAATGGCCTAACCCATTCCATCAGCAGCATCGTGTCGGCGACTGCCCGCGAAACGATAACGTCGAACGCTGCCTGATAGTGCGGGTTCTCGCCCATATCTTCTACACGTGATGTCACAGCCTCGATGTTCTTCATGCCTGTGTGGTCTGCAAACATGGCCGTCATGGTCATCTTCTTGCGCACCGAGTCGCAGAGTGTGACGCGGAGGTCCGGACGTGCAATTTTTAACGGTATGCCTGGAAGTCCGCCGCCCGTGCCCAGATCAAGTACACGGGCCTTCTTTGGGAAGGTTACGTATTTCAGTAACGTTAGGCTGTGCAGAATATGCTTCGACCAGATCTGATTTTCATCCTTGCGGGAAATGAGATTGACCTTGGCATTCCAATACAAGAGCTCGTCGTGATACCGCTGCAGCGCATCGACTTGTGTCTTGTCGAGCACAATACCATTGGCTCCGGCAGTCGTCCAGAAATCCAACGGCGTTAAGCCCCCTTCGGGACCCTTACCCGACTCTTCGGTCTCATTAGACTCAATAGACGCATTCAACCCGTTCGTCTCTTGGGTCTCGTTCGTCTCCTCGGTCCCATTCGTCTCTTGGGTCTCGTGGGAATCGTAGGTTTGCGTCATCTATGCATCCTTTCTTCAGCATCATCCTGTGTACATACAACCGCGCACTCCTGCTTCCGCGGGCAATCGATTCGGTGCTGGCGCAAGTCGAGCAGGACTGGGAGTTAATCGTGGTGGATGACGGATCGTCCGACAACACTCCAGTGGTGGTGCAAAACTACGCAGTGAACGATAGCCGCATCAGAAGTGTCCGGCATGAGAACATCGGACTAGCCCGATCGCGCAACGTCGGAATTGGTTTGGCAAGGGGCTTGTTCGTGACCTTCCTCGACTCGGATGACGAATACCTGGGCGATCATTTATCGTCGCGGCGTCGCATGCTGCTGGATAGTCCGGACATTCAATTCCTTCATGGTGGAGTAGAAATTATTGGCGACCCATACGTGGTCGACAGGCACCCACCGCATCTAAAGATTCACATCGACAAGTGTGTTGTCGGCGGCACGTTTGTTGTACGGCGCGATGTACTCAATGCCTTAGGTGGCTTCGACGTAGTTGATTATGCAGAAGATGCTGCACTATATGACCGTGCATCTGCTTCGCCCGACATCTTGATTGCATCTACAACACACGCTACTTATCGGTACCATAGAGATACGCCAGATAGTATTGCATCGACCTACACACATGAAGCGTGAGTCTAAAATAACACGCCGCGAACGGCTTGCAACGATTATCAACCGACTGGATGCTGCATATCCAGATGCTAAAGTTGGCCTGGATTTTAAAACACCGTTCCAGTTACTTGTTGCAACAATTCTATCTGCGCAATGCACTGACGAGCGCGTAAACATCGTAACTAAGTCGTTATTCAAAAAGTATAGTAATCCGCAAGACTACCTCGACGTTCCGCAGGAAGAATTGGAATTGGATATTCGTCCAACAGGTTTTTTTCGAAACAAGTCGCGAAATATTCAGGGATGCTCACGCGAGCTTCTTGCGCGTTTTGACGGAATAGTGCCGAAAACCCTCGAAGAGCTCGTTACGCTGCCGGGTGTTGGCAGAAAAACGGCGAACTGTGTGCTTAGTAACTGCTTTGCGATTCCCGGAGTTACGGTTGATACCCATGTAACACGCATTTCGAACCTACTCGGACTTGTCGATACCGAAGATGCTGTGAAAATAGAATTCGCACTTATGGATCTCATGCCGCAGGAACAGTGGAATCGATTTAATCATGTTATCATTACACACGGACGACGAACATGCATCGCTCGACGTCCACGTTGTTATGAATGCGTTGTCGCAGACCTATGTCCGAGCGCAGGGCTTGTCACAAAGTCGAAATCGTGATACACGATACCCTATGACTATCGCCAGACTACGTATTGCTCTTCGTCTTGTGCTGCGCGCAGGTGCTGTTGCACTGTGTGCAGGTGCCGTTGTACTGTATGCAGGTGCTGTTGCACTTGGTGTTGCGGTTGTTGCAAACGCGCAGCCGAAACAGGAAGTCGGACTCTATGTGTCGGGTGCATTGAATCTTCACAATGCATCGTTTACACGTCTTGGTGATGTGCGCTCATGCTGTCCGGAGTTCACCAACACATCTGGCCTCGGCTGGTCTGCCGGAGCCTTCTATACATATCCGTTGAATGATCTGTGGAGATTGCAGGCTCGCCTTATGTATGCAGACCGCTCGGCTACGCTCGAAGACACCGAGACATCATTCGTCGCAGATCTGCGCGATTCGGCAAAAGTTGTAGAAGCGTTGTTTGTACATGAGGTACATGCATCGGTAACGGACATAGGACTCGAGCCCCTTCTGTTGTTCAGACCCTTTGGCCGACTCGATATCATGATTGGCGGTCGCATTGCCATTCCAATTGCAACGACATTTCGTCAGACCGAAACGCTCACAGAACCTGCCGACTACGGCTCGTATCTCGGTGGTAATCGGGTGTATGTCGACACATCCGCCGATATACCCAATGTGGTGAGTCCACAGCTCTCTATCGCAACCGGCCTTCGCTACGTCATCCCACTCGGTGCACGAGGTGCAACGTTCCTTGCGCCGGAGATTCAGTACACCATTCCATTAACTCAGATTAGTGATGGTACCACGTGGTCTGTTGCACATCTTCGCTTCGGGATATCACTCGGCTTTGTTTCGCCACCACCTATGCCTGTGGTGCCCGTTGCACCTGAAATTCCTCCCCCACAACCGACGATTCCAGTCGTTACGGCATCCGTTGTAGCTAAAGGTGTAACGGCCGATGGACGCGAACTCGATAACGTTACTATTCATGTCGAAGAAATTGCAGCTTCAGAAATCGTACCTGTTTTACCTCATGTCTATTTCGATTCTGCATCCGCCAATTGGATAGCGCCTCAACTCGCATCACGCACCATATTCGACAGCAACCCCGAAGGCATGGACCTCGAGACGGCCATTCATTCTATCCCGTGGCTTATCGCAGACAGACTGCGCAAAAATCCCAAGGCACGAGCGCGGCTTATTGGTACAACTTCTGAGTATGCATCTGATAGGGGGCTAACGCTTGCGCGCGCCCGCGCGCAAAGCGTGAAGGATGTATTCGTACAACGTGGAGTTGGTGAAGACGCTTTAAGCATCGAAGCACGACGTTCCCCTGCTAAGCCAACAATAGCTACTGACACAACACAGGCATCGCTGGCTGCGGCAGAGAACCGACGCGTGGAAATCGAAGTCTTAGACCCCTCGCTCGTAGCCCCTTACACGTTGCGATCTATCGAGCGCACAGTCGACCCGCCGACAATGCGTGCTTATGTAACGGTAGAGAATGTTGAGTCCATAGGGAATTGGAGCGTGTCCGTAAAGCAGGGCGAAAAGTCGCTCGCACGATTCAATGGCGCTGGTAACTTGCCACGGTATGTAGAATGGAACCTGGTAGATAGCGGTGTGCCAGAGACCGAGACACCCATCATCGTACAGCTAAGCATCCCTGAAACGCTACCGTCGCTGGTTGAGGACACGGTGTCGGTATCTCAGCTTACGATTCGCAAAAAACGCATTGAACGCATAGCTGGACGCGAGATAGAGCGCTTCAATCTGTTGCTATTTGAGTTTAACGATGCACGGGTAAGCACTGTAAACGCTAAGCTCTTAGATTCTGTACGAAAACATATTACTCCGCTTACGGAAGTGACAGTGTACGGACTCACTGACGAACTTGGCGCGGAGGACTATAATCGAGACCTGTCGCGACGAAGGGCGGCGGAGGTTGCTGCACTTCTAAATGTCCCTCAGACGCGTATCATAGGCTCTGGTGAGGACAGTCCTAAGTATTGGTCAAAAACGCCCGTCTCTAGGGGATATAACAGAACTGTTGTAATTGAATTGGTAACTCCAGCACCTTAGGATTGTTGGTAATGCAGTTCGAGCTAGACCCGTACGCCTTTCTCGTACCTTTGCCAATCTATTGCCGATGATATCATACTGTGGAGTACCGTACTTATGAGACAATGTTCAATTGGTTTCGCTCTCGTTCTGTCGCTTTGGTGTGCAGAGCGATGCCTTGCCCAACCGTTCGTAATAGTCGGGACCGATCAGAAGTCGTACCCTACACTTAGTGCGACCGTCATCGCATTCGATAACGCGGGAACGCTACAGGTGTTGGGTGCTTCAGACATCGGCATCACGCAAGACGCACAGCAGGTTACGGGCACCACAACGTGTGAAGGTCAAACCAACGGTCGACTTTTGTCGCTGATGGTGCTTGCGGACGTATCCGCATCCACGGTTCAGGGATCGCCCACTGCAATGGATTTGCAAAAGGCTGGCGCGAAAGCCGGTGAGGTTATGCTAGCAAGCACAGGTGACGAACGTGGACTTTCCTCATACGATGCATCGACGTCTCTGCTACTAGGGCTAACAACAAATCGGGTCCGCTTCGCATCCGCGGTCGATTCAATGACTGCTGGACGTGGCTCACGTCTCGCTGAAGGAATGAACAACGTGCCGTTTGGTGCGCTTTCACAACTTCAGAATGCTCGGAATGGACGTGCGCTTCTCGTCTTTACAGACGGTGCGACGTCCATCGACCTTGCTGCTACACTGGCTAAATCCAAGACCTTTGGCGTGCAGATTTATATCATCGGTTTGAAGACCACGCTCTCACAAGAATTGCGTGACCTTGCAGATAGCAGTAATGGCGCATGGGTCGACAACATTTCAACTCCTACCGAAGCTGCTGTTCATGCGCGTGCATTTGTGGCTCACGCCAAACGCCTGCCAACATGCACGGTTACGTGGACGGCACCAGTGAACTGTCGTACACAACATCGTGTCGATTTACGCCGCGGAAGCTTGACTCGCACTGTGACGATCAAAGTCCCTGTAGGCAACCGCACGATTCTAAGTGCAAGTACTACTGGTGTAGACTTTAGCGAAGTCGCTCCGGGTGCTTCGCTTGAGTTAGATCTAATGCTCACTGCGAGGAACGGTGCGGTTACGATAAGTAATATTCAGAGTACGGACCCACATTTCGTTATCACCCTTGGCTCTGTACCACCCGCTCTTGCCCTTCAGAACAACGCCGCGCATACGGTTCGTATTCGGTATACCGCGACAGACTCGAATGTCCGTGTTGTAAAGCTCAACGTTACATCCGATGCGTGTGAAAGCACACCTGTTTATCTGCGCGGAGGTTTTGTAGCTAATGACAACGAGCTGCGCATGGTAACTCCAAATGGCGGAGAAACATTTCTTGCAGGTAGATCGACACCAATCACATGGTCGGGTGTACTGCCTACAGACCTTGTTCGGCTTGAATCAAGCATTGATGATGGTGCAACGTGGAGTTCGATAGACGAATCTGTTTCTGGACTTACGTACGATTGGATTCCTGCGTTTACAACAACGCGTGCGCGAATTCGGGTTCAGAGAACAGCGATAGATGCGACAAAGATTGTTACCATGTCGGGTCAACACGAACCTGTCTACTCGTCGGATTTCACATCGGATGGTAAGTCTGTTGTAACGGGTGGCGACGACGGAACAGTTCGTTTGTATGATGCCGTAACGGGTAGCCTATCACGTATTGTTGGTACACACACCGATTGGGTGTGGTCGGTAGCAACCCACCCTACACGTCAATACGTTGCTAGTGGAAGTCATGATGGCACCGTTCGCATCTGGGATTATACAACGGGTGCTCGTGCCGCAACAATTCCGATTGGATCGAAAGTTTGGTCAGTTGCCTTCAGTAGCAACGGTCAGATATTATATGTTGGAAGTTCTGAGTCAGTTGCTGCATATAACACTACCAACTGGTCAATCATTACGAAAAGCAGTGTCGTTAGCGGCATTGTATACTCTGTCTTACCGTCGGCTGATGGCAGTACACTTGCTGTAGCCGAAGGTGATGTTGCTACAACGAGAAATGCGACGACACTAATCATTGTGAATACTTTCCGCGGTCACAGCGGCAACGTATACAGCGCAGCACTCTCTCCAGACAAGAACAGTATCGTTACAGGTGGGGCAGACTTGTCGGTTCGACTGTGGAACACTGCCAACGGCACTCAAACTGCACGTTCAGCAGCGGCATCGGGTTCTATCTTATCTGTGCGTTACAGCAAGACAGGCGGCAGAATTCTTGTAGGTGGTGGCGATGGAACTGCGAAGTTCTATAGCGCAGCTAATCTTTCTCTGCTTGGTACCCTATCTGGACACAAGGGCCTTGTGTACTCAGCACGTTACGACCTTACAGACCGGTACGTAACAACTGCCAGCACAGACTTCACAGCGCGTGTATGGGACGTACTTGGATTGCGCCAGGCCGAAGATCAAAGTGATGCCTCGTTTACAATTAAGGGCGGTCTAGGTGGCTCTGCAGTTGCCGACCTTGGGCTCGTTACTCTTGGTGAAGGGGCTGACGCAATGGTGCTGTTGCTTCGCAACAATGCTAATGACACGCTTCTTGTAAACGGAATTCGCATAGCATCGGGCGATGTTCAAGACTTTGACCTTATTGCTAATCCTCTCGTTGCAGTTGTAGCTCCTGGTGGCGAATTGCGCATGGAAGTTGCATTTACACCCATAGAAGTCGGCACACGTACCGCTGTTGTCGAATTCAACACAGGAACAGGAATTGTCCGCTCGACAGTTACCGGCACAGGCGTCCTGCCTGCATTAGACGCCCCAACGATTGTTGATTTTGGAAGGATAATTGCAAATCAAGAAGCCGCTGATACAACGGTCGTGGTTAGTCTTCAACAAGGAAGCAATACGCCAATCACCGTAAACGATGTAATCCTGGGTGGACCTGATGCTGCCCAATATTCTATCGTAAACGGCGGTGGTTCGTTCACGGTGTCACAGGGTCAGTCGCGCGCCATTAATCTTCGCTTCGAACCAAAAGACCTGGGCAGATTTCCTGCTACTCTAACACTTGTTATTGCAGGTGGTCGCAACATCGTAGTTCGTATCTATGGTGAGGGAACCGGGGATGCCGCGATACAAGCAGTGCCTTCGGTCACCATACCGTCTAGCCTTTGCGGGTCGGCAGGCCAAACATCAGAGACATTTACTATAACAAATGGTGGTAACTCAACCCTCCAGATTTATGCGATAGGTATTGAAGGAGTTAACGCCGCCGAATTCACTGCCGATGTGGGTGACCCCTTACCGGTTGACGTGGCATCTGGTGGAACGCGCACCGTGACGGTACGCTTCAGCCCCACAAGTACTGGCTCCAAGCAGGCACGACTTGTACTCACAACAAACGCTGTGAATGCACCCTTTGGTGTTACGGTTATTCCCATCGTTGCCCGCAAAGACACGGCGGCATTCGAGCTCTCGCGAATGGACGTTTTGTTTGACAATGTACCTGAGGGTACGTCGGCTATCGAACGCATCCTGCTTCTCAACACGGGCACCGTTACACTGCGCTGGCCAAAAGGTCCCATTGACCTCGGTTCGTTCCGTATCGAATCGATTACTCCTGAAATCGTAGGGCCAGGCAAACAAGCCGAAGTCGTCATTCGATTTCTGAGTGGAACTGCTGGTCAAGTCTACTCTGCATCCTATCGTTTTGTCGACTCTGTTTGCGGCCGCACAATCGATTTAAACATGAGCGCAACGGTGAAGACATACGTGGGCTTCACAATTCGCATAGACTCAATCAATGCACTAACCGGGGTTGATGTTTCGGTACCTGTGTACATCACGAAACGTGTAAACTTCGATCGTACTCAGGAGCGAACCGTAAGTGCTTCAATCTCGACTAATGCAACCTTGCTTCTACCTACAGGCGCAACACCTATTGGTACAATTGAATCGGGCTCAGTGAGGCGCTTTACGATAACGTTACCCGTGCCCGAGACAGATTCACTTAGCACCAACCTTCAATTCAAGACATTCTGGGGAAATGACTCGTCAGCATTTATTCGGATTGATTCTATATCCGTTGCTGACACGCTTCTCATTACCACTGTCGACGGACGTGTGCTGCTAACGGACATCTGCAGAGAAGGAGGAGCACGTCTTGTGTCTGTTCAGCAAACTGCAGCTGTTAAGTCGAGTCCACAACCCATGAGCAGCGATGGCACGATTCGTGTAACGTTGAGTGAACGTGGAGCCATGTCGATGGTGCTTACAGATGTAAACGGACGTATGGTGCTTGAACTCTTCGACAAGAATATGTCACCGGGTTCATACGACATTCCAATCGATGCATCGATGCTTGAGAGCGGCGCATACTTTCTGCTGCTGACGACTCCAACACAACGAATTGCTCACAGACTAGACATTTTGAAATGATAAGCATGCAACGACCGACGACCATCCTTGCCTCGATCATACTGCTCGTAGCAGCAGTGAGTGTAGTAGCCGTGAGCGTAACAGCACAGGGCATATCAGATAACGACAAACGTGCTCGCATTGGCCTCTTTGGCAACTATGCGTACGGTATGCACAGTGCTTCGTTTAATAAACTTCCCTCGGTTTCGAATTGTTGTCCCGAATTCACATCGACAAGCGGGTCCGGATTCTTTCTTGGCGCACAATTTCAAAGCCCCTTAAGTGATGACTTTGCACTTGCTTTGCGAGCGCACTATGGCACGTATGGCGTTGATTTTACGACGACAGAAACGAAGCCCATCCTTATCGGCGATCAGCCGACTGAAGCATTAATACGGCACGACCTACGTGCTGATTTCACACAGGTTAGTATTGAACCATTGCTTGTGTATCGCGCTACACGTTCGTTGAATTTTCTAGGCGGCCTAACGTTGGGCTTTGTGTTGGACGGTACGTACGATCAAAAAGAAACTCTTGAGCAACCATCACAAGCAACCTTCACTGGTGGCTCGAAAATTCGTAATGCCTTGGTTGGAGACATACCAGAGTTGTCGAGCATTGCCTTGGGTATTACACTTGGTGTCTCGTATGACCTAGCTATAAACGCCGATCGTACGTTGTTTCTTAGTCCTGAAGTTCTATTTACATTCTCACCAACTGGTGTTGCGAAAGATGTGTCGTGGAACATCCATCAGCTTCGTGCCGGACTTGCTGTAAACTTCATTCCACCTGATGTTGTAGATACGTTAACCGACGTAGAACTTCTAGAGGCGGCTCGTGGCATCGATCCTCCGACACGTGCGGGCGGCAACATTCCGTTCACAGCTTCGGTTTCGGCGACTGGACTCAAAGAAGACGGACGTCTTGCACCTATCACATCGGTACGTGTCGAAGAGTTTGCTTCGACTCGCGTCCGCCCACTTCTACCATATGTGTTCTTCGAAAAAAACTCCTCAGACATGCCGGTGCGTTATCGTAAGCTCTCATCTGAACAACGTGACGCGTTCACCGAAAAGAATTTCTACAACCTCGATGCTCTCGTCACCTATTACCACTTGCTAAACCTCTTGGGTAAGCGTCTGAACGAAAACCCAACAGCGAGCATAACACTCACAGGTTGTACAGACGCCGACGAAGCTGGACAAGGGGCGCTGCTAGCGCAGCAGCGGGCTGATGCTGTAAAAGATTACCTAACGGATACATGGGGCATTGCAGGCTCACGCATTACCGTCGTAACACGAGCATTGCCGGAGTCACCGTCGAATAGCGCCGAAGCCGATGGTCGTGCTGAAAACCGTCGCGTCGAAATTGCTACAACGTCAACTTCGTTATTAGCGCCCGTGATGTCGAATGACACGATGCGAACCTTCGATCCCGCAGGAGTGCGCTTTATTCCGTCGATCGACCCGCGCGTACCTATTGCATCGTATACACTCTTCGTAACAGAAGGCGATCGTATAATAAAAACGTTTCACAACGGCGATCCAATTCCTGCATCGCTTGACTGGCGCGTTGAAGAACAGTCCCGATTCCTTCCACGCGAAGCACGTGAGTTGAAGTACTTGCTTGTAGTGCGCGATTCAACTGGCCTCGTCATTCCTTCTGCTACGCAGTCAATTGCTATCAGCCAAGTTCTCATTGAGGACAAACGAGCAACGGGTGGCACAGATAAGACAATCGACCGTTATTCACTGATACTGTTCGGCTTCGATCAGTCCGACCTCAACCCAGCCAATATTGCATTGGTAGCTGACGTAAAGCAAAAAATTCAGCCCAATTCCACTGTTCGCGTAGTTGGCTACACAGACCGCATCGGTAGCGACGATTACAATCAGAAACTCTCGGAACAACGCGCTCGTGCCGTATCGCGCGCGCTGGGTGTACCCGAAGGCAATGCCTATGGTATGGGAGAACGTTTTCAACTGTATGACAATGCGACCCCTGAAGCGCGTTTCTATTCGCGCACCGTTGAAGTATTCGTGGATACCCCGCTCCGCTAATGCATATTCTCGTGATGAACTGGCAGGATCGAACACACCCCCTGTCTGGTGGTGCAGAAATTCACCTGCATGAAATATTTGGTCGGATAGCTGCAGCAGGACATCGTGTAACGTTGCTCTGCTGCGGCTACAGCGGCGCACCTGCAGAAGACGTTATCGATGGTATCAACATCATTCGTGTTGGACATCGCGCGACGTTTAATTATCGAGTCGCCTGGTGGTGGTATCGCAATGGCAAAAAGCTGAATCCAGACATCGTTGTAGACGACATCAACAAGATTCCCTTCCTGACACCATTGTTTGTAAAGCGTCCGATCCTCGCAATCATCCATCATCTCTTCGGTAAGACTATTTATACCGAAGCCGGATTGTTAGCAGGCGTGTACGTCAGATCGTTCGAACGACGCATTACGTCGGCATACCGAAATACGCCTTTGTGTGTTGTTTCTGAGAGTACTCGTCAGGAGTGCGAAGTGTTGGGCTTCAAACAAGAAAACATAACGATCATTCACAATGCCATCGATCATCGTCGCTTCCCTATGGCCATTACCAAGAAGGCCGATGTACCGACGGTTGTTTTTGTCGGTCGCCTTAAGAAGTACAAATCTGTCGACCATCTACTGCGTGCAGCAGCAATTGTGCGAAAGGCCTTGCCAAGTCTACGCGTCGAGATCCTTGGCACCGGTGATCAGTACGATGCTCTTCGAGCGCTTGCTTCAGAGCTTGGAATCAGTGAAAGCGTCACCTTCCATGGGTTTGTAACTGAAGAGCAGAAAACGGCATGGTTGAGCCTTGCACATGTTGTCGTAAACTCGTCGGTAAAAGAAGGCTGGGGAATCAGCAACATCGAGGCAAATGCATGCGGCACTCCCGTTATTAGCGCGAACGTCCCAGGACTACGAGACTCTGTGCGCGACGGCATGTCGGGAATTCTATACCCATACGGCGACGTCGACACGATGGCACGGCTTATGCAACGACTCCTTGTAGACGCACATGAGCGCGAACGCCTTAGTGAAGGCGCGCTGAAATGGGCATCGACGTTTACATGGGAACGCAGTGCACGAGAAATGCTCGACCTTTGTAGCAGAGTCGTAGAACGTTGGAACACCTAAAGACCATAGCAAGCCCTTCCTCCTCGCAGACTCGGACGTCAGCCCTTTCATTCTTGCTGACCTCTGCGTTGACCATTGTCGTGGCGCTCGCAACGGTACTTGCCCCAGCCCCTTGCCTTGCACAAAACATTCGCGATTCGCGCGGCACCGATTTCTGGTTGACGTTCCTTCCAAATGATCGTGAGCTCAATAATTCTGACCCGTCTTTACACCTCTTTATCACTGCGCAGATGCCTACGAATGGTGAGGTTTTGGCAGTTCGACGCAACGGATCGACGCTACGTATTCCATTTACGATTGCTCTTGCGAATGATACCGTTTCACTCGAGTTAGATCCTAGAGACCACGAATTGCAAGGTTCTAATTATCCTACCACAAATACAAGAGATGCAGAAAGATCTGTAAACATTGCCGTGCATATCACTGGCACTGAAGAGTTGTCGGTATATGCTGTCACACGTGAGCGCTACACAACCGATGCATGGCTCGTATTGCCGACAGATGCGTTGGGTACCGAGTACCGGGTCATGTCATATCCCTCATATGCATATACGTATGTTGATTTCAGAGGCAGAGGCAGCGTCACTGAAGGATTCCCAAGTCAGTTTGTAGTTATCGCTACTGCTAACGACACGAGAGTAGATATCGACCTTGCTCCGGGGAGATCCTCAGTTAGTAGTCTGCCAAGACGCACAGTCATACTCCAACGTGGAGATGCCTACCTTGTACAAACAGCCATAACCTATGAGCAGCCTAATGACGATTTTACAGGAAGTCTAATTCGAGCGACGAAACCTGTCGCTGTTGTTGGCGGACACTTTAGAGCACAAGTTCCTGTGAGAAACGGGAGTTCGGCCTCGCGCGACTTCCTTGTTGAACAAGTGCCCAGTGTTGATACGTGGGGCAAACAATGTGTCGTTGTAACTCCGCAGGCACCTGCGGATGTAACGAGCTATGGTTCGTGGGATTATGCACTATGCAGAATATTAGCGTCGACAGATAACACAGTAGTTAATGCGAACGGCACCATTCAGACTTTAATGGCCGGTGGATTTATGGAAGTGCCTCTTACAGAGCCCATCCTCGTTAGCGCATCAAATCCTGTGCTGTGTGCAATCCTCGCTCGCTCATCAAATCGTGGGGGTGGTAATTCCAGATCGGGAGATCCGTTCTTATTGGTTGTGCCGCCACCAGAACAGTTTCAGGATTCGTACACAGTAATTAGTGTTCAGCCCAACAGAAACGCCTCTAGTGCCGACGAGCATTGGATTACTCTAATCGCACCTGTTTCGTCTCAACCTTCGTTATTTATCGATGGTATAATGGCGCCTGTATTAACTGTGATTCCGGGTACATTGCTTGGATACGTGCATATCAAGGTGTCTTCAGGTACACACAGAGCAACATGTGACTCGACCTTTGGCATTTACGTCTACGGCTATCGTCAGGCCGAATCGTATGGTTATACGGGTGGAATGTCGTTCCAGCGACTCTTTGCACCAACGATTCATCTTCGTGTACATGACATGCAGGCGAAGCCCGGCAAACTCGACACGATGATTGTAACTGTTGATAGCATTAGTGACACGGCATCATTTTCAGCGTATGGGGCAAGTCTGCTAAACTTCGACATGTCGTGGAATGTAAGCATGTTTGTTCCACGCAATTCGGGCAACGTGTCGATTAGTGGAGTAACAGGCGCAACCTCCACAGTGTTTTCTTTCGACTCGCTAAACGTTGGCGATACAATTTTGTCCGTTGCTGGATACCATGCGTTGGGCACGGCCGAAACGGACAGCATCCGCCTCACAAGTCCTCTGTGGCGTTCGTCGAATACTGATACCGTAAACATATTTACTATTATCCGCAATGGCACTATAAGCACCGACGGTATTTGTCGCGAAGGCGGACGCCGTTTGTTCGACCCCACGGCAGGTCGTCCGTCCGCTTCAATCACCTACAACGATCATGGCGATGTGTTCTTAACTCCCAGTCAAAGCTTCGCAACTGCGTACACGGTTGACGTTTTCGATGCGCTGGGACGGCTTGTGCAGAAGTGCCTCGTACCTGCTAATACCATCACTCCTCTGCCCCTTGCCTCAGCCCCTTACGAGCCACTCTTTGTGCGTCCGTAACGCACACACCGTTCCGAAGTGCCGCTTTGATTCTTGCATTTAACAAACCATTTCGTGTTCTTTCGCAGTTCACTCCTGAACCTGGCAGCAAGCATGATACGCTCGCATCGTTTGGCTTTCCACCGAATGTATATGCGTTAGGACGCCTCGATGCGGATAGTGAAGGACTGTTGTTGTTAAGTGATGAGAAGGGGCTTAATACAAGGGTCCTCGACCCCATGCATGCACATCGGCGCACATACTGGGCGCAGGTCGAAGGCATTGCAACAGAGGATGCACTCAAGCAATTGCGTGCTGGTGTAAGAATAGGGTCGTACACCACCATGCCATGTACGGCTCGCCTTATAGATACACCCGATGTATTTGAACGCGAGGTGCCAATCAGGCAACGTCGCACAGTGCCTACATCTTGGGTTGAACTCGAGCTTGTCGAAGGCAAAAACCGTCAGGTCCGGCGAATGCTTGCAGCAGTTGAGTTGCCCGTGCTACGCCTACTGCGGGTTCGAATCGGTGACCTTATGCTCGACGGTCTTAATGTCGGCACTTGGCGCGAGCTGGACCTCAGAGAGCGCGGGTTGTTGTTTCGCTAGGCGTGTGTGACGCACGATAGAGAAGACAAATCCGAGTACCATTGTGATTACACCAAACCAGACAAGTGATATCCACGGTTTGATAGAAAAATCTACTGTGATCTGCTCACGTGGTGTTGTCAATGGCTTCGTGACATCTCTGAAAATAAACTCGCCTGTTGATTTTGTCGGATCGGCATTGTTACGCTGAATGTTCGAAAGTCCGATGCCAACGGTTGTACCAGGAATTGTGTCCCAGATGGGCTCGAACGACATGTTCGCACCCGCCTGCGAAATCTGCGTCACGATTTTGAATTCGGTTGAATCGTTCGCCATGAGGATGGCGCCCATGCGCATACGTCCGTCGGCTGCCGGACCTTCTTCCATGGGCATCGTAAAGCGGACGAGTGTGATGTGGGTCGTAGAATCGAGCGGTGTTGCTATGGTGCCACTTCGCTGCACCGTTGTTGCGTGAAAAATATCTTCAGTACCGGCAGAGTTTGGTGCGATGTATAAATCGTTTGCCACACCCCAACGGATACCAGGCTCCATGAATGGCGACTGACGTTGATTGTAGTCGCTCCAGTACATCACTGGCGAAATGGTTGCTTCTGATCCGCCCCGCTCGACCTTGATATGGAATTTGTATTTCTCTCTGTCACCAAAGTGACGTTCGACCTGTTCGCTATTAACATAAGTTAGTGTCGACCCATCAACTGTCACTGGAACGCCTTGCGTAAGAACAACATGATGTTGTTCTGAATAGCTTGCTGTTGCAATGATTCCAAACATGAGTAGTGCAATACCAGTGTGCGAGACGTATGCACCGGCCATCGAAGGCGATCGACGCATTATAGTCCAGCCCATCATCATGTTCACAACCAAGCCAAAGAACGCTGCTGCGGCTAGCACCAGAGCCCATGCGGTGGGGGTGCCCGGAATAAACAGCAGAGCTGCAAGTGGAATGCTTATTAACGCAGCGTTACGCACGCGGCGTATGAACAATGCACGTGGCGTGTGACGCCATTGCATGATGAGTGACAAAGCGTTTACAACAAGAATAGCTGGCACCAGAATGATGTGCAGTTTGTTATAGAAGTCTGTTGCAAGAGCAATTTTGGGTTGCGCTAGCAATTCCATGATAACAGGCCATGATGTACCTAGTGTTACCATGAGTGCGCTCGCCATGATCAGGGATGCACCAATACCAAGCAAAAACTCGCGAGAGTCGGGCTTGAAGTTTTCCTTGTTGATGTTCATGTCCGAACGACGCATTAGAATCATCACGGCACCTATCGTCGCAAACGTAAGCATGAAGAGCAGCAGAATCCAGAATGCAAACTTGCCTGGGTCGACGAAGGAGTGAACGGACGTGTCGCCAAGGATGCCGCTACGTGTTAGGAACGTTGAGTATAAGACCATGATGAATGCAGTTACTGCAAGCACCATGTTCGTCTTTACAAGTCCATGCGTACGTTTCTGCACCATCATCGTGTGAACGAGTGCTACGGTAACCAACCACGGAATGAGCGATGAATTTTCAACGGGGTCCCAGCCCCAGAAACCACCCCATCCGAGTGTTTCGTACGCCCAGAACCCGCCCAGCATGATGCCGAAGCCAAGTACAGCGGTTGCGAGCAGCGTCCATGGAAGTGCAATCGTAATCCACCTGTGATAGTCGCGCCGCACGAGCCCTGCCATGGCAAACACGAAGCTGACGGACATTGCCGCAAAGCCTGTAAAGAGAATTGGCGGGTGGATGGTAATCCATCCGTTGTGCAGAAGAGGATTAAGCCCCTTACCATTGGGTGGCACATCTACAGCGGTAATGCCTTGTGCAGCAAATGACTCGTAATAGTAGGCAAACGGGTTTTTCGCAACGAGTAACAACGTAAGAAAGGTTAGAATTAGTCCGAAGAAGAACAGCGTGGGGGCTTCATACAGGTGTCGACGCGAATACGACATCAATGCCGTTCCAAATACGGCTACCAGAAGCGTCCAGAGGAGGAATGAGCCTTCTTGTCCAGAGTAGAACGTTGCAATGAGCAGATGTAATGGCAGTTCGCGAGACGAGTAATTCCAAATGTAGGTGTAGTCGAAGCGATGCTGAATGATGAGAGCAACAAGCAGTGATACGGCGGCAATGAGTCCCAACGTCAGTGCTGTCATCAGCATGCGCGGAATCGGCAGACCCGTCCCAGGCGAGCCCAATGGCATGCCCTTCTGTTCGCGACGCATGGCCAGAAACGCCGTCAGCGTTAGCGCAACTGCGGTTCCGAACAATGCATGAATTAGTAGTTGTCCAATCATGAAATAGCCTCCCTCATTTTTCCAACCGTGGTCATTGCAATCATGGTTTGTATGCCTGCGTTGCATGAAAAAGCTGCACCGTACCAGCGTGTACGTGTCCAACAAACTTGACAGATGTGTTTGGTTCGAACGCAAATCCAGGAATAGCTCCGGTGTAACTCACCGGAAATTCCTTTTGCTCTTTATCCAGACAGAAAATGGTGTCAGGCTCAACGCGGGTAACAGTGGCAATCACGACTACTTTCGGTGCCATGTCCCCTTCCGCCGTTGTGGCCGCCTTCGATACCGCCTCAGCGAATGTTAGCTCGGCAGGAGTGCCATACTGTACCGCCAAATAAATGCCGAGAGGCACTAGAACAACAATCAGAACAATGATGAAGGTGCGGAGCATCAGGACTTTACTTCGGTGGTTACAGGTGCGCCTTCGTACTTCGATGGACACTTCGTAAGAATGTGTGTTGCTTTGAAGGTTGAGCCTTCCATGCGTCCACGCACAACAATACTTGTTGCGATTTCAAAATTATTGGGTTTAGCGCCGTTCAGCTCGACAAAAACACGTTTACCTTTTTCGTCATTCATGTGGAACGTAAAGAGATTGCCGCTCTCATCATACTTGCTGCCTTCTTCCTTCACCCACGTGCCTACAACCTGAACAGTCTTGCCAAGCTTTTCTGCACGTGCAACATCTGCGTATTCAATTGAACTTTCACCAAGGGCAAACCATGCCACAGCGGCAAGTGCAACAATCACGATTCCGGCGATAACATAACGTTTTTGCATAGGGTATCTCAGTGTGTGTTCTTCATTCGACGTTCGAGACGAGCCAGACGTGCATCAACACGTGCGAGATACACGGCAATGCCTACCCAAATAATGAGCGCAGCCGTTAACACGACATACACTGGCTGATTAGTCAACAATTCATTCATGATTTCTCCGGATTCACAGAAGATTCACGCACCGAATTCACCGTAGGATCTTGCACCACATTCATGCTCCGTTCAAGCGTTAGGGTACGATAGCGCAGATTCATCAGCCAGAAAAACACCAGCGTGAATGAGAACAGCGACAACAAAAAGACCAGTTGTTTTGTGAGGTTGATGGCGTCTGACTTCGTACTAAGCAGCGGACCAATACTTGTGTCGTCTGAGCTACCTGGATGCAAGCCAGGCGCGAGGCGTGGCAGAATGAAAATCAAAAATGGTACGGTTACAAACGCGATGATTGAATACACACTGCTCAAGCGCGCCTTCAAATGCTCGTCGTTCATTGCAGATCGCAACACGAAGTACGCCGCATAAACAAGCAGCAGCAGAAAAATCGTCGTTTGCCGTGGGTCCCAGTTCCAATACTCACCCCAGTTGAACTTCGCCCACACTGCCCCGCTAAGCGTCGCAAGAATTGTGAATAGCGTACCAACACTTGCAGCCGAGGCCGACATAGCATCATCAGCCAGCGAGCGATTGCGCAGATACTTAATGCCAAAAACCATTGCTATCAGGTAAGCGATAAACGCAATCCATGCCATTGGTACATGGAAAAAGATGATACGCGCACGCTCCTCTAGTCCCATGATATACGGCAGTGTAATCAGCGGGTTCACCGCGACGATTTCTTGATCGTCTACACGAACAACCTGGTCAGATCTACTACTACGAACATTGACAATGATCGACATACCCAGATGACTTCTAAGCACCTGCTCAAATTGCGGTGATTCTAGGCTGTATGCGTGCATTCCAGGATTGCGCGCGTCTACCAATACAAGCTCGTCAGAGCCATTTTGAATCTGATGATAGTCTTTGAGCTGCATTGGCACGCAGTAAAACGGCACCACCTTCGTGCTGTCCGCTCGCGTTGCAATAATGACATCTGCAAGCGTCCCTCCGATTGGAGGCAAGAGTGCCAGAACTACTGTAGCCGTCACACAAAAAATGGCGAACCATCGCCACCAAAGAGGTTTGCGTTCACGCAGTGATGGCCAGAAACCAAACGCTACTCCGAGTACGGCTACTCCGAGCATTAATGCATACTTCATAGGCGGCAAAGTTACGGCTTACGGCGCTTTATAGGGTTGAACGGCGCTTCGACTTACGACCTGCGGCGTTTTGTGAGGGTGAGTGTGTTAACTCTATCCCCAACTGCAGCGGGTTTGTACGTTATCGTGTCCATGACGCGTGTCATGAGCAGGATTCCTAAGCCCCCTCGCCTACGATCGATAAAATACTGTCGCATGTCAGGTGATTCTGCCGATGCGGGGTCGAATGCGTCGGCGGTATCACATATTTCGACCTGGACTTCGTCGTCGTCGACAGAAAGCGTAATGGAAATCTTCTTGGTATCGTCGCCGCGATAGGCATGACGAATGAGATTCGACACGGCCTCATCGACTGCTAACACAATTCCATTCTCTTCGAACTCGTTGAAGTCTAGCATGCCTATATGTTGCAGTATGTACGAGCGTACGGTCTGCAAATACAGCGTTGAAGCCGGAATGGTAAGGGGCTCTATGTGCTCGTCTGCCATCGTCATGTTGTAGTGGGGAAGGCTGCGTGGGCAAGAGCTACGGTTTGGTGAATTTCAAACAAGGCCGGGAAGCCAAGAAGATCAAATACTGTAAACACTTTTGGTTTCATGGCTGCGAGCTTGATGTCACCGCGATCGGCACGTACTTCCTCGATGAATACCATAAACACACCAAGTCCGGCACTACTGATGTATTCCAATTCTTCGAAATCCACAACAATGCGATTGCACCCTTGTGTTATCACGCCTTGCATGGTTTCCTCTAAAAGTGTTGCCGTATGCGCATCTAGGTATCCCATCAACCGCACTACGCAGCAACCGTTGGATAGTGGCTCTGAGGTCACAGTGAAGTTCTTGTTCATGCATTTGCTCCGCGTACAATTAACGCAACAATGGTTATGTCGTCGTGTGGTTCACTTCCCGCATGTTCTTCGAGCAACGCCATGGTGCTGACGACAACTTCATTTGCAGTGGTGGGTTTAAGTGCTTCAAGCATGTCCATGATGGGCGCCAGTCCTATCTCAACAAGGTTTGCATCGCGTCGTTCAGTTACGCCATCTGTCGTTAGAAGACAGATGTCCCCCGCTTCGACTGCTATCACAACTTCTTCTAAGGCAGCATCGAACACTTCTGGTGACACGATGCCAATGGCAAAGCCTCCGGGTGTAATCACGAATGTCTTGTCACCTCGCCGCAGTATCGTTGGCGTATGCCCTGCCCGAGCTAGACGCAGCGAGCGACAGGTTGCATCAAATTCAACACATGCCATCGTGATGTACGTGTGACGTTCCATCGAGCCGTGCAAGGTTGTGTTAACACGGCGCAAAAGGTCGGCTGGACCCAGTGCCGAACGCATTTCTGCTAGTACAACGCCCTTTAGTGTAGCCATGTAGAGTGCAGCAGGTACACCCTTGCCCGATACGTCAGCAATAATGGCTCCATGACTTCCACTCGAAAAACAGACGTAATCGTAATAGTCGCCACCTACATCATGTGCGGGTATTGTTACAGAATCGATGTCAAACGATTCTGTTGAGGGGGCGTTTCGAGGGAGCAGCGACGATTGAATGGAACGAGCGACTTCGACCTCTTTTTGCAGACGTTCGGTAGCAAGGGCGGCCTCGAGTAGTTTCGCCTGTTCGAGCGCGACACTAATGGTGTCACCAAATGCTGTGAGTAAGCGCATGTCGTCAGATTCAAAGCCGAACTCGACCGTACTAAACATCACAAGTGTACCGGTACGCTCTGTTGTCTTTTGACGTTTATTCTCTCTAAGTAACGGAATGGCAACAAATGACTGCAAGCCAACCGATCGTCCGTACGCAGGTAGAGCATCTTCGACAGAGTCTACTAAGATTGGCTTCGCTGACTGAGTGAGCATTCGATGCAGGGCTTCGTTGGCATGCAGAGAACGAACCCAATCTTCATGCACCATCTGTGCGGCGATAACGTGAAGTCCGTCCTCGTCATACAACTCACACCACGCACCATGAGCATGACAAACACGCATTGCGTGCCCTGTTACCGACTTCAGTAAATCTTCTACGGTTGCCGTGCCTGTCATCAGACGAGTAAGCCCTGCTAACGATTCCACTTCGTCCGAGCGTCTGTCAACAATGCCACTATTGGGTAGCGATCCTATGATGGCAATGAACAGCCGTACAAAAAACACAAAGCCAAACATGTTGATGATTGCTGGCACTGCAGCACCGCTGTGAACAAACAGATCCGTCGATGCTGTGATGTAGTCTTCAGAACCAAATGAAGGCGTGAGAGCAAATACTATTGACGCAAAGGCACCACAGACCGAAAGCCACAGTAAACGAATTTTTCTATCAAATGAAATAGACGAGAGCCAGTTGAGCCGACGCATATTCATCAGCATCAAAACGACTCCGGCTATCGACAGTAGAAACGCCAGTATTGCAAATCCAGCCCATAACGCGTCGACAATCGTGCAGCCCCAAATTCCAATAACAACGGCCACTTGCATATACAGCAGTATGTGTGTACGCATATGCCTGCGTGAGAGAAGCATATGCGCAATAAAGCCTGCCAATACCAATGAGATAATAAATGTGCCTATGGCAACGAGATTCGAGGTAATAACGCCAACTACGTTAATCGGACGTCCACCATCGATACCCGCGGGAACGAGTGCCGAAACAAATAACAGTGCAAGTGCAGACACAGCGTAGAAAGCAACCGACCCAGCCACGGAGTCATACGAGACTTCGTGATGTTTGCGTTCAGCATAGATGTAAAAAATTGTGCCGGCTATACATACGAGAATTAAATCACTAACAATGTTTAGTAACACGTCTACAAGCATGTTGTTCGATGATTCGGAGTACCAGACTACACTCCAAAGTGCCTGCAAGACTATGCGCACAACAATGAGAGCAATGCCCGCTACAAGCAGTACCGTACGCACGTTTTTTGACGTTAGCGGATCTCTCACGGTATTCACACTAATCCCTGCCTGTGTTAAAAGCGTGTGCCACGTACGACTTCCTATGGCTGGGGTTGCAGAAATTCAACGCCACTAGTAGTCATCAACGGCCACCGTTGGTCGCCAGTGAGCTGGCGAACAGACCCTTCGGAAAGGCCTATCGACGGACCAATTGCTTTCGCGACTTCTTCTGACACAATCTCTTCATGAACGATACCTGTTACCAGCACATCGCCTGAAGCCTTGAGTCCTACTCGAAATGCCTCGTCCTTAAAAGTCATACGCATTGTTCGCTGTCCGTCAGTGATCGTCATCCAACATCCTTCGTCCTGACACACCGATTTTATGGTTCCTTTTACCGTCACAACACGATCATAGGATGAAGCCTCTAGTGCTTGTGATACTGTAATGACAGATTTGTTGGTATCTGGCCTTTCACCAACTATCGTGTTTTTTCTACACGACGTGAACGCCAACACGAATAGTAAAGCACTGGTTATGCATACTGTGCGGATGGTTGCAGACTGCTTACGATTGCGTAGTCGACTCACAAGTATCTCCCAAATAAAAAACCCCTTGTATTGAGGCAAGGGGCTAAGAACTGGAGCCAATTGCCGGACTTGAACCGGCGACCTGCTCATTACGAATGAGCTGCTCTACCAGCTGAGCTAAATTGGCGTACAAGAGCAGAACTTCAAATATACTTAAGGCACGGCAACTGGGAACGTATCTGACGTACCATCTTCAGCGTAGAGATGAACCATGGCTACACCAGCGCGAATGCTCGATAATAGAATTACAGCAGACCCATTTAGGGCGTAGGAGTGTGATGCCACCGCAGGAATCGGGCGTCCTGCAAGATCACTCAACTCAACCTTCACCACGCGCTCTCGAGACACACATCGTGAAACGTCCATACGCACACTACCATCAATCAGCCGCGACGGAGCACAACGTTGCAGATCTACACGTGGAAGCGACAATTCCACAGCATTTGCTGTTTCTAATGACGATGCTGTTTGAGTAGCTCGGCGGAATCGCGCGAGGAACGCTGGAGTTGCCTCATACCAAACCAGAACAGAATCATTGTGCAGACTCCCATTCAAGGCAACAAGGTGCGACGACGGTGTTACCCCACCCTCAACTCGCATAACTTTGCGACCCGATCGCGATGTTATCATTACGGGCGATGGACTAGGTGCCGAACAGTACACAGTGCGTGCGTCACCACCTTCACAAACAACCTGCATGCATGTTTTTTTGCTGTCATGATTGTCAACCATTACAACCTCGTCGTTCATGCCAACAACCGTCGCAATTTCTTCGTAAACTGATTTATCAAAATCCAATGCCCTCAGCACAACATCGTGTCGTACGTTGTGAACAGGCATTGGGGCAACTACATCGGGTGATGAGACTACTTTTGGCAGAGGCGATCGTGTTACTGAACGAGCTATTGTAGGTGCTATTGAAGGGGCTACAAATGGGGCTACAAATGGGGCTACAAATGGGGCTACAGTAGGGGCTACTTCCAATTGTGTCGGCATCACACCTGCCACATCAGGTTGAATAGATGGGAAAAGTGACCAAAAGCCAATTGCGAGCCCAGCGAGTGCGATCGCAACAACACCAACGATACGTTTACGCGACCGGCTACTACGCAGTTCGTCTACACGCTGTAGTGTCGATTCTAGACTGATGTGTGTGTCTTCGTTGCCAAGGTCGGCAAGAGCGGACGAAACGTCTTTACTTTTCATTGCGATCTCCTGTGCGCCGCTTTAAGTCTTGTCGGGCGCGAAACAACTTGGCCTTTAAGCCCCCTATGGTGCCCCCTTGAACAGCTACAACATCTTCGAGTGTCCATCCAAGGACGTCGACCATAACGAGGCATTCGCGATGGGCAGCCGACATACGATTGAGATGATCGCGAACGAGTGAGGCGTCTGTATGGCGCTCTGGGGAAGGCTCTGAAGTGCGGAAGGTGTCGTGCATCACGTCGTCAATGCGGTCGAATAATCGATGCCTGAAGTTGTGGCGCATAGCTAGTCGATGTGCGATACGAAAGAGGAAGGTTCGGAAGGCGTCGGGTTCGCGCACAGTGTGCCACGATTCCAACGCCTTCAAAACTGTTTCCGCTGTCAAATCCTGCGCATCATCATGTGAACGAGTAAGCAAACGCGCGAATCGTGCCAATGCATCGTGATGCTTTGTCAGCGCGGCCATGAAGGCATCATCGTCACGCTTACGTTGCATCAATTAACGTCCAACCTGAGGTTTGTTAGTGCGGCTTAATCGCAGTAGTCGCTGCCGGAGGCTGCACAACCTCAGCTGCGGCAACTACGCTGCCATAACCAGAGATTATGAATTTCTCTTCCTTAGCACCTTTGGCGGTGAATGTTACTGCACCATTGAGTTGTTTTGGTTGAGAACCTTCTACAGAGGCAGTAATAACAATCTTCGATTTTGGTGCGATGACGGTGTTTTCTTTGAGGTCGACGGTGAACGGACCGTCCATTTTGATGTCGGTAATCTTCACAGGCACGTCACTCGGATTTTCGATTGTGAGTTGTTTCTCTGAAACGGTGCCCATTTTGATTTCGCCAAATGCAAAATACATTCCCTGTGTAAAGGTAAGCAGGCGCTCGACGTTTGCGTGAAGCATAACCCCTGTCATTGACGTATCAGTTCCGAGGGCAGTACGAACTGAAACTGACTTGGAAATAGAGCCGGCTTGGGTTGGACTGATGTTTAGACGAACCTTTATCGTTGCTTTCTCGCCTGGTTTGAGTGAGTCTTTGTCTTGCTCGACCTTAGTGCAGCCACAACCTGGTCGTACTTCGATAATCTTAACCATGCCCTTGCTGGTATTTGTAATAAAGATGTTCGACTCCAGATAGCCAGCCTCGGGGATGCCGACAGTGCCCCATTCAATTTTGTCGGTTACTGTTGCGAACGGTGGTTGCTGCGCCGACATGGTCGTTGCAACAAGGAAAAGGGCGATAAGAAGAACTCGCATGTTTACTAACTCCGTTGGGTTTGGGATGATATTCGGGACAAGAGAGACCGGAGAGCGAAAAAGGATTCGTCGCGGACAGAATTAATTCTTAAAAAGCGTTCGGACAGTGTGAACAGTAGCATCGTGTTAACAGTCACACAGTGTTAGTAACAAGGCTTTGTATAGCACTAACGTATCGATCGACGTAATCATGCGCTAATGTGCGCCTGTATTGCATGATATAGCGTGGGTGATCGAGGTAGACGACTTGCGAGTACTTCAAAACAGGGACTACTTCGCGTTCTACGTATGTGCGAAGCTTACCACTTCCTAAAACGATACAAACATCGTGCCGAAGGCCTGAAGAATGTTGTTCGGTCAGACACTTAAGTATGAAGGGTGTAATGGCCTTACATAACACCGGATCGTCGTAGAAGTTGATATTGTTGCCCTCTTTTATGAAGCCCAGGGGCGACATCGCAGATAGGAATGTATCGCGGTAGAAATTCTCCGGACCTCCGTATGCCTCGATTACCATTTGAATGAAAGTGGCCGATGGTTCACGCCTCATCGTGGTTTCTGCGCCAATTCCCAGCAGATGATGGAGTGCGTAGGGATCGGTAAAAGAGAGCCCCGTTATGCCCCCTCCCAGCCTTCCGGGATTGATTCCCCATATTGGGAGTCGAGGGTTAGGGGTATCGGTGTAATACCGTCGACACATTTGGTGGACGTTGGTGCGAACTTCGGGCAAGGAATATGGCTGCATCACCTCGAAACCAGGAGGTAATGCGACATCGAACTGAAGTCCGAGTAGAAACCGTTCGATGCGTTGACCGAATGTCACTCAGACGTTATAAACTAGTTTAGCTTTGTCGCCAACGTACACGAGGAAGTCAGTCTCGGTAAGAGGACGTCCGCACACGCGCTGCACAATTTCACTAGGCGTTTCTGTGCGACCGTAGTCGTGAATATTGCTTCGTAGCCATTCCTTGATGGGAGCGAAGTCTCCGTTTGCTATCCGATTACGCACATCGGGCATGAATGTCTGCAGTGCATTCCACTCCATTGCTGCATAGAGCTTACCAAGTGTATACGATGGAAAGTACCCAAGACCTCCGAAGCTCCAGTGAACATCCTGCAGACAACCTTCGGCGTCGTTCGGTGGAACGATGCCAAATGACTGCTGCATTTTGGAATTCCACATTTCCGGAATGTCTTTCACAGCAAGAGATCCGTCGATGAGTGCACGTTCGATCTCGAATCGCAAAATGATGTGCAGGTTATACGTGAGCTCGTCGCTTTCAACACGGTTGAGGGATGGACGCATTACGTTAATCGCTTTGAAGAACGAATCTGGTGTCTGATCACCCATTTGTTCTGGGAACGCTGCTTTGAGTTTGGGAAGAGCCCAATGCCAGAATTCTGGGCTACGAGCTATAACGTTTTCCCAGAACAACGACTGCGATTCGTGAATGCCCATGCTTGCACCTTGACCAGATGGTGTTCGCGCAAGTTCTGGCGATACACCCTGCTCATACATGCCGTGTCCTGCTTCGTGAATTAGTCCGAAGAGGCAAGAACGCAAGTCATTACGACGAATGCGCGTAGTAAGGCGTACATCAGTCGATGCAAACGACGTGCAGAATGGATGCGCTGAAATGTCGATACGTCCGGTCTTCGTAGAGAACCCTAGGGCATCGATGATTTCTTTAGCAAACGCGAGTTGTTTGTCTTCTGGATAGCTGCGATGAAGGACTTCGTTGCTAACCTTTGCAACATTCGGCTCTATTTCTGCGAGTATGCGTTCAGTGCCAGCACGCAGCCTATCGAATACAGGCGTTAATTCACGCGCCGTAAGACCCGGCTCGAAGTCGTTGAGGAGATTGTCGTAGGGATGTTCGGCTGGACCCAATAACTCAGCTTCGCGACGCTTAAGCTCGACGGTACGTTCGAGAAGCGGACGAAAAATGTTAAAGTCAGCCGCATCCTTAGCGTGCTTCCACGCTTCGTTTGCCAATGATGCAACACGTGCTTGTTCTGAGACAAGGTCAGAAGGCATCTTCAGTGAACGCACGTGATCTTGAATAAACGTTTTCACGACCAGCTTTTGTCGCTGTGTTAGCGCATCGACGTATGATGTAGACGCCTCTACAGCTGCACGCGCTTCATCATTTGTCATGTAGTGATGCACCATGCTCGACAACGTGGCCATCTGTTCAGACCGTGCGGCCACTGCCCCATCAGGCATATAGGTCTCCTGGTCCCAGCCCAGCACTGCAGTAGCAGCTCCGAGATCGGACGCCTTATGCATGACGTCTTGTAAGTCTGCAAAACTCGACATGTGCTTTCCTTTATTTGTCCAAGCCCCGTCTGGGTTTTGAAAAACAGTCTTAGATAACCATCATTGCATCGCCGTAGGCGAACATGCGGTAGTCTGACTTCATCGCACGTTTGTATGCTTTGAACAACGTTTCCTTGTTGCCAATGTATGCCGTTGCTACAAGTAGCGCCGGAGAAGCAGGCAAGTGGAAATTCGTGATGAAGCGATTTGCAATCTTGAATTCGTACGGAGGATAGATGTACTTATCTGTCCAGCCCTTGTTAGGCTTTACAATGCCCGACGTCAGTACGCTCGACTCAAGTGCACGAACAACAGAACATCCAACTGCATACACATTCTTCTTGGCCTTGAGTGCCTTGTTAATGGTTTCTGCAGAATCCTTCGGGATCTCGAAGTATTCGCTGTACATGCGGTGTTTCGTTAGGTCTTCAACTTCGATTGTTTCGAAGACACCCTGACCGATGTTCAGCGTAACCTTGGCGATTTTAATGCCCTTCTTCTCTGCTGCTTTCAGAAGCTTATCAGAGAAGTGCAATCCTGCTGTCGGTGGTGCAATTGAACCCACCTTCGCATCGTTCGCAAACACACACTGGTATGTTTCCTTGTCGTGGTCTGTTGGTTCGCGCTTGATGTACTCCGGCAGTGGCATTTGTCCAATCCGCTCGATTACTTCGTGCAGATCACCCTCGTACGAAAATCGAACAGTGCGACCACGCGACGTAGTGTTGTCGATGATTTCGCAATAGAACTTGTTGTTATCGAAGTAAATCTTGTTGCCAATACGAACTTTGCGTGCGGGCTCGACTAGTACGTCCCAAATTCGTTCTGGGGCCTTGAGTTCACGCAGTAACATGACCTCGATTTTAGCGTTTGTCTTTTCCTTCTTGCCAAAGAGTCGGGCCGGAAACACTTTTGTTTCGTTCACGACAATAACATCGCCCTTGTCCATGTAGCTCAGGATGTCCTTGAACTTCTTGTCTTCGATTTCCCCCGTTTCCCTATTAATGACCATCAGGCCAGCGCTCTCACGAGGATCTGCTGGAAACTTGGCGACAGCGTTCTTGGGTACGGCAAACTTGAATTCGGATAACTTCATGTTCTATCCTTGAGGGCGGTGTAGACAAAGACAGCAAAGATAAGGGTCTTGGAAGGGGAGGTCAATGAAAAGTTGTTCATAGGCCGTATTTTACTGAGATGCCTGACTTTCAACTCCATACCAAGTACAGTCCTTCGGGCGATCAGCCCAAGGCCATAGCCGAATTAGTGAAGGGTGTGCAGTCCGGAGACCGCCACCAGACGCTCCTGGGAGTCACGGGTTCTGGCAAGACCTTCACCATTTCCAACGTTATTCAGGCCGTGCAGCGTCCGACGCTCGTCATTTCCCCCAACAAGACCCTTGCCGCCCAGCTTTTCGGAGAGTTCAAATCGTTTTTTCCGAATAACGCTGTAGAGTTCTTCATATCATACTACGACTACTATCAGCCTGAAGCGTACGTGGCTGCGAACGACCTCTATATCGAAAAGGACTTTTCGATAAATGACGAAATCGACCGACTACGGCTGCGAGCAACGAGCGCGCTGATAGAGGGACGCC
This sequence comes from bacterium, assembly GCA_034440235.1. Lineage (GTDB taxonomy): Bacteria > Bacteroidota > Ignavibacteria > Kapaibacteriales > Kapaibacteriaceae > JAWXBR01. Next base: position 58,955 of record JAWXBR010000005.1, read on the forward strand.
GGGATGTGATTGTTGTGGCGTCGGTGTCGTGCATTTATGGTATCGGAGCGAAGGAGGACTTTAAAGACCAGCTGCTACTCATCAAAGAAGGCATGCAGATCTCTAGGCAAAAGCTTCTCTACAGATTGAATGACATTCACTATACACGCAACGACTTCGAGTTTGGAAGGGGCACGTTCCGTGTAAGGGGCGACGTGGTTGACATTGTCCCTGCGTACGAAGACAACACAGCAATTCGCGTAGAACTCTTCGGAGAAGAAATCGAAAAGGTAACGCTGATTAATAAACTCGATGGTAAGTTAATTGAGCATGTTGGTAGCGTACTCCTCTACCCTGCCAGATTGTTTGTGACGTCGAAGGCTAATCTTGCGCGTGCTGTTACAGCAATCAAGGATGAACTTGTAGACAGGTTAAAAGAGCTACGGTCGCAGGACAAAATGTTGGAAGCAGCGCGGCTTGAGCAGCGGACACTGTTTGACCTTGAAATGATGAAGGAGGTTGGCTATTGCTCGGGTATCGAAAACTATTCGATGCACATGAGCGGACGTGAGCCAGGAGACAAGCCCAGTTGCCTTATAGATTTCTTTCCTGAGGATTTTTTACTCGTAGTTGACGAGAGTCACGTCTCAATTCCACAAGTACGGGGAATGTACAACGGTGACCGCCAGCGTAAACTCTCTCTTGTGGAACATGGCTTTCGCTTGCCAAGCGCGTTAGAAAACCGTCCGTTGAAGTTCGATGAGTTCGAACGCCACATCAGTCAAGCAATTTATGTGAGTGCTACCCCCGGTGAATACGAGCTTACGGCATGTATGGGCGCTATTGTCGAACAAGTAATACGTCCGACCGGCTTACTCGACCCTCGCATCGTGGTACGTCCGGTCAACAACCAGATCGATGACCTACTCGAAGAAATACGTGCCCGCGTATCCAGGAAAGAACGCGTACTTGTGACGACGTTAACAAAGAGGATGGCCGAAGACCTCACCGATTACCTACACAACCTAAACGTAAGTGTGGCTTACATTCACTCAGATGTTGAGACGCTCGAGCGCGTCGAAATAATCCGCAATCTTCGCATCGGAAAGTTCGATGTGTTGATTGGTGTGAACCTGCTACGCGAAGGACTGGATATGCCAGAGGTTACGCTCGTGGCAATTCTTGACGCTGACAAAGAAGGATTTCTGCGGAGTGAGCGCTCGCTGATGCAGACGGCAGGACGTACTGCCAGGAATGTCGACGGACTCGTCATCTTTTATGCGGACCGTATTACCGATTCGATGCGCGCAGTCATCGAGGAAACAAATCGACGTCGTCAGCTACAGGAAGAATACAATACCGAACACGGCATCAACCCGGCAACAGTATACAAGTCGCTTGAAGAGATACTCGAGTCGACTAGTGTTGCAGATATCCAGGCGCAACGCACTACACGCCAGGCAGATACTGAGCGCACACGTCTGCGCAAGGCTGCGGAGCCCATGGTAAAGTACCTTACGCCAGAGCAGCGCAAGGACATGGTCGAGCAAATGTTCGTTGAAATGAAGAATGCCGCGCGCGATCTTGACTTCGAACGTGCAGCAGATCTTCGCGACGAAATTGCCAGACTTCAGTCAATCGACTAGGCTACAGAAGTTCTACTAGACCGCAATCGCTTGACGTGCTAGAGATTTGCAACTACTTATTCGAACTCATTATAACGTTTTCCATAAAACGCATAAACTGAGCAATGCGCGCTTGCCAGCTGAATTTTTCGAGAACGAGCTTGCGCCCACGTTCAGCCATTGCCGTCGCTTCCTCGGGATTACTAAGAAGTCGCAAACAAGCGTCGGCAAAATCCTGAGCGGTATCTGCAATCATCAAGTGTTCATTTGGAATGATTGGAAGTCCTGAGGCACCTAGAGTTGTACTCACAACCGGACAGCGCATTCCCAGACAGTCTAGAATTTTAATACGAATGCCACCACCCGAGTGGACACTAACAACGTTTACGGCATACTTCATACGAAAGGCATGAGCATCGTCTATCTCTCCATGAAGGATAACCGAACAACCATTGTGAAGATTCTCTACTTCTTTCACAGGCCGACGGCCGGCCATGTGAAGTACTACATTCGGACGTTTAATTAGGATGATCGGCATTACCTCTTTAACAAACCAAACAGATCCCTTTACGTTTGGTTGCCATTCAAGACTGCCAAGAAGACAAATCGTATCGGGTTCACGATATGCATTACGCACTACCTCTTCCGTTGGTGCCGAAACACCAGGGAAGATCGATTCTATGCGTTGTTGTGGTTCGTATGACTGATATATCGTTGCATCGGACTCAGACACCGTCACAATGCCGTCGACCTCTCGAACTACAGTGCGTTCGTTGCGTTCTGTGCGAACAGCAAGCGACTTCCTGTACGTCCGTTCCCAGAACCCGCGCGTCTTCTCTTCACCCATGCGTTGTTGAAGCTGATGTTCGACGTTGTGTGAGCGATAGAGAATTGGTGGCGGTGTCTCCCCTGAGGCTTTGAGAGCCATCTCGAGGCGGGCTGCCATTTCTACAGAGAAAAGTGAGTCTGCATTGACGAGATCATAGGGTCCGTGTTCACGATACATCTGCACGAGCTCAACAATTGCCTTATCGACAACAAATCGTTCAAGCCAGTACGAAAGTGGATGGTGTGGTGCCCATGCCTGGCGTTTAGGAAAGAAGAGATTGCGTAGTGCGTGATACCAGGTAACGGTAGTATCAATGGAATAGGCACGCAACACTCGGCAATACGGCTGTAATTCGGAAGGATGTGCATGATGCCGTTTCGTATTAACCAGAAACGCATCTACTACCACACCCGAATGATGAAGTTCGCGTAGAGTTTCCAGCATAACAACAGCACCGCCATCGCGCGGCGGCACAGGCATACGCGGAAACAACGTCAAGACTTTCATCATTTCGGCGGCCCATGTTCCATGCACCAGTGTGCTATGCGTACCATGTCGTCTGCGGCACGCTCCCAAGACACCTTATATGCAATTTCGTTCGCCTGATCGTGAACACGTTTGCGCATCTCTATATCAGTACAAATTGAGTGCATATATTCAGCAAGGGAGTCCACTCCAAAATCATCCTGTTTAAGCAACAGGCCATTGGAACCATGTGTAATGAACTCAGGCATAGCACATACATCGCGCCCGATCACTGGGATCCCTTCACCAAGCGCTTCTAGAAACACAATGCCGTATGCTTCCCATATTGACGGCATAACAAACGCACATGCACGCTTCATCTCTTCGTGGACGCGTGCAAACGAGATGTCGCCTAAAAACTCTACACCTGTAGGTATCGGTTCACGAAGAGGCCATTGTTCTGGACCCGCAACTACAAGGGATACCTTATACTCGACGTTCGAACGGAATTTTGTAAAAGCATGAACTACTTGTTCACCTCCCTTTGCAAAGAAATCTCGTCCTATAAACAACAGCCTGTGCTCGGCCCTGTCTTCGAACGCTGCACGATCGCCAAATGCATTCCTGCCCGGAGGGACAACAAAGACTCGCTCGGGGTCGACCACACCTGCAGCTTTTAGAACATTGGCGTCCCAGTGGCTCATGCTTATAAGGGCTGACGACTTCTGAAATCGTTCTATCTGCAGCATTGTGCGGCGCTTTAATAACCCGGGAGTATTGACACGCAGTTTTTCTATGATGTCTCGGCCGTGTTTCGTGTCATCTGCCAGGTGAATGAACGTATGATCGAAATAGTTCATATAGGGAATTGGAGAAACCCCTAGATCCCCAATGATGAGCGCAATGTCTGCTTGTTTATTACGAAGTGCCGCTCGAAGTCCGCGCTGCTCGCTCCGAACTACTGGCGGACTAATACGATATTGACTAAGCCATCTGCGCTTCATTCGGCGTACGTATGCAAAGCGCGCCGCAACTAAAACCGTTTTACTGACATGAACTGGGGCATCGATACAATCGATGTCTGTGCGCTGTTTAAGTGCTGTAAGAAGACTATTTGGGGTACCTGACCAAGTCATCTCCCGAATTCCGGACCAAGCAGCTGCAAATGCTAGGCGTATACGGTTGGTGCTGTTCATCTCTGATGTAAAGATAACAAAACCATATCCCACACTTTTGAAGCCGATGCATCCCATGAGAACGCTTTGGCGCGTTCAATGCCCGCACACGACAGCTCCTCTCGCAGAATACTATCAACATCGACCCTTGCCATTGCATCGGCAATGGCGTCGCAATCGTTCGGATCGACGAGCAAGGCAGCCCCCTGCGTGATTTCTGGAAGTGAACTGGTATTTGAGGCGATCACGGGAACACCACACTGCATCGCTTCGGCAGCCGGAACGCCAAATCCTTCGAACAACGGCACGAATGTCATGGCATGTGCTGAAGCCACGATGCGTGCGAGCGCTTGGTCGTCTACATACCCTGTGAACACGACATCGTCTTTACACGTCATTTCTTCAAACGTATTCTGAATTCCTTTATCTAACCACGCTCGTCGTCCGACAATCACCAGACGTGTTTTACTGCCGGTATTCCTCTTGAACACGTCAAAGGCACGTAGGAGACCTTCGACATTTTTCCGTGGCTGGAGGGCACCAACAAAAACGAAATATGGATTTCCTTCGGTGTACTCAAGTCGCGTAGCGTGGGCTGTTTCTGGCGTCACCGGACGAAATACATCACGTATGCCGTTATACACTACGTCGATTCGTTCCGGAGCAATGTCATACCGGCTTGCAATGTCCTGTCTGCAGTATTCAGATACCGTACCAACACGTGTTGCAACGCGCGCAAAAATTCTGAAGAACCGGTTGAAATAGGCGCGTACGAGTGGAGGCACGTGATCGGGCACGTGGATAAAGCCAAGGTCATGAATGATTGTAATGGTGGGCGTTCGTTTTGAGGTAGGTATGTAGGTGTCGAGTGCTAGAAATGCTTCGCAACCATACTTTTTTAGCGCACGCGGGAGTGTGAATTCCGCCCATATAAACCATAGTAAGGGGTGGCGTGCAGGGGGCGGCACAACGACAGGAAGCACATTCGTGCCGTAGACAAAACTCTTATCGAAGGGTCTGTCAAAGAAGAACACAAACTCGTGTTCCGGATGAGCAGCCACCATGCGACTTAGGATCTCATGTGTATACCAGCCGATGCCTTCGAGCTTGCCATCTAACAACGTCCGTGCACTTACACCCAATATCATTGAATATCCTTTCGTCGGAGCACCCGTGGGCTGACACCGGCTTGCTGTTCCGTATCTTTAATCGTTCCTTCAACACAAGACCCAACGTATGGCCGAACAACCCAAGCCGGCCGCATTCCCAACTTCCGAACTAATCAACACCCTATTCAAACGCTGGTGGGTTGTTGCTCTTGTGACGTTTGTGGTTGGACTGGCCACCTTTCTGTACGCACAAACGTTACCGAACTACTTTGAAGCGTCGATAAACTGCGTACCCCCTCGAGCTGATAATTCGCTTACAGGAGGGGCATTGGGCGGTTTGTCAAGTACACTTAAGGACATCGGTCTTACAAAAATGGGAGGAAAGAGTTCAGAGGGCTACGAGTTTGTTGTTTTATTGTATACGCGCTCTATTCGAGACTCGATGATCTCGAGATTTAAGCTGCATGAAGAGTACGAATTGCAAGGCGAGTCGATGAGCACCGTTCGGGACGAATTTGAAAAGAATCTCGAGATCGAGTATTTACCCGAGGGCAACTACACGATATCTATTTGGAGCAGGAGTGCAGAAAAGGCCGTAGAAATGTGCGAAGGGTTTGTGCAGGAAGCAAACTCTTTGGCAAATCGTGTTCAGCGAGAAGAAGCATCGAAAGCCGCAGCCTATCTTGAGCAGCGGATGGCAAAGATGGACAGTTCGCTGGCTACGTTGTCCGACTCGCTCTCTATGTACGCTCGTAAGTATTTGATCTTCTCTCCTACCGACCAGGCAAAAGCAGCCTCGGTGGCTCTTGCCACGGGCAAGGCAGAAGTGTGGCGACAGGAAACCCTACTCGGTCTGTTGCAACAGAGTTATGGCGCAGAAGACCCACAAGTACGCACGCAGAGACAATTGGTAGAGCAGCTACAACAATCGTACCGTCGTATGGAAACACAGCCGGGTATGGCTGGGAACCTAAGCATCTCCGATGGTGCGAGTGTTGGAGTGCGGTACCTGCGCGTATACGCAGAATTTGAAGCGTTTTCGAAGATAAAAGCTTTCTTGATGCCTTCGCTAGAGCAGACACACCTCGACATGAATAAGACCTCTCCAAGTCTGCTTGTTGTTGATCATCCAGAAGTAGCTGAGAAAAAAAGTAAACCTAAACGGTCGTTGATTGCCGGTGGTGCGGGGCTTGGTGCGGGTGTTCTTACTCTTTGCATCCTCATAATAGCATTTGCATGGAAGCAGTATAGACGGAATCATCCGAGAATATGACAGTCTTCCTGGATAACCCTTGGCTAGCCATCGTTATCCCGCTCGCAATGATTGCTTTGCTGGCTCTGATCGCGCGTCCAAAAATTTGGATCGCCGTATTTCTTATTTCAATGCCCGTCTTCCTTACGGACAGTGGCAAGGGGCTCAGTGCAGTAGAGATTGTTATGGGGGGCTTTTTTACTGCTAGTGTTTTGGTATGGATTGTTTCGCGCATGGCTGTTGGTGGACCTGCACTAATTCGCAACTGGTTCGACGTACTCATACTAACGTTCTTTATCGTTTGCTCACTTAACGTAGGTGTTGCATTAGCAAACGGAATCACTCTCATGGATTGGTTGTCAGAGTATGTACTATTTACACTCATCCTTTATTATTTCCCCCTAAGAGAGTACTTCTCTCGTGACGATCAGGCCTTCGAGCAGTTTCTGCTATGGTTTGCTATTACGACAGTTGCTCTCTCTCTATACAGCATCTACAACTACAAACAACGCATGGCTGCAGGCCTTGTGTACGCATGGCAATTCACGGCATCTAGGAGTGTTTTACTCGGACCAATCTTCTTGCTTGCCATTGTGTTATGCATTTCTAGGATTTTCCACCTCAAAAGTAAGTGGCGTTGGGGAGTCGTTCTAATAGCCAGCATTAACGCTGCTGCATTGTTTCTAACATTTACGCGAACGCTGTGGGTACTGTTTTTCCCCTGTGTCTTTATCGTGATGGTGTTTCTAACCCGGCGACAGAATGTGCGACTAGTTGCTGGCATGGTCCTTTTGACTTTGGTTGTCCTAGGGTCTACCTACGCCTTTAGTCCCCGATTTACTGAAATAGCCCTTAAGGTCGTTACTAAACGGTTTATGTCTTCGACACAGTTGTCAGGTGGCGATCACTCCTTTGACTCTCGCGTCTTCGAAGCCAAGTATGCTTGGCAAAAGATCAAGCAATTTCCACTTGGAGGTAGTGGTCTGCGTGCTCGGTTCGTTAGCAAAATCCCCATATCCGTTTACACCAATAACGCATCATTCATCCACTTTGGTTACGTGGGCTTAGTCTATAAGCTTGGCTTTCCGTTGGCCATGCTATTCTTTTTCATTCTTGGACTGCAATTCTGGATGTCGATCCGCAACGTTTGGAGTCTACGCCATAAGGATGCAAATCCCGTGTTGCGAAGTGCCGCGATAGCCATTATGGCTTATTTCCCGGCCTTATTCTTTGTGATCTTTGTGACAGGGTTTTTTGACCAACGCTACGGTAACGTAATGTTCGGTTTCATCTTTGCTTGTACAGGTATTATTTATGACCGGCTTAACCGGTGATTCGGAGTTCGGATCTCCACAGCGATTGCGAATCATGCACTGGATAGTGTTAGCTATGGCAGTGGTGTTCATCGGTCGACTAGCTTTTCTGCAGATAATTCAAGGCAATGTGTATAGGTTAAAGGCCGAAGCACAGGCGATAAAGCAGATTAAGGTCGAGCCGTTTCGCGGAAACATGATCGATCGCAATGGCAGATATATCGTGCAGAACGCACCTGGCTTTTCCGTAACTGTTACACCTTATGAGTTAACAGAATCTTCTCGCAAACACTTGGCGAAAATTCTTGGTGTGAGCGATTCGGTGCTTGCAAAGGATATACGCGCCGCAGAGAAATACAACAAGTTCGCTGCGGCGAAGATCAGCTCTGGACGTGATGTTGGCTACGACATCATAAGTGCAATCGAAGAACAGAGAGACAGCCTTGCTGGTGTCGACATCATTGTCGACCCCAAACGCATGTATACCTTCGATGGCAACGCTGCGCATCTTCTTGGGTATACGCGTGAAGTAGATGAAAAGGCGTTAGGTCTACTTGGTGATATGTATGACCCCGGTGACCTTACTGGTCAAACCGGACTCGAACGCGCCTACGAATCAAATATTAGGGGGCAAAAGGGGCTACAGTTTGTTGCTGTTAACAAATCCGGTCAACGCGTTGCTTCCTTCAACGATGGCAAAAGCGACGTTCCTGCTACAGAAGGAAACGACATCTACCTCGGACTCGATATCGATCTGCAGGAGTTAGCCGAAAAACTCATGGAGGGGAAACGTGGAGGTGCAGTTGCCCTAGACCCGAATAACGGCGAGATTCTCGCTTTTGTTAGTAAGCCTGATTTTGATTTACGCAATTTTTCAGGTAAGACTTCACGCAAGTACAGTAACCAGTTGTTGCTCGATCCCGAAAAACCTCTTTTCAATCGTGTGAGCGCGCCTACATACTCACCTGGGTCGACCTGGAAGCCCCTTGTGGCGTTAGCGGGGCTTCAAGAGGGAGTGATAACCGAAAAGAGCACACTCTATTGCGCTGGCGGTTTCACGTTCGGCAACCGTTTCTGGAAGTGCCACGGTGGAGTCCATGGTGCGCTGAATGTACGTCAGGCAATTCAGGTTTCATGCAACGCCTTTTTCAATCAGGTTGCTTTGAAACTTGGCGTCGAGCGACACCATTACTACGCAGAACTAATGGGTTTTGGTCAGTATGTCGGTGTGGACATAGGAGAAGAAAAGAAAGGTCTCAACCCTTCAAGAGAATACCTTGATAAAAATATGGGGAAGGGGCAATGGACTGACTATGTTCTTCTGAACTGGGGTATTGGCCAAGGGGAGGTAACCGTAACTCCCCTTCAGATTGCCGCCTATACAGCAACTATTGGAAATGAAGGCACATGGTATCAACCTCATGCCGTTCGGTCGATGAACAACAAGGTTTTAAAGAAGAGACTGAACGTTGCTTACGGCTCTAGGAGGCTTCCGGTCGACCAGCAATATTTCCGTATTGTAAAACAAGGAATGCGCGATGTTGTTACGTCGGGTACTGCGAGGGGTGTTGATATTCCTGGCCTTAACGTTTGTGGCAAGACTGGTACAGCCGAAGTACGAGGACACAAAGATCAGTCATGGTTTATAGCATTCGCTCCGATGGATAATCCGAAAATTGCCATCTGTGTATCAGTCGAAGCTGGTGGGTTCGGTGCAACTACGGCTGCTCCAATCGTTCGCAAAATGTTAGAGCTATTCTTTAATCGCACGTGGCCCACAGACATTCCTCGCGATTCAACGTGGATTAAACAGCCCGGTGTAGTTACCCATTCACCACTAAGTCGTCCAGATACCATACCTCAACAAAAGGGACCTTTCTGGAAGTCTAGTGCCACTGTTTCACCTCGCATAGCAGCAAAGAAGTATCAGTAACGAGTGATTGTACTACACATAATATTCTGGACAGCGGCTTTAGCGCTATTTCATACATACGTTCTGTATCCCGTTCTCGTTAGGCTACTCGCCGCCAAGAAATGCGATAATGACATTGTCTATTCAAGAGGCGAAGCCGATTTTGGAGTAACGGTCATTGTACCAGCACACAACGAAGAGTCTGTTATCCGTGAAAAACTACTCAGTGTTGTTAGCAGCGATTATTTAGCGGATAAAATAGAGATACTGGTTGGGTCTGATGCGAGTACTGACTCAACGAACAGGATTGTACGCGAGATTGTTGCGGAGTACAAGAACGTTCGCTTAGTAGAATTTGCGCGTTCAGGGAAGCCGTCCATCTTGAATGCATTAGTCGAATTGAGCAGCAATGATATTATCATCTTCACTGATGCCAACGTCATGTTTACAAAGAGCACTGTTTTTGAGTTGATAAAACATTATAAGAATTCGACAATCGACCTTGTTGATTCGAACATGCAATACAATGATGCTCGTCCCGAGGGCATTGGAATGCAGGAAAGTTCGTATCTGAATAGCGATGCTCAGGTAAAGAGAGCCGAAGGACTGTTATGGGGAACAATGATGGGTCCATTTGGTGGCTGTTACTCCATACGTCGTTCAAAGTACACACCGGTGCCAACACATTTCCTCAACGATGATCTTTTCATCGGTGTAAGTGTTCTTGCTAATGGAGGTACGGCTATACGCGAAGAAGCTGCGATTGTATACGAGGACGTCGCAAATATTTTTCAAGAGGAATACCGTCGTAAAGTTCGAATATCGACTGGTGATTTTCAGATTCTGTATGCATTCTTGCCATTGTTGTTTAAGCCAAATGCTTTAGCATTTACGTTCCTTTCGCACAAAGTGCTACGGTGGATAGGTCCGATGCTCCTCATTGCTGCCTTTTTCACTAGCTTGGCAATACTCCTCGTTGCACCATCCTTAGTAGATGTAGCAACGATTGTATATCTGGTAGGCTTTTTCGGTTTAACCCTATTATTCATGTTTCCAGTAATTGACTGGTTACTGCGTAAAGCCGGTGTGCAAGTGTATGGTGTGCGGTTACTCTCCTACTTCTGCAGTGTGAATGTTGCACTCTTGGTCGGGTTTGTGCGTTTCCTTCGCGGTGTTAAACACGGAAGCTGGAGACCAACACTACGCAATCAGTGAGGTGATACCGCTCATCCGACAACAGGTGTTGAACGTATGCATGCAGACACTTATACAACGGAGATCTCAGATGTTGCTGCGAATTTCTATCATACTTACTTTAGTCTTGGCGCTGCCAGGCACCGCATGTGTACCTGCTGAAAAACCAGTGCAGGGCAACAAGACAGTTAAAGTCTACAACACAAAGACCAAGGAGACGAAAAGCATGGAGAAAGTCATTAAATCCGATGAAGAATGGAGAAAAATTCTTTCTGACGACCAATTTCGCATCGCCCGCAAGGCCGGAACAGAGCGTGCCTTTACAGGTGAGTACTGGGATACACATGACAAGGGTACGTATGTATGCCGTTCTTGCGGTATCGACCTATTCTCGAGTGACACGAAGTTTAACAGCGGTACGGGCTGGCCCAGCTTTTATGCGCCAGTGTCGGCGAACAACGTCGAACTTGTGTCGGACGGATCTCTTGGCGCCGAGCGGACAGAAGTTACGTGCGCACGTTGCAGTGCCCACCTTGGACATGTGTTTGATGACGGACCGAAACCGACAGGCAAACGCTACTGCATGAATTCAGCATCGCTGAAACTGAACAAGTAAAACGCTAACAAAAAAGGCCCGCACGATTGAATTCGTACGGGCCTTTTTTTTGTTGACTTGTCTGCTTCCTTGTCTTCTTCCGTGCCTGCTTACTTGTCTATTTCGCGTTTGGCCTAGTGCTGCACGGGTAAGTGCCTTTCGCGAATTTCTGCATGCTGCTTTCTACGTGCTTGCCAGAGTTGCATACGGTGAAGCATAAGATACATGCACGGAACGAGTACGAGCGTAAGGAATGTTGAGAAGGTAAGTCCAAACACAATCGACCACGCAAGCGGGCCCCAGAAGGCAACAGAATCAGATCCGATGTGGATGTGCGGATTGCGAAGGTTGATCAATTCAGAAAAGTCGATGTTAAGTCCGACCGCTAGAGGAATCAGTCCGAGCGTCGTTGCGCCAGCCGTAAGAATTACTGGATTAAAGCGGATGGCTCCGCCTTCGATAATGGCCCGTCGAATCAGCCACCCCTGCTTGCGCAGGACGTCGGTGAAGTCGACGAGTACAATACCGTTTCGCACAACAATGCCTCCAAGTGCGATAATTCCTACGCCTGTAATTGCTATAGAGAACGTCATCTGAAAGATGATGAAGCCTAACAACACACCGATGAGACTGAATACAACAGTTGTCATGATGAGAAGCGGCTTCGTAACAGAATTGAACGCGGCAACCATCACCAGAAAGATCAGCATTGCTGCAACTAGGAATGCAAAACCTAGGAATGACGCCGACTCTTGCTGTTGTTCTTGACCGCCTGTGAGTTTTACCTCGTATCCCTCTGGGAGTACCATGCCCTGAATTGCATTTGCAACGTTCGCGGCTACGGCGTTTTCATTGAAGCCGTCATCTTTTAGAACGTTCGAAGACAATGTAACTACGCGTTCCTGGTTCTTGCGATTGATGCCTGCAAACGTAGACGTGTATTCGATGCGTGCAACAGACGACATCGGTACCTGACGGAACGAACCGCTGCTCATCTCTCGGAACGTTATTGGCAAATTCAACAGGGCGTCCGGATTGGAACGCATAGACTCTGTAACACGCAATTGAACCGGGTATTCTTCTTCACCAGCGCGGTATTTCGTGGCCTCAGCCCCATAGAGCGCATTGCGCAGACCCATACCCACTTGAGCTGTTGAAATGCCTTCACTATTTGCTTTCTGACGATCTACAACAACGGTGATCTCGGGCTTGTTGCGAACCAGATCGCTCTTTAGTCGTTCGATGCCGCCAATTTTCAATGAGTCGACTAATAAGGCTTTGACTTTGTCTTGAAGTGATACAAGGGTATCGAGGTTGTCGCCACTGATTTCAACATTGATAGCCTTGCCCGTAGGCGGTCCGCTCGATTCTTTGTCGACAACAATTTCTACACCAGGCATTCCACGAAGTGCCTCGCGGAATTGCTTCAGATAGTCATTTGTACTCTTGCCTTGTCGCAAGTGGTATTCGACAAAGGCAACAGTGACTTTACCCTTGTGTGGCGTGGTTGTGCGGTCGGGATTCTGCGGATCGCCAGCACCAAGGCCAACATTTCCGATTACAGATTTTACAAGGTCGTTGCTGTCGCCGATAACCTTGTGCACGCGTGTTTCAACAATGCGAAGCACAGAGTCTGTTGCAGCTGCATCGGTACCATAAGGCATCTGCACGTAGATGTAAGCGTAGTTCGGGTCGGCCGAAGGAAAGAATACCGTCTCGGGTCCGGCCACGAACATGAGCATAAACGTGACTGCGAAGAGTGCAACGGTCGACGCTAGCAGGGCAACCGGACGCCATCCGGCGAGAGCCCAGCGTAACAGTCCGCGATACTTGCTCATGATGGCAGGTAGGATGTGCGCCTGAAACGGCAAGATCAATCTCGGTGTAATGAAGTAGCGATTCACAAAGTAGAATCCTATTCCAAAAGCCGCTAGCGTTCCTAACCACACGGCTCCAGTTGCTAGGGCTAGCAAAATTGCGATCCCCAAAAACACACCGTATGACATAAGACGAAACGTCGTCATGCGCTTAGGCTTCTTGTCCATGAAGTCTACGGCAAACACCGGATTTATAACATATGCAACTACCAGCGAAGCAGTAAGTGAAATAATGAGAATTGCAGGCAAGTACACCATGAATTCACCTACCAATCCAGGCCAGAATAGTAAGGGGAAGAAAGGGGCTAGTGTTGTTAATGTACCCGCAACAACAGGCGCGAAAACCTCTGCTGCTGCATACTTAGCAGCCGTTGCTACATCCAGTTTTTCTTTGGTGTGCAATCGGTGCGTGTTTTCGATTACCACAATTGCATCATCGACAATAATGCCAAGCGCAAGCAAAAAGGCAAACGTTACGACAACGTTGAACGTAAAGTCAAGGCCCGGCATCACAAGAAATGCAAGGAATGATGACAATGGCGTTGCCATTCCAACGAATATCGCGGTTTGAACTCCCATGAAGAACATCAGAACGATCGTCACGAGCATAAAGCCAATGACAATGGTGTTGATGAGGTCAGAGAGGTTAATACGAGTGGCGGTCGACTGGTCGTTGGTAACAACGACTGTTACGTTTTTGGGAAGTTTAGTCTCACGATATTCGTTGACGATAATCTGAATCATGTCAGACGCATTGATGAGATTCTCGCCCGCCTTTTTCAGTACTGCCAATGTCACAACCTCTTTGCCATCAAGGCGAGCGTAGCTCTGCTGCTCTTTGTTTGTCTCGCGAACGTCTGCGATATCGCGCACATACGCCGTGTTGCCACGACTGCCACGGACGACAACATCCTTGATCTGTTCGACGTCAGTGAACTCTCCGCTAATCTGAAGGTTGCGGCGCACACCATTGGTAAGTACTTCCCCACCAGAGATGTTCACGTTTTCGGCTCCAATGGCGCGCGACACGTCGTCAAAAGACAGACCTGTGGACTGCAATCGATATGGATCTATGTCGACTCGTACTTCTTTTTCCAGTGATCCAATGATGTCGACGCGTCGAATTTCTTTCAGCGACTCAATACGATCTTGAAGATCGTCTGCATAATTCTTCAGCACATCAAGACCAACATTGCCCGCAATGTTGATGTTCATGATTGGAAACTCCGAAAAGTCGATTTCTCTTACGTCAGGCTCTTTTGTGAGCTGCGTAGGCAGTTCGGTACGAGCACGGTCTACAGCGTCAGAGATACGCTGCTTGCCTATGGTCGGATCGATACCCGTCGCAAATTCGACGGTGATAATCGAAGCGTCTTGAACCGATGAACTAGTAACCTTTTTTACGTCCGCAACAGCTTTGATTTGTTTTTCAAGCGGACGCGTAATGAGATTTTCGACATCTGTAGGCGACGTTCCCGCGTTAATCGTTGCTACGAGAATCGTTGGCACAACAATGTCAGGAAACTGCTCCTTCGGCAACTGGATGTATGTAAGTACACCAAGAATGCAGATGATTGCTGTTATTACATAGACGGTGACTTTGTTGTCTACCGCCCACGATGTAATTGGAAATTTCTTGTGGTGTTGCATTATGGCTTCGTTGGTTCAGTGTAGAAAGATCACTGTGCAATCTGGATGAGTTGTCCGTCAGCTACG
Source organism: bacterium (assembly GCA_034440235.1). Classification (GTDB taxonomy): domain Bacteria; phylum Bacteroidota; class Ignavibacteria; order Kapaibacteriales; family Kapaibacteriaceae; genus JAWXBR01. The sequence continues at coordinate 73,996 of JAWXBR010000005.1, forward strand.
TCTAGTACGCCGCTTACGACCACCTGCTCGCCAGCGTTTAAGCCACTGACAATCTGAACGTTACCCTCACTCGTCAGGCCGGTCTTCACCGTTCGACGTTTGGCTACGTTCTTCTCGACGACATATACGTAATGTTCTGTACCTGCGTCAAGAACAGCAGGTATGGGCAATACTATTGCAGACCTAATTGTCTGATCGTTGATAAACACGGCAAGTGTTGTATTTGGTCGTACATTCTCCATCGAGCCATTGATTGGGATTTCGACTCTGAATGAACGATTCATAGCATCAACACTCCGAGAGACGACACCAATTTTTGTACGAACGGTGTCGTTGATATCCGTAAAAATCAACGTAACCGGATCACCACTCTGCACCGTCGACACATACGATTCTGCAAGGTCTACAACGACGCGCAGGTTCGAAGTGTTCACAATTGTCATCATAGGCATGCCCGGGGCAACATTCTCGCCCACCTTGGGCATTACGCGATCAGCGTAGCCACTCACAGGCGATACAATGCGAGACATTGAAAGCTGTTCCTTCATCGATTCCATACGGCGTTCCAACGATTCCTTCTGATTCTTTGCCTGGAGGTACTGGACTTCACTCCCTGCTTTAGCTTCGTAAATGCGTTTCTGCTTTTCGAACAACGTCACTGCAAAATCTAGTTGCGTCTGTACTTCCTCCATGGCGCGCTTTGTGATTTCTGCGTCGAGTTCAGCGAGGAGTTGTCCTTTGCGTACCGACTGACCATTCGTCACGTTCAGTCGAATGATAGTACCTGCCATCTTTGATGTTATCTGTACGGAAGAACGAGAGTCGACAGACCCCTTCACGTTAATCACGTGATCGAACGTCTGCAAGCTGGTGGTTACAACTGACACAGGTTGACGTTTGGCTGCCTGCCCTGTCGTGTCCTGCTTCGCTTCAAGTACCTTGATCTTTGCGTCCAGATCTCGCATCTGATTGTCAAGCTCTGTGCGCTTGGCCATGAGATCTTTCACGGACTCTTCCTTGTTGCACGCCACTGCAATGAGCACCAAGGCAGTGAGCAGCGTGATCAAACGGACCGGCTTCATGATGTTTTCCCGTGTAATTGTAGTTGTTATCTGCTTCATTTGTGATCGCCCTTTAAGCCTGCGATGAAGATTTTTGCAATGTCTGTGAGCATTTGTTCGGCGTCGATGGTTGTCCAATTAGGCGGTGCCATACCATTGCGGTGAATGATAAGAGATCCCTTCATCGAGAACATTAAAAGCATTACTGTGTACTGCGGTGGATGATCAAGGTGAAAAAGCCCCGTGTCAGCCCCCTCCTGAACTAAGTCCTTTAGATGCGACATCACACGTTCGTTCTGTTCGCAGAACCGTATTGCATTGTCACCTGCTGCTGCAACCGAGAAACTTGTATGGAGATTCACCTGTGTGATAACGCGATAGAAGAATTCGTTATTACTTGAAAATCTGTAGAAGGTCTTTACAGCCTCGAGCAGTTTCTTATCTGCACTCTGCTTTCTTTTTGAAACCTTTTGAAGCATTTGCAGCAGCGCTTCAAGGTCTTCAGACATCAGCGCTATAATAAGTTCTTCGCGGTTTTTGAAATACAGATATAGGGTACCCTTAGCCAATTCGGCCTCTTGTGCAATGCGGTCCATCGAGGTTTGCTCGAGACCACATTTCACAAACGCAGCGCGAGCCGACGTCAGAATGTCTTGGCGTCGTTGTTCGCGTTCACGTTCCTTACGTTCGTGCGTGCCCATTCCTGTCTTTAATCCTTAACCGGAGTGATGTACTGCGGATTCACGAGTCCAACCACACGTTCGTAATCGGCAACGGCTACAACATAATCGTGCAGAGCCTGCACGCGGTTTACACGTGCGCGCGCAAGCGCTGTCTCAGCGTCACTAATCTCAAGTAGGTTGCCTGTGCCTTCGTTATAGCGGATGCGACTGATTTCTAATCCGCGCTCTGCCTGGCGCACAGTGGCACGCAATGCTTCGATGCGCAGCCGCGCCGATTTAAGCGTGTTCAAGCCAGTTCGCACTTGAAAACGCGTGAAATCAGATAACTGGGCGTATTGCTGCTGAATTGTGAGGTAGTCTACAGACGATTGCTCGACCTTGGCCTGCGTGCGGAAACCGTTAAAGATGTTTATGCTAAAGTTCAGACCAACAGCGGACGACGAAGCACTAACCCAATTGGAAAATGTTTCGCTTTGTCCCTGATTCTGCCACATTCCAAACAGGGCAAGCGTTGGAAAATAGTCCGACCTATTAATGTCGATAAACTCCTTCGTCACACGCACCTGGTAATCCAATGCTTTTAGTTCGTAGTTGTATTGCAAAGCCCGACGTGTTGCCTCGTCCTCTGCAAGGATGGTAATGGCCGCGTCTGAGAATTCGCCAACGGGTACAATCGACTCCGTCGGTTCTAGTCCAAGCTGCAGGACAAGCGCACCAAGGGCGTTTGTGTATGCGAGCTCGGCATCTGTAACGAGCGGACGGATGTTGTCGAGTGCGACCTCTGTACGAATCTGATCGAATTCTGCAACGAGCCCTTCTTTGAATAGCGCTCCAATTGTGCGATACGTCTCTTCTGCGTTGGCTAACGTCGCACGTGCGATGGTATCGAGTTCGCGTGTTAGCAATGCGCCGTAGAATCGTTTTTTTGTGTCCGTAACCGCTTGTGCTTCAGCCGCTGCAAGTTGCGCTTGTGCTGCCTGCAGATAAATCTTCGAAGCGCCAATGCCCGTTAACACTGCTGAATTAAACAGCAACTGTTGAGCCTGGGCTTGTACTATATACTGATTGTTCAATCCGATCGTAACTGGTGTAGGACCAGACGATGGGTTGTCAAAGTTTGGCAGGAAAAAAACCGGTAGTTGTAAATTTCGTGTGTACCCTGCCGTCACGCCAAGTGTAGGCAATGCACTTCCAAGTGCTTCTGCAACGCGAGCGTCAGCCTTCTGAATGGCTAGGCGCGCTACTTGGACACTCTTGTTGTGCTTAAGCGAAAGGCTAATCGCATCGTCGATTGTGATTGTCCGTTGAGCACTCGTTTGCACTGCGAAAATGAGTGCGGCTACTACAGTACTAATTGCTACGATACGATTGAACATGTATCGTTTCCTCTGAAGATGTTCGGATACGTTGTTTTCTGACTGGCGGTCACAAACTTACTTATCGTCACCAATTGTGCAAGCAGCCACACAATTAATTTTTCTTCAGAATCTCCAATGCAGCATGTAGGTCTGGTACTACAACATCTGCGGCAAGGGGCGAAAAGGGGCCCACTAGCAATGTCCGGACACCAGCATTGCGTCCAGCTTCGGCATCGGACGTACTGTCTCCAATAAACCAGGTTGTCGCGGGATTCAGACGCAAGTCATGTAATGCTTCGAGCACCATTCCGGGATTGGGTTTACGTCGAGGGTCATTCGCCGATTGCAATGAAGTACAAACGTATAGGCTAATCTCTACACCATCAATTAAACTTTTGATTACATCGAGCATGTGATTATGTACTGCCGCAAGGTCTACAACCGTCATCAGCCCCCTTCCTACCCCCTGCTGATTCGTGATAACTGCAATGGGCATCCCACGCTCGTGAGCAAATCTTAGAAGCGGAATAATCTCGGGCACAAGTTCGAATTCATCCGCTGTGCGTACATAGCCATCGACTATTCTTGTATTGATGATGCCGTCACGGTCGAGTAGGAGTCCAGTGCGCACATCATCGTCACTTACGCGAATATTGCCATGATCAATGACGTTGCCTTGGGTAATGACGTTGCCTTGATCGACAACGTTGTCGATCTGTGTGTTTACGAGATCCCACGAGTGTGTCTCGAGCATAAGCTTGCGTGCATTTGCAACTAGAGTTGCACGCTCTTCGATATTTGTTAGCAATCGCCTAACGTATAAAGCAGCTTCCTCTTTCGATGTAGCAATAAGGCAATGTACACCGTGAATCGCGTCGATGCCAAGAAGTCCTGAAGTGGTAGTCACAACGGCACACCCCGCCGCCATAGCCTCGAGCACTTTGTTCTGAATCCCCGATCCGCCCGAATGAGGGTGTAGAAAAACTGCTGCTTCGTGCAAGTACGAGACGTGATCAGGAACACGTCCCGTGTAAGTAACGCCTTGACTGCTCACTCTCCTCTTACCGCGCCGCCATCCTCCAACAATCGTCACATGTGCATCAGGCAAGGCCTGGCGCACAATCGGCATGATATCATTGACGATTGCATCGACCATTAATTCATTCGCATGGACATCGAGCTTACCAACGAAAAGAACTCCAGAGCGTCGACCCTGCTCTGCGTTGAAAGAGAACCGTTCTAGGTCGACGCCATTTGTTACGACTTCGTATTTCGACGAAGGTACGAGGTCGTGCATAGCAACAACATCTGCATTGCTAACAAAGGTTACTGTATCGAAATCGTCAACGACACTGGCCTCGTATGAACGGAGCTTCATGATTTCCCATGATCGAATCACGCGCTGCAACCAGGATGTACTGTTTTGTTTAGATCGTGTCTGATACTCAACGCGGCAATCCTCTGCTATGAGAACCTTGCGCATGTCTGAACGATGACGAATGTACTCGGCTGTACGCATGAAGAATGCAATTCCCACCGCTACCGGCGTTGTAGCTACTATAGAATCGACTACGCGTTGAAATTCCGGTCGATGGTAAAACGCAATCTCAATTGGTTTACGAGTCCAGAACGTCCGCAGCGAGCCAATGGAAGCGTGCAACGGACTGAGCGTAACACTATGAACTTCTATGCCTAGTGAACGAATTGCGTTCAGCTGTTCTTCGGATGCATCGCTGCCATGACAAAACGTAACGAGTATCACACGATGTTTTGTTGCGAGATAACGAAGCAGATGATACGATTTGATTCGGTCGCCTCCTATCAACGGCCATGGATATCGAGGCGTTAGAAACAGAACCGTACTCAATACCCCCCCCGGCCAGTGAATACCACCCCTATGGTTCGAAGAAGGAGATAAAAATCGAGGAATAATGACCAGTTGCGAATGTAATAACGGTCGACACTCATCCGGACGCTAAATGACTCTGTAGAACGCACGGTTACTTGCCAGAGGCCTGTGATACCCGGACGCGAACTCATGTAAGCATCGGCATATGCAGCGGGAATGGATTTGCCCAACAGGCTGAACTCGACAGGTAACATCGGACGAGGTCCGACAATGGCCATGTCACCACGCATCACATTCCATAGCTGCGGTAGTTCATCCAATGAGAATTTTCTTAGCCAGCGACCGACCTTCGTAATGCGCGGGTCATTCTTCAGTTTGTGAAAGTGTAAGTACTCATCGCGCAACGATTCGTCTATTGCGAGCATGGCATTAAGTGCCTCGTCTGCATTCGTCACCATGGTTCGAAACTTCAAAACACGAAACGTTTTCCCCTTGTCACCCACACGCTCCTGAGTATAGAATGCCGGGCCTCGCGAAGAAACACGGATTGCCATTGCAATGATGGCCATCAATGGCGCAGTTACAATTAGTAGTGGCATGGCGATAGCGAGATCGAACAGTCGTTTCTTCAATCGTAGCGCGGGTTGTCTCAGCCGCAAGGCCACGTCGGTTGTCATTGTTATATCGGTTTGAGAATTCGATATCCACATTACAGAAGGTGGCACCTGTTCGCCTATAACCGTTGTCTGTGGAACGACCTGGCAAATCATTTCGAGCTTCTTAGCAACTGCTTCTGTGTTCACGTGTGCTAAGGCAACCACGCAACGCGAAATGCGAAAATGCTTTGCGAGAGGAACAACATTGTCGATACCCCCGATGACAGGTACATTCTTATAATATCCATATTCGGCGTTAGGCTCGTTGTATTCGACAATAATAAATGGACGTAATCCGATGTGCCCGTGTTCGCGCAGAGTGTCTACAATTTGATACGCTAGAGATGCTTCACCAAGAATGATTACGGGTTCGCCGTACCATTCAAAGTGGCTAATCATTCGCCTTATTGCCATCCTCGCAATGGAAAGCGCAGGTACACTAGCTACCCAAGCGAGAAACATAATCGAGCGTAAGTACGGAAGCGAACCAGTAGTCAGAAGCGAAAGTGCGATGACTCCAGCAAACACACCCGTAAGCGTGTAGAATGTCGAACGCAATAACGCACTTGCACAAACACCGTATCCGGGGTAAATGCCTCGCCACGCAGAAGCAACAACATTGCTTGCAATGATTGCAACGAATACCGGCACCCATTCACGAATCGGCAATCCGATTTCACCGTAAAAGGCTCTGACAGCTAGTACAGCACATAAAACTAGCGCAAGGGTAACACAGTCGGTGAGCACCATCATGGCAGAGGCACGTCCGCCTTTGGGTACACTCCTAGTCGCACCGAACCTAGGCAACGCTTGCTTTAAAACGCTGCCAAGTTCTTGTAACGTTGGTTGACTCATGTATCTAATTTCGGTGGCTCCATCCCCTAAGATAGTCGGTTTTTTACCAAATAGTAATCTAGTATTATCACTGGTATTCTAAACGTCCGTCGCTTAGCCGTCAACGAGTCTCTTCAATTGTCTTCGGCTAACAGAAACGTAGGTAACATGTCTTTGTCCACATTATCCAGGAACCTGCTCGGCCTACCTACAACATCGGTGTGCTCCCACTCAAACATTACGGCCGGATACGTCAGGATTAGCCGCTCCTTGGCTCGTGTACAGGCGACATAAAGCAGGCGCCTCTCTTCCTCGAGCGACGCTTCGGATTCAGCAGACCGTGCTGAGGGAATTCGTCCCTCATTTGCCCATATAAGCATCACCGTATTCCATTCAAGTCCCTTCGCCGAATGAATGGTGCTGATGGTTACGAATTCGTCTTCACCATCGTCCCGATCGATTTCGTCAAGGGTCTCGGAAGGCGGCTCGAGTGCGATGTCAGAAAGAAATGTCTCTACCGACGAATACCGCGAGCATATTGCAAGAAGACTCTCGATGTCTTTCCAGCGCTTTACATGATCGTCGTACGCGCGCTCCATCGTCGGCTTATACCACGCTGCCAACTCTCGTGCCCGATCGCCAGCGCTTGTTATGGCGCTGGCACGTTTGATTTCTTCAATCACCTGCGCAACAACTTTCGAAGCTCGGCTCTTCGATTGGACAATATCAGTGTGGTAAGGGTCTGCTGACGCAAGGAGCATTTCTAACACGTTTGCTGCAGTCTTTGCACCAACACCATCCTGAAGCAGGAGTGCGCGGTACCAAGAAATCGCATCACGTGGGTTTACGGTGAGGCGCAGAAACGCAAGGACGTCTTTAATGTGCGCTGCTTCTGCAAAACGTAGTCCACCGAACTTCCTGAATGGGATGTTGGCTTTACCAAGTTCAATTTCCAGATCGAATGACAGGAATCCGCTTCGTATGAGAACAGCTATTGCTTTAAGTGGTGTGCCGTTCTCACGCAATTCAAGGATCTGCTCTACAACAAACACGCTTTGTTGTCTTTCGTTCAGGCAACTTATAAGCATTGGTTGTTCACCTTCTTTACGATCGCTGAATAACTCTTTCACATACATGCCTGGAGCATCACGCAGTACAGCATTGCATACATCGAGAACAGGTTGCGTGCTGCGATAATTATGCTCGAGGCGTATGAGCTTGCATCCTGGAAATGATTCCGGGAATGCATGAATGTTTTTGATGTCGGCTCCACGAAATGCGTAGATACTCTGTGCATCGTCGCCTACAACAAGAACGTTGCCCCTTTCGCCCACAAGCCCCTTGACAATAGCGTGTTGCAGTGCGTTGATGTCCTGGTATTCATCCACCATTACATGGGCAAACTGCTTGCGCAGTATGGGTCCGATCTCTTCGTGATTTGTTAACGCAAGTAGGTGTAGCAAGAGGTCGTCGTAATCGACCATACCATTTTGAGTCTTGTACGCACTATAGGCGCGAATAACCTCGGCAATGCGCTCGGCTTCTTCGATATACGATGAGTAGTCTTTTGCAATAACATCGACAAGTGGTTGACCAGTGTTTACCGACTTGCTATACATGGCCTGCAGCGTGCTCTTCTGCGGAAAGCGTTTCTTGAGCTTCGCAACATCGAAGTTTGCGCGCACGAGGTTCATTACGTCTTGTGCGTCACTCTGGTCGAGCACCGTGAAGGGCGATCGCATTGCAATGCTGCCGGAAAATCTGCGCAGCACCTTGTTTGCAAAGGAATGGAACGTACCTCCGCTCACGCGTTCGCAGCGTCCGTCGAGTAACGACGAAGCTCGACGCAACATTTCTTGCGATGCCTTACGCGTGAATGTTAATAGTAGAATCGAAGCAGGGTCTACGCCGTCTTCGACGAGGCGCGCTACACGGTATGTAAGTGTGCGTGTTTTGCCAGTGCCTGCACCCGCAAGTACAAGGGCGGGTCCGTTGTTATGCATCACAGCCTGCATCTGTGCCGGATTCAGCAGACTATCGTAATCGATGCGGTAGGGGTGAGCTCCCCCGCCGGACTGGACACTAGTTTGTCGTAGGACCAGCTTCTTCATTAATAAACTAGTACACTATTAGTTCGCAAGTACACTATTAGTTCGCAAGTACACAATTAGTTCGCAAGTACACAATTAGTTCGCAAGTACAATTCTAGTATGCAAGGAGGTTGTTCAGTGCTTGTGTGATATTCTGGTTACTTGGAATTACCGCTTCCATCATCCCCCTGTTGTACGGGATGGGGATGTCGGGTGTGGCAATGCGAACTACAGGTGCATCCAGATATGCAAAAGCATCCTGTGCAATAACGGATGCTATTTCGGCACCAAAGCCACACGTGATCGTGTCTTCATGCACAATCATCGTACGTCCGGTCTTCCGCACCGAAGTCAATACTGCTTCGCGATCCCAGGGCACAATTGTACGTAGATCGATGATCTCTACATCCATGTTCGCAGCCTCGACAAGGCCACGCACACGATGCACCATTTCGCCCCAACAGACTACCGTCGCACGCGAGCCTGCACGCACTATTTCTGCTACACCAAATGGCAGCATGAAATTATGTCCGGGATACACTCCACGTCCAGGTGCAGTGTCCTGAATCGCCCGATGCTCGAGGAAAAACGTCGGATCGTTCCCGCGCATCGCTGTGCGTAGTAAACCAACTGCATCACGTGCATTCGAAGGCATCGCAACACGCCATCCAACGGTGTGTGCAAAGATCGATTCACCACTTACAGAATGCCACGGATCGCCAGTGCGTTTGCTAAAGCCAACGGGTATGCGCACAACCATTGGTGCGGCAAAGTCGCCGTTCGTTCTCCAGCGCAGTGTACCGCAGTCGTTAATCTGTTCTGTTGCAGGATCGAGATACTTGCGAAACTGAATTTCAGGAACGGGAACAAGTCCGGCCATCGCCATGCCCACAGCACGTCCAATGATGCCTTCTTCACTTAGCGACGTATCGAACACACGTTCTACACCGTACTTCAACTGTAGATCGACCGTTGCACCGTGCACACCACCCTTTGCGCCAACGTCCTCGCCAAACACGAGTAAGCGTGGATTGTTTTCCAGTTCGTAATCAAGTGTGCGCTTTACAGCTTCGATAAGATTGATGCGGGTGCCTTGTTCTTCGGCAACATCCGAGCCTTCGAGTGGAGCAATGTCTTCCGAAGCCATACCTCCATGAAGAGGTTTCTTGCCACTGTCAAATGCATGAGCAAATGCATCTGTCGGTTCGGGCTCGGGCTGCGCCACAGCAGCGTTTGCGGCCGTACGCACTTCCTCTGAGATTCCATCTGAAAAGACAGTCCATGCATCGGCATCGAAATACTTCTTCTTCGCAAAAAACTCCTGCAATCGCTGCAGCGGATCGCGCTGCGCCTCGTCGTCACGCTGTTCTTTCGGTTTGTACGATTGATTATCGGCGCCAGAGTGTCCGCACAGACGAGGAACACGAATTCGCAGCAAGGCCGGACCCTTATGCTCACGCACATGATCGACGGTTTTGCTTATCAACCGTTCTGCTTCTTCTGGCATCGTGCCATCACATTCGACAATGCGCAGACTTGCGAACGCAGCAAGATTCGACGCAATGTTTGCACCAGGAGTCTGGTAGTTGCCTGGTACACTTATGCCATAACCGTTGTCTTCGATGAAAAACAGCATCGGAAGTTTCTGGGTTGTGGCAATCGTAAGCGCGGCCCAGAAACCGTTCGTTGCAACCGACGCGTCGCCCCCTAGAGCGACAGCGATAGCCCCTTTCCATGCTTCGTCTTTAAGGACATTTTTTCTGTAAAGAATCGACTGGGCCCACCCCACGGCTGGAGTGTATTGCGCGCCCACGTCACCTGAGGCCGGCAGCACCGCCACTCCACGCCTGTTTGGCAGATGGTGTACAACGCCAATGTCGCGTCCACCGCTGCGGCTGCCCGAGAGCGCTAGCGGTCCGGCAAACGACTCTTCGAAGGTCATGCCGGCGGCCATCACGAACGGCCGTGATCGGTAATACACCGTGGCAGCATCGTGTCCGTGCCGCATTAGACCACCCAGAATGGCCTGAGCCAACTCGTGTCCACGCGCCGAGAACTGATACGTTACCTTGCCAGAAGGGGCTAACTCGTTTTCTTCTATCGTATCGATGTAGCGTGACGCAACAACGGTACGTGCTACTTCCATCCACTCATTCTTGGTCATTCTGCAAAATTAGCCATCAGTCTCGGTAATGGGTAGATTTGTGGACAACCAGTACAACACTTTACGGAGATTCTATGTCAAAAGTCGTTACTCTACTAATGCTCCTTGTCGCTACGACTTCGTATGCACAGTTTGAAAAGTTTGCCCCAAAAGCATGTCAGAGTGGGGCGCAAACTTCAGCAAATACCGGAGCGCCAGGTTCAATCCTAGTTGCCATTGTCAATGGTGCGTATGAAATTTCGGCAGGCAATAACACCGGCATGAACATGTCGGACGGTAAGGCCATGGCGTGGATTTATGTCTTCTTGGATGTACACGCAGACAGCGTTTTTTTTAAACCATACGGCAAAATCCCTTTTATTGGCTGCCAGGACGCATCGGCACTTCTTCCCAGCACCTCATTTCCTTCCGCCGGACTTGGCCGCACAGTTCTTCCAACAGATTACATCGAGGGTGCCGTCTTAATTTCGGCCCTTAATGCTGATGGCGACTATGCAACATTTCACACAGCACATCCAGATAGCATCCCTGCTGGGACAGTGCTTACAGTATCGCAAGAGCCCGTGCTCGACTTCCCCGCTGGCACACCGTTCTGGTTGATGACGTGGGTATCACAGACACCTGGTGGTGGACTTACGTGTGCCGTGCATGCGATTACGAAGCAGACCATTTGTGTTGCAGGAATTTCCTCTGTAGCGGATGATGCGGCAGCAGCGGGCCTTGTGCTTGCTCCAAATCCTGCCTTCGATCAAGCAACACTTACGTTACCCGCATCATGGATGGGTACTACAGCAGCCATAGAAGCCGTTGATGCAACTGGATCGGTTGTGGCACTTGTCTCGTCTATGTACGTGACATCGCCAGTAGTGAGTATTCCATTGTCATCACTGCTCTCGGGTATGTACACCGTGCGTATTCGCAACGAGCGTCAGGCTTCTGTGATTCCGATGAGCGTAGTTCGATAGTCGACGTCTGATGTCTTGTACGTGCGCGTTATTACGTGCACGTTTTTCTGATGTGTGTTCTGAGGTCTTATGTATTCAAACGTCCTATCTACCGACCCCGAAGTATTCAATTCCCTTCAAGGCGAATTCGAACGTCAGCGCGACAAACTCGAACTCATCGCGAGCGAGAACTTCACTTCTCTTAGCGTCATGGAGGCTCAAGGGAGCATCCTGACGAATAAGTATGCCGAAGGCTATCCAGGCAAGCGATACTACGGCGGGTGTGAATGGGTAGATGTTGCAGAGACCCTTGCCATCAATCGTGTCAAGCAGCTCTTTGGTGCCGAGTACGCGAATGTCCAGCCGCATTCAGGCTCTGGCGCCAACATGGCCACCTACTTCACATACCTGAAGCACGGCGATACGGTACTGGGTATGGACCTGTCGCATGGTGGACACCTAACGCATGGTTCGCCAGTGAACTTTTCGGGCAAGTTCTACAACTTTTTCGGATACGGACTCAACAAAGAGACGGGTCGTATCGATTATAACATTGTTGAGGAACTCGCTACCCTACACAAACCACGCATGATTACGGTAGGTGCGTCTGCGTATTCGCGCGAGATAGACTTCAAAGCCTTTCGTACGATTGCCGACAAGGTTGGTGCGTTTTTGATGGCGGATATCGCGCATCCGGCCGGACTCATTGCAAAGGGACGCTTGCAGAGTCCTGTCCCCTACTGCGACGTCGTTACAAGCACAACTCACAAGACGTTAAGGGGCCCAAGAGGGGGCGTCATCCTTCTTGGCAAGAATGTCGAGAATCCATTCGGTCAGGTTGCCCCAAAGTCCGGGCGTACCAAGCTCATGGGCGAACTCATCGACTCGTGGGTAATGCCAGGCATTCAGGGCGGTCCGTTAATGCACGTCATCGCAGCAAAGGCTGTTGCATTCGGTGAATGCCTTACAGACGACTTCGATACGTACACAAAGCAAGTAATACGTAACGCACAGGCACTGAGCGCAGCGTTATTGAATCTCGACTACAATGTTGTATCAGGTGGTACAGACAATCATCTAATGCTCATCGACCTTCGCAACAAAAACACCACCGGCAAGGCTGCAGAGATTGCTCTCGATGCATCGGGCATCACATGTAATAAGAACGCTGTTCCGTATGACACGCAATCACCGCTAGTAACATCGGGCATTCGTCTTGGTTCGGCTGCTATGACGTCGCGTGGCATGAAGGAAGACGACATGCGTCACATCGCTCTCCTCCTCGACCGCGTTATTACAAACCTCGACAAGCCCGAAGTGTACGCAGCAGTCAAAGAAGACGTCAAAACCTTCTGCCGTCAGTTCGACCTCTACCCCTCGCTCAACAATTCTGCACCCGAAGTCGGCAAGCGTGTTGGCGAATCACTTGGCGAAGCTGCACATGCAGTCGAGGACGTTATTGAAAGCGTCGTCGACGAAGTAAAGGCAGTGTTTAAGGGGTAGTGGTAAGGGACAGAAGGGGCAGAAGGGGCAGAACGGACAGAACGGACAGAAGGGACAGAAGGGGCTGTTAGCTCAGTTCTTGCACGTTTGCAAGTCGGCGTCCGGCAAGGAAACCAATCATAGCAGCATTGTCTACGCTGTAGTCTGTACGTGGTGCAACGAACATTCTGTTCGCTTCAGCACATCGCTTTAACATGGTGCTGCGAAGCTCTGAGTTTGCCGAAACTCCACCCGCAATGCAAACTGCAGGAGCGTCGACGGCATCTGCTGCTTTAAGTGTCTTCGATACGAGTACGTCGACGATTGCACGCTGTACCGAAGCAGCGATATCTGCATTGTTTATAATGCCGCCTTCGTCCTTCACGCGCTGAATGTAGTAACGTACGGACGTCTTAAGTCCCGAGAACGAAAAATCATATCCTTCTTCGTGCATCAGACCACGCGGAAAATTATACGTAGCAGCATTGCCCTCTTTGGCAAGCCGATCGATGTGCGGACCTCCCGGGTACCCCAGACCGAGCATCTTCGCAACCTTATCAAACGCTTCTCCGGCTGCATCATCCTTCGTGCGACCTAACACGCTGTATGTTGTGAACGACTCAACATAAAACAACGAGGTATGTCCACCACTTACCACCAGGCACACACTCGGAAATGGCAACCCTGGATGTTCGAGATAACCCGAATACATGTGTGCTTCGATATGGTTGATGGCGATGAGAGGCTTTTGAAGTTTGAATGCGAGCCCCCTCGCGAAGTGTGTACCCACAATGAGCGACCCTGGCAGACCGGGTCCAGTTGTTACCGCAATTGCATCTATGTCGCCTATGCCTACGTCCGCATGCGCGAGTGCTGCATGTGTAACAGGTGCCATGGCTTTCATGTGTTCGCGCGACGCTAGTTCAGGTACAACGCCACCGTATAGGTTGTGAATGTCCTGCGAGGTAATAACATTACTTAGTACCTCAGATCCACGAACAACAGCCACTGCTGTATCGTCGCACGAGGTTTCGATTGCAAGGATGAGCGGTGCTATACTTCCAGTTTGCTTCGGCGTTGAAATTTCACTTTGCTTCGGTTGATCTTTGTGAATGGCCTCAGTCATCCAGGCCCTTGAGCATTCTATAGAGCATGCCGAGCGCCGCACCAACGCTTCGCTGACGGTTGACGTTTCTATCGTTGCCGAATAGAAAGCGCTTTACCTTTATGCCCTCGGGTCCGGCGACAGCAATCCACACAAGCCCCACCGTTTTCTCTTCTGTACCACCATCAGGACCCGCGATACCAGTAATGCTTATGCCATACGTTGTATTGAGTTTTCGGCTGACACCACGTGCCATTTGCTCTGCCACTTCGCGGCTTACTGCACCGACCGAATCGAGGTCTTCTTGAAGTACACCAAGTTCGTGGACTTTCACATCATTTGAATAGCTAATTACGCCACCGATGAAATACGTCGCACTGCCTGGTACTTCTGTAATTGCAGCACCAAGAAGTCCGCCTGTACACGATTCTGCAACGCTCACAGTAGCACCAGCAGACTTCAACAGATTGCCAACGGCCGATGCAATCGTGTCGTCGCTTTCACCAAACACATAACGTCCCGTGCGTTCATCGATCACTGCCTTAACGTCTTCGAGCGCCTGCATCCGTCTCAAGGCATCCGCATAACACACGCCAATGCGAAGTCGAACACCGTGGTAGTTCGGCAGAAATGCCAATGTGCAAGCATGGGGCAGTTGCTTAACATCGCCAATCAGTTCTGAGAGGCGCGACTCAGCAATACCCGTTGTCTGCAAGGTTCGGTAGCCCCATGTCGGAGCCCCTTCCTGAGCAATGCGATCTGAGATAAGAGGAAGAAGTCCGTTCGCAACAATGTACTGCATCTCCGCCGGTACACCCGGCAGGGCAACGAGCGTTAGCGCATCGTGGGTATACATGATTCCGTGAGCTGTGCCAACGTTGTTGTGCAGGAGGGTGGGTTCAGCGTTATCGAAATAGTTCTGAAGGACTTGTGTTGTGATATCGTCGTGTGTCGGACCCAATCCGCCCGTTAGCACGAGCAGGTTAACGCGAGTACGCAACGCATCTATTGCTCGTACGATGTCGACGTCGGTATCGGCAACAACTTCATGCGACACTACCCGGCCACCATGTATTGTAACCTTTTCTGCTATCCATGCAGCATTACGGTTTACAACCTGTCCGATGAGGAGTTCGTCGCCTATGGTGATTATGCCAACGTTCATTCTGCAATCTACGGCTCTTGTAACAAGCCTGTCAGAATATGAAGTGGCTCACGACCTATAACGAGCCATTGATACTACGAAGTGGCTCACGACCTTATATAACGAAAAGACCCCGCCGAAGCGAGGTCTTGAAAGGTCGATGTATACGAAAGCAAAGGGCCGCTGTGGTTTGCGCGCTGTTCGCTCGCTAAGTGCTGCGCTGATCGCGCGCTGCACCTGTCGCGCGCTATGCCAGCTTTTGACGAATCTTCTTTTCGCTCATACCACGGAGGTAGTAGAGCTTTGCGCGACGTACCGAACCACTCTTGAGCACCGTCATCGACTGAATGGTTGGCGAATGCACAGGAAAAATCCGTTCTACGCCAACACCATTGCTGATTTTGCGAACGCGGAATGTTTCGTTGATGCCTGCACCACGACGAGCAATAACCACACCCTGAAAATTCTGGATGCGTTCTTTTTCACCTTCAACCACACGCACGGCAATTTTCACCGTGTCGCCTGGGCGGAATGACGGCATTTCTGGCGACAGGTCGCCTGCTTTGGCCTTGCGTAATTCGAAGGCTTCGGCTTTGGCCATCGATTCTATCTGTCTCACCTTGGGGTGCATGACATACTCCTGGACGATTGTTCTAGACTTTAGAGCAACAAAGATACGCAGGAAGCCTAAATCAGGCAACAGGTTAGGGGGCGCTTCGCGAGGGTCTGGATTTCGTATGTTCCGCCCCCAATCGTGTTCAGGAAAACTCACGTCCTCCGCAGGAGATGTCATGAAGTCCTATGATGCCCATCACGTACGAAATGTAGCCCTGATGGGCCATTCGGGGTCCGGAAAGACCACACTCGCCGAGTGTATGCTCTTCGAATCCGGCGAAATAACGCGCCGCGGCTCCGTCGAAGACCACTCTACAGCCTCAGACTACCATGATATCGAACACGAGCGAAGTTCTTCGGTGTTCGGAACGACGTTGTTCGCCGAATGGCGCGACTACAAGATCAACATCATCGACACACCGGGTTTTGTAGACTACGTCGGCGAAGTGCTCGGTGCGCTGCGCGTTGCGGATACGGCCATTATGGTGCTGAATTCACATCATGGCGTAGAGGTTGGTACAGAATCGCTTTGGAAGCAGGCAAAAACATTTAATACACCAATGATTTTTGTGGTGAACAAGGTCGATCACGAGCAGAGCAACTTCTGGAAGACGACGGAACAGGCGAAGGACCGTTTTGGACGTGAGATTACTGTTGTTCAGTACCCTCTCGGTGAGGGTACAGGCTTCCATACGATTATCGATGTGCTGACGATGAAGGCTTACGTGTTCTCGCCAACCGGAGGCAAACCGGCAAAAGAAGACATTCCTGAGAGTGAGAAAGAACGGGCATCGCAACTACACAACGACCTCATCGAGATTATTGCTGAGAACGACGAGACGCTCATGGACCATTATCTATCGAAGGGCGAACTCGACGAAGATGAGATGCGTAAGGGGCTAACAGCATCGATGATCAAGCGTCAGATATTTCCTCTCTTCTGCACATCGGCGAAGCACAACATGGGTGCTGGACGCTTGATGTCTTTCATCGATGTTGTGATTCCAGCTCCCGTAGAAATGCCTGCTGTCGAAACTGCAAACGGCACGATGCTCACCGCCGACCCGAAGGGTAAGACTTGTATCTTTGTTTACAAATCGGCAAACGAAGCAAACCTTGGCGATATGTCGTTCTTTAGGGTGTATTCGGGTACGGTGAAGCAGGGCATGGACCTCGTGAACGAACAGACAGGCGTTACCGAAAGGCTGGGTCAGCTCTTCGTTGTGAATGGTAAAAAACGTCAAGACGTACCTCAACTCGAAGCCGGTGATATCGGCGCAGTTGTGAAACTCAAGAACACCCACGTAAACAATACGCTGCACGATAAAGGGTTCGACCTTACACTCACACCAATTCAATTTCCCGCGCCAAAGGTCCGTGTTGCCGTTGTTAGCAACCGCAAGGGCGAAGAAGATAAACTCGGACTTGCTTTGAATCAGATGCATGAAGAAGATCCAACACTGCAGGTAGAGCATTCGCAGGACCTAAAACAAACAATCCTGCATGGTCAGGGAGAAATGCATTTACAGACTGCAAAACAGCGCATTGTAAACAGGTTTAAGTTAGACGTCGGCTACATCCCAGCTCGTATCCCCTACCGCGAGACAATCCAGCGAAAAGTCGATGGGGTGTACCGTCATAAAAAACAATCTGGCGGTGCTGGACAGTTTGCGGAAGTACACATGCGTGTCGAGCCATATCATGAAGGCATGAAAGCTCCCGAAGGACTTACCGTTCGTGGCACAGAAGTGCACGATCTACCGTGGGGTGGCAAGCTCGTTTTCGTTAACTGCATTGTGGGTGGTGTTATCGACCTTCGATTCCTACCCGCCATTCAGAAAGGCGTCATGGAAAAGATGACAGAAGGTCCGGTCACCGGCTCCTATGTCCGCGACGTCCGTGTAAGCGTCTACGACGGCAAAATGCACGCTGTCGATTCAAACGAAGCTGCGTTCAAAACGGCGGGACGTATGGCGTTCAAAGACGCCTTCATCAAGGCCGATCCGTTGTTGCTCGAACCCATGTATGACATCGAAGTTCTAATCCCCGAAGAAATCGTCGGCGACGTCATGAGCGACCTACCAGTTCGCCGCGCCGTCATCGTAGGCGTAGACGCCGACGGACACTACCAAGTCATTAAAGCACGCATGCCCTTAGCAGAGCTCGATTCATACGCAACCGTACTTCGTAGCCTTACACAAGGTCGTGCCTCGTACACTTCAACCTTCGCAGAATTTCAACCCGTCCCCACAACAGTCCAGAACAAACTGCATAAGGAATACCTGACGCATGCACATGACGACGAGTAGCGGCTAGTCGAGGGGTGGGGCTATAGACTATCGGTAGGGTGGACTACTGCTTCTTTAGCTTGTACAGAGGCTTGAGGGAGCCGTTCGACTTGAATGTTGATATGCTGAGCTGATCACCAGATACTTCGTATGCGTAACGCGTGGGCTTCGGTTTGTCGGATACAACTTCCATTATCTGATAGGGTTTGTCTGGCATGACGATGATGCGATAGTTGAACTCGAGCTTTGGCGTCTTGGCGTGCTGAAGCGATGAGAACGCATAGATCTTTCCCTTTGCGTCTTGGTATGTACCCGAAAGTGTGGCTGAGTTAAGAACGCGCTGATAAATGAAGTCTGCGTTCTGATTCTTAGACGGTATATACGCGAAGACATCGGGGAGTGCATTGGAGTCGACCGTGGAATGCAGAGCAAGGTACTCGCCCTTTGCTTTGTCGATGCCTAACAGCCAGGTCTGACCTAGTGCCGTAATCCTACGTTGGTCACCTACTCCACCGACAGTTTTTGTACTGACCTCGGTTTGCACACCATCATCGAATGTGCGAGATGCAAACAATGTTATCGTGCTATCGCGCTGGCGTACGGCACGGATAACGAGGAGCTCGTCGGCTCGAAGAATACTCATGGCTTTGAGCACAGACTTCTTTGCTTTTAGCTCCTCGATGAATCGCATGTTAATCCATGTACCCTCGGGCTGAGCGGACATGATAGTTACCGATACGAGCAGAAGCGCGACAATCTTTAGCATGCAGTTATCGCTGGGGCATTGCGGCTTGCTGGTAGTCGGAAGGGACAACAAACAATGCGGTGTCGGGTGTCTTTGAGGTTGCGACAGAGGCTTCTAGACGGACAGTTTCTGCACCATTCTCCCACTTTACTACGCGCAAGGGAACGCCCTTTGTGTTTGCCCATGTTTTCATCGAGCCTGCAAACGAATCTGGAATAGAGAACATACCAAGATCGTTGGCTACCCATGCTTCGACCTTGTTGCCATTAGGATACACAACAGTTTCAAGATGTGTATCGTGACCAAGGATCTGTACGATTTCTTTGGAGATGGTGTGCACAGGTACTCCCGTTTCGTCACCCGCGAAGCCCATACCATTCATCGACTTCGTCTCGGCAACGGACATTGCCATCTTACGCTCTGGTATCAGCACAATGAGTGTCTTGGTTTCAGGGTTCCGAATAACAGACAATGTGCGCTCAGTCATAATCACGTCCAGGCGGATAAGGCTACCATCACCTAGCAGCGACAAGACATTCAATCCTCGTGCACCAGGTCCTAAAACATTGTACGTTATGGTGCCTTTAAATAGGTCGCCTGCCTGCACAACACTCACGCTTAGCAGCGCGATGATGGCTAAAAGAAATGTTTTCATGTGTAGTTCCAATATTGATTCAAAATCTTAGATCTTACGACTTACGGTCTTCGCCTGAAGGAACAGCAGTAGATAATCACGTCCGCCGGCTTTCGAATCTGTGCCACTCATGTTGAAGCCACCGAACGGATGAGCACCAACGAGAGCGCCTGTACACTTGCGGTTCAGATACAGATTGCCACAATGAAACTCGGCTTGCGCTCGCTTGAGTTTCTTTTCGCTCTTCGTATAGACGGCGCCAGTGAGTCCGTAGATCGTGTTGTTTGCAATTTCTAGAGCATGATCGAAGTTCTTGGCTTTGCAGACCGCAAGAACTGGACCGAATATTTCTTCCTGCATGAGGCGCGCATTGGGTTTGACGTTCACGAATACTGTCGGCTCGATGAAGTAGCCGTCGTGCCCCTTGGCCTTGCCGCCCCCTGAGATGAGTTTGCCTTCTTTTTTACCAACGTTGATGTAGTTGAGGATGGTTTTTTCAGCGCGGGCACTGACTACAGGACCCACCAGTGCATTTGTTGCCGGGTCGCCGATTTTGTCTTGAAGCGCATCGACCGAGATTTTAAGTTTTGTTACGAACTCGTCGTAGATATGTGCATCGACAATTGCACGCGAGCATGCAGAACATTTTTGTCCCTGAAAGCTGAACGCTGCTGCGACAACACCAGCCACTGCTTCGTCGACATTGGCATCTTTATCCACCACGATCGCATCTTTGCCGCCCATTTCGGCAACCACACGCTTAATCCATATCTGATCTTTTTGCGGTGTAGCTGCAAGCTGGTTGATATGCAGTCCGACTTCCATAGAGCCCGTAAACGATACAAAACGAGTCTTAGGATGTCCGACCAGGTAGTCACCCGCTTCCGCACCGCTGGCCACGAGGAAGTTCAGTACACCATCGGGCAAGCCAGCTTCTGTCATAATGCTCATGTAGAGCCAACCCATCATAGGCGAATCGCTCGAAGGTTTTACGATAACTGTGTTGCCAGTTACGATAGCTGCAGAACACATGCCTGCGAGAATTGCGAATGGAAAATTCCACGGTGGGATTACGACGCCTACGCCTAGTGGCACATAATACATCTGGTTGTCTTCGCCCTTTGCAGGAACGATGGGTTGTGGGGCCCCGTAGCGCAGCGCTTCACGTCCGTAAAACTCAAGAAAATCAATAGCCTCTGCTGTGTCGGCATCTGCTTCAGCAAAATTTTTACCTACCTCTGAGATCATCCACGCATTAATCTCGAGTCGACGTTTGCGCATAATGCCAGCAGCTTTGAACAGAACACCAGCTCGCTTCGTGTATGGCACATCCTTCCAAACTTCGAATGCCTTCAACGCCGCCTTCAGGGCCTTGCCTGCATCGTCCTTACCCGACTTTTGAAAAATCCCCACCACCTCTGACGGTTGCGCAGGATTTACGCTAATGGTTTTGTCGGTCGAACGGACCTTCTTGCCATTAATGATATTCGGGTATTCTTTCCCGAATTGCTCACGCACAGCTTCGAGCGCTGCCTGCTGCCTTGAAGCAACATCGGGCTTCGAAAAATCGAGAAACGATTCGTTCACAAATGGTTTTGGGGAGGACTTCATTGGTAAGGGGCGCGAAGCGCAAGTAATTGGATTGGGGTTAGGATTAGGGCATGGGTGAGCGCCAGTTTTTGCGTTAACGAGCTGGCCACACAAAATTACGAAGTGAAGGGGCGACGCGGTTATGTTTGCAGCATGATAGAGTCCCTGATCGAATTCTTGAACGGACTCCCTGTATGGGGGGTATTACTGTTCGCACTGATTGTTTGCTACATCGAGAATCTCGTACCACCGTCACCAAGTGATGTGCTGCTCTTGTTTTGTGGAACGATGGTCGGAATCGGAACTGTGGGCTTTGTACCCCTCCTTATCGCGTCCACTCTTGGTAGTGTGGGTGGTTTTGCGACAACGTATTGGATAGGACGAAAATATGGTCGTCGTCTTGTTGATTCCGGGCGAATACCTTTTATAAAGCCAGAATCGATTGCAAAGGTCGAACGATGGTTCGAGAAGTATCAGGGTCTCATTATTGTTGTCAATCGGTTTCTTGCGGGCACACGTGGTGTAGTGTCGTTCGTTGCTGGCCTCTCACGCCTCCCCTTTCTACGCACCACCTTGTATTGCACGCTTAGTGCTACGGCGTGGAACGCATTAATGATTTGGCTCGGCATGCTCTTTGGCAAAAATTGGCGTGTTGTAGAATCCTATATCGGCACATACGGTTGGGTGATTACCGGCATCATCGCGGTGCTTATTGCATGGTGGTTGATTAGACGCTGGCGTGCATCAAAGGCAAAAAACAAGACCCCAGAGAACCCTACTTAAAACGAAAAAGCCCCATTCACAAATGTGAATGGGGCTTTGAGTTATTCCGGTATGAGTTGTCGCTATGCGAGTATTGGTATTTGAGCGTTGCAATGAGCGAGCCGGCCTCAGCCCTCGGTACCCCAGTCAACGAGAAGCGAGAACCGTAATGTGTTTGCTAGCGGGTGGTTCTCTTCGATCGTAAGGATGTACGAGAAGTCTAGCTTGAACAATTCGTATTTAACACCCGCGCCGAGTGTGAAGTACTGACGATTACCTGCTGCCTGGGGCTCTGTGAAATAGCCACCACGAAGGGCTACGATCTGGTCGTAGACGTATTCCAGGCCGACACCGGTTTCCAAGCCCCCTCTGCCCCATGACGTGACAAATGAAACTGGAATAGGATCTGAGCCAAGTGCGTCACGGCGGACGAGCAGCTTCGCGAAGTCGGCGGAGATAAGCAGGTCGTTGAATTCGTCTTCGACGAGCTTGAATGCAACACCAATGCGTAAGGTTGTTGGTAGCGGATCGGATTCGTTAAGATAGGTTACTTTCGGACCTACGTTTTGGAGGTTAATACCCAGGCCGAGCACGTTGTCGAAGTTTTGACCAAACAGTGTGAGCTTATCCGGTTTCCAGAGAAAGCCAAGATCGAAAGCACCTGAGATTCCGACTCCGGCACCAGCCTGACCAGGGCCAGCTGGTGCAAGATTCGACTGAATGTACTTGATCTGAATGCCTGCACACAAATCTTCTGCCACGTGTGTGCCGTATGATACGCCAAGTGCAAATTCGTTTGAGCGAAATTTACCCAGAGCAGTACCATCGGGTGCTGTACGAGTGAATTCACCCAGGTTCATAAAGATCATTGTACCAGCTATTGTACCATCGATAGCTTCGATGTACTGACCGTAGGTACCATAAGAGTAGAATAGGTCTGCATTGAACTGTGGAAGCCACTTAGAAAAGCTGAGCGCAATCTGACGTGAGTTTTGAAAACCCAAGCCTGCAGGATTCCAGAACACTGCGTTCACATCGTCAGCAATAGCTGTCCCCACGTCACCCATACCACTGGCCCGGGCATCCGGACTGATCAGAAGGAAGGGCACCGCTGCACCGCCGGCTTGGCCGAACGACGTGGTGGACGCCATGAGGCCCATGATGGCTACTGCTAAAGCGCCCTTTTTGATCATCGTCATACATTCTCCTTACGTGAGGTCTAGGTCAAGAATTCAAAATTAACGAATGAGACTCAACTTGCCGCTGACATCGTGCACAAGATCATCGTCAGTAGTTATTCGTACTACGCAGAGATAGACGCCAGTTCCGAGTATCGCGCCCTCGTTGTCAAACGCATTCCATGTGAGTTCTGCTGTCTGTCGATCTTCGATTCGCATCGGTTCGGTAAAGACAAGACGGCCTTGCATATCGAAAATCTTGAGTTCGGCATTGAATGGCTGACTCATGTTATGCGTGAATCGAATTGTCGTAGCTGATACGAATGGATTGGGATAGTTGGTAATACCTTCTGTGACGACGCCAGCCGACGAATCCGCAATGCGAAATGTTGTTGTGGCTTCGGTGAAATTATTCAGAACGTCCCACGCACGAACACGCACAGTGTGATGTCCGGAAGGCAATCCAAAAATCTGTTTCTCTGCCGTGCCCGCCCTACTATTCTCGAGGGATGTACTGAACGTAGTTGTGAGGTTCTCAATAATTAAGCCTTCATCGAACGACGCTTCGAGTTCGTGTCCGATGCCAATGCCTGTTGTGTTAATACCTGTGGAATCCTTGAGGTCTACAATGAGAATCGGATTCGAACGAACGAGGCCACCTGAAATGAATTTTCTTGAATCCATAAACACGGCCATGTCTGGACCTATGTCGTCATTAAACTGCGCCTCCTCGACACCGTCGACAACAATTCTTTCGGTAGCGCCCATGGCAAAGCGCGTACTATCGCCAACAGCATATCCAAAGAGTGCTGCGTTCGACGATGAAAAGCCAATGTCCTTCGGTACAACGAACGTAGCAGTAAAGCGACCGTTTTCAACTTTATAAGAGCCCCGACTGAGTGCAGCTCCACGGCGTCTGAAGTTGTTCACAGTTTTTTCTGCGTCAGTGTCAATCACCGACACATCGACCGTTGCATCATACAGAGATACGGTGGCTACACCGTTGAATGTATCATCAACATCCATCGTACCAAGCTTTGTGCATCTACCAGTTACGGTAACTGTTGACAATGCTTTGAGGTTGATCGTTGATGTATCGGTTATTGCGATGTCGTTCAACGTTTCAAAGACAACGTGTCTGTCTGGTACATGAAGTCGAATGGTTGGGTCACCCAGCAAAAAGAACTTCTCGTCATTGTTCCCAGTGAACTTCTGCTTCATAGCGAACATTGCATCACCAAGTCGAGGGAAGCGACCATCGGCTTCGCGTGTGAACAGGTCTAGAAAAAATTGCTTTGTTATCTGGGCATTGGATGCTGCAAACACGACGCGAGTGGCAGAGAAAACTCCAATGGCACCATTTTCTGGAAGTAACAAAAGATCCTCGGCACCCGACTGAGTCTCAGTCATGTCAAACCGTGCAAAGTCGCATGTGGCAGCAGTAAGAAAGAACGGTTTAGTACTGTTCGTCATCGACGAAGGTGTGGTCTCACGTGCGAAGACGATCTCATGTGCCCAAACACGTGGATTGCCGTGTCCGATCCAATTCAGAATGAGCGTACCCGACGTATTCACTGTCGAGAGTAGTTCATCAGTTACAGAAGGTTTCCGTCTGCCGCGCGCCACGTTTTCGGTTGGGTACTCCACCATGTAGAGTTTTTTGGACTGAAATTCACGCGGCACGTAATTCTCGGCGAGTTCTTCGCTCTGATTCAGGTGGAGATCGCGGTCAGACTTGCTGTCACTTGTTGGACCATCATCTGCGACAAGCGTAACCCGTGTGCGCCAGTCGTCTGTTGATGTTTCGCTTTCATAGCGACGAATTTTTTCTATCATTACATAGCCGACTTCATCAGATGTAATCGGCATACGTCCTATAGCTAAATCGATGCGCAGGTCGTTACCAACGGCACGCACGAAGTAGTCATCGGTGGTATACGTGTACAGGCCATACGCTGCGTTATACGGATCTAACGATTCGTAAGGAGGAATGAAGCTAGTCTGACTTGTTGAAATGTTCTTGTAGTCGAAATGTCCGTCGCCCCATAACAAAACATAACGCGGCTTCTGTGACCACGTGCTGAGGGCATTGGAGAAGAAGTCGCGCATTGCTGTTGGGTCGAGTGCACCGTAGCTGAATTCGTTCGCTATTTCTTCGGTTGTTACGACCGACACCGTTAGGTCACCCTTTGAATTTCTATACGCAGCGTATGCTTTCGCCGACTGCAGCATCGAGGGATGTGTTACGACAATGACATCGGTATTCGCAGGTGTTGCACGCAGATTCGCAAAAGGAATTTTTTCTAGCGACGCTGTGCGAATGTTGCTCGAGAGGAAGTATTGGCGCGGAGAAGCACTATCGAGAATCTCGCGTGCTGCAAACATGCCACCAGTGTTCGCTGCGTTTTCGAGGAGCTGCGGACGTGCCTTGTTTGTAATGTCAAAACCGTATATCTCGCCGCTAAAGCCATAGACATCGTATTGAAGTGCTCCCCGTACATCTGCATCCGTCCAGAATTCAAACTCTCCGTCAGATGCAGAAAGCGCACGAGGATAATGAATCTCGAACCAGTCTAGAAGTCCGTTTGCGTTCAAATCGACGCTCTCGTACTGCAGTCGCAATGCACTTCGTCCGTCAGACGGCAGACGCGTTGCGTCGATTACAGCCGACATCGTGTCATCATACGCATCCATGTACTCGGGTACAGAGGCTATGTTTTTCTGTGCAAAGACCGACCCGTTTTCCGAGATCGTATATACACCCGTCTGACCACTTCGATGGGCAAGAGCGAATCGATAAAGAACCGTTCCGCTTTGCACAAAACCGGGCAGCACCGTTGTAACGGACATCGACCCCTTGTTCTCGATACTGCGTCCGTACCAACGTCGGCCGGACCCAGAGCTGTACGGACTGGCCACTTCTTCTTCTAAAAAAACCCGTCCGGTAACGCGCGACGGCTTCTGCGGCGGCTCTGCAACGGGCGCCGCACGCATTTGTGCACGTCGCCCATCAGCCCCGCCCCACGTAAGCAGATAGCCTGCTTTCGTAGCGTAGTGATTGATGAAATGCGATACGCGTTTCCCGTTCCAACGAAATCCACCGGGCGCCGATGCGTAGAACATCACGTCCTGAATCGATCCATCTCCGTTTGTATGAACGATGATGTCCTGTTCTGCTAATGTATTCGCAAGTGCCGAGTCTACATGTTCAGGTAGTTCTGTACCACCACGCCCGAACACACGCATCGAACGTGCTGCGGCTGCATCTGTCGGAATTGAATGTTTGCGAAGTTCGTCTGCTGAAATCCTGTATATCCCCTGCTTCTCAACGCTGATGCGATATACATGTGTGAATGACTCAGCACCTGACTGAACCGCTTCGTAATCTTTATTATTAAGACGTTCCGCTGTGCGCTTCAACGGACTCAGCGCTAGTGCTACTTCAGCTTGTCGCACGTACTTCGTTACACCATTACGCGTCTCGGCCACTACGATATTTACTTCGGCCACATGTCGGTCGCGAGCAATACCGGCATAATGAACGCTCAAGGGTTCGGTAAGGGGCTCCGGCATGATGCCGGAGAAGGACAAAGCCTCCGCAATAGGTGCGAGGTGATACTGTCGTTCGTTCGTCGTGACATGTGATCTCGTTACCTCGAAGCCTGTCGCTGAAGGAACGTCAATGTCAAAACGTAACACCCACTGCACAATGCTTCCGTCGATGTTCTGATGTTGTCTGCCACCAACAAACTCTGGTGTTATGACGGTTCGACCATTAACGACGTTCGTGTCCCACTTGATGACAGGGGTGTACGTAAACGCGTACGACGTAGGCGTTGACGTTTGAACGCGCACGCCCTGCGGCACACCAGCATGAGCCACACTAGTAGCAAGCATTAGGCATACGACGCAAGCGAAAATCGTCTGAACTCGTGTCATAATGGACATCTAGATAATGAGCCTAAAAAACACCCCATCTACAGAAGGTGTTAGAGACGCAGAAATTGAAAGGTATTGTAAGCCCCTTATCCCTTGTTTTACCATAGGCTTAGAAGGTGTAGGAGGCAGTCGTGTATGACAGAATGACAACCCTCATTCCGATCCCGTAGAAAATACTTGTTTGTATCCCGTTAGGTAGCCTTCAGCAGCACGCGTCTTGCCAATCGAATCATAGATACTAAGATCGTCCGGTGCCCATGTGGCAAGTCCGTCTACGTATCTATTAAACATGCAAAACGACGCGCCAATCAACAATGCATCATGTATTTCAGCATCGGTTGCGCCTTCGTTTCGGGCACGGGCAATGTCTTCATCTGTAACGTTCAAGCCCCCTTCCCGCACCTTATCACCAATGTTCATCAGCGCTTTGAGTTTTTCTGTGATGGGGGCTGTTGAGGGGTCTTGCAGAACCGCATGCACTACGCTGTAATCGCCACCCATCTGGTGTGCTGCAATTGCGGTGTGTATCGTAGCGCAATACTTGCATTTGTTACCATTCGACACATACGCAGCAAGCATTTCGCGTTCGCCCGGTGTTAGCGTCCCTTCGTCATGCAGCAAGGCATTTGCCAACTCATTCATCGGACGTGTCTGCTCGGGGTGCGACATCATTAAACCGCGAATGCCCGGTGCACCTTCAGGTACGTTAATGTGAGCCATTACTTTGTTAGTCCTTTGCGCTCGTATCCGTTTGTTGTTAGGCGCTCTGCAAGCGTCTCGTAATACGAATCGGTTGCTGGATAGTCTGAGGCAAGTCCGTCTACATAGCGGTTGTAAAAGCAGAACAACGCTGCTGTTAATACCGTGTCGTGTATGTCGAGGTCCGAAGCACCCGCTTTGCGCGCATGAGCAATTGCTTGCTCGTCGACTTCTCGTGCATCACCCTGAACAAGTGCTGCAATGGTTAACAGCGCATGCATGCGTTCGCTCACCGGAGCTGAGGTATGATCGCTCATAACCTTTTGTACTACATCCATACCGCCAACGTAGCGGGCAGCAGTGTAAGCATGTGCGTTTGTGCAGAACTTGCATGCGTTGCGCGACGAGACTAGGGTTGCGATGAGCTCGCGTTCGCCTTCGGTGAGCGAGGACGGACCTCGCAATAGTGCCTGCGTTAGGTCTCGCACGTGTTCGCTCGAATCGAGTCGTTCTTCGAGAAGACCTGTGATGCCCGGGAAAGGCGACGAAACGTTAATGTGCGGCATGTCAGTTTTGCCTTGCAATGTCGCGTGCGTGTGGCATATCAGTCTCGGACATATCCACGCTCAGCCATCAGCGCACCCATAGGCACGTACACATCTGGGTCGGTTGGGGTAAGTGCACGCAATCCATCGACGTACCTGTTAAACATGCAGAACGCAGCAGTGATAAGCACCGCGTCGTGGATGTCACGGTCTTCAGCCCCCTCGGCGCGAGCGGCCGCAACGTCCTCGTCAGTCACGATCCGCCCACCGCGCCGCACCTTCTCTGCAATGGCAAGAAGACGCTGCATTTTTGGTGAGAGGCGTGTATGATTGCCGTTGTACACAACATCGTCGACGATGTCTTTGTCGGCACCGAAGTGATGTCGGGCAGCGGCTGCGTGACTCATCGTGCAGAACGTGCATGCATTGCCGTGCGAAACAAACGCTGCTATGAGCTCGCGCTCCCCTTTTGTAAGGGGGCTCTCTCCGTGCAAGAGCACGTGAGCAAGGCGCGTAAGAGGTCCGCCCGTTTCCGGACGAAACGTAAACAAACTGCGAATGCCCGGAATTGTCGGATCTACTGTGATGTGCGCCATTGGTCGATTATCCCCTTCGACTATCGTACAGTACAAATCGGATAAAAAAATGCCTCGCCATCAGGGGGGAATGAGACGGCAAGGCATGCAGCATAAAGAGGAAGTGACGACTCACGTCGTCGAGCGGGAAACGAGACTCGAACTCGCGACCCCAACCTTGGCAAGGTTGTGCTCTACCAACTGAGCTATTCCCGCATCAAAGAACGTACAAATGTACACGCGGGGGGTGTCCTAGGCAATCTCAATCTTGTTAATACTGGTTAAGACGCTGAAATTTATACGGATAGAGTTTTCCACAGACTTCTCAACGGCTTCAAATAAGGGTTTTACTGCCGTTTCTAAGGCTATGGATGTTACTGCCCGGTCTGAAATGCCACATGGAACGATTAGACCGAAATCGCTTAAGTCGTTGAAAACATTAAGTGCAAAGCCATGATAGATAACCCATTTCCTACAGTGAATGCCAATGGCGCAGATCTTACGGGTTTCCTCAACCCAGACCCCTGTAAGCCCCTTAACCGTGGATGATTGTATACCGAAGTGGGAAACGGTGTCGACAATCGAAGCCTCGAGCGTGCGCAAGAACCAGTGCAAATCGGGTTTTAGCGAATTGAGGTTGAAAATCGGGTACCCGACAAGCTGACCTGGGTTGTGCACCGTGACGTCGCCACCACGGTCGATATCGATAACCTCTATGTGTTTTTGATGAAGAAGATCGGCTGCAGCAAGAACATTGTCGTTTGTGCCGTTCTTCCCTATCGTTATAACGGTTGGATGCTGACACAGCACAAGTGTGTTTGGTGCATCGCCACGTTCAACGCGAAACGCCAGCTCACGCTGGCGTTCCCATGCTTCTCTAAAAGGTATCAGACCCCATCGTTCTGTTACGATTATCGATCGTCCTTGATCACTCATCGTTTTGTTCGTTGCGCATCAGACGCATTAGATGTTCACTGCTTCACCAAGCGCAACTGCAGCTGCTTCCATTACAGCTTCGCTGAGTGTTGGGTGTGCGTGAATAGTTTTTGCAATTGATAAAGCAGTCGCACCGTGTCCCATTGCGATACCAAGTTCAGCAGTAAGCTCTGTTACATCCTGACCTATCATGTGTGCACCAAGGAGTTCGCCATACTTCGCATCAAAGACAAGCTTTACAAATCCACCTGGCTTACCAATGCCGTGAGCCTTGCCATTTGCAAGAAATGGGAACTTGCCAATCTTTACCTCGTGGCCTTCTTCTTTTGCTTTCGCTTCTGTTAGACCAATGCTTGCGACCTGCGGCTGACAGTACGTACATCCGGGAATGGTCTTATAGTTCACGCCATCGGTGTCGTGTCCCGCAATGTGTTCTGCAGCAACCAAGCCCTCGGCAGATGCCTTGTGCGCTAGCCACGGAGCACCTGCGATATCACCGATTGCGTACACATTCGGAATGCTCGTCTGACAGAACTTGTTGATTTTGATCATGCCGCGTTCCACAGCAATGCCAGCTTCTTCGACGCCTGTGTTTTCGATATTGCCTTGGACCCCGATTGCATTAAGTGCGAGATCTGCAGTGAGTGTTTCTTTCGTTCCGTCTTTCTTTTCGACAACAATTTCTACGCCTTTACCTTTTTTCTTCGCGCTGAGCACCTTGCATTCCGTCATGATGTTCATGCCATCTTTTTCTAACGTCCTGCGAAGCTCTTTCGAAATATCTACGTCCTCGACCGGAAGAATGCGGTCCTGCATCTCTATCACAGTGACCTTGGTTCCGTAGGCATTATAGAAGTATGCAAACTCGATCCCGATTGCACCGGCGCCCATGATAATCATGGTCTTCGGAATCTTCTGCTGAAGCATTGCTTCGGTTGACGTTAGAATAAACTCGCGGTCGACATCGATGCCAGGAATCTGACGTGGACGTGCTCCCGTTGCAATGATGATGTTCTTAGCAGTGATGGTGTCCGTAACAATCCCCTTTTCGTCCTTCACTTCAATAGTCGTTGAGTTCTTCAGCATGCCCCATCCTTTAACGAGAGACACCTTGTATTTCTTGAAGAGGAACTGCACGCCGTTGCTCATCTTGTCGGCTACACCACGTGAGCGGGCAATGACCTTAGGGAAATCGACCTCGATACCCTTTATGCCAAACCCATAATCATCGGCATGATTAAGAAAGTTCATGTACTCGGCATTTTTAAGCAGGGCTTTCGAAGGAATACACCCCCAGTTCAAACACACGCCACCAAGGCGATCGCGTTCGATACATGCTGTCTTGAGACCTAGTTGGGAAGCGCGAATGGCGGCAACATATCCGCCAGGACCTGAGCCGATTACGACAACGTCGAACGTGTGTTGATTCATGTTTTTTTCGATTTAGTAGGGCTACAAAGATAGGAGTAACATTCAGAAGAATCGACGCTTGTTTCTGTTGCAAATGCGTGCAGGAGTAATTGCAATCCTATTAGGTACCGTAGTCAACTGGTGCCTATCTGGCCTACGCAGACAGGCGGACCAGTCGCCGTAGGTCGTGGTGCAATGTGGGGAGTGACGATGTCGATAGTCATGACCGTCGTGTACGAAATTTCAATGTGCATGTGGTTCAATTACAGCAACACTACAATGGCAGCAGTGAATATCGGATGGGATGCACTCGCTTGGGGCATCACCGGTGCAGTTATGGCAGTTATCTACAGTAAGCTCTACAAAGCTTAACGCGAATCCGAATACTGCGGTATTCCGATGTCACGATGCGACGACTCACGCGGGGGATGAGTCCTAATGCTAAAAAGGCTGTCGAGCGTAAGCTTAACGGCCTTTGTTATTTAGGTGGTCCGGTGCTACCGTTCATACCGACCTACTGCTTAATCATAACCTTGCACCATTCAATAGCGCCAGTGTACGATAACGATAGAATGTAAACTCCATCTGGTAGACTACCAATCGAGATATTGAATTCTTGACGTGCGGAGGTTCGCTTAACACGGTCCGATAGGTCATAAACTTGTTGACCATAGAGATTGAGCATCTCGAGCTTCGGGGTTCCCTTCACCAAATTTGCATTGCTAATGCGAACCGTTAGCTGATCGTTAACTGGTGTTGGATATGCCCATACTGCAGGGAACAAGCCAGATTCATCGTCTGCTTCGACGTTACTAGTTGTTGGAGTGTATGAGTAAACGCCTTTGTCAGTGCCAGCATAAACCACACCTTTTGCATTGACAGCGATATCACTGATAAATCTGTAATACAACGGGATTTCTCCGAGTGTATGCCAAGTCAATCCGGCGTCAGTACTTTCCATAACTCCGTCTTCGATACTCGCGTAATAGATACGAGACGGTGATGTAGCGAGTAATTCTCTGCGTCCCCAGAACGCCGGTCTGGCTCTCGGTTCATCATACACGACCGACCATGTGTGTCCCGCATCTACTGAACGCATAATTGTTGCTCCAGTTTGATTGAAGCCCGCGTTGACAGAATCGACTAATACGGTGCCCACGGCGCAGAGGACGGTGGTCGAGTCAAGATTTTCAATCGACCAAACGTAGGTCTGACCGTCTATTCCGATATCGCTATGTGTCCAAGATGCGCCGTTATCATCCGTACGATAGATTCCTCCGGGTCGCACTTCAGTCACCGCAAGTCCATCAGTTGCCTGAATGCCTCGTAAGCCCACTAGCATAGAGTTAACAGAGAGGCGAAGAATTTGCGAAGCCTCGTAGATTCTTCCATTAGAATCCCGAGGTAGCCCAGAAGATTCCGCGGCACGCCATGAAATTCCTTGATCTGAACTAAAGTAGACTGAATCAGAAACTGCAATCCAGTCGGAATCCGCCATTACCGCTAGTGTCGACGCAATGAAATTGCCACTCGCGATAGGCCTTTTGATTTTCGTATCGCGAACTGTTAGCGAGGTCTGATTACTGTAATGCAGAATGGTGTCGCCCCACAAAATCACCTTGTGCGCACCGTAGTTCACATACCGCGGATCGTTTAATTTGAATTCGTATAGTTGTGGATAGCTGCAAGGAGATAGATAGCGTGCAAACATTCCCCCGTCTTGTAAGATATAGGCAGCAGCGTAATCCGGTGTCGTAAACGTTAATCCATTCGTTACAGTCGAAACGCGATCAATCAGGAGGGGATGTGTACCCAATCGTTGGATCGGCGAAGAATCAAGAAGGTCTGAAGGTGCTTCTGGCATATACCACGATGTTGCACAGTCTACAGACTTATGAATCCCCCCCGTGCCAATACTAAGGTAAGTACATGAGTCAGTCTCGATACAAGTCTGCATTGTTGGTGCAGAGCTCGTGATACGCTTGACAGATCCAGTGTCATGGGGCAGTACGAACATGGACACATTCGTTGCAATAAGAATATCGTTATCTCGATTTAATGAAAGAGACGTAGCAGCCGTACTCGCAGAGAGAGTGCCGACTTTTCCCCTATAAAGCCACGACAATCCACCATCTATTGTGGAAATGATATCTCCAGACGTCAGAAAGGCGGAGATGATACTACCTTGTTGCCGCATTACATGACATTTCAGTTCGGATCCCGCGCCATACATTATGCGGGTTGAGTTTGCGAATCGTACAGTATCAACGGAATGCCACGTCTCCCCCATATCGCTAGAACGCGCAAAGTTGGACAATGGACCCTTCTCCTGGGCCACAAGCAGAACGGAGTCGTTATGGTACCTATACGCCGCTGTTTGACTAGGTACCGCAGCGTCTCTGACCAACGAACTACGAACATCGTATTCGGTAAAACCACTATCTCGTGCGATCGCAACAACTCCCGGTTTGACCTCAAACAACACCTCTCCCATATTGTTGCGGTAGCCAGTTTTTATTTGAACCGAATCCCATGTGCTACCCAGATTGCTTGAGTAATACAGATCTTGTTTATTCGTACGAAGGCCAGCGAGGATGATTGTAGAGTCCACCAATCCAACGTACGGGGAACTCGGTACTATTTTTTCTGTCCCGAGTGGATGAAGTTCTTCCCAATCGTTGACATCGTGATTGAAGGCGAAAATTCTAAACTCAAAATTGCCGACTTTGTCTTCCCAGTGACACAGCATGTTGCACCCACCCACTATGAGATTTAAAAATGGCTTGTATTCTTGTTCAGATAACAACGGCACATAAATCCAAGAATCTCCAGAATCGGTGCTACGCCAAATTCTGTCGCCCAAAACAACCCAATATTCATTACGGCAGGTGTCGAGTACCAGATTACGTGACATTCCGAACGCACGTGATCCTAACAAATAGGAAAACCACGGCCTGGTGTCGGCAACCCATTCTTGGGATCTCATTTGTATTGCACCAACAGTACAATACAGGACAACAAGTAAGCTAAGGATTCTTACCCTAGACGGCGTGCCTGTCTTTGAGAATATTGGTGCCATAGGTACCTCTAGAAGAAAAAAGTAGCCTGGGGCAAAATAGGACTTGCCCCAGACTTATCACGCGATTTATGGACAAGTCTCACAGAATGCGTCCGGGTCGTAACTACAACCGGTGTCGGTGCACCCAGCATCGCAATCCCCTCCGCAAGTATTGTTGATCGTTGTCTGGATAGCACCATTGGGCCGAGTTTTACAGTATCGAAGCTCCGTAAAACAACATGGAGGGTTTGTCATGTTACAGACTTCTATGCAGCCACCAGAGCGCACTGTACACTTAGGGAAGGCCACTAACCAACAGAAATAGTTCGGGTACGTATCGCAGTACGGGATCAAGGAGGCCCAACCAAACGCGTCACCCCGTTTGGGATTCAGCTTACAAAATACACCAGTGAAGGTCGCTGCATCGGTCGGTGGCAAGGCTGTGCCCGATGGACAAATTCGCTTGATGACCGTGTACTTATTTACAGCGGCCCCGCTGTTACAAGGAACCGAGGTGCTAGGTGGTGTATACGTCCAAGTACAGTATGCAACGTCAACGTTGTACGTCGATCCACCGCTGCAGAACGTGACATTGACAGTATCATCAACACTACTACCTGGGCACGTATGATTTCTGTTGCGAATAATCGAGGCGCTGCCAGAAGTAGCAGTGTACATATCATGCTGGCGGTAAAGACTGCCATGCTTAATGAACGCTTCATAAATTCTCCTTCGGAAAGATAGAATAATTCTAAGCGATTGCACATACAGTTCGGCGCCTTTCGGCACGTACACCGCTTCATAAACTGGCTGGTTAACGAACTGCGCTACAATCCCATGTAAAAAAAATGAACTATCAAATATTATTTTCTACGTAACCAGATGATTACGCAATGCTACGATTTTTTGTACCCATTAGAGTACCTCATATAATTGCATACCAACGCCTTAGGTCTCGAGTTGTATGCGCGTCTCGAAGAGATAGTCCCCGTTTTTAGGTATTGTACTCTTGGGCTTCGTGGATGAGCGGGTCGTTGTACGCAACCGCAGCACGCTTCTTGAAATTGCGTGCAGCCAGGAACATGAAGGCACCTGCAAAGAAGAGCCAGCCTGTAATCTCTTGCCATCCAAACATTAGGAATGTTGGGTGTTGTGTGTCGTGGGAGATGACCTTGCTTACTGCAGGAAGGATAATCCAGCTCAGGTCGATGTAGTGCGCAATGAGAATGATGATTGCACCGGCGCAAAGGACCGTCGTCTTACGCTTGACGTCCTGACGTAGCAGCACCATGAATGGCACAACAAAGTGCATGAGCATGAGAGCCCATCCGAAGTATTGCCACCCACCTTGTTCACGGAACGCGAAGTACACTGTTTCTTCTGGGATGTTTGCGTACCAAATAATGAAGTACTGCGAGAATGCGATATATGTCCAGAACACTGTGAACGCAAACATCAGCTTACCAAGATCATGGAAGTGTTCGTGTGTGATGTAGTCGTGCAGATATCCTGCTCTGTACAGGGCAACGGTCATGAGAGTGATTACAGCAATAGCCGCAACGAAGTGTCCGGCAAATGTGTACACACCCCAGATTGTCGAGAACCAGTGTGGCTCGAGCGACATGAGTAAGTCGAACGACGAAAATGTAATTGTAACTGCATACACCACAACAAACGGCGCCGCGCGTTTCCAGTTTTTGTTTGTTGGTGTGATGTCACTGCCGGCAGTGTCCTGCTTCACCGAATTACCTACGATGAACTTCACCATGCCAAACCATAACAATGCGTAGAGTGCTAGGCGGATGACGAAAAAAGTCATGTTCAGGTAAGGGGCTTTGCCTGCGAGAATATGATCGGCCTTCGCGCTCTCATGCGTCCATTCGTACACCGAATGATGCGAGTACATATTCAGGACGATGGGAATAAGTGCAAGAGCGATGAATGGCACGAAGCCTGTGAAGTTCTCAGCGATACGACGGACCCCAGTGCTCCATCCCGCACGCACGAGGTACTGAAGCGCCGAAAAGAAAGCCATCGTGACGCTAATACCTGCGAAGTACCAGAAGCCAAGAATGTAGTCGGCCATGACACGTTCGATCGGACCTACGAAATACGCAGCAACAAGTCCGACTGCACCTACGATTAACAGGATGAGTCCGTACTGCTGAAGTTTTGCGATGGTCGGTGTGGAACCGAGGTTGACATTTGACATGTTAATCTTTTCCGTTATCGGTTCACGTTACTGGCAACGCCTTCGACACCTTGCAGCGAGCGCAGATAGTAAATAATGGCCCAGCGATCGGTTGGCGAAACCTTGTCCGCATAACTCGGCATTAGATTCTGACCCGCACTTATGACGTGAAAGAGGCGAGCGTTGGAAAGTGCTTGTGTCTCTGGACGTGTGAGGTTGGGAATGCCAAGCCACAAGCCCCTTACTGCGACCTTTGACATACCCTTTGCGTCGTAGTTGTGACATGGCGAACAGAACACATTGAAGCGGTTCTGGCCACGTGCCAATACGAATGGAGTATTAGGAACCGTATTGTTTACGTTCACCAGTTCGGCTGTATCGATGTCACCCTGCTGCAAAGCATACGGTTGTTGTCCGCGTGCAACGGTGCCTTCTACAGGCACACGCACACTTGCGCGGTCTGCAAAGAAGGTATTGCCAGACTGTGGGATAACCTTGAACTGATTGTCCATGTTCGGCAGAAGCTCCAACGGAGTCTGCGTAGAGTACCATGGCATTCTTCCTGCAAGGACTAGTATCGTTACCACGCTGATAACGCCTATAATCAGTAGCCAGAAAATTGGAATCCGACGGGGAGCATTCATGCGCAATTGTTGACGTCAGTAGTTACGAGTCAGTTAGTTGTAGCCGTGACGACATGTACGTTCGCTGCACCGAGCCTACGAAGCAGATCTTGTGTGCCTTCGAGCGAAAACCTGTCATCATCACCATCGATCGTTACGACAAACGTGTCGTCGGTTGCCTTCATAAACGAGAGATCGTCTTGATAGCGGTTATACCATGTCGGAAGCTTGCACAAGCCAAAGAGTCCGACAACAGTGAAGATTGCAGTACCAAGAATGGACAATTCGAAATCGATAGGCATCGACCATTCCCAGTTAAAGAAGCCCTTACCACCGATGTTCAGTTTGTAGTCCCATGCACCTGTCCACCATTGAATGGCAAGTGCGTTGGTGAGACCGAACACCATGCCCGCAAACGAGATATAGGTAATGAGCGAGCGTTTCACGCCCATTGCTTTATCGAGTCCGTGTACCGGATACGGCGTATGAATATCCCAACGTCTGTATCCAGCTTCGCGTATAGAAATGGCTGCTGCGGTTATTGCATTCGCGTCGGTAAACTCTCCGACCACACCGACTGGGGTTGTGCTCATGCGTGTTGACCTTTCTCAGTCAGAACCGGTGCAGCATGTGCATGATGATGTGCTGGTTGAGCTCCGGGCATAATGGCCTTCACTTCGGCAATTGCAATCACTGGGACAAACTTTGCGAACAGTAGGAAAAGCGTCAGGAAGATTCCGAACGTTCCAATGAAAATCGAGATCTCGACCCACGTTGGTGAGTAGTAGCCCCATGACGCAGGAAGGAAATCGTGGTGCAGCGACGTAACGATAATCGTAAAGCGCTCGAACCACATTCCGATGTTCACGAAGATTGAAATCACGAACATGAGTGGAATGTGTCTGCGCAGTTTTTTAAACCAGTACACCTGCGGCGAGACAACGTTGCACGTTACCATCGTCCAGTACGCCCATGCATAGTCACCAAAGGCACGGTTCACAAAAATCCAGCTTTCCCACGGGTTGCCCGAATACCACGCAATAAAGAATTCCATTGCGTAGGCGTATCCAACCATCATTCCCGTTGCGAGAATGATTTTATTCATGTTGTCGAGGTGTTTCAGGGTAATGAACTGTTTTAGATCGAGTACTTCACGGGCAATGAGCATAAGCGTCATCACCATTGCGAAGCCCGAGAAGATTGCACCCGCAACGAAGTACGGCGGGAAGATGGTGGTGTGCCACCCGGGCATGATACCTACGGTAAAGTCGAACGATACCACCGAGTGTACAGAGAGTACAAGCGGTGTCGATATACCAGCAAGAATGAGATACGCGATTTCGTAATGGTGCCAGTGGCGCGTCGATCCTGTCCATCCCAGCGAAAGAATGCTGTAGATCTTTTTTGCAATTGGTCCGCGAACGTAGTTGCGAAGTGTGGCAAGGTCAGGGATGAGTCCAACAAACCAGAACAGTGCCGAAACTGCGAAGTAGGTGTTAACGGCAAACACGTCCCATGCAAGTGGCGAGCGGAAGTTGATCCACATCTGCATCTGATTCGGGAATGGCATAAGCCAGTAGAAGAGCCACGGACGTCCCGTGTGTGTGAGCACCATCATCAAAGCGCAGATCACGGCGAAGATGGTCATGGCCTCTGCAGATCGATTGATAGCAGTCCGCCACTTCTGACGGAAGAGAAAAAGGATTGCGGAGATAAGAGTACCAGCGTGACCGATACCAATCCAGAACACGAAGTTCGTGATGTCCCAGCCCCAGCCAACAGGATTATTCAAACCCCATACGCCGATACCAGTGGCGACTGTGTAATACAATGCGAACAATCCCCACGCTGCCATCGACGCTGTGAATGCAAGCGTCAGTAGATATTTCGCAGAGATCTTGCTCTCGACAATACTTCCAATCCGCGCTGTTATGTCGCGCATCGTCGGATTACCGAGTACGAGCGGTTCGCGTATCGGTACGTAACCCGATGTGCTTCGATCCTGATGTTCGTGGACAACCGACATGCCGTTTCCTAACTGTGGTTCGTGGTGGTGTGTGAAGCAGTGTTTTGAACCTTGGCCAGGTATGTCACCGCTGGACGTACGTTCAACTCTGCTAGAACCCTGAATCCGCGATCGTTTTGTTTTGCTTCTGAAATCTTGCTCTTCGGATCGTTCGCATCTCCGAAGATGATTGCACCTGCCGGACATGCCTCTTGGCATGCGGTGATCGCCTCGCCATCGTTGATACGCTGACGTCCGTCGTCGCGCGCCTTCCACTTGGCTTCGTGCAGTCTCTGAACGCAGAACGTACACTTCTCCATCACACCGCGCATGCGCACCGTAACGTCCGGATTAAATGCAAGCTCGAGCGGCGAACGTGTTTCTGTGTTGTAGTTCAGGAAGTTGAAGCGACGGACCTTGTACGGACAGTTGTTCGAGCAGTAGCGCGTACCAACACAACGATTGTACGTCATCTCGTTCAACCCTTCGGGCGAGTGTGTTGTGGCGGCAACCGGACATACGTTTTCGCACGGAGCGTTTTCGCAATGCTGACACAACATGGGCTCGACAATCGTTGCAGGGTTTGTCATGTCACCCACATAGTAACGATCGAGTCGAATCCAGTGCATCTCGCGTCCCTTCATCACCTGGTCTTTGCCAACAACAGGAATGTTGTTTTCGCTCTGACATGCCGATATACACGACGAACATCCAGTACACGAACTCATGTCAATTACCATGCCCCAGCGATGACCCTTGTAGGTGTACTCTGGCGTAATCGACAACGGTTTCTGTTTGTAACCTTCTTGAAGGTTGCCTGGGAAGTGGTCTGTAAGTGACTTGAAATTTCCGTCCTTCACATCATCTAGCGAGATCCATCGCGCAACCGTACGCTGTCCGTTACCGTCGTCAAGCGTATGGTGATTCTGCGTTGTTGCAATCTTGTGACGTCCCGCCTGCTTTTCAATCTTCGCCGCCACGTACTGCACTGCATGTCCAGGCGCCGCAACATTGAACGCATTGCTACCCACACCCTGAAGCACCTTGCCGCCTTGTGTGCGACCATAACCGAGCTGCGTTACAATTACATTATCGGCCATTCCAACCTGCACATACACCGGCAAATCGATTCCGCCATGGGCAGTTGTAACCGTTATGATCTGCTCGTTCGCCTTAATGATTTCCTTCGCACCAAGTCCGGGAGCAAGTCCAAGATCGACTGCCGTCTTCGGACTAATCAGTGCAACGTTATCCCATGTAATCTTCGTTACACCATCGGGCAATTCCTGCAACCATCCGTTGTTTGCCTGACGTCCGTCATACAAATGATGCGCAGGCACCGTCATCAGCACCATGCCCGAAGGAATAGCAGCCGATGCCATCGAACCAGCACCGTTTGTCTGCGCTGTAGTCGTGGCATTCGTCTGTGCTGCACCCGTGCCGTTCGATTGCGTTGTACTCGTGCTATTTGATTGCGCCGCAACTGTGCCGGTCAAAGGCTGTGCTCCTACCGAAGCAACAACGCCGTTTTGCAGCGCGAGCGTCCAGTCGGCTTTCGAGCCCGTCCAGCGTGACTTCACATAGTCTGCATAGGTCGCAGTCTCGCCCAAAAATCCAGCGCTAACCTTATTTACTAATGCAATCAGCGTATCCTGCACCGATGGAATGCCATCGTTAAGGGGCGCAATAAGGGGCTGCTGAAGGCTAAGCGTACCGTCCATCGTTACTGCGTCGCCCCACGACTCGAGCCAGTGTGCAGCAGGAATACTAATGCCGCACTGACGTGCTGTTTCGTCTTCGTGCAAGTTGATAGCTGCGCGGTTCTTCACTTTTGCAAGTGCTGCTTTGAACTCACGGCTGGCGCTATACTCCGGATTTACATCGGCAGTAATAAGCACATGCACGTTCCCTGCCAGCATGTCTTCTTGAAGGGTCGCAATTGCCGACCACTTTTCATGGCTGTTCGGTACAACGTTCGATGCGCTAACTGCTGCGCTGCCACTTGCTTTGTTAATAGATGCTGCCATCATCTGTGCGCGTGGCGACAGATGACGTCCGGCGACGACTACACCCTCTGCTCCCGCTGCTTTAAGCGCAGCCGAGGCACGTTGTGCTGCTGCCGTAGTTTCTGTAGTTGCACCAGCAGAAGAGCCCCCTGAGAGAATTCCGAGGAATGCTTCGATCTGCGATGGGTGCAGGCGTACGCGTTCGTCTGCATTTGCACCGGTTAACGAATACTGCGCTTCTGCAACGAACAGCTTCGACATTGTAGGATTGTCTTTACTTGGCGTGCGGCTTTGTGCAAATCGTACCGTATGGTAGAGCGAGAGTTTGTCTGCGCCGAGCGGATCGGCATCGACACACACGATGACTTTTGCCTTGCTTAGGTCGGGGACGATCTCGCCATTCACACCGTAGCTCTGCTGGTTCGCAATTGCAACGTTATCGTTCACGATTGCTGGCATCGTTACAAACGATATCGCCGGAATTGCTGCTGTTATTGCCGTTTGTAGCGCGCTGTATGATGGCGAGCAATGTTCGTCGACAAGAACAACTGCGCGTTTGCCTGAGGCCTGTGCTTCTGCAATGTGTTCTGCAATCTTTGTTACAGCCCCGTCGAACGAAACCTGTCCGCGGTTCACACGCGCACGACGAATTCTATCGGGATCGTACAGCGACAACAACGAAGCAATCATTTCAGGCGACGAAGCGCCGCGATTGCTTGGATGTAGATTGTTGCCTTTTATATGAACGGGACGTCCCTCGCGGCTCTTCACGAGCACGCCGTAGGCAACGTTGCGATTCGCAAAAACGGATGCGTACTCGAGTGGCATGCCGGGGGTAACGGTTTGAACGGACTTTACAGTCGGTACAAGTTTCGTTTCCGGACGCCGACAGGCCGCTGCCGTGAGAGCCATCGATGCTGACACGAGGGCCATAAAGCTGCGTCGCGTTACCGAGTTCTCGTGCAGCGGAGCCATCTCGGCTTCCTGCGCGAATTCTCCGGTGTCTTGCGAACCGTGAGCTAGTTGTTCTATGCTCTTCCACGGGCTACCGTCTGAAGCATGTACCGAACGATCGGACATAGTATACCTGTGCGTTGAGTTCAGTAATGGCAAGTGGAACAAGTTTCTGGTCCTAGTCCGGCCTTCTTCGGATGCGGAATTCCCGCAACCTCATGAGCTGGTAAGGCTGTCTCCCATTGTCCGTACGCAGGCTCGGTAATCGCAAACGATTCCGTCGTCTGTGTAGCAATAGGCCTGTACAGATAATTGCTATCCATCAAGTCTTTCATCGAATGCATGCGTCCCGTAAAGATCCCCGAAATCGGCCGTGCACCAATAATGCGATCTGCAGGATTGCGGTGGCAATCAAGGCACCAACCCATGGTAAGGGGCTTGAACTGCGAAATCACACCCATCTTCTCGACCGGACCATGACACGATTTGCAATCAATCTGCGCACGAATGTGACGGCTGTGATTGAAGTGTACATAGTCTGGCAGCTTATGAATACGTACCCATTCGATGGGCATGCCCGATTCATAGGAGTCGCGTACAAGCTTGAGCTGCGGACTCTCACCCTTGATAACGGTATGACAGTTCATACACGTCTGTGTCGTTGGTACGGGTGAATGTGCGGACGACTCTACTCCCGCATGGCAATACTGGCAGTGAATCTGCATATCGCCCGCGTGTAGCTTGTGGGAAAACGGAACGGGCTGAACGGGACGATAGCCCACGTCAGCAACATCATTTCGCACACCGAAATAAATCACGGCGAAAATAATTGCACCCACAGCTCCCAAAAGAGCCCCGCCGACCTTCACTCCAATATCAAACCGGCGTGAAAACATTGTCACCCTTCCGTTTAAAGACGCGCAAAAATGCTGAATGATCATGAATTATCATGCAGTCACCCTTATCAACCATTCGAGTTCTGTTTCAACCGACGAACAATGAAAACTGTAAATCCGGTTACAATCGCCGCCGGTACACCAAGCATAAACAGTATCGACCACGAATACGCCTCGCCTATCGACCCGTTTGCACCACTTGCAAAACCGTCCTTGCAGCCCGGACATGCCATCATGTCGACCGAAGTCAGACACGCGACAGCTAGGACAAGCCAACAGCAACCAAGTATGTGTTTCATAAAATCACCTTCGATGTTTCCATCACAACCGTAGACATTTCTCTCACCACTGATACAACATGTAGTAGACAATAACGCCCGTCACGCTCACATACAGCCAAACAGGCAACGTTATGCGAGCAATCCGCCTGTGTCGAACAACATCCATCTTCAACCCTCTGAACAACGTAATGCTTGCAAGAACAGGAACTGTTGCGGCAAGCAAGACATGCGAGATGAGTAATGTGAAGTACACCGGACGAATTACTCCTGTGCCGCGAAACGCAGTATTCATGCTGCCTGTCGTCGTCACCAAGTGCCACTTGTGCAACAAGTAGCAAGCGAGAAAGACAATTGACAGAATGAAGGCCGTGATCATGATTCGTCTGTGATTTTGAATTCTTTTGTTGAGTATTTCTCGAAATCCGAGCAACAGCAACACAGTACAGACCGCGTTTATTGTTGCATTCACCGCTGGCAACTGATCTAGATTCACTGCGCCTTCCCAATCGAACCGAGCACTTGTTCCAGTCTCGCAACCGCTACCGAATCCGATCCGTCGAAGTAATCCCTGACCTGCATGTCCTTATCCACCAGCGCCAGCCTCGTGCTATGTCCAGCCGGCGTTACAGGCTTCATCACTCCCATCCCACTCTCCGCCAACACCATCATCGAATCCGCTGACATTCGCACCATGAACCAGACATCCTTTTGGGCTCCAAACTTCTTCGCATACGATGCCAACACCTTCTGCGTGTCGTTGTCCGGGTCTGTTGAAACCGAAACAAATGACACCGACTTACCCCACTTCTGCTGAAGCTTTGCGACTTCGGTGTTAATCATCGGACACACTGTTTCGCATGACGTAAAAAAGAACGAACCGATCCACCATTTGCCTCGAAGTTTTTCCGACGTAAACACATCACCATGTTGATCAACACCACTGAATGCAGGAACCGTTCTAATTGGATCGTGCATCTTCACACTATCCGATTTTTCAACAAGTCCCTCGCCCTGAGCCCCTTCCTGATGATTCGTGCAACCACTTGAACAGATCAGAACAGACGTCAGAAGCAGCGCTGTT
The DNA here is from genome assembly GCA_034440235.1 of bacterium. GTDB lineage: Bacteria > Bacteroidota > Ignavibacteria > Kapaibacteriales > Kapaibacteriaceae > JAWXBR01. Next base: position 118,377 of record JAWXBR010000005.1, read on the forward strand.
AGCGCGTGATGTAGGTGTAGTCCCATGTTTCCAGAAAATTCAAACCAAAAACCATGATGATAAACAGAGCGACAGGGATGTACACAACAAGTCTCAACAAAGGATGATCGAATTTCAAGTGCATAAAGATGTACATCACGGCTACAACCTTAATAACGGCAATGATTACACCGACCGTTACGTGCAGCGTGTCTTTCCAATGACCGAGGGCCTCAGGGAAAGGCATTGCAGCCGCTCCAACAGTCAGCAGCGTTAGGAAGCAGAGCGCATAAAAGACTTTCATGTACTCTTTAATGCCATGGTCTTCATGTGCATGATCGTCATGCGCATGTCCGTGTGCGGTCGTAGCAGCAGCGTGCTCGTGTGACATCGTTCCTCCGTGCTTAATTAATGGCCGCTGGGTCCGTGAAAAGGAATCATGAGGTAGAGTGCTGGAAAAATGAAAATCCACATGAGATCGACAAAGTGCCAGTACAGTCCAAGCACTTCAAGTTTCACGGGATGATCGTATCCACTTTTGCTGTACATCTTCATAAAGATGTATAGCATCGGAATAATTCCACAGATAACGTGCAATGCGTGAAAGCCAGTCATCAGGAAGTAAAACGAGAAAAACGTTGTGTGCTCGCTCTGACCTGGGGCCAAATGATGTTCGAACTTCGTCGAATACTCTATGGTTTTCACAACGAGGAAGCCAAAGGCTCCAACAAGCGTTAGACCGAGGAAGAGCTTAGCATTGCCACGACGCTGAAGGCGCAGATTGTAGATCGAGAGCGCCATCGTCAGAGATGAACCGATAAGCAGGAACGTGTTCAGCAACGCAAGCGGAATGTTCAGTTCGCTACTGCCGTGTCCGAAGATTGGATAGTTGGAATTCCGCAGCACGATAAACGCACCAAAGAAGCCAGAGAAAAACATGAGCTCCGAAGCCAGGAACACCCACATAACCATTTTCCCATGCGGGATCTTGGATATAGGCTCGTGCGCGAGATTCAATGCGGATGACATGATCCAACCTGAAAAAGTAAAACTATGCGTTGTCGCAAAAAACCAACCGTTCTATGCCTTGTCGAGAAACATCAACACAAATACACCCATGAGTACAGCGTACGATGTAAGCAACACGCGTCGTGCTGCAGCATGTTCGCCACTCTTCAAAAACCGAATCGATTCAACTACCAGCCAGCCACCGAGCATCAACGAACCAACGCCGTACAGCCATCCTGTTGTACCAAGCAGCGTTGGTATAACAGCAGCTGCCATCGTTAAAACACTTGTAAACACCATCTGCCTGCCAAGTGTTGTGTGCGCTTCGTCGCGAAGCGAACGCAACACGAAACCCGCAGTGCGATAATCGGCGCGATACATCCACGACAGAGCATAAAAATGCGGTAGTTGCCAGAAGAACAGAATTGCAAAGAGTGCAATAGCAGGCGCATCCAAAGACCCTTGGACTGCGGTCCAGCCCCCTGCAAACGGAAGAGCTCCGGGTATGCCACCCACCAACACAGCAAGCGACGAACGCTTCTTCATTGGTGTATAGATGGCCACATACGAAACCCACGTTGCAAGTGCGAGCCAGAACGTCAACATGTTTATCGTTAGCAGTAACGCAGCTCCGGCAAGGGTCAGCGTCACACCGAAGACGGTGGCCGCCGTTGGGCTGATGAGTCCGGAGGGCACCGGACGCGACGCTGTACGCTTCATGCGTGCATCGTCGTCGCGCTCGAGCACGTGGTTAATTGCACAGCTCCCACTGCTGATAGCAAGTGTGCCAACCATGGTGGTAAGCAGATGCACAGCGTTCGACATATCGGACATGTACGTAACGATGTTGCCAGGCACTGCGAGGTAGTATCCAGCAAGCGTGCTGAGTGCAACCATCTGACTTATGCCGGGCTTTGTAAGCTCGTAGTATCCGCGAAGCACACTCGTTGCGGGTAACGCAATCGCGTGTTCGACGCCCGATCGTTCTACAACGTCGGCTACAGGTGCGTTAAGGACGATATCGTCGTGTACTGACATTATCTGCCCTGCCCTACCAAAGACGATGAAGCCGAAGAAGGCGATGTTTTCGATACCGACGTAGAACCTGCAAAACGATAGAGTCTGTTAGCGTTGAAGAGTGTAATGGTATTCAACATGAGTAGAAGAACACCACCCATAACATGCAGCGTTGTGACAATCTCATTCCGGGCCATGAGCACAATCATTGCCCCTAACGCTATCTGCAATAAAACAACAACCGATGCCATCGATGTGGTGCCGATAAGTTGCTTTAGTTCTGTGCGATGTTTCAACACAACAACCCATTGCACAACAACAAGCAATGCAACGATGTACGCTACAGTCCTGTGCGTAAAATGGATGACAACCTGCGCGTATTGAAAGAGGTCTGAGCTTGGTAAGAAGCCTTCTTCGCTCCATTGCGGGAATGACGTGCTAACGCCCCAAGCGTCTGTGTGACGTGTGAGTGCGCCGAGGAAGAACTGTACAAACGTTAATCCCCATGTAGCAAGTATGAGCAGCTTGATGTCGCGTCCGGCATGCACAGAGGCACGTCCGGCAGTGCGCCATGTGCGTGACGACAACATTGCAATGCCAATAACAATCAAGAAAAACACCTCGGCAAGCATGCCATGTGTTGTAGAGGTCCAGTCAGGCAGATTATTCCTCACGGTATATCCACCAAAACACGCCTGCAGACATACCAGCGGAAACGCTGCTTGTGCGAACCAGTGAATGCGTTCGCCATTGCGTTTACGCATTGCTACGACAACTGCGAAAACAGTGCACGCAGTAAGCAATACCATCACCACTTCAAGAAAACCCGCTGGCATTGCATGCAGGTTCACAAGCGATGATGCTACTACGAGAAAGATGAGGGCGTCGGCGATGAGGATGCTGCGACTCGGACGTCGGTCTTTCGGAAGTGCGCGATAACTAACAACAAGCAGCAGAACAGTAACCGCACCCACTAATGATGCAAATAACCGATGTCCGTGCTCCCAGAATTTGTCGCCCTGCATAAACCACTGCGATGGCGCATAGGTTAACATGGCAGCACCGTTCGATGTTGGCCAGTCTTGAAATGCCATACCTGAATGTGTCGTATTAACGTGTCCGCCCCATACAATGAGGCCGAACGTCAATACGCACAATGCAACGGCTATGCGGTGTACGGTCATTAATGAGAACCGTATTCGGGTTTGATAGGAGTTTCTTCGAGAGCAATTGTGTGATGGTGCACCGAAATCGACTTGCCCGGTTCCCACTGAGGCCAGTAGTCGAGCTCGCGTCCAAGTACACCAAACTCGTACGGTCCGCGGTACACAATAATGTCACGATCGAAATTGCCGTGTCCGGGATGTGCCGGTGCAGCCCACTCAAGCGTGTTTGCACGCCATGGATTGCGAGGAGCTTTTTTGCCCCATTTCATCGACCAGATAATATTGCCAACCAGAATAAGCTGCGAGAACCCGAGCACCAATGCAGAGATTGTAATAAACTCGTTTATACCCTGCAAGTGTTTAAGGAAGTCGTAGATGTTTGGGTCGTATACACGACGCATGTGTCCGGCAACTCCAAGCACGTGCATCGGGAAGAACGTGAAGTTAAACGCAAGGAATGTCCAGAAGAAATGTCGACGTCCCCACGTTTCATTCAACATCTTGCCATACATCTTCGGGAACCAGTAGTAAATACCGGCAAAAATTCCGAAGAGCGATCCACCAAACAGTACGTAGTGGATGTGAGCAACAATGAAGTATGTGTCGTGTATGAAGATGTCGACAGGAGCCGAGGCCATGAAGATACCCGACAAGCCCCCTATAATAAACATCGATACAAAGGCAAGGGCATTGAGCATCGCCGACGTAAATCGGATGTTGCCCCGCCAGAGAGTACCGAGCCAGTTGAAGACTTTAATCGACGATGGGACTGCGATAACGATCGTCGAGAGCATGAACGTAGTGCCGAGAAGCGGGTTCATGCCGGACATAAACATGTGGTGTCCCCAGACCATGAAGCCAAGGCCTGCAATTGCTGCAATAGCAAAAATCATGGCCTTGTAACCGTAGATCGGTTTGCGCGCGAATGTGGCCATAACGTCACTGACAATGCCCATAAGGGGCAGAATCATGATGTACACTGCAGGGTGCGAGTAGAACCAGAATACGTGCTGGAATAGCACAGGCTGTCCGGCTCCGTACTGCGATGCGTGTCGCGCCTGCGTAACGAGGTTGTCTGGTAGGAAGAAACTTGTGTGGAAGAAGTTGTCCATGAACAGCATGGCAAGTCCGCTTGCAAGCACTGGCGTACCCAGTGTAATCATAATAGCCGTAATGAACAATGCCCACACCGTTAGGGGCATGTCGAACATCTTCATGCCTTTTGCGCGCTTGTTAATGATCGTGGAGATGTAGTTCACAGCACCCATGATCGAAGAAAAGCCCACAAGGAAGAGAGAGATTAACCAAAGTGTTTGTCCGGTAATTGTCATACCCGGCACCGATGTATTGGCCGATAACGGCGGATAACTTGTCCAGCCCGCGGCCGCATACCCCGTTTCTGTGAAAAAGCCGGACATCATTATTAGACCAGCTGGAGGCAAGAGCCAGAACGACCACATATTCAGTCGCGGCAGCGCCATATCGTCGGTACCAATCATGAGCGGAATGCAGAAGTTTCCGAACATCCCCGCTGCAAGTGGAATGATCACGAAAAAGATCATGATCGTACCGTGCATCGAAAGTAGCTGCACGAAAAATTCGGGTGTGATAACGCCGCTGCCGGGTTGTGTCACCCACGTTGAAGGCAGAATACTGCCGATAATCGGGATTGGCTCGCCTGGATACGCAAGCTGCCAGCGAATAAACAGTGCAAATGCTCCACCGACGAACAGGAACGTAAGCGCAAGAATCATGAACTGCTTCGCGATAACCTTATGGTCTGTCGAGAAGACATACTTCCGAAACCACGGCAGTTCGTGGTGTGCATGATCGTGCCCGTTCTCGTGAGCAGCGTGCTCGACGTGTCCGTGCTGTTCTATGCTAGTTGTGCTCATAAGAATTCCAGTTGCCGATTGGATATCAATGTTTAGCAGCGTTGCTTGTTGAAGGCGCTGCAGTTTGTGTAGCCGCCGCGCTGGTCGTATCCGATGTTGGAGCATCGGCAGCAGGAGCGGTCGTTGCCTGACCGTTCAATACAATCATCTCAGCATTTTTCTTGTCGAGCCATGCGTCGTACCCAGTTCTACTAAGCACTTCGTATTCAGCTCTCATTGCATAATGACCACCTCCACACAACTCCGCACATGCGAGCTCGAACTTCCCTGTCTTAAAGCAATTGAACCAGATGTTCATCCATGTGCCAGGAATAACGTCTTGTTTTACGCGAGCATGGGGAAGAAAAAACGAGTGTAGGACGTCGAGGGTAGAGCCGCGGACAACAACATTCGCGTTGACCGGGAACTTGAATTGATTTTCCATTACGAAGTCATCCTTGCCCGCTGGATCGACAGAATCACGTCCGAACGGGTTGGTGGCTGACATCATCTCACGTGCAGTGCGGTCGTTGTACGCGTTGCGTCCAAACTTTCCGTCAGCACCCGGATACATGAAATACCATCCGAATTGTTTGCCCATCACAACAATCTCTACATCGGCCACAGGCACTTTCTTTGCGTATTTCGTGGTTTCCCACATGCTGTCTGACCAAAGTCCAATACCCACGAAAAGTATCGTTGGCAGAATTGTCCACGTGATTTCTACAATGTTGTTGCCGTGGTAATTATAGCCCCTTCTGTCTGGACGGTAGCGGTATTTGACCAGGAACCACAGCATAATGCCGAACGTGAGGACGAAAATCGCAACGCTTAGCCAGTATATCACAGCAAACATCCAGTCCAGCTCGGCGCCGTACGTAGAAATGTTTTCGGGAAACCACGCCAGCATGTCAAGGATATGCAGAACGTCACTCATGTAGTCGTACTCCTAGCTTGATTTCGATTTATTAGGGTTGCAGTACTTCGGCTTCTGTGAAAGGGGCTACCCTGGCTGTTGTTTTCTCGCGTTCAGCTTTTACGTCGTCTGCCGACACTGCAGCGCCTGCATTTCCAAACGAGGAGCGGACATATGTAAGCACGTCAGCAATTTCGGCGTCCGACAACTGGTCTTTCCAGGCGGCCATCTGGCCATTGATGGAAACGCCATTACGGACAATGGGACCCTTTAAGCCGTGCAGAACAATACGTACAGCCACGTTGGCATCTCCAATGGCGAGCGCCGATCCAGCAAGAGGTGGGATGTTATTTCCCGGCACACCCTTGCCGTTACCGAGGTGGCAGGCTGCACAAATACGTCCGTAAACGGCCTTGCCAGGTCCACCAGCCGCAACATCACCAGCAGCAGGTTTCGGCGTTGGGTCGTTAAATACGGGCGGATCTTCCATTGATGTGAACAGACCTCCGACGTTGCAACCAGCAACGAGCACAGCAACAGACAGGATGGCACCTAGGCGCGCAGCAATTCCCCAAGATTTCGAAAGGCGCGTAATCTGCATGCGGACGGGTCCTTACAAGAGATGAAATCGTCGAAGCCATCAAAAATACGAGAGGCGCGGCACGTGTGAAAGTGGCCGGCTCACTTAACCTTACCGAGGCTGCTTCCTGAACCACTCTACAGTTTCACGAATACCGTCAGCCAGATCAATTTCCGGCGCCCATCCGGTGGCATTTTTTAGCTTCTGGAATGAGGCAACGCCTTGAGGTGGATCACCTGCTTTTGACGGACCTCGTTCGATTGGCGTAGGCACTTCTTCAAGAGATTTCTGCATTTCTGCCACAAGATTGTTCACACTGGTTTCGGTCCCCGTACAAACATTAAATGTGCCTTCAAGACCTGCCAGAAATACCAACAAGTTTGCCCGTGAAACATCGGCGACATGCACATAATCGCGACGCTGCTCTCCGTCCCCATTTATAGTTGCGGATTTTCCGGAAAGCCAACGCTCAAGAACAATTCCAATAACACCAGCTTCGCCGAATGGGTTCTGCCGAGGGCCGTAAACATTGGTATAGCGTAGACTAACACACTTCATGGTTCCTAAAGCAGAGTAGTATTCTGCATACAGTTCCATAGAGCGTTTTGCGACGCCATAAGGCGAAATCGGACGCTCCTTGGTGGCTTCCGTAGCAGGATATACGTCTGCAATTCCGTATACACCACCTGCACTCGAGGCAAGTGTAACGTGTCGCACACCAGTGCGATACGCCGCGTCAAGAACTCGAATCGAACCGAGAATGTTGTTCTCTGCATCATAAAGAGGTTTATGAACGCTTGTACGCAGTTCTATCTGTCCTGCGTGATGACTAACAGCGTCAAACTTTTCTTTCTCGAACAACGCATCGAGTGCATCGGTCGTGACGTCGATACGTTCGGTTCTGGCACCATCTGGAATGTTCGCTTCCTTGCCACAAGAAAAGTTGTCAACAATAACCACATCGTGTCCCTCGGCCAGAAATAACTCCGCCAAATTCGAGCCGATGAATCCCGCTCCTCCCGTTACACAGATTTTCATGCCGTTACCTTGAACGCTCGTGCAGCGATATCGCGCCGATACGTTTTCCCTTCAAAGTGAATGTGGTTGCACGCCTCATAAGCACGTGCACGTGCGCCCGAAAGTGACGTATCTACAGCCGTGACGGCAACTACTCGCCCACCGTTGGTTACCAACGAACCCTCGCGTTTTGCAACACCTGCGTAGTACACAGTTATGCTTTCGTCTGTCTCAGCCTCGTCTATACCAGTGATTTCGATTCCCTTTTCAAAAGCATCGGGATACCCACTCGAAGCAAGTATAACAGTGCACGCATGTTGCGCTGCAACACTGCTGATTACACTTGTATCTAGTGAACCCCTCGCGGCGGAGGCAAGTAATGCCAGAACATCACCGTCGATAATTGGCAATACCACTTGCGTTTCCGGGTCGCCAAAACGAGCATTAAATTCTACAACATTTGCGAGTGGAATCGGGTTGATGCCGCTGTTGTAGTGCTGGAGCTCTTGAATTTGTCGGACTTTGTTGAGCTCTTGTATCATGAGGCCAACAAAAAGGCATCCAACAAAAGGATGTCCTTCCGCACGCATGCCATCGATGAGCGGACGAATAATCGAATCTTCAACGAACCCTAAAACTTCTGGCGTTACGATTGGTGCAGGAGCATACGCTCCCATACCGCCCGTATTCTTTCCGGTATCACCATCACAAATGCGTTTATGGTCTTGTGCTGGTGCTAGCGTAATGAAGGTTGTGCCATCGCTTATAGCGAACACACTAGCTTCTTCGCCATGCAAGAATTGTTCGACAACGATCGATGCTCCTGCAGAACCAAAGGCTCCGTCGAGAATCGACCGCACTGCTTCGATGCCCTCCTCAACTGTCTCAGCAACAACAACACCCTTGCCTGCTGCAAGGCCATCGGCCTTGACAACAAGTGGAGCACCAAGTGAACGTACATACTCCTCTGCATCGGCGCGTTGCGCTGATGTAAAGGTTTGGTACGATGCTGTCGGAATATCGAAGCGTTGCATCGCAGCCTTAGCAAACGATTTCGAGGATTCGAGCTGGGCGGCGTATTGCGACGGACCGAATACATCAATGCCTGCGGCACGCAATGGGTCTGCGAGGCCATCTGCGAGGAACTGGTCCGGACCAATCACGACTAACGTGATAGCATTACCTATACACCACTGCACTACAGCAGCGTGATTATTCACATCGAGCTCGACAATCTCCGCCCAACGCTCTATGCCGACATTGCCTGGGGCACAATAGAGACGTTCGCATCGCTCAGACTTGCTCATTGCATGAGCAAGAGCATCTTCACGTCCGCCCGAACCAACCAGCAGAATATGTTCTTTCCTACTCAGAACGGCACGTCGTCGAAGTCTGAAGAATTTGCTGTCGACTTTGCAGCCGGAATCTGCGAGTAATCTGTTCCTGCCGATGCATTGCCTTGTGTGCCTTCGAGACGCCATGCTTCGAGATTGGTGAAGTACATGGTTTGTCCTTCTTTGTTCTGGAACGGACGTCCCCTCAGGTTGAACAGCACCTTAATCTCTTGTCCGACCTTGTAGCTGTCGAGCAATGCCGTACGGTCCTGCGTCAGTTGAAACTTGATATGCTGCGGATACTGTCCGTCCTGCATCTCAATAACAAACTCGCGTTTCTTGAACGTGTCTTTTACCTGTTGTGTCTCGAACACTGCGTGCAGTGTACCGACAGCTTCGAATGAGTTAGCCATAGCAACCTTTCTTATGAATTGAGTTTCGTTTTTGTTGGAATGATCTAGGACTTGTCGGAACGACCTACTTGAGTTTCGAAATAATGGAAGGGGCTTCTCGCAGCACATCATCGAGACGCGCAACATCCTTGCCCCCTGCGGTGGCAAGGTGGGGCTTGCCGCCGCCGCCCCCTCCCAGCTCTTTTGCTAGCGCACCAACGATGGTGCCTGCTTTAAAGCGTGGAATTAAGTCGTCGGTAACCACACACACCAGTTGTACTTTTTCGTCGGCAACACTTGCCAACACACCAATGCCATTCGACTTGAGTGCAAGGCGCAGTTCATCGCCAAGTTCCTTGAGTTGGTCTGTCGATTCGGCCGTAACCGTACCTGTTGCGATACGCACACCATCGAGGTCGCGCGCACCTGCAACAATTCCCGGAATGACATCCTTTTTCAGCTCGCCGGTTCTTAGCGAAGCTAGCTCCTTTTCAAGCAGCCTGATGCGTTCGTCGCGCAGAGCGATCTGATCGTGTCCCGCATGGTGTTGAGTCTGCAGATCGCTCAGATACCCACGCAACGAGCGTCCGGCAATGGCCTCAATCCGCCGAACACCACTGGCAACGCTGCTTTCGCTTAGAATCTTGAAGAGTCCGATCTCCGAACTATTGCGCACATGTGTGCCGCCGCAGAATTCAACAGAAAAGGCTTCGTCGATCGAGACAACACGCACCTTGTCGCCATACTTGTCGCCGAAAAACATCTTCACATTCGGAATGGTGCGAGCTTTTTCGATTGCGATCTCTTCTGTGTGCACCGGAATGCTCTGAAAAATCTTTTCGTTTACGAGGTCTTCGATGGCTTGCAGTTCGTCGGGACGCACCCGTTCAAAATGAGCAAAGTCGAATCGTAATCTATCGGGCGCAACAAGCGAACCCGCCTGCTGCACATGTGTGCCCAGCACCCGACGCAATGCTTCGTGCAACAGATGTGTTGCAGAATGCTCACGCTCGACATCACGCCTGCGCGGTACGTCAAGCTTAGCAAGAGCAACGTCGCCGACCTTTGCATCGACAGCAGTTTCGGTTACGTGCACAATTGCATCACCCGATTTGTGAACATCTACGACGTTGTATGATGTGCCACCAACGACGATAACGCCGGTATCGGCTACCTGACCTCCCATGGCCGCATAGAAGGGCGTTTCGCCAACCACAATTCTGTCATCGCTTACATACAACACATCCGATGTTGCTTCTGTGTTTTCAAACCCATCGAAGTGTGACTTCACCGTTAATGCTGCACCCGATGCTTCTTGTGCATGCGACTTGCGTGCAGCACGCGAACGTGTACGTTGCTGTTCGAGAAGACGGTCGTATTCGACAACATCGACCGTCATGTTGCGCTCGCGCGCAAGCAATTGCGTAAGGTCGAGCGGAAAACCAAACGTGTCATACAGCTCAAATGCATCTGCACCAGTCACAACCTTACTCGTCGCAACGGATACTTCTGAGTCTGTAACGCGCGATTCTAGGCCAGAAAGATTTTCGAATTTGGCGAGTCCGCGGTCCAGCGTCGCTAGGAACGATTCTTCTTCTGCTTTAATTACACGCTCAATCATTGCACGCTGTGTGCGCAGCTCGGGGAATGCATCACCCATGGTGTCGCACAACACGCCAACGTGTTTGTACAACACGGGCTCGTGCAAGCCCAGATTGCGCGCGTAGCGCGCGCCCCTTCGCAGAATCCTTCGAAGCACATAGCCGCGTCCTTCATTGCCCGGAATTGCTCCGTCGGCAATGGCAAACGACAGCGTGCGCACGTGGTCGGCAATTACGCGCATGGCAATGCCATCGGCGTTGTCGAGTGCCTGCTGATAGGTGCGCCCGGAAAGCTGCTCTGTTAACGCAATGAGCGGCTGAAAAATATCGGTGTCGTAATTCGAGGCTTTGTTCTGCAACACAGCCGTAACACGTTCGAAGCCCATGCCGGTGTCGACGTGCCGCTGTGCAAGAGGCTCAAGCGATCCGTCGGCTTTGCGGTTGTACTGGATGAAGACGTTGTTCCAGATTTCGATGACTTCGGGAACGCCGACGTTTACGAGCGGACCTCCACTTAAATCGCTTGTGCGATCGAAGTGGATTTCGGAGCATGGACCACACGGACCCGTCTCGCCCATCTCCCAGAAGTTGTCCTTCTCGTCACATCGGTGAATGTGCGACTCAGGTAAAAATCGTTTCCATATTTCGTACGACTCGTCATCTGTGTTAAACACCGTTGCATGCAACCGCTCTTTCGGCAGCTTCCACACATCGGTAAGCAGTTCCCACGACCACGACAGCGCTTCTTCTTTATAGTAATCGCCAAAACTCCAATTGCCAAGCATCTCGAAAAACGTGTGGTGATACGTATCAACGCCAACGTCTTCGAGGTCGTTGTGTTTGCCCGAAGCACGAATACATTTCTGCGTATCGGCGACACGTGTGTAGTCGCGTTTGCCCTGTCCAAGAAACACATCCTTGAACTGGTTCATTCCCGCATTCGTAAACAGCAACGTCGGGTCGCCGTGCGGAATTACCGGAGCCGAGGGCACGATGCGATGTCCGCGCGCTGCAAAAAAGTCAAGAAAAGACTGCCGAATCTCAGATGATGTCATGTACTAGCCATAGTGGAACCCCAAAAATACGGAAGTTGCTGCATGACACATCCGCAACTCGCACAAGCACTGTCTGCGCAACAAGGCATTCTAACCTTCTCCAAGCCTGTAAAATGGACGCAATGGAGCCCACAACACACGCTCCGGTTTGGTGCCGCGACACTTCCGCAGCGCATCGTACTGACATGGACGCCTTCGGCAATGACCACTGAGAGCTTCACAGATCGTCAGTCCTTCACCAAAACCTGGCAAGGGGCCGAGGCCAAGGGGCAACTTGAGTCTATCTTCCAGACGTTGTGGGCACTACAGTACCAGCAACTTCAAGTGCAGACGCCGACGTTTGATCTGCATGTGCTGCGCAAGGGCGAACGTGTGACAATTAAAGAGCGTCCGGCTTCGAAGCATTTCTGGACTGACGATTCTGGTTACTATACGCACACCCTCGACGTCGAGACGGATGCAGCAATGTTGCGGCACATCGACCTGCTTACGCCAGAAGGCACAATACGCGCGTCGATGTCGGACAAATTCCGTCAGCTTAATCACCTGCTGAACATCGTCGATACGCTCGATGTTGTACGCGAACTACGCAGTGGCAGTGTGCTGCATGTTATCGATGCAGGCTGTGGTAAAGCGTATTTAAGTGTTGCACTTTCATACGTGATGAACAAACGCGGCATCGATGTGCATTTGCTTGGCGTCGATACAAACCAACACGTCATCGAACACAACATTGGAGTTGCTGAAGCGCTCGGTTTGGCAAACGCTCGTTTCGAAAAGAAAGCGATTGCTGAAATCGGCACCAATGAAAAATGCGACCTGCTGATTGCATTGCATGCGTGCGACACAGCAACCGACGAAGCACTTGCAGTTGGCATTCGCACGAATACACTTGCAATGCTCGTAGCACCATGCTGTCATCACGATGTGCAGAAGCAATTACGCGCAGTAGCCGCCAATGTGCCGGCAGAGGTGCGTCCGTTACTCGAAGACGGCATCGTTCGAGAACGCCTTGGTGATTTACTTACAGACACTATGCGTCGCGACATCATACGCAGCTACGGCTATGATGCACACCTCGAAGAATTCATCGCGCTCGAACACACCATGAAGAACATCTTGCTTAAGGCCACCAGAAAAAGCAAGAAGGCGACAATCCCCGATGGACTGCCGCCTTCTGTTCAACTGCTTATGCAGACGTGGGGTGTAAAACCGTACCTGCCGAGTCTACTTACAGCGTAGGTTTCGCGTCGCTCTTCGCGATGCTAGCGCACGACGTGTAATGAAGACGTACGAGTTACACTGCCGTAGCGGCACTCGATAACGTACGTTCCCGAAGCCAATTCTTGTACATCTAATGACAGTCGGTCACCCTCAGTACGTGTGGTGCGCTCGACGAGCGTGCGTCCGGCAAGGTCACGGACGTATACCGTGACATCGATGTCGCTGACGAGCTCGCCAAGCACAACCACAACGTTGTCTGACGAAGGATTTGGAAGTACTGTTAATGGTTTGTCGTTCTCTGTGTTTTCTGCAACAGAGTTTATTACCTGTGTGCGAATCGACGTGATGTTTCCGTTCTTGTCGTACGCATAACGCGTTTCGAGTCCGCCATCGTATCGTACGATGCTCACTCTGCCGACACCATCGTAGATGAATGTTTGTGCATTCGAAGCAATCGACGTAGCAACGAGCACGACACAGATTGTTAGAATGACTTTTAGGTCCGTTTTCATGTTGACTTTCATGTTGGTATGCATTTTGAAATGCAAAGCGTGGTTATTTGATTTGTTTAGAATGTACTTCGAAGTGCGACCTCACCTCTTTGAACGAAGGACAGTAAACCACTCGAGCAAATCTCTAAGATCGTCGCTGAGATACTCTTCGTATGGGAAGCCGGTAGGCGGCGGGGTAGGTGTTGGCCTTGGTCCTGCCGGTGGTTTAGGTGCTGGCGTAGGTGCAGGTGTAGGTGCTGGCGTTGGTTTTGGACGTGGCCGACTTCCGGTACCTGGTGTTGGACTTGGAGTTGGTGGTGGCGGAATAACAGGTGTGGGCTGCACCGGAGGTGTTGGCGCAGGAGTAACCGGTGGAGGTCCTCGGAAGATGTCATTCAGATCTGCTGCCTTCTTCTGAGCAGCATCTAATGCCTCCTTGTCTGCCTGAACTCTGTCGCGCTCGGCTTGCTGCTCGCGTTCGAGACGTTCGCGTGCTTCACGTGCAGCACGATCTGATGCTTCGCGTTCGGCACGACGTTCTGCTGACTTCTGTTCGAGTTCGCGCATTCGTGCATCGTATTCATCCTTCGTTTTCTTCATCGCGTCTTCGAGGCGCTGATTAGACTCACGCATGATGTCGTCTGCAGAACGCGGCTGTGGCACTGGACGGCGTCCGGACCAATCTTCGTAGTTCACAGGATCTTCATTCGCATACTGAAACGCATTCATCGTTACAGGATGTGTGGACGGAATCGGGTCTTCGGATGTGAAGCGGCCACGCTTGGAGTCGTATGTACGCGGACCCATTGCATAAGCCCCCTCACCGAGACTAATAGTGCCCACGATACCACCAAAGAGGAATGGATACGACGCACCTTCGGTTGCAAGTACTTCGCCGTATGCGCTGTATGCGTAGCGTGCAACTGATGCACCAGCATCGTTTGTGACGAGAATGGTGTTGCCACTTTCGGAATAGTGCGGATAGATGTGCGCGTTCGTAGATGCATCGACAACAGAGACGACCATGCCGTCGGGTGTTGTAACGACGAACGATGTTGTAGCGGTGCCGTTTCCTATCGCATTAATCACACCATCGCCAATAGCATCGTTCCATTGGAATGTTTGCGTGGTGCCTGCACGTGCCTGACTAACTACGCGACCGAATGCATCGCGTGTAAGTGCGCCTGTGCTAATTGTGTGTGGTTCGAGTACACCATTCGCAGCATCGTACGTGAAGGTTTTGTCGTTCATTGTAATCACCGGCTCGAGATGTCCCGTACGGCGTGCACGTTGTACCCGACCCGATGCATCGCGCGTGATTTCTGTCGATGCCAGTGTGCCCTCAGCAACGTTCGTTGTGTGTCCGTCGGCGTCGAATGCAAATGTTGTGTTCACTGCATTCGGACGTGTAATGCCAGTGACGTTGCCATCTGCGTTACGTGTAAACGATACCACGGCATTTGTCCAGTCTGTTACAGACACAACACGATCGTTTGCTTCGTACGCATACGTTACGGTCTTGCCTGGTGCATACGTCAGCGTTGCAATACGTCCGTTTACGTCGCGCGTCATTGCAATGCCATTCGACATGCTTATGAGATTACCTGCATCGTACGACCGTGTTACGTTTGTTGCCAACGTAAGATTGCCATCGACATCGTACGTATAGGTGTGTGCGGCGCCTTCGCTCGTCGACAACGCTGTCAGCTGACTCGCCTTGTTGTACGTCATCGTAGCAAAGCGGCTACCAGGCATGTCTATGCGCGTTATGCGATTGCGCGTGTCGTATGTGTATGATGTAGCACGAGCCAACGGGTCGGTAATAGAACCAACGCGGCCCCCTACATCGTAGCCCCATACCCAATCGTTACGCATTGGGTCTTTAACCTTTGTTATAGAACCGGACGCGTCGTACGTGTAGTCGGCAACAACATCGAGCGGAAGTGCGAGGCGTGTGAGAAGTCCGCGAGAATCGTACGAATAGTTCGCAACACGTCCGTCCGCAGCAATCCATGATGCAACGTCTCCACTTATCGTATACGTCGTCGTGGATGTCTTGCCTAGGGGGCTTGTAACCGACGTAATACGTCCGAGTGCGTCGCGCGCGACAAGGGTCTTGTTGCCCATCGGCGTCGTTGTAGACGTACCCAGGTTGTCTTTGTCATACCCGAAGCGCGTTGTTGCACCCGATCGGTCTGTTGCCTGCGCAATGTTTCCTGCTGCATCGTAGCTAAACGTTATGGCCTTGTTGTCGGGGTCGTGCATCGACAGCAGTTTACCCGAGGCGTTGTAGTCGAGTGAGTATTCCCTGCCACCTGTTGTATACAGTGTTGGCGCGCCGAGTTTGTTGTAGGTCCATGACTCGGTCTTGTTCGACGGACTCTTTACTTGCGTGACATTGCCACGCAAATCACGTGTATACGTAGTTGTGTTGCCGAGTTCGTTTTTATCTGTGAGGATGCGACCATGTGCATCGTATGTGAACGCAAGTGTCGAAGCATCGGGCAACGTCATGCCCGTGATGTCGCCTCGCGCATTGGTCGTGGCACTGCTTACTAAATTATTTGATGATATCGTTCCTGTTGCCTGACCCATTACATCGTATGCATACTGTGTCGTGCGATTAAGGGCATCTTTTTCACTTGTGATGTAACCCGTTACTGCGTGACGTGTAAAGGTTGTTGTTGCACCCGAGGCGTCCTTGACGGTGAGCACATGACCACGTGCATCACGCGTGTAGTCGGTCTGCGATCCATCGCGGTGTTTCGTCGAGCTTAGATCGTACACCGTAGCGCCATTCCACTGGCGTGCAACGTACGAGTACGTTGTTGTTGCACCATCGGCGCTGCGCCTCGATGCAACCTGTCCGCTGGAGTGCCACGTTACAGTTGTTGCATGACCTTCGGCAGACGTCACAGTCGTTGGACGTCCGTTTACGTCATAGCTGAACGTTACCGCTCCAACATTGGTACCAACCGATGTGGCTTGTCCGTTTGGTGCAAACGCATGAATCTCTTTGTTGCCGTCACCATCTGTTACCGTAGCGGTACCATTTCCATACACATACGTCCACGCGTTTCCTTCGGCATCGACTTGCGATACAACATTGCCACGAACATCATATGTGCTGCTAATGATGTTGTTGATGCCCGTGCGGCTTATGGTCGTCAGTCTCCCGGCTGATGTGGCATCGTACCCATAAGCAATGGCATCGCCTCCATTTTCAGATGCTGATGCGAGCTCGTTATTTGCATTGTAGGCATACGTCATCGTTCGACTGCCATCAGTAGCGGTCAGAATGAGGCCCACTGGATTTGTCGTAAACGAAATTGTATGTCCCATCGAATCCGAAACACTCTTGATGTCCGCACCATTCCATGTTACATGTACGGGCACGAATCCATCATCGAGACGAGTGAGTTTTCCTGTTGTATCGAACGTGTATTGTAAAGAGCGCGTGGCGTCGGTTGCAATCCAAGAAGTTGGGTGTTGTTGCAGTGACACAGTGTTCGGACCCTGTCCGGCCACCGTCCATTGCGAGCCACTTTTGTTAAACCACTCACGACGTCCATTCGGCAAATCGAGTCGCGCCTGATTTGCTTGCACACTCACGCGCGCATCGTACGTATGTGTCCAGTTCAGACCCATCGAAGGAATAATCCCCGCATCCATATTTCGACTACTGTACGACCGAGCAAAGCGGACTGGTCCGGCTCGAAATGCAATGTCTTCACCATCCGAGTGCACAAATGCTCCTGAGCCTGGCGATACAGGATCTCCGAACAACGCAAACCACATGTGAGGTTGTCCATAACCTCCCACAGAATCACCACTGTTGGCCGGGAAGTCTGGGGTCACAACAATGTAATCGTGTCCATTCGGCGATCCGGTCTCACATTCAGCCCATGCAAAGCCCACAACACTCGCCATTGGCTTGGCATCTTTCGGTGTAAGTGTAAACGTTACCGATGCGCCGTCACTTATTGTCTGCTCACCTGTCGGCGACATGTTGTACCAAATGCCAGTATTAATAAACGGCGTGATTTTGTAGCAACATCCAGGAGGAGCTGTGTAGGTAATAGTGTTGCCTGATTTGAGGTTGACAACTGAAGGAGGTGTTACGGTAGGACGTGGACATTCTGGTGCGGCAAGAATCTCCTGTTGCACAGTCAGCACTTGTTCACCACTAATGTTTGCCTCGCTATTCGCAACCACTTGTATTTCCACCATACCGGCTTGCGTTGGCGTCCATGTTCCCCCATTCACCTCCTTCGTTTCACTTTTTCCAACATCCGTCGAGCCAACATTCGAAAAAAGAATCGACTGCGACTGCAAAAACCGAACAGTAATTGCCCATTGCACCACACCTAGTGCGAACTGGTTATTAGAGTTCTGTAACAAGAAGGTGAACGTAACCGGCGAGTTCAGATACATCACCGTCGCCCAAGTAAGAACGGGCTTTGCGAGTTCACCTGCGGACGATTTTGCAGGCGCCATCATCATCAGTAGGGCCGCAAACACCAGGCCCGGAACTATGCGTGTCAATCGTTTCATGTGTTTTTCTCCAAGTGTGTGAATCATTCGGCTGCAACATAATTCACACAAA
Organism: bacterium; assembly: GCA_034440235.1. Lineage (GTDB taxonomy): Bacteria > Bacteroidota > Ignavibacteria > Kapaibacteriales > Kapaibacteriaceae > JAWXBR01. The sequence continues at coordinate 136,637 of JAWXBR010000005.1, forward strand.
AGCACGTGTCACCCGGACAAAAACAGGACAGACAAAATGATGCAAAGGGGCCGCTATAAGGGGCTATCACGTGCGTTACACCGACGCGATGTACGCCGAGAGGCTGTCGTCGGCTGCGAGGCCGAGCTTCTTGCGGATGCGCTGACGATATTTTTCGATGCTGCGAGGTTCGGCCGATAAAACGCGCGCAATGTCTTTCGACGAGAGGTCGATGCGGATGAGAGCGCACACCTTGCGTTCTGTGGGTGTGAGGTTTTTGTGTTTTGTAGCGAGGCGCTGCAAGGCGTCGCCATGCACGCGTGTGAGTTGCTCTTCGATGCCCGACCAACGATCGTCGCCTTCTGTAAGGCGATCGATTTTTAAAACTGCCTTGCGTAGTTCGGCGGCGATACTATCGGGCGCTTCTTTGCTTAAGGTGTTGAGTGTTGCACGTACAACGCGTAGCTCTGCGTTCTTCTCTCCGATTGCAAGCGACGTGGCAGTTAGGTGCGCCGATTGTTTTACGAGGTCTTCTGCGAGTGCTTCTGCGCGCGCACGTTGTTCCTGGCTTTCGCGTTGCGTGGCTTCGACGGCAAAACGGACTTCCATCATGCGCAGTTTCTGCGCAGCCCCTTCACTGACAACTTCTTGGTCGAGGGCGTAGAATGCTCTGAATTCTGCGAGTGCCTCGGTAACACGTCCCTGTTTTTCGAGGGTCGACGCAAGCTCGCGTCGTATCTGCGATTCGAGGAGCTTGATGCCACACCGTTGCACAATAACCAGCGCTTCGCGAAAGAGTGCTTCCGATTGTTCTATGCTGCATTCTTTGAACCACTGCTCGGCATACACTTCTGCGGTGTTTCGCAGTGCAACAGCTTCCATGACGGCAAGGTCGTGCTCGCGCGCAATAGAACGACAAAGCTCAAATTGTTTAATAGCCTTTTGGTAATGGGTCTGTTTATGGGTCTGGTCGGCGAGGTTTAGATGGTCGACTCCAATACTTTCCTCTATCTGTACCAACGCACGTGGCTCGTAGTCGTGAACGGTTGAGAGAAGCGCACGTGCACTATCGTATTGAGCAAGTGCTTCTTTGTAGCGTTTGAGTTTGCTGTACGTCATGCCAATGGCTCGTATGGCGAGGGCCTGACGTTGCACATCACCTGCGTCGCGCATGAGATGCACCGCATGCTCGAACCACGTGAGAGCTTCGTCGAACCGACGTGTGTTGAAATACACCATGCCAATGTTGCCAGTGGTGGTGCCAAGAACACGAGTGTCGTGAAGGTCGGTGGCCAGGGCGTGGGCTTGGACGAGAATGTCGAGGGCTACATCGAGGACGCCGCGTATTAAGAGGATACGTCCGAACTCGTGCTGCACCATCATGCGCAGTACACGGTCATCGCCATTTACGGCATCGGTGTACACCGATCGCAACATTTCAAGTGCGTCTTCGTTGGCGTCGCGCCTGTCAAGCAGAACGGCAAGTTTGTATGAGGCGCGTACACGTTCTGTGCGCCACCACGAGCGGTCTCGATGCACGTTTTCTATATGATGATTCGTTAGTGCTAGTGCTTTACGGAGCATTTGCTCGGCCTTGGCTTCGTCCTGTTCGTCGGACGCTGCCTGTTGCAAAGCCTCTAACTGCTCAACGTCGGTTGCCATGGTGTTAATTTACTGTCTATCTCTATACTACGGACCTCGAATGCGTATTATCTATCTGGCCCTAACACTAGTTGTTTACACTGCGTTGTCTGCTTCTGCACAGCAAGGCCGCTATGACGTCTACATCGACTTACTAAACGTGCAGAACGACCAGATTCAGGTTGCTATTACACCACCGCGCGTTACCGCTGCCGAGGCGGTATTTGTCTTCCCCGCAACAGTGCCAGGTACCTACGAAGACCAGATGTGGTATCGGTTTGTGCGCGACTTTAAGGCCTTGGATGCAGACGGACAGGTCTTACCTATGCACCGCACGCCCGACTCGCAGTTTGTAATCGAACAGGCACCACGTCTTCGTCGTGTTACCTATTCGCTAGAAGATTCCTTCGATGATCGCAACCGCGAGATAGAGATCTTTCCTCCTGCTGGTACGTGTTTCCAGCGCGACTCGGTGTTTGTGCTCAACCACGCAGGAATCGTTGGCTTTATCGAAGGGTATCAGAAACTCCCATTTAAGATCAGCGTCAACAAACCCTATCACCTCTTTGGTGCCTCGGCAACTTCAATTACGCAGGTGTCAGGCGTGCTCGACACGTACGAAGTTGCTTCATACGATGCACTCATCGATAATCCTGTTCTGTATTCTGTGCCCGACACAGCAACATTTAACGTTAACGGTGTGAACGTTCTTGTTTCGTTGGCACATCCTGGTACCGACAAATATGCGCAGGCGTATGCCGTGAATCTAAAAAAAGTTACTATGGCAATTGCGAAAATGCTCCCACGCATGCCGGTTACGAATTATGCGTTTTTGTTTTACATGTGGGATGGCGACACGAACAAGGTCATGCGTACACAATCGATGTTTGGCGCACTCGAGCACAATCGGAGTTCCTTCTATTTCTGGGGTAATAGTCCCGACCCTAGTGGTATCGACCAGATTGCAGTGCATGAGTTTCTGCACATTCTTGTGCCACTGAATGTGCATAGCGAAGAAATAGAGACGTTTAAATTTCGCGCACCTGACATGTCGCGTCATCTGTGGCTGTATGAAGGTGTAACAGAATACTTCTCGTACCTAGCATTGGTCCGCGATTCGATTATATCTGAAGACGAGTTTCGCACTACCATGCAACAGAAACTTCAGGTGCTCGACCAACTGCCTCCGAGATTCAGTCAAACAGAATTTTCCAAGAATGTATTGCAACCCGAATACGCCAAGCACTACCACTCGGTATACACCTACGGTTGTGCCAATGCGCTACTGCTCGACATAAGAATTCGCAAGGCGACACAAGGAAAGACGGGCTTGCTAGATGTGGTGTATCAACTCATGGACAAATTTGGTCCGAGTAAACCATTCGTCGACAAAGAGCTGTTCGACACACTCGAGACAATACTTCCAGAGAGTGCCATGGATTATCTAAACGACTATGTCGATGACACAGATCGCATTCCAGTCGAAGCTGAACTCTCGAACATCGGTTGGAAGTACGTCGAATTGGATAGCGTGAACAGCTTTACGTACGATTTTCGTCTTGCGCGCACAGGTCTTGTAAAAGAAACAGTTGCCGATGCCCCACTGCCTGCGATGAAAGGCGATGAACTTTTGAAAATCAACGGACGAATTCTTGCAGAGGTCAAACAGACTGACTGGTATGCGCTGTTCGATCCAAAGGGACCAAATCCAATCGAAGTAACGGTGATGCGCGACGGCAAGGAAGTAGTTATTACAGGAACTGCTAGGCCTACGAAGAAGGCTTTGCGTCACGCCATAAACGTTGCAGTCCCTGCCGACCCCGCAGCCACAAGCCTTCGCAACAGCGTCCTCTACGGTAAGACCTCATCACTATGAGATAGCATTCTACAGTAGAGAGCGTTTTACAGTAGAGAGCGTTTTACAGTAGAGAGCGTTTTACAGTAGAGAGCGTTTTACAGAATGTTTGGGTCTCATCGCTTTAGTATCAGCGCTTCGATCATCACACGTCCCTGTTGCCCGACGTGTTCTCCGAGCGCACGGTATGCTTCGAACTGCTCGGTGTCGAAAAACTGATCGCCAGTACTCTGATGCGGAAAGATCGGGAACCGCCGGTCGTAATTCTCGACATGCACCGGCAAGTCCATGTCAGACGGAATATTGTCTGCATCGGCAGCAATGGCCTGTACCATGCTGCGAGCTGTTGGGTCGGCTCCCGGCACAACGTTCTTCAGCCACATAAAGTCGGTCTGCACATGGTCGCGTAGTCGTTCGAAGAAACGGACGTTGCTCACAGAACATTTGCAGTAAATTAGTTTAGCGTCTGGACGATCGTGATACTTAATGGTACCAACGGCAACGCTCGCTGTTGTTCGCTGAGTACTTCGAATGGTGTCGGGCACCGGGTGAAGCGCAGAAAGATCGATGTCTATATCGATGTTCTCTTCGACGTTGGCAAAACGAATGGCGTTGTTAAGCGAAGCAAACTCAAAATTCGGGTCTTGCTCGCCATCGATGACAACAATGACAGAACAACGCCTCTGTAACAGAGGCAGTAGACCAAGGTTATCGCCTGTATGACCTCCGTCACTCACATTTATAAATCTCGATGACGCATTGGCGCGCCCTAGTATCTCGCGCAGTAACACAATTGGCCAGAATGGATGGCTGCGCCCCTTGAACGCACCCTTTCGTTCAACACCAAAGTGCAGAGGGTTTTCCATCCACTGTCCAAGACGCATGTTCAGCAGTACGGCAAAGAACCGCTGACCAAAAAATGAAAACTGTCCCGCAAGACCAGAGAACGCCGCTCCAGAAATTGCCATGGCGCGTCCGAGTGTTATGTCTTCGGGCGTTTCTATGTACCCCGTCGGAGTACTACCCACAAAGTATTTCGAAAACAGAAAGTGCTCAGACTTTTTGTCCTTGCGAAGCAGACCCTTAGCACCAGACATATTAATGGCAGTGGTGATGAGGTGGTAAGGGGCAGTGCCGACGGCACCCATACGCGACCCAATGTCGCGTAATGCAAGGTCGCTATCGTCACGCAGTGTGTGCTGCACTTCACCCTTTGCACCAGGTATGCCGTTGTCGGTTGTGGTGCATGTTGTGAGATACGTCTCAGCAAGTCTATCTCGGTAAAACGCAAAGGGAGCAGCCTCGTTCGAATCGACAACAAAACCCAGAATTGCTATGATTGTCCCTAGAATTCCCATGGTACACAGCACAGGCAGCCACGGCGGCGTCATCCCTGCAAACCAGCCATTGTACGCCACGGCCATGAGTACACGCGTACCAGGTGCAAACGTGAACGCAAGTAACATCATCACCATAGAACCTAACATCATGCGCGGATTGCGTTGGATAAAACGTCCGACCTTACCAATAATGTTGTCCGACATAATGCTAAGACGCATGCCTGTTGCGCCAATCAACAACGCTGCAATCGATAGAGAAAGCGATGTAAACGGAAGTCGACTAATAGAAAACAGTATTATAACAAAGGTTGGAAACAGTAGTCCAAAAAGAATGGACGTAAGGCAGTACCCACGAAGCGTTGAAAAGAAGGAGCGCTGACCACGTTTGTGTTCGCCTTCTGGACCGTGCATGACCTTTAGACTTACAACTAGAACCGGCACACATAATCCTAAAGCGAAACACAGTGGAACCCACAATCCCGTGTGTCGCGGTAGTGTGGCCCCGCTCATCTCGGTAATTACACCACTCGACAATGTCCCAAGTACAAACAGCGTAAACACCGAGTACATGAACCGCTTTCCCATACGGTGTATGTCGTAAGCGCGCCTATCGTTCTTACGTCCGATAAAGCAGAAGACGGCACCGACTAGAATTCCAAGAAATGCTGCCCAACAGAACGCTCGTTGCACTGGCACATTCGTCACGAAGACACCCCACGGCGAATGCGCTTCAAATGTTGTACCGACTGTATCCCAAACTTCGCGCAGGTCACTTATAGACAACACCGAGGCCGAAAAATTCGTGGCATTAAAGCCTACACTCTCAAACACATTACGAAGGCTAAGGTCTTCGCCAACCGGATCGGCAATAACCATCACAGTTACAAGGTGGATAGAGGCAATGAGGAAGAGATAGATAAGAACGAAGAGAACGACATTGTAAAGAATTCCACCAACGGCAGTACCGAAGAGTCGTTGCACACTCGGACGCAGCACACCTTGCTCTGTAGACAGGTAGTTGCCATTGCTGCGCAGATGGTGCATCTGGTGCTTAACGGTAATCTTCTCGGGGTTGTTGAAGTCTGCGACGTTCAACGATGTAAACGGGAACCCACTGTCATCGACATCTGCACCCGCCTTCGCTTTATCCTGATCGCCGCGTATTGTAAGCAGCGATGTAATCGCCGAGCCGATGTATCCCCCACCCGATACCGTGCTCATGTAATCGAACCGTCTAAACAGTCCTTTCGATAGACGCTTCGATTTACTCGCAAGAGATTGCAGTACACCAAGGGCAAATGTCGCAGAGCGAATGCCGCCCCCTGAAATCGCTAAGCCCCAGGTGTCGTTTTCACCCGATGTTGAAGACAGCTCATCGTTTGTGTAAGCTGCGTTTGCTCTGCGTTGCTTTAGGTAGGTCTGTTCCTTTGCAATCACATCGCTCTGAGTTTTTCGTGAAGTGTCCACGTGACTACTCCGTATTGAGGTTCGGCTAATATAGAACTATCGTTCCGCCCACTCATACATTCGTCGAATTATTTCGTCTTCTTCGAGTTGTGCCGCGTCATACATTCCTGCTGCACGACGTTGCCGTAAAGCCTCAAACAACGCAACAGCACATGCCACACTAATATTCAACGACTGTACCATTCCCATTTGCGGTATAAGGAAATTCGCATCGGCAAATGAAAGCGCCTCTTCGCTAATGCCCGCGTGTTCGTTGCCAAACACCAATGCACAAGGTTGCGTAAGGTCGAGGTCGTACAACGACACCGCGTCGGAGCTCATATGTGTTGTGTAGATCTTAAAGCCCCTTGCCTTGAGCCCCCTACAACATTCACCGACGTCGGTGTGGGTGTGCAGGTCGACCCATTTTCTCGCACTGGCAGAGCTTTGTTTGCCTAATTCCGGAAAAACTTCTCCACCGTGATACACGGCGTGCGCCTCTAAAACCCCCGCCGAGTCGCAGGATCGGATGACGGCACTAACGTTATGCTTGTCGTGGACATTCTCGAAAACCACCGTGAGCGTAGGCTGGCGGCGGCTCAGCACGGTTCTGATGCGTTCTAAACGCTCCGGTGTGATGGGTAAGGGTCCGTCTAAGGGGCTGCCGGTCGCCGGGTTTTGGTCCATCGGACAAAAATACAGGCCCAGACCTGACAAACCCGCCCAATGTTACCATTTCGTATGTTACGGGTTGGCATTCTTATATGAAACTGTTTCTGCGACCTATCCCGGCCCTTGCCGCACTCTTTGTTGTGTCCCGCCTGGGTCTTTGTGCCCAGGTGTCGATGCCTATTGATGGGTTTGAGTCCGTGGGTCTTGCCTTCTCGATACTCGAACATCCTACGTCCGGCGCCCTATACCTACCTAGTGTATTGCACGGTACGCTGGAGTCGGTAGATAACGGACGCACCTGGAAGGCAGTAGACTCGTCAGCAACCTTTGCATCGTATAAACAGAGCAACACGTTAGTGTGGGAAAACGACACCACGATGTATGCGCGTGTCGTAGACGGATATGGCTATGTGTCACAAATCGTGTCGGCGGATTTAGGGCGTACATGGAAGAAACGCGCTACTGCCCGCCTTGGCATCCAAAGTTTGTCGATTCTTGCTGATGGTACAGTCATCGATGAATATCGCTTCGATGTGAGCACCAACTTTGGTCGCACGTGGAAGCGTGTTGAAGCTGCGTACGACTCTGCAGCGTTTCATTATCCGGCAATTCTAGTTGCGCCGCATGTCGCCGCAGTATGGGATACGCGCGGAAATTGGTACGAGGTCGATTGCATTAATGATACCGCCATTCGACATCGCATGAAAGACAGAACAGTATTTGGGTACCACTTGTTTGCCGACGGATCCTATATCGCCATTGCATCCGATTCATGGCGTTGGTATTCCAAGAACGATTCGCTTGTGCGCAAGCAAGTCGATACAGTAATCAACGGCAATGAAATAGCACTCGCTGGGAGCAAGCTTGTAACAACAGGTGAGCGCTGGATTATCGTTACGCGAAACGCATGGGTGTTCGATGCAACACAATCTGACATCACGCTCATAGGTCAGCCTTCGTCGGGCGTTGCTCGTACCCTTGTAAGTGCTGTTGTGCGAGACAAGCGCATCGTCATCACAAGCAACATTGGTACAGGTGCCGGAGCCGACGTCGAACTTGCCGACTACAATCCAGAAACAAAAACATTCCGCATTGGTGTTCGAGCACGCAAGGACATGATTGGCGATGCAATGTTTCTCTCTACGATTACGCGCTCTGGCACGCCGATTATTCTCACGAACTCAGCTAACATTATTCGGTATGATACACAGACGGGCGATTGGACCAATTCCCCGGTTACTCCTCTTACTATTGCTCCAGTAAATCTAGCCGTAGTTGGTGCCATTCCAACAACAGGCACACCCGGCTATGCACTCGTTACGTCAACTATGCAGCCGTATCGTTTGTCCGCACCTGGTGAATTTGTCTTCGATACAACTCCCCTTCCTGCAGGGTCGTTTGCATTACGCAGCGTAGGACATATACTCCGCACATCGTGTCACCGCATCATTGCAACGCCAACATTTCTTTGGCTCAATGGTTATGATTTTACCGGCACGTCGCGTTCGACAGGTGCTGACACGCTGTTGTGTCGCGATTGTCAAGCCTACCTCGAATCGTCAGCCGGTCTCATATTCAGCGGCACGAAACGGGTCTTGCGAAGAAATCCGAAGAGTGTTGCGTGGGACACGCTAACAATCGATACATCTTTATCAATCGAGAAGACGGGGTACGTCTCTGACCTCGTAGAATCGACAGTACACAACACGATCGTTGTTGGACGTCGCGGCTACGACGCATACGACGATGGCCTTGTCAAGAACAGTGTGGTCGGCGGTTTGTCATGGACAAATGACCTCGGAGATAACTGGTATTTCTCGGAGAGCGACGTTCCTCTCTCCTATATTCATAGCCTGACAAGGGTTGGTAACATTGTTTATGCAATCGGAAGCAATGCTGCGTACTCACCAACCGACCTCGGACCCGATAAAGATGTCGGTGCAATGATTGTAGACACCGTTGCTATTCTTCGCTCTATCGACGGCGGGTACACATTCAAAGCAGTACATGTGATACATGAACGCCGTGCACTGCACATGCAGGATCTTCGGGTTATTGCTCACAATGGCCTTCTCTATGCGTGTCTGCAAAATCAGCGTATTTATGTCAGCACCAATGGTATGCGCTGGGACGAGGACATCGACCAGCCACTGCCACAGGGAAGTATTTTATCACTAACACCAATTGGCGATTCGGTGATGATTCTTGCCACGACAAAGGGCGCTTTCATCCTCGATCGCAACACCAACGTCGGTGTTGAGTCCCCTGCATGGCAGCCCCTTACCGCATTACGCTATAACACATTCGATAACAGTATTTCTATTCTCCAAAACTTGGGGAACGGCACGTTAGTCGTGGCCGATCTACACGGACGTATCGTCGATACACACGAGGTAAACGCTTTCACCTCGCACATCCCTCTGCTCGACCTTCCGACAGGCATATACGGCGCCACCTTTATGACAGACGCAGGCAGCTACCGCCTGCTGTTGCATCGTACTCGATAACGACAACAGTGTTGATCGATTCGTAGCACAATTTCGCCGAAAATGAAACGGATTGCCTGAAATGCTGTTACTGTAAGGTTAAGGGTCCGAAAACCGCAGGAGGAGTACATGACACGTTATACGCTACTACTTTTCGTACTCGTATTTCTAGCACTCGACGCAAGCGTCGCCGTCGTAGACGCACGCGCGCAGGGTCCGGAATGGATGATGCGCATCCCCAAATACTATAGGCTTAAAGGGGGCTCGTCGCAATTTGTCGTCGATCCAGTTCGAAAAGCGACGTTATTCGATGGTGGGGCTTACGACACGTACGTTACGTACGACGGAGGGGGCTCGTGGGAATCGATCTTTGATATTAAGATGTTCTTTATCGATGTGCAATCGAACTGGAAGATCGATGGGGCGGGTAATTGGTATTACCAGGGCCTGGTATACGCACACTTTAATGTAAACCTGGTAACAGAAGACGCAGGGAAGACAATTCGATACCTAGTTCAGGACACAAACCAATTGCCTTTAAACGGGAGGTACGAGCTACCACTCAACCTGGTGATGCCCAATTCGGTGTATTTCGACCCAATATCCATCGAAACCGACACAAGTAAGCGAGGCATTTACTCGTCGTGCGACGCTGGTCGAACTTGGCAGTTCGCAAAACAACCTTCGATGTATTACACTGGTAATAGTATGAAAGGAGTGCATGCGAATCATCTCAGTTTCCACCTTGAAAATCACAAGTACATCGAGCGAGATCTCTGCAATGCAACGTGGGATTCAACCACAGTTCCAATCGTTGACTGGTATGTGAGGTTTAATGATAGCACTGTATTAACGTACAATCAGCGTCCATTGCGGATACGACGTGGAGTTCTCGATACAAACGAGGTGTACAGGTACTATATAAATCCGGACAATGGTGCTTTACGAAAGCTTGTTTCGGAAGCGGTGACGCTGCTCAACGACACAACTGCTCTCATCATCGCGAAGGAAGGCGTAGTTGCGACATATAGTCCCGGCGTCGGATTGCGCTTTGTCGATGTCCCACCGTATCGTCATCCACAACAAAGAGTCTGCGACGTAGGCCGATTCGGTGATTTACTACTCGTTCGTACTGTAATTCCAAATGGGGCAGGCGTAGATAGTAACAACAGGTGGACGGTTCTAAACATCGTCACAGGTTCGGTATCGCAGTACATTCGACCGGGTGCTCCGATAACTAGAGAGCTGTCACCTTGGCCACTCTTACAGAACCAACGCGTTGTCCCCTACTCAGATTCTGTATGGATTGCGACGCTCGACTTTGGCGAAGTAATGCGGACAACCGATGCAGGTGTTTCATGGAAGATGATTGAAAACATGCCTCGCGATGAACAATGGGGACTCAACTTTGTTGGAGCAACACGATTGTATCCTCGTGGTGATGGTGCGATGGCCGTGTTGTCTGAACGGGGCCGATTACTCGTCAATGAACCCGGCACCAAATCGTGGACGATAACACACCTAGGTCCGTTTTCGCATGCGTTCAAGTTTTCCCCTACGTCGACGTTCTACCTTGAAGATTATCGCGGAAAATTGCGATCGAGATTCGGTCCGTCGACTGCTTACTTCCACCACCCCGACACTCTCTGGACTTCGGGTGATGTCGTGACGAGATGGTCAAGTAGCGGCGTCTTCATCGATACTGTTCTAACGCGCAAGGCCCGCCTCATCAAACGTCTGTCAGATAAACTCATCGTTGCAGCAATGGATTCGGTGTGGTTATCGTTCAATGATGGTCGCGAGTGGGTGTATATCAATGAACACTGGCCCAAGGTGGTGTATGGCAAAGACACTGTGAAATGCTCACTCGGTGACATGGTTGTTACTCCAAGCGGAAGTATCCTAGCAGGATTGCGTGGCATCAGGTTGTATGATACGCTAGGTATTGCCAAGGACAGTGTGCCGGGCGGTATTATCCGCTCGACAGACAACGGACTCACCTGGTCGCCCGGTCCGACAGGTGTTCCTAACTATCTTTACATTAGTTCTCTGATAAAACTTCCAACAGGTACACTATTGTGCCTTGCTTCGGAGATAACAGTCGATCCTCGCACGTTCAACGCAAGCAATGAACCTTCACGCATGGCTCTTAGTGACTGTGGAGTAAAACAACACAAATTCGGTCAAGCGTACATCTACCGTTCTGTCGACGACGGCTGGACATGGACGGAGACATTCATCTTCCCATCACGCGAGTTCCTACCTGCTACAGATCCAACGTTTACCATGATGCCAGACGGACGCATCATGGCCATCAACCCCGACGCAGGCATTGCAGTCAGCGCCACTGATGGAGCCTCATTTGGAATTGGTGACCCGCTCTACATTGGCAACCCAGTAATTAACGACGTGGTGTTCACCAACGACGGTTGGGCCCACTTCGCAACCGACTCAGGCTACGTGCGTGTGCGCATTTCGAACATCCTCGACGTAAAAGAAGA
>JAWXBR010000006.1:0-12093 GCA_034440235.1 bacterium
ATGTCGTACTTGAATCATGTCGTACTTGAATCATGTCGTACTTGAATCATGTCGTACTTGAATCATGTCGTACTTGAATCATGTCGTACTTGAATCATGCACAATATCTTGCGCACTCATAAGGGGCTACTCTGCGTATGCCGTATTCGTGCGAAAGCTCGGGTCCGATAGAGTCTTTAAGAAGACAACGAGATCGGCAACTTCATCATCGGTGAGTCTGAGGCCGCCGGGCTGAAGATTGAATTGCAGGATAGGTTCGGTTTGCGGACCCCGCTTTACGCCTGTGTTGTAATGCCGCACGACTTCTTCGAGTGTTGCAAAACGTCCGTCATGCATATATGGCGGGGTAAAATCTATGTTCCGCAGCGTTGGCACTCTGAAGCGTGCTTTGTCGCGCTCAACGTTTGTTACCTCGAAGCGACCTAGGTCTGTAAACATGTCAGGCGCATCGAGTCCGTTATTCATGTACTGGTCGTTCGTAAAATTTGGACCGCCATGACAGTGAAAACACTCAGCCCCTTTCACTGCACCACTCGGGTCGAATTCAGTGAAGTACAGTTTACGTCCACGTTCTTCTTGATCAGTAAACGTTGTCTCGTCACGAATCATCTGGTCGTGTTTGTTGTTTGCAGAAACAACTGTAAACAGAAACTGTTCGAGTGCCAAGGCAATGCGATTCGACGAAACTGTATCTGAGCCGAACGAGCGTATAAACTGATTGCGATACGCTTGGTCTGCAGAAATTTTTGTGATAACATTTTCTAGTGTTTCGTGCATTTCGACGGGGTCTTGAATTGGACGCAGTACTTGGTCGCGTAACGTAGGAGAGCGGCCATCCCAGAAAAAGCCCCTTCTGTTCCACGCAAGATTAATAAGTGCCATTGCTTGCCGACGTCCCGGAAGATTGTCTACGCCAATGCTAAAGCGTCTCACATCAGAAAAGCCATCGTTCTGAAGGTGGCAGGAAGCACATGCCTGCGAGCCATCCAACGACAATCGTTTGTCGTAAAAAAGTTTTTTGCCGAGGCCGACTGTTTGCACCGTTAAAGGGTTGTCGGCCGGTAACATCGGAACAGGTAATCCCTGCGCATCAAAGACAAACGGAGTTGTGTCGTGCACAACAGGGTCGTTTGGTGTACTAACATCTTGCTTGCATGATGCGAGCAGGCACAAAGCAACTACGCTAATGCACAAAAGCGTAGTGATGGGTTTAGTTGTCATCGACATTTCTCGAAATGAAGGATTCGTCTGTTAAAGATCGCAAGAAGAGGACCAAATCTTCCTGATCTTGGAAAGAAAGTCCAAGAGGTCGTAAAAGGTTACTTCTGTTTGCATGTGGTCTGCCGCCACTGTTGTAGTGCGCGACCACAGCTTCGAGCGAAGTTACAGAGCCATCGTGCATGTAGGGGGCTGTGACGGCTACATTCCGTAACGATGGCGTCTTAAACGTTGCCTTATCGGCCTCGACCTTCGTAAAACGAAAACGTCCTGGGTCGGCGTATGTGTCATACAAACCGTTGTTCGTAAACGCATGGTTGGTAAACGCAAACCCACCGTGACACGAGCTGCAACGTGTACGACCGCTAAAGAATAGGCGCATACCATTCATCTCAGAGCTGTTGAGTGCCGACTGTCCTGTAGTAGACGACTGTCCGGTAGCAGCTGCCTGCGCTACTCCGTACGCGTATGCATCGTAGCGCGAGCGCCCGCTTACCAGAGTGCGTTCATAACACGCAATAGCGCGCGTAATTGCGAAGGCGTCGATATCGCGTCCGTATGCCTGTTTGCTCATGCGCACAAGTGTCGTGTCCGAGCGCAGCCGCTCTGCCACATCAAGAATGTTCATGTCGAACTCATCATGCTCTTGTATAGGCACAAGCACCTGCATCTCGAGTGTGGGTAGGCTTCCTTCGCGCAAGTAGTACGGAAAGTAACCAACATTAGCAAGTGACGGTGCGTTGCGTGTACCAAAACGTCCGGCTACACCCTCGCTCACTGCCCGTGTATCTGCAAATGCGTTCGCGGGTGCGTGACATGATACACATGCTATTGAGTTGTCGGACGAAAACGCTTTGCTAAAGAACAACGCCTTGCCAAGTGCAACACGCTCGGGCGTAGGCATGTTGTCCGGCGGGAACACTTGCTCTGGAAACCCCGGGGGTACATCTATTAGTGGCTGCAACTCTGTAGCAGGGCCCGATGGCTCGGTACATCCCACGAGTAGCACAAGTAGCAATAGAAGTGAACTACACCGGCGTAAGCACAGCATATAGATACGATGCAAGTGCACCGAGTGACTACAGTGCAACGAGCAACTATGGTGCAACAGAGACACGAATGCTTTGTACCGAGTTATTGTGTGTTGCAGATGCGATGTATGAGCCGTGGGGTAAGTCTGTTAGCGACACCATAGCGCGAGAATCAGAAAACGTCGTGCGTGCAACTTCACGTCCGAGCATGTCGGTAAGCACTAGAAGAGTATTGTCAGGAAACGACGAATTAAAAACAACATGTGTCGAACTTGGGTTCGGATACGCATGTAAGGTCGATTGTCGCAACACATCGTCATCATCCACGCCCGTTACAGCTCCTTTGGAAAACACTCTCGAGCCGAAGTTCTGCATTAGCGTAGCGGCTTCTGCTTCAGAACTATGTTCGATCGGACCTAGCATTAGATCGATGCCTGCAAGAGCGTGTGCATAGTCTGCTGTTATATGCAAATGTGGATCGCCATCGCCATCGTCAACATCTAACACTGGTACACTAACCGCTGTATAGATTGTATCGCCCAAGGCATGAACTTGGTAATTAACGTTCAGTGTTTGAGACGTGGTACCTGCATACCCATCCATTGCTATAAATCGATAGCCCCCTTCCCAGCCCCAATGCATAGACGGGGTCTGATGATACAGAGGATGGTTGAATGTGTACGATGAAGGGTCTAGGTGATTATGTTCTTTGTCAACGCCAACATGAAAACGGATGCTGTCAATTTCCCCGGTCTGGACGTTGCCAAGCTGCAATTGTGTTTTGTTTGCATTGACAAGCAGATACAAATCGGTCAACTTCACTACATGCCCACCCTTATACACCAGCTCTATTTGCGAAAGGTAGTAACGTAGCGCAGTAATCTTAAAGGAGTAGCCGTCCTTCTCATACACAGTGTTCGTGTCGAACGGTTGTCCGTTCACCGTGTGATTGATATAGAGACGTCCGAAGCAGCATTGCGCCGAAGCAGCACTGGTTAAAGTACAAGCAAAGACGAGAAGCAAAACGAATTTCATAGAGACTTTCTTGATAACTACAATCTAGCGTGTAACCGCGAGCACAGCCGACGCACGAGTGGCACGAACAATGTACAAACCGGGCGCTAGTTCAGACAAATCAACCAAATGTGCATCTGAGACTTGCAGACAGACACGACCCATAAAGTCTGAGACCGACACCGTACCACTTGCATTCTCGATTCGAATGTATTCGTTAGCAGGGTTAGGAGCGAGAGTTAGTGTGCCGTGAATCGACCAGCCAGACACGCCAGACGTTGTTGCCCCTTCTCGCGCACCAATGCTGGGTGGATTAGCGAACGGAAAACCTTGTAAATCGAGTCCGATTCCGGCAACGGGTGTACCTGCACCGATCGCGGGACTTCCCACAAGCGGACGTACATCATAGGCTGATGTGCGCGATAGCCGGGGGTTCTGGCCCCTTATGCCCCTTACTTCGACACTTGGTAGTTCAACGTCGGTGTTGGTAGTGTCTGCTTCGTCCCACCACAGGTTCGATTCGAACAGAAACGACTCTGGGTTGGTGTTCGAGCCAATATTTACATGAGGTCCGGTTAGCCCATTCGTCACCACCACATTGTTGCGAAATGTATTATCACCACAGGGTACAAAGCGCGATGCATCGACAGTTTCTTGAAGAATGCGAATCACCCATCTCACGGGGTGAATAATTGTGTTGTTCACAACCTCTATACGCGTAGAGCCCACGTAGGCAATTGGGGCATTCCCACGTATAAACAGATTTGCGTAAACGCGAATATTCGCTGCCTCGTAAGGGGCGTCTAGGGGTCTGAAGAATTGGAGTCCGGTACTGCCACCAAGATTCAGCGCACGTTCTCCACAGTCCTCAAAAATTCCGCGTGCGATTTCGATAAATGCAGTTCCACCTTTTGCCTGAATGGCATTCGACCCCATGCTTCTGAAGTTGCAATTAAGAATCTTGCCGTAGTGGCAACCGACCATATCAATTCCACTTCCGCCCGGAGAACCTAATTCAAAGAAGCAGTAGGAAATGCTAAAGCTGTCAACACCCGACATCTTCAGAAAATCGTTGTTTCCTGTTGCAGCAATTCTGCTGAAGTAAAGGTCCTTCAGACTAATGTGATGCGACGGCGTGTCGAACGTGCCGCCGTCATCGATGTTTATGCCATTGCCTGTTTGTCCGTTTATCGCAAGGCGTTCAATACGCAGATACGTACAATCCGAAAAATGCAGCGCCTCTGTATTCCCCGAAAAGTCAGGGGCGTCGTCCACCTTCCCCATAATCGTAATCCACGCATCGGCTGTACCGTGCAGATTCTCTATGAAATACGACTGCGTATATGTGCCGCCATAGATAAGAATCGTGTCACCAGGCAGGGCATCCTGCGAGGCTACAGTTGGGTTAGCATAGGTACGTCCGGTACCAACCTCGAGGGTACGGGCATGTATGCCCGCGATAGCGAGGAAGAATAAAGCGAGCAACGCGAACGGGACGTAACGATTGGGCATTATGGCGGTCGGAGTATGGGTAGAACTCAATATAACCAAGACGGTTATGGTAGGTTAGGGGTAGCGGGAGTCCCGCCCAAATCTTGTCACACATGCACACTTGCTTAACACTTTGACTGTGATAAGATCAAACAATAACTTCGATCAAATTGCAGTAATTTAACATCGTCAACAAGCCAGAAAGTTGAGTAGTGACCACCGAGCAGGACAAGTCCCCAATGAGTTTCAACTTCGAAGATTTTCAACAGAACAATGGCTCCCCGTTTTGGTGGGGATCTGAGCTGGAGAAGATTCTTCTGTTTGAGAGCTCTCAGGTGTTCAGAAAGACGATCGACAAAGCCATCAAGGCTTGTATGAGCTCGAATATCGAATGGACCACCGAGTTTGTAAACGTATTAAGAGAAGACGGAACGACTGATTGGAAAATCAGTCGGTTCGGTTGTTTCATGCTCGTAATGTCGGTAGACTCGGAACGCGAGGTAATCAACCAAGCGAAAGTATACCTCGCATCGATGGTTCGAATGGCGGAAGTTCAGACCTCATCAAGTGACATGGACCGCCTCGCAATTAGACACGACATCGTCGAAGGTAATAAAGCGTTAAGTGGAGTAGTGAATAAAGCAGGCATTCAAGATTTCGCAAGATTTCAGAATGCCGGATATCGCGGTATGTATAACATGCTGAACGTCGACTTGGCAAAGAAACGCGGCGTCAGTAAAGACAAACTATTAGAATACATGGGTCGACCCGAGTTGTCAGCAAATCTGTTTCGGGTTACGATGACAGAAGAGCGCATTCGTGCGCAACGACTATTTGGGCAAGATCAACTAGAGAGGGCACATTCCGAAGTCTCGAAGGAAGTGCGCAAGATGGTGAAGGACAACACGGGAAAGTTTCCCGAAGAGTTACCCCTTGATCGTCAATTGCCCGAAGTAAAAAAGCAGCTTAAAGCCGCTAGCCGTCACCTAAAAAAACATGACACTCCAGGGAGTAAACTCAACTCCGGTAAGTCATCGAACACTAAACCAAAACAATCTTCAGCTGATGCTGAAGAGGAGTAGAGGCTAAATTATTCCAGCTTCTTCTTCTTTAGCTTCATGGGCTTTTCTTCGGTGCTAAAGCCTTCTGTGAGCTTTCGGTACAGTCCAAACAAATACTCCACACGCTCACGTTCATTCTTGAACGATTCTTTGCGATAACACGCATCGACTGCTTTATTAAGAGCTTCGTGCGCCTTGCGAAGGTCTAGTGGCATTGTCGTTGTGTGATACAAGTCGGCGAGGGACGATTCAGGATGATTACTACGAGCGTCTAGAACAGTTTGAGCACACGATGTAACGTTTGCTATTTGTGCCTCAGTTGCATCCATCGGCCACGGATAGTTGTTGTAGACGAGGTCTTTGGAATATCGATAGTCAGATTTCAACCTTCCACATACGTAGCGTACCCATGACATGTGCAAGGTGGACTGCATGACACCAAAATGAAAATGGGTACCCGACGGAACTATTAGACAGCTGTCTGCAGCAACATTGTTGGGTCCGAAAAAAGACGTAGGTATGTATTTGCAGTTCTCCGAAGAGTGTCTTGGTATTAAAATGTAGGGAATGCCCTCTGGTTGAGTGATTTGAGCAAAAAGGTGGGGCGTGTGCGCTAGTATAGTGATGTAAAAATCACCCGAAAAAATCAAACTAAGATACGTATACATTTTGTAGACCTCTCTACATTTCGTACACTTGCACTCATGTTTGTAGAGGCTGCAAGTGTACACGTTTTGTTTGTTTTGTCCGCAGTATTCGGCTCTGGCGGCGCGCTTTGCGCTGCGGGTGCCGGAGGTTGTAGTGCAGGTGCGAGGGAAGGTAAGTGCTTATACGGCTGGACTTACCGATAGTGGAATTGCTCTGGGGATGTCAGTCGCCAGAGCCGAGCGTCTGGTGCCGGGTGTGCGCATTGTGGAGCGCGATGCCGGACGTGAGCAGGCGGTGTGGGACGCCATTATAGACCGTCTGTTTGACGTAACACCCTACCTGGTAAGCACCACGATGGGCGAAGCATACTGCGCGTTGGATAACAGACGCGCATTAACTGCACTGCTGAAAGAACTGCAGGCACAAGGTGGCATTGCACAAACACGCACACTGGCAAAACTCGCTGCGGTGTTTGTACCACCTGGTGCAACAACACTGGTTGAGCAGGAGAATATCCCGCGCTTTCTGGCTGCATGGAAGGTCGAGAATCTTGTGGAGCTGGGCTTTGAAGAAGAGCTGGTGGCGAAGCTGAAGCTGTTCGGACTTTCTTCGCTTACACACCTGCAGCATCTGACGCGTAGGCATATGCATGTGCAGTTCGGGGACGACGGACTCCGTATGCACGACCTGATAAAACAGATACCTGTCCGTACACCCTTACCACTCTATCAACCACCACCAATGGTTGTAGAACACATGACGTTCGAATACCGTCAGCGCGAACCCGTGATGCTCGAAGCGATGTTAGTAGAGATTATGAAAAAGGTTATAGATGTACTGCAAACCAGACGGACATCGATTATGGAAGTGGGGATGCTCGATCGTGATGGCAACGTGATGTGTCGTCTTGCACGCATCCTTAAAAAGCCCCTTAACCAGCCTTCGATACTGCGAACTGCAGCAAGCACCATGCTGCGCGAGATGATGTCGCCACATAGGTGGGCGTATGGGATTGAGGTGAGGCTGAAGGGACTCTCCCCGCCGCCCACAGAGCAGATGCCACTGTTTGTGCAGAGGCCGACGATCGATACGGTTGGACGTAGTGTGGCGCGGCGTTATCCGAATGCACTTGTACGCGTCGACAGAATTATTCACGATGCCTATCTACCAGAAGAAGCAGTACGCCTGGTCCGTTATGAAAATCCTCCTCGAAGCGATTGACGTGCAATGCCGCGAACGTGTACCACTGGCCATTTGCTGGAGGAGTGGAGTGTATCAGGTGGAACAGGTGCTTGAGACATGGACGTACCGCTCGAAGTGGTGGACGAATAAAGAAGAGACACGCGAATACATGCTGCTGATAACTACAAATGGCGTAATGGAAATCTATCATGGCACCGAAGGCTGGATGCTCTCGCGCATCTACGATTGAGGCATACTATGCTTGACATGAACATTTGCAACTGACAACACTGTTGAATGACACGTCTTCTATATCGTTCGGGTCGTTGCATACACGATCGCACTTTTCGTTTCTGCGTGGCGCTTCTTCTCCTGAGGAGTTGGCGGAAGAGGCGAAGGCGCACGGACATACCTTCTTGTGCATGACCGATTGGATGGGCGTGTACGCTGCAGTACGTACACAACGTGCGTGCGCGAATGCCGGTATAAAGCCCATCGTGGGTGCCGAGATAGACATTGGCGATTCGTCGCTCGTCCTGCTCTGCAAAAACGCCAACGGGTATGCAAATCTGTGTGCGCTGCTTACTACGGCTCATCAGCGCGATAGAGAAAAGCCCGTTGTGTTCATCGAAGACTTACGCAGATACAGTGGTGCGTACAATCATGAGTACAGCGCTGAGCACCGACAGTGTAGTTCAGAGCTTGTGTGTTTGACGGGTGGACGCGACGGACGTCTCTGGCGACACGTGCATGAGCGCCGCACCGATGCAGCACGCGCGTGGCTGCGCGAATTGCATGATGTGTTTGCTGAGAATCTCTACGTAGAGCTTGTGCACTACAGACGTCCGCAGGACACCGTAACCGCCGACCGACTGTATACGCTTGCGCAAGAGCTCGGCATTGGTTGTGTGGTAGGGGGCGACGTTCGCCATGCGAGAGCCGACGACTACGTTGTGTATGATGTGATGACGTGTATTCGTAAAGGCACAACTGTGTTCGAGCACGACGCAGAACGTCCGGTGAACGACGAACAATGTCTTAAGTCGCAACAAGAATTACAGACGCTGCTGCCATACCCCGATGCCTTCGAACACACTGCACGTGTTGCAGCAATGTGTTCGTTTAACATTCTCCCGGGCTTCATAACGCCGCCCGGTGCGCGCTTGCCCGAGGGCGTAGATGCACCATCGGTGTTGCGCGAGTTGTGTAATCGTGCGTTCGAAAAGCGCTACGGTAAAACACAAACAGCATCATTGCATAATGTTGATTCATTGCATTGTTTAGTATCATCGGAACAGCTATCGCTTGGTGAGAAAGAGTTGCGGACCCGTGCGGAGTTGCTCGAAAAGGAATTGCGTGTAATTGAGGACCTTGAGTTGTGCGACTTCTTTCTGGTTGTGCGCGAGGTTGTGCAGAATGCACGACAGCGCGGCATACGATGTTCGGGAAGGGGCTCTGCAGCTAATTCTATTGTGTCGTATTTACTCGAGATAACGGGCGTAGACCCGGTTGCACATAAGCTGTTGTTTGAAAGGTTTTTGCATCATGGCAGGGCGGGGACACCTGACATCGACGTCGACTTCGATAGCGACAGACGTAACGAAGTAATTGAATGGATGGAAGATCGCTTTGGCATAGAGCAGACAGCAATGACTGCGAACATTATGACGTACGGCTTGCGCATGGCTGTGCGCGATGTTGCGAAGGCGCTAGGGTGGCCGAACGACACGGTAAACCAGATGTCGAAATCGATGCCCGGACACATGTCGAAGTCTATAGAAGAATGCCGCAAAGAACTCGCAGCAGTTGTCGGCGATTCACCATTGCTCCACACACTCTTGCATGTCGTTGTGGCCATCATGGGTAGACCACGTCACCTTGGCCTACACTCCGGCGGCATGATTCTCTCATCACGTCCGCTGCATACAATAACCCCCGTACAGATCTCTGCTAATGCAGTGAAGGTGGCGCAGTTCGACAAGGATGATGTAGAGGCTATGGGACTTGTGAAGTTTGACGTGCTTGGCTTACGCATGCTTGCATGTATAAGCGAAGCAGTAGAATTAGTAGAGCGTTATGAAGGTATTCGGTTAGAGATGGACGAGTTAACATTCGATGATAAAAATGTTTACGACCTGATGTGCAGCGGACACACGCTTGGTGTGTTTCAGATTGAGTCGCAGGGACAAATGCATCTGTTGGCGCAGCATCAGCCCGAAGTATTTGGCGACCTTGTATCAGAAGTAGCCCTCTTCAGACCGGGTCCGTTGCAAAGCGGCACCCTCAACCCCTACGTCCGTCGCCGTCGTGGCAAAGAACCCACATCATTCCTGCACCCTATGCTTGAGCCAATTCTAGGCGACACCTACGGCATTATTATCTACCAAGAGCAGGTGCTCGAAATAGCACACAAGGTGGGTGGTATGCCCCTGCGCGAAGCGGACGAATTCAGAAGTGTGATTTCGAAAAACCGCAACGTCGAAGCAATAACGCACATGAAGGAAAGGTTTATGCAGGGGGCTGTGGCCCAAGGCATCGACACAGAGAGCGCACAAAAAATATGCGACCAGCTTGCGCACTTCACAGGCTTTGGCTTTTGCAGATCGCACGCCGCAGCCTTCGCAAAAACTGTGTATCAGAGTGCGTGGCTAAAACACTACCATCCTGCAGCATACATGGCAGCCTTCATGCAACACCGTCCGGGTTTCTACAACCTCATGACTCTCGAGCAAGAGTGCCGCAGACTTGGCGTACCTATTCTGTTGCCAGATATTAACAAATCACATATCCGCTACGAGCTCGAACGAATAGGACAATCGCAAGGACAAGGTAATGATGAACACCGTACGCATGAACACAGTGAAGCAGATTCGGATAGTCACCCTACACAAATACTTGCAATTCGAAAGCCCCTTAC
Source organism: bacterium (assembly GCA_034440235.1). GTDB lineage: Bacteria > Bacteroidota > Ignavibacteria > Kapaibacteriales > Kapaibacteriaceae > JAWXBR01. The sequence continues at coordinate 10,563 of JAWXBR010000006.1, forward strand.
CTCTATTACTGGTTGCACAGCAGATGTTGCCAAGAGCATAACCTGGGCAAGGCTGACGGGAGCCTTTACGAGTGTGGAGGATTTTATACGCAGGGTTGACATTCCGAAGGATGTGTTCGATGCTGTTGCGTTGTCGGGGGCGATGGACGAATTCTCGGGCAATGCGCGGCGTGCATTGTGGGAAGTAGGCGTTGGTGTGCGACGTAAGAATGCGAAGGCCGACGAACATGCCTTGTTCGAGCTGCCATTAATTAATGCCGATGATGTACCGCCACTACCACCACTGCGTGCACAAGAGAGACTTGCTTACGATTACAAAACACATGGTGCTGCGCGTATGCATCCGATGGTGTTGTACAGACGCAGTCTAACAGACATGGGCATTCATACTGTTAGCACGTGTTACAAACTGAACAACACGTCGTTTACCATTGCAGGCATCGTCATCCTAAGGCAGAGTCCGCCCACCGCCAAGGGCTTCCTCTTTGTAACCCTCGAAGACGAAACGGGATTTGTGCAATGCATTGTGCATCCCGCAATGAGAGAGCGTTTTAATGCAGAGTTGCGCAACGCGGCACTTATCGTGCGTGGCAACTTGAGTGGTATTAATAACTGGCGTGGACTTCAGGTACACGACGTACACTCACTCAAAGGTGTCATAGGCGGGTATTATGGGGTAAACCTGCGTGTGCTCCAGGCCAATTGGAGATAGTAACAATCTCCTTGATCTTATTCTCGGCTCGTATCCTTTGATTCAAAACGTTAAGTCGCTTGTAGTCATTAATCTAATACCTAGAATCTCAAGACCTTCATTACGCCTGCCATGCACTGAGAAATTTCTACGCATGTAACGAATTCAGGAGGAATGTAACAGAACGCTCGATTGCTTGCAGATACGTTCGTCCAGTCTCGGCAAGACAGGCAAAACAGGTTGGATCTAACACATAGCGGAACAACGTCATGCTTCCTCGTTACGTAGTCCTCAGCATTACTCTCTTTGTTGCTTCATGCATCGTATCTAGTGCTCAAGCAGTCGAGAATATTTTCCCAAATATTGGGTCCGTCGGTATTGGAACCGGCTTGAATGGACCCTTGAACAAACTTCATATTCACCGTGATGGCGAAAATCTTGCTCCGCAGCCAGTGCTTCGTTTCTCGTACGGCGGGTTACCTCCGACGGATTTGCAGCCTATTGCGCAACTAGCCTTCTGTAGCACGCTTGGGAATGCGCAGAAATACAGCGCATACGGCCACTGCCGGCGATCTAACGTTACGTACAGCATCGACTGCTGGAGCGTACGGTAGACTAGTAGATCGTAGTGTCGCTTATGCCGTGGCAGACGATGGCCTAGCGTTCAAGCGTGTTATCCCAACTTCCGTTGTAGACACGTTCCCAGTGATTGGCTTCAGAATTTCACCGAACCCGTCTCACGGCAGCGTAACCATTACGATAGACCCTTCGCAAGCCCCATATCAGGCGACTCGAGTAACTGTTTTTGACGCGCTAGGTAGAGGCGTCCATCAGGAATGG
>JAWXBR010000007.1:0-10094 GCA_034440235.1 bacterium
ATTTCCATGCTCATAGAAGCATGGCCCCATTGAAGCTGGATGCAGTCCGGGACCCTTCTGCTCAACTTTTGAATTTCCATGCTCATAGAAGCATGGCCCCATTGAAGCCAACGCCAAACTGACGTAACAGAATTCGAAATGGGTAGATGGTGTATGCCTGTATCGATTGTATGTGTACAGTGAACGTGTTGCAGTCGGCAAGCTCAGTGGTAACGCTGACTCCTGCGCATCCATAATATCAGCCTATCATAGTGACAGATGAAGACTAATTTGAGGTTCACGGAATGCTAGTAAGTATCGTCTTCGAAGCTAAACTTTACAATCCGAAAGTCTGATGTATGAAAAGTTTATTACTATTAATGGTAATTGTGACTCTCGTTGCAAGCTGCGCAACTGGACCGAAGCAATACGTATTCTAGAAAAAAGTACTGTTGCTCTTCCACCAGAACAGATCGAACGGCGTGTAGTGGATTGGTGCGGGCAAAACGGATTCGCAGTTACCACCGCTAATAGCTCGTATGTAATTGCAACATCCGATTTGAAACAGGTGCAAGGTGCACGCGATGCTGGCATGGGAAGCATGTATGTTGACTCGGCTATTGCTGATTGTGGCGGCACTGGCATTGTAGTCTACAATGCAGTATCGGGCTCGTTGAATGTATCCATTTGCACAGCAGGAACATTCGGTGCGTCCGAGATAACCGTGAATTTTATTCCTGACAACGGTGGTTCTATAATGTGTGTCTCGAATGGTCGAGTCGAGCGAATGATATTTGATGCCCTCCGCTAGCATGTTCGCAAGTGTTCTCCGCGCATGCGGAGTTGATCCTGGCCCCACGAGTGTCGATCCACACAACGTTAAGCCCCCTGCGCGGCGCAGGCCCCCTACATAGCTCTCGCAGAATCGAGACTGATGTAATACCCGAATTTGTCGCGCGGATGCCGTACACTCGTGACAACTTGTTGCATTCCACGATTCAGGATATACCATGATCTGCACCGTCTTTAGCGCGCACCGGTTCGAACGGGCATCTCTCGAGGCGGCCAATGCGGGGCGGCATGAGCTGCGGTTCGTGCATGCCGAACTGATGCAAGACACAGTGGCGCTGGCTGCCGGAGCCCCCTGCATTGCACTGTTCAGTTCAGATGACGCGTCGGCGCCAGTGCTGGAGCGGCTTGCGGAAGGTGGCGTGCGGTACATTGCGCTGCGTAGTGCCGGGTACAACCACGTCGACCTCGAGGCCGCCACACGTCTTGGCATACACGTGGCCAACGTGCCGGAATACTCGCCGTACTCGGTGGCAGAGCACACCGTGCTACTTATGCTGGCACTCAACCGCAAGCTTGTGCGGGCGCACAGCCGCGTGCGCGAGCTGAACTTTACGCTAGACGGGTTGGTTGGCTTCGACATGCACGGCAAAACTGTGGGAATTGTCGGCATCGGCCGCATAGGCTCAGCCGTCGTGCGCATTATGCATGGTTTCGGATGTCGACTCCTTGGTTTCGATCTCGTGCAGAGCGACGATCTCGTCACGGCGACAGGCATCGAATATGTCGACCTCGATAAGCTCTGCAAAGAGAGCGACGTGATTGCCATCCTCATGCCACTCAGCGCCGAGACAAAGCATCTTATTAACGATCGCATGATCGCGCTCATGAAGGCGGGCGTGATGATCGTCAATACCAGTCGCGGCGGGCTAATTGATACCTCCGCCGTTATTCGCGGCCTGAAGTCGGGCCACATTGGCTTTCTCGGCATCGACGTTTACGAGCGCGAGCAAGGTCTGTTCTTCCACGACCGCTCGGATGCAATCCTACAGGACGACGTGCTCGCGCGCCTGATGACGTTTCCCAACGTCTTGATCACGGCCCATCAAGGGTTCCTCACCGAGGAAGCACTGAGCAACATCGCGTCTACCACGATAGACAACATCACCAAATGGGAGGACGGGATGCGACCCGAGCACGAGCTGACGGGGAGCTGATTCTGGGAATCAGTGTCGTTGTTATGCCATGTCACGATATCGTTGGACGATGCACGCTTGACGATGATTAACGGTTGCATCTGATAATTGCTGAGACGGAACTGCGTCGTCGAATTCCTCAGACTCGATGATGTACACTCGGAGAAGGAACTGCGCAAAGCGATCCTGGTAAACTTGCGCGACTTCTTTCTGGAGTTCGGTAAAGACCTGACCTTTGTCGGTGAAGAGTACCCATTGAAAGTCGGTAACGACACATTCTTTATTGATCTGCTTTTCTTTCACCGCAGACTGCAATGCCTCATAGCTGTCGATCTGAAAAAGGGCAAGTTCAAACCAGAACATGCGGGGAACGGCAGACGCCAGCCAAGTTCGGCTAGCACTCACCGCCGCCGCCGTACGCATCGGCATTGCGACGTATCAAACTGCGCTCCCCCACGAACGCCTGATCCAACGCCGACTCGAACAACTTCCCCAACAGGCGTGATCGCGCAGCGCACGCAACTTGGAGGCATCCGCTATGAAGTGCTGCATGAGCGTTGCACGATTCGGAAGCCATGCCAACGCAATATTGGGGCGTGTGCTTAACTCCAACGGATCTCGGGGTTGTAGCAAGCGTAGTTAAAACCTCGTTACCGCTGCCCTCACCCGTTCGGCTAACAGGCCACGCAGATGCTCGGGTGCGAGCGCCAAGGCATCGACCATTGCTGTGTCGAGGGCAACGCGAAAGCGACGCAAATCGGGGAGAAGTGCCGCGATTAACAACGGGTCGGTTGGAATTTCGATGTGCATTTTTCCGAGGTCGGCGAAGAGCACAAGTATCTCGGCTTCTTCTTGCGATGCGCAGTCGATGATTTCTTCTGCTTTTGAAGGTCGATCGCCCTTTTCTCCCTTTTGAAGTCGGTCTCCCTTGCTCGATTTATCTCCGCCTTTGTATACAACAACTTGCCACGTGAACATGGTGCGCACTGCCTCTGCACGCGAGATGCCATCGGGTAGAATCACGACGCGGCGGGCTCCTTCGGGGAGTTGTTCGATTGCAGGCGTGTACCATGCGTGTAGGCGTTTTATGCGGTGTTGTGATTCGAGGACGCTAACTAATGCGTTGGTTAGGTGACGCAAGTTGGCAGGGTTGCTCTGCCACGATAATGCGAATCTGTAAATCCATCGTTCTTCTTCTGGCGTAAGGCCGAAGACGGTTTGCATGAAGTAGGTGTCGAGACGGCGGCGGTCGCGGAGGACGGAGGCCGGACTCACACTGTCGCCTGCTCCTGCGCCAAGTTCTTGGGTAAGGGGCTTGACGGGTCTTCGCATGAAATCGCGATGTGCGCGTACATCAATGGCATCTAGAATTTCATCGGACGGAATTGGAAAGCCTTCGGCATCGCGCACCGTTACGTCATGCACATGTTGCGTACCACGCGATAGTTCGCACATAAACAGTCCCATGGTCGAATTCAACCATACACCAATTGCTTCGGCCCGTTGATGTAGTGTCGTCGTTCTGCTAGGTAGGTGCTGCGTATTCAACTGTCCTGTTACGTGCAACTCAATGCCAACACATGCATCGGTGACGTACGCATGCGCGGGGTTCAGCGACACAATCCATCGTCCGTCCTGACTCTTCGGAACTATTAGGTCTGGTGCAACAACTTCGCCGACATCATACCACGGGTCGCGTCCGCGCACCGAGGCACGTGCATGCACGCCCTCGCGCTCTGCATGTTCGATACGCGTCTGAATGTTTGTGTTCTCGAGATCGTCAAACGTCCCCGTGATACGCAGCAATCGTTTGTCGGTATTTGGGAGCCCTGCTATACTCACTAAATCACTGGACGACGTTATTATCAAATTGTCTATAATAGAGCCTTCGGTAGTAGTGCGTTGCCAGAAGCGCATTTCGAGTCCTTCCGACGAAATCTGCGCCGCATCGGCCACCAGCACGTCATTCGCACCCGTACGTGTACCGCCCTGCACATCTGCTATCTGGCTAAGGGGCCGAAGAAGGGGCTGCGCTTTGCGCAGGATGGACGCTAGGACGTCTGGCGGGACAACAAGATCTTCCCACGCACCAACAGCACTGTTTGCGAGTTCGCGCACTACACGCTGTGGAACCATGCGCACCAGAGCTTCTTCGTTGAGCTTTCCGCGTTCGCTTGCATCGAGATACTTCACAAATGCATCGACCGATGCCACACGACGGGCATCGAAGTCACGCACTGTAGTCGAGGTTGGAAAGAAGCTCGACAACGGACGTCGTATGCACACAAAACGAGCGGGACGTTCTTGGCTCGCTTGTTGATCAATCGAAGCGCTTCGCGCCCCCTGTGAAGCCCCTTGCTGATGACCTTGATTAGAGTGCTGCGAGACTTGTGCGACGATGCAGCAGAGTCCGGCGTCGGGACGTGATAGGGCTTCGTCGTCGCTGACGATAACCCACTGCAGATCGAAGCGATCGAGGAGAGCCGCACGGACCGAGGCGTAGAGCGGGTCATGTAGCACCGACATCGGAAGAAACAACACGACGGTGCCATCGCTAGCCAATGGGAGCTTCGTTAAGAGCAAACGAAGACGATGCCGTTCTTCGCGATCGGAACTCGAAATGCAAACGACGTCCCACAGCGCGTTGATGTCTTCGTGGCTTCGCAGAATACTTATTTCAGAAGGTGCATCGAGCTGATCGCTGCGAAGAATCTCAGAACGTGTGTTCTCTAGCTGTCCGCTGCTGCGCAATAACACCGTGCGCTCGTCATCGAGTGTTGGTGCATACACGTATGCTCGTGTACCGGGCCTTCGCAGTAACGAGCGTACACTAAACAGTCCCATCGTGTCGCCCATCTCGAGCACATGCAGCGTTTTTGCTTGACGTGTTCTACCGTGCTCTGTTCTATCGGGCGCTGATCTACTGCGCTCTGTTCTATCGGGCGCTGTTCTATCGGGCGCTGATCTATCGGGCGCTGATCTATCTGGCGCTGATCTATCGGGCGCTGATCTACTGCGCTCTGTTCGAACATTGTCGTGTGCGTGTGATGCAGCCCGAAGTGCGAGGTCGATTGCATCGAGCGTTGGCACTGCGCGACCCTGTGCTTCTGCACACCACTGTAAGATGGCATCGACACCACGATGTAATGACGCGGCTGACAAACGATCGGGATTGAATCGTTCAATAAAATGTACGAGGTCTTCGAGTGCACCACGAAATACAGGTTCGCGAGAAAGGCCAACACGAAGAGCGTCGATGCGTTTCGGAAACATCGTAAACCCACAGGCACGTGCTTCGCGCAGATGCGCACCAACAATGTCGAGCAGCAAACGCGCGCTGCGAATGCCGTAGGGCACACGCAGTGGGTCGAGCACCTCACGACTGTGCACATGAAGAAGTCCGTACGCCAACACCGACGTTCCGACACGTATTGCTGCGGTCCGTTGCTCTTGAGTGCCATCGGTGCAGCTTATCATGTCGTCGAGCATGCCCGTTATGCGATCTGCAAAGAAGCGCTCAGGAGTTTGTTTATCTAAGCTCGATTTGCTTTGTCCCGGACGTGTTTGGGCAGTATTAGCAGTATGGTCAGTATTCGAAAAGTTTACTATGTGGAGTAGCAGACGACGAATTGCATCTGTTAGGGCAACGGACATAGCACTTGCGGAGACGTCGTTTAGTGTGCATACGTCAGCGCCAACAAAAGATGCAACGTGCTGTTCGTCATCATGCATGCGTCGTGTAACTGCATCGGTATTATAGCAAACAAGTCGTCTGAAGTTTGTGACGGCAAAACGCGGCGCTTGCGTGCGTGCTGCGATGTTGCGTGCACGATCGCGTGCTACTTCGTCATACGCACTTGTGTCTGGCGCAATTGCTTCGAACAAGCAAAACGGTAACTGCGTGTTTGCATCGATGACAAGCACGAAAATTCCTTCGACAGTCGACGCTTCTTGCACATGTAACGCCAAGTCTGCACGGCCAATTGCGTCGGCAACGAAGCCAAGCAATACAGTGCGCGAACTGTGCAATTCATTCATTAGGCGTTATTCTCGGCTTCTACCAGGGCTGCAACACGTGCAATGAGCGCCGCCGCATCGTGCTGATAGGGGGCTTCCGCAATAATGCGCATAAGGGGCTCGGTGTTCGACATCCGAACGTGCACCCAACGGTCTGACCATGATGCGTAGACGCCGTCTTCGCGAGAAATAACTGCGTCGTGTAAACCAGCCGCAACGCGCTCTAGCAATTGTGTTGTACGATGTGATGCTGCTGCTTTTGTTAATGCTGCTTCTGTTAATGCGTTTGGTGTTTCTAATGAAGCCTTGAGTGCAATCTTTGTCTTGATCATGGCGAACGATGAAAGTTCATCGACGGCTTCGCGTAGCGAAATGCCGCGTGTTCGAAGCATCGACGTAATGAGTCCGATGCCAACGAGCGAATCACGTCCGTAATGCACGCTCGGATCTATCACACCACCACTGCCTTCGCCACCAACAATGGCATGCAGTTGCTGCATCTTGCGTACGACGTTTATTTCGCCAACAGGAGCGCGATGTGTTAGGCAGCCGTACTTCGCAGCAACTTCGTCGACAAGGCGGGTGGTGCTGTAGTTCACGACGACCGGACCTCGCTCTTCACCTCCTGCAACGGTTTCGCTTAACACCGCTTCTGTCGCAAGCACGATGGTGAGTTCTTCGCCAATGGGTTCGCCGGCCTCATCGATAAGTACGAGACGATCGGCATCGGGGTCGACGGCAACACCAAACGCAGCGTTGTGTTCGCGCACGGCGTCGCACAACTGGACAAGATTTTCTGAGATGGGTTCGGGTGTGTGAGGGAAGACACCACTTGAATCGCAGAACAAACGCACGACGTTGTATCCGAATGCTTCGAGCAACAATGGCACCGCTTCAGAGCCCGAGCAATTCACTGCGTCTACAACAACCGTTGTGCCCCTTGCCAAAGGCGCCCCCTTCACAGCGGGCATTTCGAGAATTCGCCGGACGTGTCCGGCTGCGGCATGCGGGATGTGCGTGAGACCGCCAAATTCTTGCGATGATTGCGGTGCAGATGAGACCTGCGATGACAATTGCTCATTGGTTGAGCCATGCGCAAGCGATTGTGTATCACTTGTTGTTTTCGCACTATCAATGCGCGTCCACATTTTCTGGTTGCCTTCGGCATCGAGGAAGACGCCATCGCCTGCGATGAACTTTAGTCCGTTCCACTCCGCCGGGTTGTGCGACGCAGTGATGCAGATGCCGCCTGCAGCATCGGAGTGTTCGACGTAGAGTTGAACGGTGGGTGTTGGCACCATGTCGAGCAGTACAACGTGACGTCCGCATGAGCGTAGGGCATCGACGACGATGTCGGTGATTGCAACGCCGGACTGACGTCCATCGCGTCCGACAGCAATGGGTCCGTCGCCCAACATGCTGCTAAACGCAATGCTATACTCTTTTATAATCGACGGAGTTAAAACATCGAGCGTTGCACGCACGCCCGAGATCGAACGAATAAAGCTCACGGTTGTGTTCCTACAAGGGCTTCGATTTCTGTGGCCGCGCGAGGAAGTTTTACTGACATATTAATTGGATCGCCATCGGTGACGAGAATGTCATCTTCGATGCGCACACCGATGTTCCACCACTTTTTATCGCACTTGCTCTCTGCTGGAATATAGATGCCGGGCTCGACCGTTAGCACAACGCCAGGCGTGAGTGGACCGTACGTGCCAGGGTCGTGCACATCGAGTCCGAGATAATGCGACGTGCCATGCATGAAGTACTTCGACACTTGTTCGACAGAATCTATAATACCTAGATCGAGAAGATGGCGTGCAATCACACTCTTTGCAGCTTCGTGCGGAGCGCGGAACTTCGTGCCTGCGCGACATGCAGCAATGCCAGAGTCCTGCGCTTCGAGCACGATGTCGTAAATGCGCCGTTGCTCTTGCGTAAAACGTCCGCTCATCGGAAACGTACGTGTAATATCAGCCGTGTACCCGTGATACTCCGCACCACAATCGGCCAGGATGAGGTCGTTCGGCGTTGTCTTGCGTCTGTTCGTGATGTAATGCAGAATACATGCATTGTACTTCGAACCCACAATGCTCGGATAACCAACGTCTTCTGCACCGAGATTCTTGAACGTGAATTCCATGAGTGCTTCGATTTGGTATTCCGTCATCCCCGGACGCACCCCGCGCATGGCCGCCAAGTGTCCCTGTATCGAAATGTCAATCGCTCGTTGCATCAGCCGCAGTTCCGATGTGTCCTTCACCTCGCGCATTGCCGACAGCGGTGTCCACGTTGTTACAAGCACTGCCGACGCATTGCGTTCACGCAGTTCTTTTTGCAACTGCGAATCCACCGACATGCGACGTCCGAACAGGGTAAGGGGCACCGACTTCGTCGGCAGGGTCGTCGTAAACAGCGTATCGAGTCGTGGCACCAAGGCGTTGATAATTTCTGTGAGTCGTGATGCAGGAAGTGTCGTGTCGATGCGCAGGTAGCTGCGGGCTTCTTCTGGACCCATCTCGACACCAGTCCATTGTTCGCGCTGACGCACACGTTCGCGCACAAACAGCACTTCGCGGAACGTGCGATCTCCAATTTTCACACCGTCCGGAACAAGCAGAAGGGTGCCCCCTGCATGCATAAAGCCGGTGAGGTACAGCAGATCGCTGTTCTGTCGGTATTCATAATCGACATCGTTCTGTCTATTACGAATGTCGGCTGCCTGCACCACAAGGGCGGTACGTGGTGACAACAGAGCAAGCGCCTTCAGACGCCGCTGTTGATGCATATTCGCTGGTGTTACGTCTGAATCGTACATCTCGTACGCAAACTGTGCAGAGGCAGAAATCGCTGTGCATAAGACAATAATGAGTCGTGTCAGCGTAATGCGGAGATGTGATGTAATCATATGCAAATCTACCTCTTCGACATGGGAACATCTGTCCATTCGGTCTAGTTCAGCAACCGTCGAAAAATATTTCTGTATCACCCTATTTATACGGAGCACGCCATGGGAAACACCAACCATCCCGGCGGAACACAAGGCGGCAGCCAAGGCGCTAACACAGCCGGCAACAAGAATCAACTCGATGGCGAAATGGGTCACAACCCAAATCGCAGCGAGAACAAAAGTCAACACGGTACACAGCAGCGCAGTACACAGCAGCAAGGTACCAAGGAGCAGTACAGCTCGAACGTGAACAAGAACAGCGGTCCACAGCGTTCACAATTGGCCCAGAAGTTTAGTCAAAAGCATGGCCTGAATCAACAGCAGTCCGAAAATGCTGCAGATTCGTTCCTAGGCTCTGTGACATGGGCATCCCAGCAAAAACGGGATCAAGAGTTCACGGATTTTGTCAATCCGAATACGCAGACATCGAACAACGCATTGTACAACGGATGGCAAGGCGAGTACAAGAACCGATTGCGCAAGAATGGTTTCGATGAAAGCCAGACAAAAACAATGGCTTCGGAAGAAGTCGATTCGTATTTCAAAGACCTGTCGAGCAACGGTGCCGATGAAAACTGGTACAGGAACTACGGAAACGACGGCCGTGATGTCTCCGACAACATCGGTGACAGAAGCGACAGCGCTAGTCGCACCGACGGCGGACGCACAAATCTAGACGGCACGCGCGGAAGCAGTGAAAGCCGCATCGTCTCAGAAGAAAACAGCGACAGCTCAGACGCTGAAGGCATGGCTTCACGCAAACGCCGCACAGAAGAAGAAGAACTCGGGTCGCGATAACGCACAAGGTTTCGCAGCATATCAATGCCGGCCCTCAAAAGGGGTCGGCATTTTTGTTTTGATGTCTATGAGCAATTAGCGGAATTAGATATTTCCTGAGGAGAATGTTAGATATTGTAACATCACGCTGGATTGACGTTGTTTCGTCTACGTGAACATAGAGGGGACATTTTCAAATGTGGTTTATCGGAACTAGATGGTTCCCATTCAATCGTTTGGTAACGCTGGTGCTTGCTGTATTAGGTGCAAGCAGCTCTCAAGTATGTGCACAAGAGTATGGCCGCATAGATACGCTGTTAACGTGGAAGGGAAGGACAGGTTACGCAGAATCGGTGCGAGCCTACTATGATACAGTTTTACTG
>JAWXBR010000008.1:0-36698 GCA_034440235.1 bacterium
GACGTGGGCCGTCTGGACCATCGCGACGTGGGCCGTCTGGACCATCGCGACGTGGACCGCCTTGGCCCTCGCGGCGCGGTGCGCCCTGACGTTGCGGACGTGATGGCCGCTGTTCTCGGTTTGGATCGTACGGGCGAGGCGTTGGTGCGTAGCCATTCACACCTGCGTTGTCGCGTGGTTGTTCGTCGTCGTAATTCGCTTTTGGAGCTGGCCACGGTTTGGGGCTGTCACCCCTTGGTGGACGTCCCTGTGGTGGATGTTGTCCGCCGGGGCCGCCCCGTCGTTTCCCACCGCGCCCGCGTCCTGAGTCATTAGTCTGCATATCGTCTATCATTGGTTGATGAGCGGCCGTGGTGCCTTGAATGCAAACCACGAACTCGCCTTTAAATGTTTTCTCTGTGAATTTGGCCGATAATTCGGCAATCGTCCCGTAATGATGTGTCTCCGATGGCATCGTGAGGTTACAGCCCACGTATGCGCGCCGCTCAGGCATGATAGCTGCGGCAGATGATAGCAATTGTCGTAGCCGGTAAGGGGCTTCAAGAAGGATGATTGTCCGCGGTTCTGAAGCAAGCTTTCGAAAATCTTCGAGCCGTTCTTCTTCGACGCGTCTTACAAACCCTGCGAATAAAAATGCGCCACAATCAAAGCCGCTGCGAACTACGGCGGTAAGAATACTAGAGGCGCCAGGAACAACTTCAATTCCTATGTCATGCGCCAAGCATCGTCGAATCAGAACCTGACCTGGATCGGCGAGCAGTGGCGTCCCAGCATCACTGACTAAAGCGACAACCGATCCACTACTAAGAAGGTCTAAAATCGATTGGACATCGGATGAGTCGGAGTGTTCATTTAGTTCTTGCAGTGGTTTTTGCAAGTCCAATAACCGCAGCAAACGCCGCCCTTCCCGCTCCTCTTCACAAACAACTACGTCGGATGCACCGAGGGCTTTGATAGCCCTGAGGGTGATGTCGTCATCATTCCCAATGGGAATGGACACAACTAAAAGTCGACCACTTGGCGCGACGTTGTTCATCAACTCAAACCAAGATACGCACGATCAGCTCTTTTTCCACTTGATGGTACACCCAATAGCCTTGGTAAATGATGGCTCCGGCTTTTTTCCGGCGAGCAGGGCCTCGACAGCCTTATCTACAAACATTGGTCTTGCCGCCTGTTCTTCGTCCGGATCTTCATCAATTGCGCCTATGTACTCAATCGAAAATCCGCGCGGTGTTCGCTGCAATACATACACATGGGGTGTTCGACGCGCACCATATGCCTTTGCAACACTTTGTGTTTCGTCGAAGAGATACGGAAACGTAAACTTTTTGTCAAGTGCACGTTGTTTCATGTGGTCGGGTGCATCGTCGGGCATCACGGACGGATCGTTCGAATTGATAGCGACGACAGGAAAGCCCTTCTTCGAAAACTTTTCGTTGAGGGCAATAATGCGGTTTTCGTATTTGACGGAGTACGGACACGTGTTGCATGTGAACACAAGGATGATACCTTTTGCTTCTGCATAGCTGGCGAGTCCTACACGCTTATCGTCGGTATTCTTTAGAATAAAGTCAGGTGCTGCATCTCCAACCTTTGCACCTTCTGGTAGATCGATAGCCATTACTGGCATAAGGCCTAACGTCACTGCAAAGAGAAACGATACCATCGTTCCGATTCTCAAAGTGTTGGTTCCAACCGTTCGTTTTTTCATCGCAAGCGTTCGTTCGTGTTTTTTCATAATTACTTCTCTGAGCTGATGTAACCGACTACTTTTCTAACCCGATGAATTTGTCTACTTCTCCGAACCCGATGAATTTCTCTACTTCTCCGACCCGATGAATTTCTCTACTGTGAGCTTGAGTTCGTCAAATGTGAATTCCTTCTCGAAAAAACTTTTTCGAAGCCCCTTAACAATCAGCGTTGCCGGAATTGCGCCGCTCCATGAAGAGTCTATATCGTCTATTGCAACGGGCCACAACTGCAGCACTTCGGCCGTGAATCCACGTTTGGCTATGAAAGGTTCCAGCTTTGTTTCGCGGTCCTTCTTCGCATCTACGCTAACTAGCAGCACCTTCACTGGACTGTACGATTGCTCTTTTGATAAACGTTCGAAGTATGGGAGTTCGGCAACACATGGCTTGCACCACGTAGCCCAAAGATTTACGACATATGTTGTGTCGGACGGACGCTCTATGCGAGTCTGTAAATCCTGTACTGTAACGACTTCGATCGAAGCAACAGCGTTCTGAGCAACAGCGTTCTGAGCAAAAGCAACATGTGTTACAAGAACACTTAGGATGCCGAAGAATAACAGACGCAATGTTTGGAGTTGGTTGGACACAGGTACCGCGGACGTCAGCGTAGCATCGGGATTGTTACGAGAGCGATAAGCGTAATAATGCCCACCATCATGAGGAGTGCATAGTTCTGTGCCACGCCACCTTGTAATCGACGAAGATTTTCTGCTGTGAAGCCAATAACTCGCGCAGAGCCATTAACGATTCCATCGATAACACCGACGTCGATAAATTTCCACAGAAAGCTTCGCGACAAACCAACCACTGGCGCTACGATCGTGAAATGGTAGATCTCGTCGATGTAGTATTTATTCCAGAGCAGTCGATAAATGCCGGACAGCTTTGCACCCAATACGCGTCCACGTTCAGTGCCTTTTCCGTAAATGCTTTGCGCCAGAAAGATCCCGGCAATTGCAATACACACACTCACTGTCATCAGAATAATTTCGAACGACGCCGACGGTTCTGCGTGATGCGCAATAAGTCCGACGCCAGTTGCGAAGATCGGCTCGAGCCACGACTCGAGAAGATTCGGGAAATGAATGACGTGTCCAATCACGTGCGGCATACCAAGGAACCCACCGAATGCCGAGAGAACTGCAAGAATGATGAGCGGAATTGTCATCGTTGCAGGCGACTCGTGCGGATGCAGATGATGCTGATCGAAGCGTTCCTCGCCATGGAATGTGAGCGATGTTAAACGCCACATATAAAACGCAGTACAGAATGCTGCGAAGGCGCCAAGGCTCCATAGTAAGGGGCTGCCGTTGAGCCATGCAAACAACAGGATTTCATCTTTGGAGAAAAAGCCAGCGAAGAATGGAATGCCAGAGATTGCAAGCGTGCCGATTAAGAAAGTCTTGTACGTAATGGGCATGTGCTTTTTGAGTCCGCCCATCTTCTGAATATCCTGCTCATGGTGCATGCCGTGAATAACAGAGCCCGCACCTAGAAACAACAGCGCTTTGAAGAAGGCATGCGTCATTACATGAAACACACCTGCGGTAAATGCACCAACCCCTAGGGCAGTGAACATAAAACCCAGCTGCGAAACAGTCGAGTATGCAAGGACCTTCTTGATGTCGTTTTGCACAATGCCTATTGTACCCGCGATCAATGCTGTAGAAATTCCAATGCCTGTAACGACAGCCATTGTTGTCGGAGATAGAGCAAACAGGACGTTCGTGCGAGCAATCAGGAAAATACCCGATGTGACCATGGTGGCGGCATGGATGAGGGCGGAAACGGGTGTCGGGCCCGCCATTGCATCTGGGAGCCAAACGCTGAGAGGTATCTGTGCGCTTTTGCCCATACAGCCGAGGAATAACAGGAGCGTAATTATCGTAACTGCTGTGTCACCCGAAGCCCAGACCGTGGTTGCCTGACCATTAATAGCCAGGTAGTCGAGCGTCCCGAAAACATTAAACAACATGAACATCGCAAGCAGCACACCGAAGTCACCAATACGATTTACAATGAAGGCCTTCTTTGCAGCATCACCCGTCCATGTAATCTCTGTGCCCGCGAACTTGCGATCGTACCAAAATCCAATGAGGAGATACGATGCGAGACCAACGCCTTCCCATCCAAGGAACGTGAGAAGGAAGTTGCTGGCAAGCACCAGATTCAACATCATGAAGACAAAGAGATTCAGATACGCAAAGAACCGTGGGAAGCCCTTGTCACCATGCATGTACCCAATCGAGTACACATGAATGAGAAAGCCAACACCCGTAATGATGAGCGTAAACAGAATTGACAGCTGATCAATTTGATATGCGATGTCGACGGAAAAACTGCCTGTTGCAATCCACGAGTATAGTGTCACGATGAACGTACGATGTTCGGGGTCGTTATGAACGAGTTGCATGAACACTGTAATGGCAACACAGAACGAGGCTAGAATGGCTCCGCTACCAATGATGCCAATGAGTTTCTCGTTGGCAATGCGTTTGCCAAACAGCCCAATGATTAAGAAGCCGATGAGTGGAAAGAGCAGTATCAGTGCTGCGTAGTTGGGCGTCATCCGAGTTCCGTTACTATGGATTCGAAATCCAGTTTCTCAATGTCCATTTGCACATGATGGAAATGGATGCGCATCGTTTCGTCTACAACCATCATGCTATTGCGTTCTACCTTCATCCAGTCTGACCTGCGTGCCGTGAATGGTTCCGAAGCCACAACGATTGCGCTGGGCTTTCCATACGTCGGCTCCATCATACATGCTTCACCGCGGCAATGATACTCACGTCCGTGCATATAGTACAACGAGGCCGGCTGAACATTCGGGTTAGTCGTGTAACGCACAACAATAAGACTTGTACCGTTTGTGACAGCAAGGTTCAGGTATGAATGTGCGCGTACTTCAGCTTCTGTTAACAGCGTGCTTAGATCTTCGAACATTTTGCCCATCGCGTACACCATCTCTTCGCAGGTAACATGTCCGTGTGGGTCTTTAACGTGGTTCAGAAACAGTCCGAACATATGCTCCGAATCTGTCGACCCCTGAATGGCATCGTAGGCGATGTCGTTCAGGTGACGCAGCAAGCGCCGACGAATCTGTTTGTATCCACCAAGAACACCGTTATGCATGAACATTAGCTGGCCACAAGCAAAAGGGTGCGAGTTTACTTCTTCTACCGTTAGACCTGGTGATGCCGCGCGAACGTGAGCGAACACACATGGCGAACTAATCTTACGTGCAAGGTTGCGAAGATTGCCATCGCTCCACGCAGGCTTGATACTTCTAAAAACGCACGGTTCGTTATCAAGCTGCGGCGCATACCATCCGATGCCGAAGCCGTCACCATTAACTGTAACCGACATTTCACCGGCGTTGAGGCTTTGTGCCGTAACGAGGGAAAATTTCGGTTTGTAAAGAAGGTCGTCCGCCAGTATCGGCGGACCTATGTAGGCAACGAAGCGGCACATAAAATGGGAATGTCCTAATGCCGCATCAGTTCATCGACACCTTGTCGGTGGAGCACCAAGTGGTGTACACACCATCAAGCAGAAGATTGAATGCATCGGCAGCTTCACGAGCTGCGTCGAGTGCAGTTTGCTTCTGCTCGTCGCTAAGACACATTTTAGCAAGTGCCTCGCGTGTTACAATGCGATGAATCTCGTCTGCATGTTCGTGAACCGCAAAAAACTCCAACGCCTGGCTGGCATCAACGCCATACCATTTTTTGAGTCCTTCGATTTTTGTAGTCGATATTTCAGGAATCTGCGATTCGTACGCATACAATGCTGCAATGCCTTCAGAAGGATTGTCACGGCGAGCAAGTTCTTTTAGAATGCTAACCGAAGCACGTGTGTGCGGAAGGAAGCGACGTCCCGCTATTTCCTCGCGCTTCACGCCAAGACCCTCGGCGAAACGAAGCCAGAGTTCTGGGTGGTTGTTCGGACCGTGTTCTTCTTCCATGAGATTTTCGAGCAGCATCTGACGAATCTCGATGTCATCGCAGTTCGAATGCGTAGCACTCACGTACGTTGGGAAAGCAGCTACCTGATGGTAATACTCCTTGGCGTACTCGCGAAGCATGTCTATGGTAAGTGCTCCTTCGTTCCACATGATATAGAACGGATGTTGAAGCATGTGGCGATCGGTGACGATAGCGTCTAGGCGACGCAGAAACTCTTCAGTCGTCATGACGTTTTCCAGAATGAGGTGTGAGCAGATAATAGGATGACAAAGATAGCTGTTTTCGTAAATTTGCGAGCGAAAGACACCATGATTACTGAAGCACCATATCCGTTCGGTCAGGAAGACTCGCAGTTTGACGAGGAAGTAGCCGTTGCCGCACCCGTCCGGGTGCTGCTTTTTAACGACGAAGAGCACTCCTTCGACGAGGTCATTAACCAGATAATAGCCGCCACTCGCTGCTCCTACACCCTTGCAGAAGCCCTCACCTACGAGGTGCACCATCGAGGTAAGGCTATGGTGTTCGAGGGTGAAATCAACGATTGCCTGCAGGTTTCGACTATCCTCGAAGAAATAAGCCTTCAGACCCAGCTCGAGTTTTAACTCGAGCGACCCTTGCTCGAGCGACCCTTGCTCGAGCGGCGCCCTACACGACTATGGCTTTTTCGGCATAACCACTGTTGGTGAGGTTCCCGTAGAATCGGGTGGTCTGCCGCCTGGCGGTAACTGACCCGGTAACTGACCCGGCATTTTTTGAGGATTGATTCCAGGAATTGTGGGGATATTAATCCCGGGTATGTTGTTCAGCCCAGGCACATTGATATCCAGAGCATCTTCGTTGTTCTTGATGAGCTGTTGTAGTGCATCCAGCTCACCTGCTTTACCACGCTTGTATAATTCGTCGTCGAGATCGCGCAACAAGAGCGAGTCGGCGACTTCGACGCCGTTGCGCTTGGCTAGGGCATATTCTACACTTGGCCTGACGTCTTTTGCATACACAGACCTTGGATATTTCTCGACTAGTTGTTCGTAGTAAAAGATTGCGCTGTCGTTATTCACGAGATCTCGCTCGTACATCCAGCCCAGCGCGTAAAGCGCCTTTGGTGCCATGTCGCTTGTGCCGTGGTTTGCTACGATTGCCAGATACTGCCGCGTAGCGTAGTTGTAGTCTTTAATGCGACGGAAACTATTGCCCGATCGGTATAACTCTGCCGCATCGTCGACCTGTGCATCTTGACTGAAACCCAACGATGAAAACGCTTCACGAGCGACTTCTGTTTTCGGATACTTATCGGTGATGATGGCAAGAAGCGAATCGGCCGCTTCGGGTTCGTTCTCGCGGATAAGTCGTGCCTGTGCGTACAGATACCGGCCACGATTCTCATCACCAACAGTTGTGCTGTCGTATGCGAACCTGAAATACATTAGGGCAGAATCGGGATTGCTCATCTGCTCGTGTATACGACCAAGTGAGAAAAACTCGCGGGCTTTCTGACGTTGCATCGAATCGGCGATGCCTGCCTTCTCGGGGATCACAGCACGGAGTCCGCCAATCTTATGATGCTGTTCTTCCCATTGTTTGATGAGCGTGAAGTATTTGTTGGCGACCTCGTACACAGGTGTGCGTACAACCTTGGCCTTGGCGAAATACTTTAATGCTTCTTCGTACTTGGACTGTTTGTAAAGGCTCATGGCTTTTTGAAAAGCCTGGGCCATGAGCTCTGGACGTCCCACAAAGCTTGTATCGGCCTTTCGCTCCTGCGCGATTAAAGCTGGATCGTTCTTGTCGGTCGTACGTTGCCTATCGAGTGAAATGCGCTCTGCTGCAATGAAGCTCGCCCACTCATCAAAGTTCTTACTCTTTTCAAGCGAGCCAAACAACGCGTCGGCCTCATCAAATCGTCCGAGCTTAGCCAATGCAGCACCGCGGTACAATGTAGCTTCGAACTGCGCGAGCGGATCGGGCGTGTATTCGAATACCTTCTTAAAGTTCTCTTCTGCAAGCTTCCATTCGCCGAGTTTATAATAAACAGAGGCAAGATCTACCTGCCACTTGGCTCGCTGCTCATCGTCTTCGCTTTGTGCAATAGCTTGTTTGTATGGCTGAACAGCTTTGTCTACATCCCCGCCTTCGAGCTCGATCTCGGCTTGCATGCGAAAGGCTTCGCTTAAGATGTCATAACGGTCTTTGTACCATGCAACATCGATTGCCTTAGAGAGAGCCTGCTTGCCTTGAGAAATCTTCCGCTGTAGGAGATAATCCTTGGCGAGCAGCAAATGCACGTCGGGCGAAAGGTCGCCGTCCGGAAATTTCTCGACTGCTTCTAGGCACTTCTGCTGCGAGGCGACCCATTCCTGACGAAAGAAGTAGCTCTTTGCCATAAGGAAGAGCGTGCCTTCGACATAGTTCGACTTCGGATGATTGGCCAGGACCTTCGAGCCCTTGATTAAAATCGAATCGACCTTGGTAGCCATGGGCTGTAGCTTTGTTTTCTCGACAACAAAAGCACGCAAGAAATTCATCGTGCCCGCACCCTTGGCCGAAGCCGTTGTTTCTGCCTCTACACCTTCAATTGGCTGAACAAGAAGACGTGGCTTTGTGCGCTTGTTTTCGTCCTGAAAAGCAAACTCATCTTCAACCTCGGCCATAATGCGCTTGGCATTATAGTACGTGTTAAAAAATGTGGTCTGATTATCGAACCATGAACACGCACTCGTTAAAAGCAGCGAGGCAAGTAAGAGCGGCAATATGAATGAGCGGCGTTTCAGGTAAGGGGCTGGTTAAGGGCTGGTTAAGGGCTGGTTAAGGGCTGGTTAAGGGGTTTGAATGTTATAGAGAGCGTTTTAGCCAGGTGGAGCGCATCAAGCGTTGACGTTCGTCCGGATTCTCGACCGATTCTATGACATACGACGTTACGTTCTCGGGTTTCAGCGACGTGGCAAACACAATGCCGTCTGTTTGGCCGGTGATTGTCGAGGCCGCGGTACCGACGGACTGAAGAAGTTGATCCAGATGAGCAACACCTGCAATGCGCAGGCCATTCACAGCCAAAAGCTCATCGTCGATTCCAAATCTGGCGGTTTGTGCAGGAGAGCCGTCTTCGACCCCACGGACAACGACCCTTCCGTTGACATCGGCACATATCAAGCCGGTAAACACTGGATTGGGAACCGAGGCAAATGCACGATTCTCACCGAAGGTTATTGCGTCTCGCTGCACGGGCTTTGTGGTAAGGCGGAGGCCAAGGGGCTTTAAGACTTCGTCGTATGGCAGCTCTGCTGTGGAGTCGAGCCACGACATAAGTCTATCTCGAAGCTGCGTGCCCGTGGCTCGCTCGAGTATTGCAATTACATCGTGCTCTGTTAGCCCCTTTTCGGGAGACCCTTGATAATTCTCCCACAAAGCACGTAATCCGTGGTCGAGAGTGAACTTGCCGTCGGTATGGTCTATGATGTACAAGTCGAGGAGCAACGTCACGATGCCCCCCTTAAGGTAGTACGAGGGGAAGCGGTTGTTGGCGTCCGGACTTTGCATGTAAAGTTTCAACCATGCGAGGTACGAGCTGTCGCGCACCGACATCGCGTTTCTGCCGGGCACACGCATAAGTCGTGCCAAATGTTCGGATGAGAGAACGCCGAGATATTCTGATTCAGTTAGGAACCCACAACGAAAAGAAATCAAGTCGTCGTAATACGAAGTGAATCCTTCTACAAGCCACAACATTGTGGTGTATTGTTCCTTGGTGTAATCGAACGGACCTAATTCGACTGGCCGTATGCGTTTTGCATTCCATAGGTGGAAAAACTCGTGACATAAAAGCGCAAGTAAATCTTTCGCTCTTGCTTTGTCGAGAAGCGCAACCGGGTCGCATGCGTTCACCGAAGATCGTGCATGTTCGAGTCCGCCACTTGCACCAGGAAACACATGTACAATGAAGACATAACGATCGTACGGAACGCCGCCAAACATGTCGGCTACGACATCTACGATGCGCTCGATCTGGCGTGCCAGCCATTCGACTTCGACGTTCTGATTACTAACAACTGCGACTTCGTGTTTTGCTCCCTTGCGTTCGAATGTTGCAACGCGGTGATTGCCAATCTCAAGAGGTGAGTCTACAAGGATGTCGTAGTTCAGCGCACCAAAGAGTATGCCCGGCTGCGGCTGACCATCCTTGAGAACTCTTGAAAGCTGCGTACTTACTTGCGACCATTGCTGTGTGTCGTGTTTTAACAGCACATGATGAATTTCGTTTGTGCGGCCTTCGACGTACATGAATGTAGCGGCAGGGACAATAAATGCGTGATTGCGATTGATGTGATTTGTGCGGACTGTACGCTCATAACCATAGACGAGGTACGATACTTCTATCTCGGTTGCACCTTCGGTCTGGATAACCATCGCCGCTTTGTCGCGCCACCGAAATGCGGCGGGTGACGAAGCCGCGCCTTCAATCCTCGCGACGGTGACGTTGCCCTGATAACCTGCATAGTCGCGAATCTTGTACGAGCCCGGTGTCCAGGATGGCATCACAACCGTAAGTTCAGAGCTGTTGACCTTGAATATGCGCATACGAACATGCACGATGTGTTGTGCTGCTCGCTCGAACGACACTTCGTAAATAATGTTAGCAGTTGTTCCGAGAATCTGCTCGTCGCGCTGCTCAATGTTGTAGGTGTTGTCAGCGGGCAATGGTGGCGATTGCTTCATCGTGCTCCAAAGTACGTATTGTCCATAAAATCAGAATCGAAGTCCTTATCCGACCCGGGCGCCGGTGTGTGCAACGGCACCTCTGCATTCGCCAATTCGACATACTGTACGCGGTGCAATTCGAGCTCCTTGCGTTTTGCTTCGACAGCGTTTTGCAGTTCTTCGCTGTGCCGACGGCGCCACGCTTCGTTGTCGAGCTCTGCTGCAATCGAAAACGGCTCTTGCGACTGTAATCTCTGCAATCGGCGCTTCTCAATGCGAAGTTTTGTCTCGAGAGACTCGGCCTCTGCACGCAGCGTATCAATCGAACCTTCGCTGCGAAGATCGTCATCTGCACCCGGCATCGTTGCAAGAAGTGCTCGAAGGCGCACTACATTACGGCGTCCGTAGGCGTCCTGCACCCTATCCCACTCACGTCTTCGATTGGCATCATCGCCCACTGCATCCGGGTGCAGCCGCTTGGCAAGTGTTCTGTACATCGTTGTCAGTTCGGCTTCGTCGGCGGTGTTTCCGTACTCGTTTGCCGACGCTTCACGCCGTTCACGCTCGAGCCGCGAGGCATCGCTCAAACGTTGATACAGTCGCTCGTATTCTTTATCGACGACCTTGTTGATTAGCACAACAATCTCTGGCGTAATTGTTTCTCCACGAGCGACCTTAATGCTGAGCAGTTCGACGCGCCTGAATAATTCTGCACATGCAAGTGTGAGTTGTTGTCGCATGCGTTCAATTGCGCCAAAATTCACATCGTACACATGCATCAAACGCGTGTGCTCCTCTGACGTCAGTCGCACATACTCTTCAACCGTGCTTTTTAATGTGGCTCGTAAGTCTGCACACCGCTTGCGCAGTGACTCTACCTCGGGATGAGCATTCGGATGCAACACAGCAGTTGGCTATGCGGGTACCGCAGCGGGTTCGCGCGCGAAAAAGGCCGAAACAAGCATCTCTGCAAATGCACAAAGAATTGCAAGCACAACAAACAACGGCCACAGTTCAGAGCCTGTGCGTGCCGAAGAAATGGCTGCTGAGACGTTTGAGGCGTCGGATACGATTACAACATTGTCTGGGGAGCTGACGATAGACTTTACAGACGACTCAAGTGCGTTAGGCGAAAGGAAGTCGAGTATCGACTCGTCATTAGGGACATTCACGGCCACAGTCATAACGCTTGCAGAGTCGGTAGTAGAAATCTTTACTACTCCTGCAGCCGGTTGAGCGGGCACCGTTAACAACGTCGCCGACGGCATACGCACAGATCGCACGTTTGTCGTAATACCCGACACGTCGCGCATCAGGAACGATTCGACGCCTACATGGCGTGGAGGGACGGGCGCCGATACGGGTTCGCCGACACCCGCCTCGAGTCCGGCATCGCGTGGCATAAGCAAATACATAGACATCCGTACAGCAGTTGCTGCGAACAATCCTGTTACTGGAAAGGTGCTCCAGGTAAGGGTCGGCGGGATTGCTACAAACAGTACACGTCCGCCACCAATCGTGCTCTCGCTAATAAGCGGTCCGGCCGACGTACTCATAATCGTAACACCACCCGTTACTGGTAACTGACGTTCGATGCGTGGCGATTCTACCATGCGTTTTTCATCAGCCCCTTTGAAGACCCCTACAAAGAGTGGATGCGAACGATCGATAGATGTGACTGTCCAAGGTTCATTGGCAGGGGCACTGCGAATGGCACCCGGTGTGAAGCCAAACGACGGGAGGGCCTGAAGAATAGATGGACTTTCATTTGCAAAGAGAACGAGGCCACCACCACGTTCAACCCATTGTTTGAATACTGCTGCGTCGGCAGTTGACATCGCCGATCCGCTAATCATTACAACGTCCGTAGAGCCCAGTCGCGAAGCTGCTTCTGCTGCCGTATTGGCAATGCTCACTTCAGGTGATGCTTGCTCCATTCCCGGAAGCGAAAGTGCTGTGCGCAAAAACATGATATCAGATTGAGCACCAACAAGCAACACCCGAGCACGTGGTGGTACGATGATTCCAGCGTATCGAATGTTGTCGCGGTCGATAGCATCGTTTTCGACTTCGACATGTGCTGCAATAATTCCGCGTCGCTGCGGAGGAGCAGCTACAACAACACTGCGCGTGGTTCCTGCTGGGACATCAACTGCTCGCTGCGCAACGCGCACGCCGTCGAATGCCATACTTACAGGAATGCCAACTGCATCTGTTTTGCTGCCGTTGCGAATGATGGCTTCAATCTCTACTGGTTTATCGGGCTGAAACAGTTTAGTGATTACGTTCAGACTATCGACGCTAAGGTTCTGCTCGAGTGCGGTTAGACCATCACCAATGCGCACTACGAACATCGTAGCGCCATCGGCTAGAACAACTCCAGAATCGGATGCATCACGACGTGTTAGCGACGTCTGCATATCACTAATAACAAAGACCTCGTGATGGACGTGTCGTGCCTCTTTGAACAGCTTGTCTACCACGCGCAACATGCGTGGCAGATCGGACCTATCATCTGCAACTGCAATGCGATCGATCATCTCGCGTGCAACGGTAAACGTGCTGGTGAACGTGACCGTGCGTTGAGCATCAAAGCCCGAGAGGGGCAGAACTGCAACCTCGTCGCCATCTTTTAACGACGACACAATCTGTCGCGCTGTAGCAAGCGCCTGACGCAAACGGGGTCCTTGTTGATCGGCAGCTTCCATACTCGCCGAATTATCAACTAGTATAACAACGCTAGCACGTTGCTGAGCACCAAGCAAAGGCAGATTGCCAGGAATGGTCGGCCGCGCAAATGCAAGCACTGCAAACACAATGATGAGCGTCCGCAGAATGAGCAGCAGAATCTGCTGAAGCTTCAGATTGCGCACCCGTGTTTGCTGCAACTCTTCTAGAAACCGTAACGTGCTGAATTCAACCGTGCGAAGTTTTCGCAGGTTTAGCAGATGCAACACCAGCGGTATACCCGCAGCTAGCATTCCAAACAGCACAAATGGATTCAGGAAATTCATGTTAGATTAACAATCTTCCTGAGTTCGTGTACTTCTTCGCGTGTAAGGTGCCGGTATTCGCCGCGGTTTAAGCCGCGGTTTGTAAGAAATGCATATTGTTTACGATCGAGACGTTTTACTTCGTAGCCGAGCGACTCGAATATTCGACGCACTTCTCTGTTACGTCCTTCATGGATTTCGAGAATTACACTGCTGCGGTCGCTTGGGTCGATCATGATGTTGCAGGGCTGCGACGGACCGTCCTCGAGCTCGACACCTGCGGCAATCTTTTTGGCGTGGTCTGACCGAAGTGGCGCATCGAGAGCGGCCTTGTACACACGTGGTATGGCGTAACGTGGGTGCATGAGCCTGTGTGCAAGATCGCCATCGTTTGTCAGCAAAAGCACACCCGTTGTATTTCTGTCGAGACGTCCGACCGTAAACAACCTCGTGTGAATTTTCACGATGTCGAATACCGTTAATCTTCCCAGCTCATCACTCGACGTTGCGATGTAGTTCTTCGGCTTGTTGAGAATGACATACGTGAGATGTTTTGTGCGCGTAACTGGTTCGCCGTTCACGCTTATCTGATCATCGAGCGTAACCTTCGTGCCAAGCTCATTCACGATACGTCCGTTTACAACAACCTTGCCTTCCGAGATAAGCTGATCTGCATGCCTGCGCGACGCAATGCCTGCGTCGGCAATTACACGATTCAAGCGGATGGGGACGGCGGGTCCTTCTTCGGGTTCTGGTTTCGGAGCGCGTTTTCCTGGTCTATTTGTTTTCATGTCGATAATCCGTTTCGTTCAAGTAAATCTGTCACCGCGCTTGTTCAATCACCGCGCTTGTTCAAGTAAGTCTGTTACCGCACTATGTATGTGTTGTGATGTGATTGATCGCATGCACTCATGTGTTCGAATCGGACACTTCAAGGTGCCGTGACTGCTGCATGGTCGGCAAGGCAAATCGGTTCGTTCGACGATGCGTGAGAACATGCCGAACGGACCAAATCCGAACTCGCGCACGGTCGGCCCGAACACTCCAACAACAGGAACACCCTGCAAAGATGCGATATGCAGCGGTGCACTATCGTTAGCAACCACAATCGAAGCACCTGCAATCAGCGCCGCAGCCTGCCTTAACGTGGTCTGTCCGGCCAAATCCAAGACATTCTCACGTGCCTTCACACACCCCCGTACCGAGGCATCGCCTATCACAACTACACGCCGATTTTGCTCAGCCAACTGCAAAGCCAGCTCGTTAACGTATTCCAGCGGCCATTGTTTGGTGGGCCACACCGTGCCAGGGGCCAGCACTATATATCCACCACCGATGCCCGCCTTACCAGTCAAATCAGCGTCTGTAAAAAGTTTTAGGCGCCCTACATCTTCCTTCGTTGGAACTTGAACGGAGTCTAGTCCGCGCAGCAGCTGCAAATGCCTATCTGCATCGTGCAAGGCACGTGGGTACTTAATGACAGTTGTTCGCGGCAACCAACGTGTCCATGTCGTGTTGAACGTCACCGTGTGTTTGGGGTGCATCGCATGCACAAGGCGCATTGTCCGAAACGAGGTGTGTGGCACGAGAGCAACGTCGACATGTGCACAACGTTCGGCTATGAGTTTACGCAGCCCCTTACCACCCTTGTGTTCGCCGCGTTTGTCGAATGCAACCACTTCGTCGGCGTAGTTGAGTCCGGTTACAAAGCTTGCCGCTGCAGGTGTTGTAATAAACACAATGTGCGCATCTGGAAACTGCTGGCGCAACGCAGCGCACAATGGCAATGTGAGGAGCACATCGCCGAGAAATGCGGTTTGAATGATGGCGATTGTCATATGCGAGAGTTCGACAACGTGCTCATGTCGACTAGTCTGTCGCTATCGCGCCACCGTCGGTGTTGCCACGACCAGAGTCCGGGCCGTTTACGAATCGCCTCTTCGAGTGCACGCACGTGCCGTTCTGTGAGCGTGCGAATTCCATCTGCTGAGTTTTCCAGATCGTCCATCGGAATTTCATGTAAAGGGGCTGCGTACGACCCATTTTCCATACGTTCTGCAAACGCAGTCATGATTGGTACGTTGTAGCGCAGCGCGAGAGCAGCAGGTGCTTCGTATGTAGGTGTTGCGCGGCCGAAGAAATCGATCCATGCATCACGCACAGGATCTGCATGTTGATCGACGAGAAACGCAATGGTACCACCATCCTGAATAGTGCGAATGAGCGTCCGTGCGGCATTGTGCATAGAGACAACGTTGTTGCCGAAGCGTGTTCTATACGAGTTTAGTATTGTTGAAACACGTTCGTTGCGCTGCGGGTGGACAACAATCGTGAGCGACGTATTGAGTTGCACACCGCCCGACATTGCAAGGTATTCCCAGTTCCCATAGTGGGCACTAACAAGAATCGTTGACTTACGCTGCTCCACTCTACTGCGCAACAATTCGATATTCGGGAACACCACAGCTGCAGCGGCTTGTTCGCGCGTTAGCGACGGCATGGCAAGCACTTCGGCGAGAACGATGCCGAGATTCTGATATGCTTCGTGAACAATGGAACGACGTTCAGAATCGGAGAGTTGCGGAAAAGCATTTAGTACGTTGTCACGTGTGATGGCAAGTCGCTTTGCGCTGGCGAGCATCATTGCTTTGCCGAAGTATTTGCCTAGACCCTTTCGGCCCCCTGCCGGAAGTGTCCGTGACAGACCACCCAGCGACAGCAATGCATTCGCAACAACCTCATCAGAGAACGACATTACGGCGCCAAGGATTTGGAGCGAGTGACATTAGCGTGCAGTTGCATTGGGGTCAGAGCCAAATGGCTTTGCGTACATTTCGCGCCATTTTTCATTGCGTATTTCTCCACGCAACGTAGAGTGCACGAGCTTATGGTTTTGCATGAGTTGGTAATCGACAAAATAGAATGCCACGCCACCTTGAAGATTGCGATATGTCCATACTTCGTATGGTTTTGTATCTATCGACTGCACGTATTGTTCTATCTCCGAAGGTATGCCGTACTTCATAAGGACAAGGCCACGGTCAGATCTCCACCCTTCGCGAAAGGTAGGATTTCCGTAGAATTTTTGAGCTCGTTCGAACATTTCACGAAATGTAATGAGTCGTTCATTTTCCATCGTAGAAGGATCGGGGTCTCTAGAACTCCAGAAATTAAACAAGTACCTCTGCTGCGCTCGTGTTTCCGTTAACGCCTTGCGCGTTGTGCGCTCCGTTGGAGTGGCAATAACGTCAGAGAGTTCAAGCTCAAGTGCCAGCCGAGTACCCTCGGTTACGGACCATTCTGAATTAGTAAACAGTTCCTCTTCGGTAAGTTTTGGTGCTGCAATTGGTGGTAGATCGGGGTTCAGAACAAAGAAGCGATCGGCAGCGGAGGCATAGGTCGTAACTAGGTCTGTAGACTTAATGCTTGTAACGAGATAATAAACGCCTGTGTTGAGCAAGTCGATTGGAATATCTACACGCTGTGCAATACCTTCGGTCGAGCCTGGTTGTTGGCGCAGGACTGCAAACTCTTCGTTTTTAACATTATTTAAAATACGATACTCAACGGCAATCGAATCTGCACCATTCGATTTGGTATTGTACACTTCGAGATACACACTGAGTGAAGGGTCTTTGCCGATGAAGTCGTGACGCGAATTTGGCATCACCTGCACACCGTTGCGCATGAAGCGCGAATCGATTGCGCCAGGCACAGTCTTCTGAGTAAAGATGACGTCACTCATCTCGATTTTCGGCGTGAACTCGCGAACAACGATCGGGAAGCTATTTCGAACAGCGTTACTCGTGTCGGCAAGGTCGACGGCCGATATCCGAGCCAAATATTGAGCGGGCTTAAGATAAAGGGTTTGTATGCCTGTGAGGAAGCGCTCGTGTTTTGTGACTGGCGTTGGACTTGCGTTTTCAGCAATCCATTCCGCAATAGAAGTATCGCCCGCAGTACTGACGAGTTCAAGTTTGAAATGTACTTCGCCAATGTATTGTCCGCTGGTATTACGAACATATTTAGTTGAGGTGTCGGCGTAGGAGTAGTGAAACTCCCAGCGAGTTAGCCCAGCGCTTCCTCTTAACTGACTCATGTCTGGTATTACATCGAGCGATTGCGCCGCCGATAGAACCACCGCGGCCAAAAGACCGCAAATCAGACAGGCAAGAGGAAGCACAGAACTAGTTAAAGTGCATTGTGATGCCGAGGCGATTCACAAGTCCAAGATCACGCGTTGGGCTTATCGAGAAGTCCAGCGAACCATCAAAACTGCCACCGATATATTTAAGTCCAACGCCACCTGCGAGGCCTAGTTGGCTGTGTCCGAAGCGGTAACCTGCACGTAGACTTACAAATTCACGGAATGTGTACTCTGTACCAATGGCGAATTGTTCGGGCACATCAGAAAACGTTTCGAAGTCTCCTGCTACTAGCCACTGATGCACTTTGACCCCGTCTTCCATCTCAACGTCGTCGGCAACAAAGCCGTCGAACATGTCAATGCCCACACCAGCTCTGAATGACAACGGCATATTAAATGGTGAGGTTTGAATTTGCATATCAATAGCGCTTTGTCCAACGCCTTCTACCGCCGTCTTGGTAACGTTAAGATTTGTGCCGGTATATGCCTGCTCGCCTCCAAGGCTGTTAATTGAGAAGCCAAGAGTAACACCCTTGAAACCTGTCTTGTATCGAGTACCAACATCGAACACAAAGCCGCCTGCGCTAACACTAGTAAACGCATGATTTACATATTTAGCAGTGATGCCAAAGGCAAATTGGTCTGTAAGGTAGCCTGCGAATGTTAGGCCTAAAGCCACGTCACCAACGTTGTATGTACCACCTCCAACGCCATCGGGATTTTCAATAGTTGTGATTAGAATGTCGCCACTATTGAACGATGTGAAGCTTACTGCTAGTCTGTATTTCTCGCTTACCGGTATTACTCCGGCTGCAAAGCTGTGTGACATGCCGGCAAACCAGAACGTGTGTGAAACATCGACGGCGTATGCTTTGACATCGGCAATACCTGCTGCATTCCAGAATACCGACGATACGTCATTTGAAACGCCACTGAATGCACCAGCCATGCCTGTTCCGCGTGCTCCAACGCCGATCTTGAGAAACTGCCCGCCCGATAGACCTACCTTCGTAAACTCACCCGCAGTAATAGACGTGACCTGCCCCTGCCCGTAAGTCTGAGTATGGGAGAATAGGAAGATGAGTGAGCACAGGGCAACACTCAGGTGTCTGTATGTCGGGTTCATGATCATTCTCCTGTGTCGTCGGTTAGGCGTGCATCACCTACGATAATCGTAAACTTCTTGATTGTCGAAGCGCCATTCGGAGTCTCAATCTTCGCAACAAGTGTTTGGCTAACAATGCGTTGCCTATTGAGCGTCAAGAGATCCCAGATATCAGCTCCGATTTTGTTCGGCGATGGACTTGTAGTCTCGTTGTGCTCGATTACGCGGACCAGACTTCCATCAGTTGTGTAGATACTTATCGTACACACCTCAGGCAATCGACTGAAGTATAGTTTGCTTTCAAAAGATGATCGTATACCCTGATGAGTAACGTAGTACGGGTTAGGAACGATTTGAACTTGATTCAACTGCTCGTCTGTGTACTCACCAGCAGACGATGCCGAATTACCGACCTTGAAGAACACTTTCGTGTGATCGAATGGGAATCCGAGTGCACCACCGAGCGTTGACAAGCGAATTTTGTCTCCAACTTTAAAATCTTGAGTCGGGAACGGAGCAAGTTGAACGGGTGCCCCCCCTTCGACTGCCTTACCTGCAATGCTTGCATTACGACGACCACGTCCAGCAAAGTCGAATGTCCACTGCGTTCCTGCAATCGAAAACGTGTGCAGGAAGTCGAGTGTGTCACGTCCATCCGTCGACAAAGCACGAGACAAGAAGTATTTGTCCGTAGCAACAGGTCTCAGAGCTGAACTATTTGAATTTGCAGCAAGAGGTCTTGAAGAGGCCAGAGTGTATGATTCGAACGTGCGTGAGTTGCGCCAGCCGTACGCGGCCACAGCAAACCCGTCAAGTGGGACACGTTGCGATTGCGGATAGAACGTATTGTTGAGCGTCGTATCAAAAGGAACGGTGAATTCTGAGAAGTCGAATGGATATTCAACAACCACATCCTTCGTTGAGCCATCTGGCTGAAGTTCCTGCCGAACATATGATCGTATGTTCCTGACCCTCATGTTAAGGAATGGTACGTTTTCGAACGTCTTTGTCACTACCGTTTGCCCCGGTTCGCGTGCTGTATCCGCTAGAAATGTTGTTGAAATCGTTTGAGTTCCACCTTCAACGAACTCGATTTCGAATATTCCAGGTCCGTTGTTATGCGAAGCATCCCATCCTTGGGCAGTTCCATTAGGATCACGGAAGACAAATGTAGTATCCGTGAAGTTGTACTCTCTTGGAGGAGAATTAAGTGAGTCTGATTTGAATGTTTCTGGCAATGTGACATTCGATCGTCCGAGATACATGCCACTCGGACCCTGTACGATTTCGACCGTCGGCTCTGAACGATATACGCCACCAAATTGTTGAATTGCGTAGTCGAACGCAATACCGACAGTGCCTAAAGCGTACTTATTGGATTGACAATCGGCTGCGGTCGTATACTGGCCGTAACGAATCACTCGATCATTGTTATCGGGCTGAGCAAAAGTCGACGTGTCGATTCTATCCACAGTACCATCCTGATTGTAGACGGTGGAGACGTATGGTGTGTCTACATACGATTCGGTGTTTTCAGTGAACAGTTGACGAAGGGAAAAATTACAAAGCTCTGGTGGCAATGCGCTAGACCACAATCCGAACAGTTGTTTAGAAGTGGAGTCGCGAAGAACCATTACTGCTGTATAACCGCCTACTTCTGCATCTGTTATGACGTCTGTCTTTAGGTCTATCGCAAACCAGGATCGGAAAAATTCCAACTGGAGAGTTCGGCCACCGAAGACTTGGCCAAAGCGTTCTTGATCATTTACTAACAGGCGTATGTTGTAAATACCTCCGAGTCTCGCCCTATCAGCATCTGAGATCTCAACTGAATACGAATTTTCTTTGCCTGGCCGAGCGCCGACCGGCTTCGTCTTTACAACATTGGAGAGTCCGAACACCTTACTATTCAGTTTTGGCGAAGATTGGGCGAGAAAATCACCTTCATCGTAAGCGCGCACAGAATAATAGTAGTCGATGTTATTAAGCAACTGTTCGGTGCTTGTTGGATTCGCACTTAGATCGACTTTGCCGTTGCCATTATCATCACCGTAATCAAAGAAGGTTCTATTGTTCGTTATTTGGCGCATATATGTAGCGATGACGTTATGCCTCACCTCATATGTCTCATCCCATGGTCGGAATATATCAACGATCGTATCTAGGCCTGTGCTCGCACTTCTGGTGTGCAGCGTGTCCCTGAAACGAATTGGCTTCTCTTTGACTTTGCGGCCAAGGATGAGTTTTATTAGGCTATCGGTAGCAATAGTTGCTTGCGCCGCATTCAGGGCTTGGTTTGCACCTCTTGTTACGACAGGTAAAGAGTCTCGTTCGACTGCGTAGTACGTGAATTCGATAGAGTCGAGCTTATCGAATTTACTCACGTCTAATTTACCGTTGGGCAACAGAGTGTACTGATAATTTCGACTGCGCGCATTCCTAAGATTGGTAAAGAAAGAATACCATGGCTCGTTGCTACTGCCAAACCGACGGACTAGGAACTGTCGATCAAGTCGCGTAATTGGGTCAACCAGTTGGAACTGGTCTATCAACAGCGATGAGTTCGGAATAGTGACAGTCGAATTCTTGAAAAAGGCTGGCGAGAGTGGGTATTGAGTAAGTTGTTTCCAGCCAAGAGGTCCTTTTAGGCTTCCTGTGTTGTTGTCAACGCTGAATGTATCAAGCTCTGGACGACGAGCACGGTAAATGCGATACCCCATGAAGTCGAGTCCTCGCTCGAGAGTATCGATAGATAACTCAGCAGTCGAATCCCATTGTATAGCTACAGCGTTGTTGAATCCAATCCATCCCCAAGCAGGGAATGCGGCGGGTCCGTTCGGATCGCCAATGCCCTTAATAACGGTAAGATCAGGAGGGCGGGGTGCGACGAAGTTTGTATTGTAAACTGTTTGAGCAAACCTAACTTTACGGATTAGCTCCGACATGTCGTCGTTCGTACCAGTAGCGTCTTGGCCAGTTGCAGTGGACGCTAGTATTACGCCAACAACGATTCTTGCACTATCTCCTGGGCGCATGTGGAATGGTCCAGTTGCCATCAGAAGCCGGCGATCACCTGCAGCATCATCACCGTCGCGATCACCCGCCGCCATGAAATCATAACGTTCGGTGTTTTCGGGTGGATCGACCGCAATGGGCCAGTTCTGCATGGTGCGCAGACCTAACTGCTCTGTAACAGGAAATTTCTTTTTGTCATTGCGGATAAAACTGTTGCCGTCAACAGCAGGGCTCTCTAGGAAGTTGAAGCCTAAGTATCCGAAGTTGCGCCCGGCCTCGCCAACTGTACCCTCAGACCATTGCACAGCAAGATTTAGGGTATCCTCATCAGCGTAAAAGCGAGCACGATCATTAGCAGCACCACCATTACGAGAACGTGCGTTTGTACTGATGTCGACATCCATTACCGCCGCCATCCAGCAATTAAAGAGTGTGTCTGGAAAACTTTGAGGGTGGATATAGACATACTTTATAAAAAGGAAATCAGCGTAGTCTCCGAAGCCCCAAGAATAGATCATCTGTTCAACCTGAAGACCTAACGGGAAGCCTTCGCCAGACCGTCTTGCAGCACCACCTTCGTATACACTTAGATCGGTGTCTTTGTACACACAGAACACATCTTCGCCTGAAATGAATGCAGGGCCTTCAGGATTCGACTCGCGCGTACGTTGAGAAATGTCATGGATGTACGTACCGAAGTAGTTGTTGTACTGTACGGTATCGCTTACCGACGCATCCCAGATAGGCCACTTAGGGTAGGTAGGATTTGACAAATCTGTCCCATCGCCCGAGTTGAAATCGGGAGAAAAATAAGTCCTGTACTTTGATCTTGCAGCCGCATCACGAAGGATTGCTTTGCCGTCCAATATCGTACCTGGAACCATCCACGATTGACCCGAATTCGGGTTATAGGAAATGGTAACCAGTTTCTTGAATTCATTTGTTCCGCCCTTAGTCCGCTTCGTGGCACCGAACCAGGTTCCACCCGCAAAGATGTACTGATTGGGGTTCGATGAATTTAGACCGCGCGGCCAGAACGTACCGCCAGAATTGGCAGCTACATTGTATCCAAAAATACCGTAGTTGGTTGTCCAGAAATCAATCGCGGAAACCAAGTTCCGCTGTTGCTCCTGCGTACCACCAACAACGCGCTGCACTTCTTCCTGACTGTCTTTAGATGCTGCTTTGTCCTTCGTACGAGCATTTGCGCTCGAACTCAGCAT
Source organism: bacterium (assembly GCA_034440235.1). Taxonomy (GTDB): domain Bacteria; phylum Bacteroidota; class Ignavibacteria; order Kapaibacteriales; family Kapaibacteriaceae; genus JAWXBR01. The sequence goes on from JAWXBR010000008.1 coordinate 22,901, forward strand.
GCAAAGTGCAGCTACGACCACGGTTATTTGAACGAACCAATTGCGGCTCATAGTAATCCTCTGAAAAGCTGTCGAATGTTTAATGTTAGAATCGGAATGTCACACCGAAGAAGATCTGACGCGGGTACTGATAGTTAGCCCGTCGAGAGACTGCATCCTGAACATATGCCTGGTAGCCACGATAGGACTCTTCAGGAGTAACCTTGCCATCTTTATTATAATCTGCTCTCTCGTTATACAACCGCTTACCCACTCTGTCATATTGGGTAGCTGCAATCGTAACCTTGTTCACAGGATCTGCCGTTTTGAAATATGTTGTTGACGGGAAATCACCAGGTACACGATTTAGTGTCGTTCCGTCATAATCTGCACTTCCAGTGCGAGGGTAGAAGGCAACAGCACCCGTGTAGTTAAACAGGTTGTTAGCGTCTAAATAGACATCGACAGCAGCCGAACCGCCAAGGATACCATCAAGTGGAATCGTCCGTAGCACGCGAAGCTCTGTGTTCCAATTAGATGGATAACGTGCAGAGTTCACATTTCCAATTGCAAGGCCACCTCCGCTGGATGGTGTGTACGGCAGTCCTGATTGCCAGAAGCCCGTTAGGTTGATCGAGAAGTATTCGAGAAAAGAGATTCCACCAATAGCCGGTCCTTCATCATTGCCCCATTCAAAATTGAGAATACAATTGATTCGATGCCTGCGATCGAAGTTCAGTGGGAACTCTGTGACTGGATACGCTGGCAGCGATGTGACGGGGTCGATAGGTGGTACAAATCCGTCGTCGTTCGCAGTACCTTTAGCCGATGCCAACGCATAGTTGAGATTAAGGCCCCAATGATCTGTTGTGCGCTTTTGGAACGTAACCTCTATTCCACGAGCTGAACCGTAGTCAGAGAGGACACGTTGCTGATATGGAACAGGAGTCACTGCCACATAAGCAAGTGAAGATTGATTGTAAATATCGCGATAGTAACCCGTTATTGTAAACGCAAGATCGTCGGTCAACTGATGGTTGTAGGCGACTTGGTATTGATTTGTTCGTTGCATTTCGAGGTTCGGATTTCCCAATGCTCGCGTTTGCAAAAGCGCGTATGCATTAAAGCCATCATAAAACGATGCAAATGGTGGTGCCTGGTAGTAGATACCATAAGAGAGGTTGATATTCTGACGTCCGCTCTCACTAACTGGATATGTCACAGAAATGCGAGGACTTAAGTACAGCTTAGCACCTGTCTTTAAAAATGTACTGTCGGCACCAAAGGAGACAAACGGGTTAAACTCAGTACGATATGTTGCGCGTGCGTCAAGATAATCGACCCGTAATCCGGGCGTGAAGACAAGCCCCTTGAACATGATCTGATCCTGTACATACACCGAACCCGTAACAGGACTATAGGGCTCTTCTGATAGAAGCTTCGCATTCAACGACTGCTGATCTGTGACATCGAAATAGAGATTTCCGCCATAGTCCGCACCGAAGACGTCATAGAATGGCGAGCCATTCCAAGGACTTGCATTGTAGTGTCGTGTTAGTCTGAGCAAGCGCAACTCAAATCCAGTTTTGAACGTGTGTCGAGTCTCTCCTACTTCGATTCCATGAGACAGATTCCCATCAAACTGGAAGTAGCGCGCATTACGGAAGTCAACCCCGCCCTCGTTACCATGCGCTACAAAGTAGTTGAACAGTCCGTATGGATTAGTGGTCGCCTGAAGGTCTTCACTACCCTCAACATATCCGGTAAGCGGGTTGATCTTACTGGTTTCGATCTTTACAAAACCATCTTCAGTTACACCACTAGAACGCACAACATCATAGACATCAAGCTTTTTATCCTGTCCTGGGATAAACACCGAATCGTTTAGTTGCTCTAGGTTATCCTCAGGATACCAGAGGTCAAAACCGCTAATGATATCAGGTGCTCCGAAAGTTTTACGTTTACCTGTTTCTGTGGTTTTTCCATTGAACGAGAATCGCAAATCATAAATGGTCGATGCGCCCAACGTATGATTGATCTGAGCAAATGCGTTCGAACTAAATTCCTGCACGACAATCTGCTTGGCGTTGCGTTCGGGAACGCCGTTTAACTGAGGCTGCCCGTTCAGAAGAATCGGTGAGCCATCTGGTGAAACTACCATGCCCTGATCATTTGCATACATCCAGTCCCAACCATTTCTTTCGCCGCTTAACATCCCGTACATGCCACCGACGAGAAGAGAAAGATTGTTCACAATTTCAAATTTGACTCGACCAAGTAGGTTGCGCGACCAGGTGCGATTGTTAGGCATCATACCTAGGTTATTGCCAACCGGGTCGAGCACCTGCAAACCAATATTGCGGTGATTCTGAAATGTATTTCGAACGGCAAGTGAGAACGTCGATTGCCCAAGGCCAAGAGGACCGTCTAGTGTTACATCAGCAACATCTTCGAGTGGCGCACCAGCCTGAATTCCGTTACCCGCTGAACCAAAGAGGAAAGGAACATCCTTACGCCAGTTTACAAGGCCAGTGAACTTGTCAGTACTCCCTGTTTTTACAACAGAGTTTACAATACCTGCTGTTGCATTCCCGTACTCAGCACCAAAGCCACCCGTTTTAGCTTGCACTTGTGCAAGCGCAAATGGACTTGGCATGGCTGCAGAAACGGTCGAACCAGAGTTGCCCAAGCCACCAGTGAACTGGTCGGTAACTGTAAGACCATCAACCTGTACCTGCGTCTCATCAGTCCTGCTACCGCGTACCTGAAAGTTATTTCCAGATGCAACAATTCCAGCCTGCAAGGATATCGCAGCTGCAACATTTGTGCGAGCGATTGACGTTAATTGCTTGCCACTTAACACACGCTCGGACCCTTGGTCTGTCGAACGAATGATTTCCTTGTCGGCCGTAACGACGACGTCAGCGGCAGTTGTACCGCCCTCGTTCATCGTAAAGTTTAGCTCTCGAGTTTGGTCGGCAACAAGCGTAAGCGTCTGCGTAATCGTGTCGTAGCCAACAGCCGTTACACGAATTGTCAGCGCGCCTGCCGTAATGCCGACGATGTTGTACTTGCCATCGGCTTTTGCGTTAGCGCCCTTGGTTGTGCCCATAACACGAATCGTGGCACCGGCAACGCCCTTCTTGTTCTTATCAACCACACGGCCTGTGAGATTGCCTGTAATACCAGCCTGAGCTACAACGGTAGCTACACAAAGCAGCAACAGGGTAAAGAGGTACCGACGTACCATGTTTGTACTCCTCAGCAAGTCGTTCAAATTGTTTACGAAGTGATCAGTGGATGACGCTGAGCGTCTTCGTTATGCGGCGGCCGTTTTGCTGAATGGTTACCATGTAAGCTCCTGATGCAAGACCACGGGTCGGAATCAGGATTTCTGCACGGTCGCCAAAAGGTTGAGCTGAAGTTTGCATGACGATTTCTCCCAAAGACGAGGCAAGGGACACGAGGAGCGCTCCGTTGGTTACGCCTGAAATCAAGATGCGTGTCGATTCGTCAGAAGGGTTCGGGGCAAGCGCTACGTCCGCTTTTAGTACCGATTCTTCTGGTACATCACTCGGAGCATTCAGTACACTTGTTGCAAGTGAACGTGCATAAATCGATGTTAGCTCTGATGCCATTTCAGTATTCGTAACGCGATCACCAGGAGTTGCTGAAGCGCTGTATGCATAATACATATGGTCGTTGACAACTTGGTCGCAAAGGCTTGCGTACTGACTATTCGCACCCATTTGTGATAGATCTTTAGGAGCTGACCACAACGTTGTACCGGCATACAACTGCGTGCCATATACATGCATCTGCAAACCTTCTAACGTAACGAGGGTGTCGGTTTCGCCATTCACGTATGTATTCGTCGTATCGACAGTTACAGTCTTCAAGTCACCACTCTTCATCGATCCATAGAGACAATACAGATTGTTACTTGCATCCATGCCGAGTTGCGGCCAACGCGATCCGCCATCATAAATCCTGTGATTGATAACAAAGCCTTCGCCATCCCATGATCCACCGCCTACACGACCCATGAAGTACACAAACGAAGTATCTGCTGTATTGCCGTACGCAAGGCCAGTGTTCAATAGGTCTTGTTGATCGTGCGAATTTCCGTTCATGATATAGATGGTGCTTGCTGTTGGACTACCAGCTGCATCGATATGACCAATGAGATACTGCGGGCAGTAGGCAACAACAAAGTGCGTTACGCCATTGGCGTCGATGATGAGGTCCATGCTATTCAGCGGACCCATTGCTGTGTCCGTTTGAATGTCTTGCGTGCCATCGGCATTCATGATTGTGTCGACCGGAGTTGTATTTGCCTGAAAGGTTGGGAACGACCTGCGAGTCCAAGTAGAACCGCCATTGCTAGAGTGCCACAACACCAGACTGAAATTGCTATACAGCGCTACAGAAACCCAGTTGCCCCGTGCCGTGATCGCATATGTATCACCACCATGTCCGTTGAAGGCGTTGGCTGCGCCAGGGAGCTGCTCTGCACCGGTAAATTTTAACTCGGGCTCCCACGTATCCCCTGCCGAAGTTGATCGGCGATAACAAACCTGGTCGAGGGAATTGGGTGAACCCGGAAATGTACGATTGTAGATAAGATGAACATTGTTGGCACCATCGATTGCAGCGCGTGGCCACAGTGCAGAATCAGCAGCTGTGGTTGGGTCTGTCGCAGTTTTTTGGAAATTATCGTCCGTAAGACCACCATTGCGGTAGAACCGAACGGGTGTGTGCGAAGGTGTGGCAAGTGTGCCGTCGTCGAACTGCACTGCTGAGGGCCAGCCTGCACGCTCGGCCTCGATCTTTTTCCATGCCGCAATACCAGCGTCAGGAAGGTTTTCTGGATCGGACACATCAACGAAGTTGTAGTGCGAACCACGGCTTGGGTTAAAGCCAGGTACACGTGATGTAGCATCACGCGTCGAGTCGCTTGCAGCCATCCATAAAAGCTGTATGAACCTATCGCCACCATCTTCGAAATACGTCACACGATTTGGCATGCACGCATTCGTTTGAAAATCGTAGTACGTCGTACCGACCTGCACGCCGACGCCATTGTCTTGTGTCATTTCAACCAGCTTTGGAGCACGCGCAGCCATTGGTACGAGGGGCATCTTCGATTCACGAAGTTCGGCTTGTGGCCCGACTATGCTCTGTTTCGAAGACACGGCAGGCATTGCATTCAGTAGGCTCTTTGCAGAGAATGCTGGATATGCGTTGTGTTTGTTGCTCGTTGTGACTTGAGCGTTGGCTATGCATACCACGCTCATGCTCACTACGACAACCGCAAGTATGTAACGAGAAGAAAAACGTTTCATGCTGATCCCAATAAAGTTCTACGGCGTTCTCCTGTTAGGCAGAAGCCGCGCAATATACTACGAAGTAAAGGGCGCTCAAAGGCGCACTTGTAAGCCGTAAAGAGCAGAAATGACAGTTCCGTATGTACGAGCCATTGGCTGCCCGCCAATAACACCAGTACGGAAGGGTGAGTACCGCGCCTCGGCGCCCACGGTCAGAGAGACCCCAGCGACGATGTTACACTCGGCCTGCATCCTGCCGTAGGTGAGCATACCGTCTTCGCCGACGCCAGCACCAAGACGGCCATTCAGCGAGACAATGCCTGTTTTTAGCACCGAGTGCTGAATAAACGCGGCGCCCCATACGGTCCCTTCGCTACTGAAGCTGGTGAGAGCTTCTGTGCGGTAATTAGACTTCGACGACTCGTTTGGTGATTCGTGGGTGACTTTTGAAAAGGATGTCATTCGGTCGGCATCAAAGGCGGCACGCGTAGGAACAACGCCAACACTCGAGACTGCCGGCTCTCTAACCAACGCAAGGATTTCGGTTGTGCTGGTGTACTGCGTAGACCCCATTTCCATACCAACGAATGTGTTCGTTGTCACACCATACCCAAAACCAGCAGAAATGGTTGTAACGGCTCCCTTCGTCGGTGCAGTAACGCTCTGGGAATACGAGGTCGTAACAAGCATTTCAATGTTAGGAACGTCGGGGCCAAAAAACGTATTCTGAGATTCGCCATCCCTCTGGTTTTTTGCAGAAACGAGATCATTACTCGAAAACAATGAATGAAGTGATGGAGTTGCAGATCTGTCCTCTGCAGAATTTCCAACTGCGGTTTCTATGCTTGTATTCGAGGTCGTGCCATTCGCGTCAAGGTCTAACGATTCAAATCCTGTTCTTTGCACTAGCTGATCGGCAAATGATGGAACGATCCGTTCAATTTCAGTTGACGAGATGTTATGGTCAATTTCATTGCCTGCATGACGGAATTCGCTGGCCACCCGACGAAATTCGTTGGCCACCCGACGAAATTCGCTGGCCAAGACCTTACCCGCTTTGATGGAGACTAGATCTGCGTTGCCAGTAGATTGCACCGAGCTCTTCGATGGCTGTGAACCATAGTTCAATGCAAGAAAGTCGCCTACGCCAAGGAACTGATCGCCAAACGGAAGTGCGAGCACGAGCAACATGGCAGCTGCCGCCATAACGCGACGAACGCCTGAACGTACAACTGGAGCCGCGTGAGCGGCGCCCCTTGTCTTAAGACCCCTACCGAATGACAAAAGATCAGTGTCTGTGTAAGCGCTGAGGCCGCCTCTTTGTGAATTTGAATGCAGGCCTCTGAACGAACTTGAGCGCATCGATTGGTCTTGCGCACAGACCGTAAGTGGAGCGTTTGCAATGAATGCAAGAACGCTTTCTTCTACATCGGAAGGAACAGTGGTCACGTCTTCGCACCGCATTGCAATGTGAAGAAGGACGGCAGAATCGAAAGCCTCGCGAGCATTGGGGTCTGCTGCGAGCATGGCACGAAACTCGACGTCTTCTTCGAGCGAGAGGTCGCCGTCTAGGTATTTCGATATTAAAACGTCTGGAATCATCGGATTTGTTGTGCCACGGTTGCGAGCAGCTTTCTCATCATCAGGCGGGCGCGATATACGCGCACCTTCGCAAGCGAGAGGTCGATACCAACGATAGCGGCTATTTCGAGGTAGGAATGTCCTTCATACTCGCGCAGAACAAGTGCTTCACGCAACGCAACAGGTAGTTGGTCTAACGCACGTTCGATCTGTTCTTTTAGAAGCACGTCGCTTTGCTGATGCTCACCCTGTGCATGAAACGTCTCGTCGAACGAGATGTGGGCGGCCCGTCTACTACGTAAGTGATTCAGGCAAACACGGCGCGAAATTGTGAAGAGCCATGAACGAACATTTGTGCCCCGCAATTCCTGCCTGTGCTCAAACATGCGGATGAACGTTTCCTGGAATGCGTCCTTGGCCATTGCTTCGTCGCCAATCATGTGCCGGCAGAAGCGATATACGGCCGTACTGAACATGTCGTATAACGCTCTAAACGCTCCCCTATCACCGTCCCTGAAGGCTATAACCAGCGCAACAAGTTGCTCATCGTTTAACGTGGGGGCGGTATGGTGTGTTGTTCCTCGCATGGGGCTATCGCGTACAGCGAGATGACAACGGGTTCGGACAGGAGGTTACAACTGCCGAAAATTCTTTTTAAGCTCTGTAAGATCAGCGTGTTAGACCTTGTGCAAGGATCCACGAGACAATGCTGCTCACACCGAAAAAGACGAGGAGAACCGTAAGCCATACGACTGCTCCGACAACATAACCATACTTGCGGTCAAGGCCAACCCACGTGGTGAGTCCGACGCCAGTGGCCAAGGCCTGCCACACCCCAAAAACATCGATACGCTGAAGCCAGAGGTATAGGAAGGGGCTTTGTAAGGGGTCTACGCCAATGCCAGCATTCATACCAAAACGCATGGAATGCATGGCTATATGTATGGCAGAGGTTAGTACGGTTCCGATGATGGCAATGCTGGTTGTGGCAGACACACACACAAATGCCATGCTGAATGTATACTGCTCGCTCGTGAGGAAACGGCCTAGGAGCATGTACACGCCCGACGAGATAACAATGCTCAGTACAAAGACGAGAAGATTGTTGCCGAGGAGTGCGGTAAACTGACGTGCTGGTGAGTCGAGTGTAACCACGTCAGTGGATGCAATCGGCGTTGCCGGAGCTAGGGCTGCCGGAGCTAGGGCTGCCGGAGGCGCAGTGGGCGCTGCGGGAGCTGGTGCTGCTGTGGTTCCGGTGACGACTGCGAATTGTTGCGACTCCTTTACGAGTTGGGGGTCGGAATGCTCCCACATTTGTACGCCCGACGCTGCGAACGAACCAAGCAGGACGGCAAGGGCAAATGTTGCCGCTGCCGCCCGTGTGGTGGTTTCGTGTAATCGCCATGGTGCGCGTATGGCGAACCAAAGCGCTCGTAGTGCAAGGACTGAACGCACGTTACTGTTTACTAACAGGAACGAAGACATCGTCGGCTAACGGAGTGTTCAGTGTGTATGAACCCTTCGTCGTCATCGAATACAATGCATTTGTTCGCTTGATTGTTTTTGGAAGCATGATGCCATCAAGCAGTACGTAGTCTTCGAAGCGAGTGACAGTTGTGATCGGACCTTGCGGCGAAGGCTCTTCTTGCTCCGACATGACAAGTAATTTGTTCTGGTCGTCGAAATAGTAACGTTCGTTACGTTTTAGTGGAGAGACCGCGTCTACGACGACCATGCCGTTCTGTTTGCCCTTGACAGTGAGCATGTACTTGTCGGCCTTCCACATAACGAGCGGGAAAAGCCGAGCATCGAGAAGAAACTGTGGAATTTCTTCGCCGCTGGCTTGAGAGGCCGGACCTCCGGACATAGCAACCCACGCGGATGAACCGTCTACCCATTGCTGCTGCTTTAGCATTGGCAGGTCGATACTGTTGACTTCCTTATTCGGCACTTTCAGTTTGCGTGAGTATGTGCCCTTCATGGCCTGACCCTGAAATACAAACTCGGCCTGCGCATCGTACGTAAGTGTTTGAATTTTGTCCAACGACGCACGCCCACCCATTGCACCGACATACGCGTCGACAATCTCTTCTGCACTCGACGATACAGGTGTTAATGCTTCTGCAGTCGCTGGTGCTAGGTCCATTGTAAATTCTTTTACTGGTCCGAACTGCTCGAGTTTTTCCTTTACGTCCGGACTTCCCACAACGATAATACGCAAGTCGAACATGCCCAGGTACTGCGTTGCTGCGCCCTGAACATCGGCACTCGTAAGTCGCTCAATACGGTCGGTGTAATTAATAACATCGTCGATTGGCACATCGTTCAACCACGACGATTGAAGAATAGCTGCAACGTTTGTTGGTCGTTCGAATGCAAGGCGATATTGGCCAACTTCGAAGGCTTTGCGGCGCAAGAGCTGATCTTCATCAGGACCTTCACTGCCGAGTTTGCGCAGTTCACGCAGAATAACATGGATGGCCGAGTCGGTGACAGAGGAACGCACTTCCGCACCCAGTGCGATTCGGTTATACCGACGTCCGCTTGTTGTGAACCCAAATGGAGAATACGTGTACGAGTACGTTTCGCGCAATGTGTTAAATAACACACTACCGAATCCCGAGCCCATGTAATCTGTCGTTAGACTAACAGCATCGTAATCAGAAGCACGCAATGCCGGTGCAGCAGCACCAACAATCACAGCACTCTGCACCGCCCCTTTACGAGGAATGAAATACACACCAGCAGGTTCAGTTTTTATATCAGCTACGACGACTTCTGGAGCATCGCCCTTCGTCCAACTACCCAAATGTGTGTTCAGCCATTGCTTTACTTCTGCCGCGTTTACGTCTCCAACAATTGCGATCGACGAGCGGTTCGGACGTAAGAATGACGTATGAAAGTTTGCAATGTCATCGCGTTTTACAGCTTGCACTGACTGTTCGGTGCGGCGGCGTGCGAGCGGACTCTCCATGCCGTAGACAACCTTGCGCGAAAGTGCCTGCGCCATCTCGACTGGTCGCGAGCGTTCGTACGCAACATTCGCAACAAACTGTTTCTGAATCTTTGCCATTTCGTCTTCTGGGAACGTAGGTGTGCGAACCATTTCACCTAGCAGTCCAAAGAGCAGTTTTGCATGTTTCTTTAACGACGAACCGCTAATGGTTAATGCTTCGCCGGCGACGTTTACACCGATGGATGCACCAACACCATCGAGCGACTCCGCAATCTGCTTTGCTGTGTGCTCCTTCGTGCCCTTCGAAAGCATGTCGCCCATCATGGCAGCAGTGCCCTCTTTATTCGCTGGGTCGGAAACATCTCCAGAGCGATTGATCAGTGAGAATGTTAGTGTTGGTTGCTCGTGGTTTTCTACCACGAACACATGAAGTCCGTTGGACAGTGTAAACTCCTGATACGTCGGAAACGCAAACGCCGTTGCTTGCAAGGGTTTGGGCATTGTCTTCAAATCGGGTGGATCGATTTGATATATGTCGATAGCCGCATCTGGCATCGACGCATTGCCCGAAGCTTTTTTCCTTGTGGTAGTGGCCTTCTTCGTGGCAGCAGACTTCGTCGTCGTAGCAGGCTTCTTCGTCTTCGATGTCTGTGCTGTTGCGATTCCAGGAAGTACAAGTGCTATCGAAAGTAGTGTTAGAGCTGTACGCGTAAACAAGTTTGAATTCATAGTGGTCTCAACCTTTCACTGGATTAAAGGTGAGTACAACGCGATTCTTTCCCTCAAAAATCCTCTTCGCAACGCGATTAATATCGGCAGTTGTGACCTTCATGTACTTTTCCAATTCTTCATTAATAAGGGCCGTATTGCCGTAAAACCGGTAATAGTTTGAGAGAGCGAGTGCTTTGTCGTATGCACCTACGCGCGATCCGATGAACTGTGCTTCCTTGATGTTTTTCGCCTTTTGTAGTTCTGCGTCGGTAATGCCACCCGACGTCAGTCGCGCAAGTTGTGCGTCGATAGATTTTTCGACTGCCGATATATCCTTACCCGGCGACGCAATGCCTATCAGCAAGAAAATCCCGGCATGTTCATTAAAGAATGTGCTTGTCTGAATCTGTACAGCCACCTGCTCACTGTCAACCGATGCGCGGTACATACGCGAGCTTTCGCCCGTAGCAAGGATGTTGTCGAGAAGCTCGGTTGCGTATGCGTCTGGATCGAGCTGACCCATAGAGCGATAGCCAATGAAGACAGCAGGAAGTTGTGCGCGAGGATCGTCGTACGACTGCCTGATATCTGCGGTAAGGGTCTTGAGGCCCGTAAACGTGGGTCTACGGGGTTCTGGGCCTTTTGGATATCCACCAAAATATTCCTTGATCGTAGCGCGAACGATTTCTTCGTCGAAGTCGCCGCTCACAACAAGCACAGCATTGTTCGGCTGATAGTACATGTCATAGAATTGCTGGAACTCAACAATTGCAGCACTATCGATGTGTTGCGCAGAACCAATGGTCGACCATTGGTATGGAGTGCCTTCGTATAACGACGCAAACGTTTTGTCGAGCCATCCGCTGTAGGAAGCGTTATCGTAACGATTCTTACGTTCTTCCTTTACAACACCACGCTGCGTTTCTACACCTATCTGATCGATGTGCAGCTTTCGCATGCGTTGAGCTTCGACCCATAATGCAAGGCGAATCTGATTCGAAGGCACGACAAAGTGATACACCGTTTCGTCCTGCGACGTAAAAGCGTTCAACTGTCCGCCCGATCCGTTAATCATCTTGTCGATCTGGCCGCGCTCAATTACATCGGTCGATTCGAACATCAGGTGTTCGAAGAAGTGTGCAAACCCCGAGCGGGTCGGGTCTTCATCGCGCGACCCAACCTTGTAGTGCACTACCGTTGCAGCAACTGGCGCCGAGTGATCCTCATGCAGGATAACATGAAGTCCGTTCGGCAAATCATACTCCTTAAACGCAATAGGATTGTATTGCCCCGTCGAAAATCCTGCCTGCTGCGCCGTTGATATTCCTGCACTTACCACAAGCACGGCGACTGCAAGAACTGCGCGTACGTATTGTCTGTTCATAACTCACTTGTCTGCTGAATGAATAATGCGTGTTTTTAGACTCGTCGTTTTCGTTTGATTATCGTTAGCACAGCCATACAGAACGTCACCAGTACCGAGCAGTATGGCAAGACATCACCAACGCTGCTATACAACGTTCGCTTGCGAATGGGCCAGACATTTCCACTGCACACAGTGGCTGTTTGCTCAGGCACTACGGAAGTGGTCTCGAAGTTGTTGCCATTCGGCGAAATAAATCCTGTGACACCTGAATTGGCGCACCGCATAATCCAACGACGCTGTTCTATAGCCCTCATGCGAGCGATATCGAAGTGCTGACGCGGACCAATTGTCCCGTTGTACCAGGCATCGTTCGTGATAACGCACAACACATTTGCACCATTGTTAACCATGTCGCGTGCGACCTGAGGATAGATCGATTCAATGCACACAATCGTGCCTACGCGTAGTACTTGATTAGGTGTTTGTGTGCCGTCTGGTGCGTATTCGACGATGTTAACGGGCAACGGGACCCTTGTTTGCCCCTTACCCCATGACGAAATACCAACACCCCATTGAAACCAGTCCATCGCAAAGGTTAACTGGTCGGCAAACGGCATGCGTTCTGCAAATGGCGTAAGCATGCTTTTGCGGTGGACGGGAATTGTGGTCTGACCGGACTGCAACACCATTGCTGCGTTAAAGGCATCGAAGCGTACTGACGTGTCGACCTTCGAGCGTCTGGCCGACGGTGGCGCTTGCCCGGGAGCGTACACCATCACGTCGGAGTAGCCCGTTAGCAATGCAATGCGTGACGTATCGACCCATGTGCGTAGCGATGCGAATTCGGGCGCATTATCTGCTGCACGAATCGTGTACGGTATGGCCGTTTCGCTCCAGACGACGAGGTCTGGATGGTCACCAGTTGCGATAATAGAATCTTCGAGTTTCTGGTGCGCGGCAACCTGCACGCGGGGGTCTGACCACTTGTCCCACGGATCGATATTCGGCTGCACGAGATGCACACGAACTGGTTTATCGTACGAACTTTTGCCCCCTTCAAGTTCGAAGGTTGTTGAACTACGCACGCTACCGTAGAAGAAACCGCACCCAAGAATACCCACTGCAATGAGTGCGTATCTGATAACTGCACCTCGGTGTTTTGTTCGATTCACAAGCAGGACAAAAACACATAGAACGTTTATCAAAACAACTAAAAATGTCAGACCGTAAACTCCTATAAGATCGGCGGCTTGCGCAAATGGCGTGTACGCCGTCATCATGCCCGTTGTGAGCCAAGGGTACGATGCGTCGGTTTGTCCGTGCAGCCATTCAAATGCGCATATAACAAAGGGGCTGCTCCAGAGCATGGGGCCAGCGCCGAGGCGACGCCTTATGTATGCTAGCATATACCACGGCAGGGCGAGAAAAAATGGATGTCCGAGCCAAAGCGCAATACCGCTAGCCATCAGGTACGGATCTGTGTGTTCTTGCCACGACCCAACCCACCAATTGGTGAGTCCGTGAAAAACGAAAAACGTCAGATAGCTGAGTCCGACAATGTGTCGCTTACGAAACTGCGGCACACGATCAACCCACAGTATCAGAAGTGGTACATAGGCAACGAATGCAAACCATCCGAGTGGATACGGAGGAAAGGCAAGGCCAAGTAGGACACCGGACGCAAGTGCCAGCAGTAAAGAGTGCATATATCCTACAAGACAATTGCCGACACACGAGAACAATGGTCCTAAAATAAGACCGCTCCTTTGCCGGGAGGCACTAAAAACAAGACGGCCCCAGTGCTGGGAGTCATTTAAAACAAAGACCGCTCCTGCGTCGGGTGACACAGGAGCGGTCGAAAGAATCGCCGTTCGCAGC
>JAWXBR010000009.1:0-160219 GCA_034440235.1 bacterium
GTAGCCGACGTAGAAACTACGGGTGGGTCGAAGGGCACACATCGTATGACGGAGCTTGGCTTTTGTGTGATCGAAGATGGCGTAATTGTGAAGCGTTTTACGTCACTCATTAACCCACGTCAGCCGATCCCCGACTTCATCACTTTGATGACAGGCATTACCAATGCAATGGTGGAAGGGGCTCCGGAGGAGGATGAAGTAATACCTCGCTTGCTCGAGGAGCTTCGCGTAGATGGTACTGTATTCGCTGCACATAATGTTGGGTTCGACTGGGGCTTTGTATCGACGGCGATGATGCGCAGTGGTGAAGATGTTCCTGACCGCGAACGGCTGTGCACGTGCAGACTTTCACGACGCATAAGTTCGGGTTTACAGCGACACGATCTGGGTTCAGTAGCCGACTACTACGAGGTAAAAATTCAGGCACGCCATCGTGCGCTTGGAGACGCCGAGGCTACGGCCGAGGCTCTCGTGCACATGATTGCGCGCGCGAAACACGAACATGAAGCGCAAACGCTAAGCGATTTACTTGCATTACAGACATCGCCACGCACTAAGCCGAAGCCAATTCCAAAAGGACATGTCGAAGTAATGGAGCAGCTTAAAGACCTGCCCGATGAACCCGGTGTGTACTACTTCTACAACACGAAGAAAAAGATCGTGTATGTGGGCAAGGCAAAATCGTTGAAGCGACGCGTGCAAACGTATTTCCAGGCAACGCCGAAAAACAACCGTAAGGTATCGCGCATGATGCGCTTTGTGCGTTCTCTGCATTGGGAAACAACGGGAACAGAGCTTGGCGCACTACTCCTCGAATCGCGCGAGATAAAGCGAATTCAGCCTTCGTATAATTCTGCGAGTCTAGACTATGCTTCGTCGGCGTTTTTACGATTCACTACAGAAGATTATCCGCGACTCGAACTTATTAATCGCATCGAGGACGACAACGCAGAGTATTACGGACCGTTCAGAAGCCAGCGAATGGCGGAGCGTATACAAGAAATGATTGTAAAGCAGCACGGACTCCGCACATGCAACGGAGTGCTGCACCCGAATACCGAGATGCGTCCGTGTTTCTCGTATCACATCAAACTCTGTGCTGCACCATGCGCATGTCTACAATCGAAAGACGATTATCGCACTTCGGTAAACAGTGCTCGCGAATATCTATCGAACGTCGAGCGTGGAGCGATGGCAAAACTTGCCGACCAAATGCGGCATGCATCGGAAAACATGGACTTCGAACGTGCTGCGATGCTGCGTGATGGCATACGCGAAATTGAACGCGTTACGCTGCATGCGCAGGACAGACCACTTGCAGTGAGCGACACCAATGTCATCATTGTCGTTCCTACTGTCGACAGGTATTCGACCGTTGAAGTGTTCTTCTTGCGTTCTGGACGTCTGGCGTTGCAGCGCGTGGTGGGCACTGCCTCGCGTATGGACGACCTGCACGATGCGGTGCACGATGTCTTTACCCCTGAGCCCCCTAGTGGCCCCTTCTCACACCGCGAACTAGATGAATTGCGTCTGATTACATCGTGGTTGTATCAGCGCCGCGAACGTTCTGCGACGATCATCGTGAACAAGCTTGACGTGAACGATGTGTGCATACAAATGGAGAAAGTCATTCGCTCGTTCGCGCGGACAATTCCGATAGACGCCGATAGTGAGTCGTATAACGAGTACTCGCAGATGCCGGAAGTAGCTTAATCCGTCCAGTCTGCGATGAACACGTTTGTGTCGCGTGTGCCGCCGTTGTTGCGGTTCGACGACCAGACGAGTTGTTTGCCATCCGGAGAAAACATTGGGAAAGCGTTAAAGATGCTTTCTGTTGTAATGCGTTCGAGTCCGGTGCCGTCGAGGTTAATCATGTAGAGCTGGAAGTCGTATCCGCGCTTTGATGCGTGGTTCGATGAGAAAATGATTTTCTTTTGTGACGGATGAAAGTAGGGGGCCCAGTTTGCTTTGCCGAGAGCGGTGATCTTGCGCAGGTTGGTGCCGTCTACGTTGCAGGTGTATATCTCCATGTCTGTCGGTGCAACGAGGCCTTCGTCGAGAAGGGCGCGGTATTCGGCCTTGGCGCTATCGGTTACGGGACGTGATGCGCGGAACACAAGCTGCGTGCCATCCTGCGAGAAGAAGGCGCCGCCGTCGTAGCCAAGATCACGTGTGATTTGCTTTTGGTCAGACCCGTCGGGCCTCATTGTCCAAAGTTCGAGGTCGCCACTGCGTGCTGACGTGAAAACAATCATGTCGCCTTTTGGTGAAAGTGTCGCTTCGGCGTCATAACCTTTTGCTTTAGTAAGCTTCGTTACAATATGACCATGATCGTCGGCAACATAGATGTCGTAAGTTTTATCTACCGACCACAAGTACTTCGCGTCCTTGCGCGGAGCTGGTGGTGGTGGGCACTCCTTGCCGCCTTCATGTGTGCTTGCGTACAACACATGGCTTCCGTCGGGCATATAGTACGAACACGTGGTTCGCCCCATGCCTGTGCTAACCATCTCAGGCTCGTATGTCGAGTCGTTCGCAGCCTTTGCAATGTCCATTGCAAAAATCTGATCGCACTGCAGACCCCACGCCTCGTTGTTGCTTTGGAAGCTAAGATGGCGTCCGTCGGGACTGAAATATGCTTCTGCATTATCGCCGCCAAACGTCAGTTGACGAATGTTGGAGAGATGACTCTCTTGTGCGAGCATGGTTGCATTACAAAAAAGTGTAATGCTAAGGGAGAGTGCCAGAGTCAAAAAGCGCATGCGAAGTGCCAATAATTACAAGCGTTGAAGAACAAACAACGGAGACCCTTTCGAGCCCCCTTCATCGTAGAAATCGAGAAATCGCAACTTATTTATAAAGCCGCTATGGTCGCGCACAAGAAATACTTTGGATGTATCGGTTTTGTAGACGCCTTTTGCAATGTCGTATGACTTCCAGTCGTAGCCTATAACGTCGCGTTTTGAGCTCGGCGGCCAGCGTAGTGTATCCGATGCGACTACGTCGGCAAATTCAATCGAGTCCGTAAGAGCTACACGCGTATCCTTGCTCTGTAGTACGCCCGTTACAGCGTACGCAAGAAAGTCGGGAGCGTAGAAGAAGTATGTGTACCGTGTGAATAGCAAATCCCATGTCCCACGAAGGGGCTCGTAGAAGACCACGAGGGGCTTTGTTGTGCACTCAAGAGCAACATGATCGTACGATGGGTTGCGTGGAATGGTTATGGTTGAATCGTTCGTACCATCGAGCATTGCTATGCGAATAGTTATGCCAGTGGCGTCAACACCAACCGGCATCATTTTGCGCCATCCGAGATCTTTCGCGCTTTCGTCGATGCCGAGGCTAACGAGGTAGACATCACCTGTCGACGTACCATCGGCCTTCCACCATCTGCCAAATGCAGTAGAGTCGGGGTCGCCGCTTGGTGCATCGTAGCGCTGTTGCTGCAGGGTCGTTGTTGGAGTCGTGACACTTTCCCAGGCGACGGCGCCGAGGTTGGTGGCGGACATGATTAGCGCCGTGTTTAAGTAGATTAGAGAGTCTGCATTGTCGCCGCTGACTGCAATGTGCCACGATGTAATTGGACGTTGCAGCACAACAGTTTGCGATACGAGGTCGTAGTACAATGCTGTGCTGTAGTTCGAGCCAAGCGAAATGCGAATGTCTTGCGTGCCGCCGCGATCAAATGGCGCAATGGCTTCGTCGATGGGCATACAGGAGGTGAGCCCGAGAAGTAATCCGACAACAAACGCTGCGAAGATCAGCAAAACCACGAGGAATTTGTTGTGACGTTTAGGGTTCGTGGTCGTGGTCATCGGCGTACGTCCAGTGTAATTGCAAATGTGCGCCCGTAGCTGACAGGTGACGTCGCACCGTCGGAAACGTGAGCGCCTCCGCCGAGGCCCGAGGAATTTACATTACGCACATCGAAGACGTTCTTTACGCCGACGGTAATGCCAAGATGCTCTTCGATAAAACGCGTACCAACAGACATGTCGAGCATCTGGTATGCGTCGAGACGACCTTCTGATATAGAACCATCGTCGGCAGCAATAATGTTCGGTGCTACGCCCGTGAACTTGTAGAACGCACTCCAATGCAAGGCGAGCCACGGGTCGGTCCATTGTATAGACGAACGCGCTTCCGGACTGAACGTGGTCTTCGAGGCAATGCCGCGTCCGGTTATCAACGCTCCCACACGCACGTCAAGCTCGTCAGTTCGAACGCTTAAATCGAGGCCCACACCGCTCGTCGAATACTCGCCTACGTTTACGTAAGTGAACTTCGTTGCATCTACCTGTGCAAGCGTTATAAGATTTTCGACGTCATTGTAAAACAGCGACGGTTCGAGGCCCACAACAGTATTCGTCCACGTCCACGTCTTTTGTGCACTTGCATGCAAGTTGTGCGATCGCTCAGCACGAAGTAATGTGTTACCAATGATGTCGTGATTGATGTCAACGAAATACAAATGCATTTCTCTTAGCGAAGGGGCTCTGAAGCCACGCGCATACGATGCGCGAAGGGTCCAGCCGACGTCCGGACGCATCAACAGATTTAACGACGGAGTAATTGGCGCACCATACGTGCTGTTCCAGGCAGCCCGCAGTGCGGGCTGAATAGTAAGCCAATCGAACGGACGATACCGTAGCTCGCCAAATACTGCAGCATCCTGCATCGATGCATTCGAGCCATTAATGCGGCCACTGCGCGTGTCGTCGATGTTCACGTCAATTCCAACGAGTCCATCAACGTCACTCGATCTGTCAATGCCAACACCGTACGTAGCTCGTAGCATGGCATTCGTAAACGAAGTTGTGTCCTGCGCGCCAGGTTCTGTTACGAGCTGTTCCTGCAGCGTAACAAGGTTCTTTACAACGCTGTTTTTACGACGTCCATAATTCGAATACGCAGCCAGCACTTCTAAACGCTCGTTATCCGAAGGTGACACACCTGCCGACGCAGAATGTGTCCAGCGTTCGGTTATATACCGATCATCAAACGCTGTCTCGCGGTAAGGGGCTCGCGGCTCGCCGCGATTAAGGATTAACTCATGAAAGAATCGCAAGTCGTACTGCAACGTCCACACAGAATCTGTCCAAGCCACACCGCCATGAGCAGTGTATTGCTCGCGTGGCTTCCACTGAGCGCTGCGCTGACGTTGCTCTTCGTCCGCTGACCATCCGTCGAAGAAATTACGTCCACCGTCGAGTGTAAGCGTCACGTTGCTGAACGTGCCCTTCACCATGGCGTCGGCATTGTACGCGCCGGCACTTTCACTGTAGAATCTGAACGCCGGAGCGAAATTCTTTTTAGTAATAACGTTTACTACTCCGCCGAGGGCGTCGGTGCCGTATTGAACGGACATCGGACCCTCTACGATTTCTATACGGTCGGCTGTATTGAGCAAGACCTGCGACAGATCGATGTTGCCATTCACACGTCCGATTACTGGAACGCCATCAATAAGAATTTTTACATTCTGTCCGCCTAGCCCCTGTAGCGACATTCCCGTACCAAGAATGTTATCCTGCGCCAACCGAACGTTCATCTCGGTTGCAAGAACGTTGTTCAACGACACAGCCTGCTGATTCTGAATGCGTGTCGAATCGAGTACCTTCACCTTGTGAATGCTACGAGAAGCCGCAGTAGGATTAGCTTGTCCCGTCACAACAACAGGGTCGGCAGTGTATGTGCGCGACGAATCGATATCGGTTTGAGCTGACTTGAGTAATGAGAGGGATGCACCAGTGCGACTCTGGGCGCAAACAGAAAAATCTGTTGCGCCCAGAAGCATTACCGATAGGATGAGCAGGGTAAGCCCCTTCACTACTTACCTAATGACAAGTGCAGATGAAATTGTGTTCGATGGTGTTTCGACAACAACGCGGTACAAACCTGCCGCCATACCCACTGTCGAAACCGAGTTGACGTACATGCCAGCGTCGTTACCAAGGGCAATATTACGGACTGTACGTCCGGCAACATCTACAATGCGAACAGATCGCACCACCGATGTAACATCGTAAACAACATTAACAATATCACCTGTTCCGATTACGTTCGGATACACGCCCAAAACATTAGCATTTGGCGTAGATGCATCGGCAACCGAAGTCACGACAACATCTGCATCGAAATGCGTTGTGCCCGTCGAACCGCCTGTGAAGCCAGTCATTACGAGCTTCCACATCGAACCATCCTGACGCAGAATGAAGTACGCCGTGGAGTCAGATATCTTCCACGTCGAGGTTGTCTGATTGAATGATTTCCAGTCGTACCCAATCACATTTGCCGTTGTATCAAATTCACTTCTGTTAGGGGGTTGCAGGAGTGAAGGTGTGTCGCCTGTGACCTTTGCGAGCTTGATGCCTGGTTTAGCAAGAACACCCACAACAGGGTACGGAACGAGAGGTCCGGGGCCGGCAGAAATGAACTCGGTGTATTTCAGGAACGTCAGGTCCCACAAGTCCGATGGTGGCTCGCGATCGATGCTAGAGTGTGTGTCGAACGACCAGTAGATGAACTCTTTCGGGACAATGCCATTCATGTTCACATCGCCAGTGTGTTCATCCGAGCCGTCAAGGCGCGCATATTTAAACGAATAGTTAAATCCGCTCCATGTTTGGACAAAGAGCTTCCAGAAGGAGCCGTCGGGCATCGACACCACAAATACACGTTCACCTGCAAGCTGGTGCGACTGAACATTGTACTTGCCCCAGCCGTAATCGAAAATATTAGAAGCATCTGCTGGCGTGTTTAATGCCCCAGTCCATGTCGCAGGCTTGTTATACAATTGTGTCCAAGCCGACATTCCAGTCGTATCAACAGATGTGTAGGTAGCTGGTGTTGAGTTTGGAACCACATAGACCTTGAAAGGCTTTGCCTGTGGACCAGCACCTTGCACTAGGGCATCGTTCGCGATGATCGTCGCCGACACACCGCTCTGAAAACCAAGGTGCCAAGACGACTGAGGCGACGAAGTGCTCGCAATTCCTGGTTGATACCAAACCTGATTTGCATAGCCCGGACCCATCGAAACCGAGTCTACAGCTGCGTTCATGACCGTGACTGCTACGGCAAATGTGAGAACCAAACGAAGAATCATGATGTTACCTTGCTAATGTTTATTTGGACTGAATCCAAATTACGATAAATTGTGGCGAATTAGAAATTGACGTTGTAGAAATCGAAGCAATCAGATACCAAAACCCGGAAACCAGAATACGAACGGATCGCAACTATGTCACAGCCCGAAGCCGCACCAACTCTTCGACAGCAATGGTACGCATTAAAGGAGAAAGGCGGTCGAATTCGCGATCATGCCAAGCAACTTGGTGTTTCTGAATTGGAGCTTCTCGCGACCGGCGTGGGCGATGACGCACAATGGCTCGATATATCGCCTCAGAAGTTGATAGAATCTGTCGAAGGTTTTGGACATGTCCTGGCGCTGACCCGAAATGAGCTCTGTGTTCATGAAAGAAAGGGCACATACACCAATGTCAGCGCAGACCCTTACCATATTCTGGTATTGGGCGACGACATCGATTTACGTCTGTTTCCAAAACGCTGGGCGTATGCCCTTGCTGTTCGAATGGAATCGCAGCGAGGGGATTTACATGGCATACAGGTGTTCGACATGCATGGCGATGCAGTGCATAAGATTTACCTCACAGAGTTGAGCAATGCGGTTGCATACACACAGTTTGTTGCCGAGCACGGTTCAATCGAAACCGACAGAGAACTCTCGATCGTACAAAAACCGCTCGCACCAGATCGTCCCGATGCCGACATCGACGCTTCGGCGCTGAAGGCCGATTGGGCTGCACTGAAAGACACACACGATTTCTTTCCGCTATTGCGAAAGCATGCAGTTGGACGCGAGCAGGCATTGCGTCTTGCGGGAGAGCCATGGGCGCGCGAGGTACCAATAGACATGGTTGCAAAAATGCTGCGCCTTGTTTCGGAGCGAAGTCTCGATATCATGTGTTTTGTTGGTAATGACGGTGCGATACAAATCCACACAGGCAAGGCATTGAACATTGTCGAAACGGGTCCGTGGATAAATGTCATGGACGAACTCTGGAATCTTCACTTGCAGCATGCCGATCTCGCTTCTGTATGGTTTGTAGTAAAGCCATCGGTCGACGGCGACATTCATTCCGTCGAAGCATTCGATAATCGCGGCCATATGGCTGTGCAGTTTTTTGGAAAACGCAAGCCCGGAATTCCCGAACTCGGATCGTGGCGTACTGCATGGGATGAACTTCGTTCTGGAGCTCCGCATGCATAGATGGTATCTTTGCCGCCTATGTATGAAGTAAAACACAACCTGCGCGGACTCGATCTTCTGCGCGAACCGCATCTAAACAAAGGCACTGCATTTACAGCCGAGGAACGCGACGAGTTTGGTCTCACCGGATTACTGCCCGATGTAATTGCAACGCCCGAAGCGCAGGAACAGCGCATCGAGGCACACATTAAGGCGTTGCCAACCGATCTCGACCGCTACGTGTATTTCAGCGATCTACAAGAACGCAACGAGTCGTTGTTCTATCGTATTCTGATGAAGGATCCGGTCGCATACATGCCCGTCGTGTACACGCCTACGGTCGGTCTTGCATGTCAGACGTTCGGCCGTATCTACAGGCGACCTAAGGGGCTGTACATTTCTGCACGACAGCGTGGCAACATTGCAAACGTGCTGCGCAACTGGCCCGAACAAAACCCAAGATTTATTTGTGTTACAGATGGTGAGCGCATTCTCGGCCTTGGTGATCTTGGCGCACAGGGCATGGGCATTCCTATTGGCAAGCTTGCTTTATACACAGCGTGTGCCGGAGTACCACCGCAATACTCAGTCCCCATTGTGCTCGACGTTGGCACCAATAACGAAGCACTGCAAAACGATCAGTTCTACATTGGAATTCGCGAGCCGCGTTTAACAGGCGATGCATACGATTCGTTCATCGAAGAGTTTGTCACCGCCGTTCAAAGTGTATTCCCGAACTGCTGCATTCAGTGGGAAGACTTCGCAAACCACAATGCAGTACCAATACTGGAGCGTTATCGCAACCGCATTGCTTCGTTTAACGACGACATTCAGGGCACTGCTGCAACAGGTGTTGCCGGCATCATTGCTGCCATGCGCTTCAAAGGCGAACGCTTACAAGACCAGACGATTCTTTTCTTCGGAGCAGGCTCGGCGGGTATTGGAATTGCCGATCTGCTTTGCACTGTTATTGCTGAAGAAGGCATCTCGCTCGAAGAAGCACGTAAATGTGTGTGGCTTGTAGACAGCAAGGGTCTCATAGAAAGTACGCGCGCCGATTTGTCCGATGCAAAGAAGCGCTATGCACACGACCACGAATGTTGCGTTACACTTGCTGAAGCAGTTCGATCAACAAAGGCGACGATCCTCATCGGTACAAGTACGATTCCGAAAAGCTTCACACAAGACGTAATCGAAGGAATGGCTGAGAACACCGCACGTCCGCTCATTTTCCCGTACTCGAATCCGACGTCGAAGAGCGAATGCAGTGCCGAGGAAGCGTATACGTGGACTAAAGGCACATGCATTTTTGCATCAGGCAGCCCCTTCCCGCCCCTTACTGTAAACGGTAAGCATGTAACTCCGGGACAAGGAAATAACGTGTTTATTTTTCCGGCAATGGGGCTCGCTGTACTTGCAGCAAACCCGCTGTCGATACCCGACGAAGCATTCGTAGTTGCCGCACACGCACTGGCCTCGCAGGTACGCGAAGAAGATTTCGATATAGGTCTCATCTACCCGCCAATGAAGAACATTCGCGAGTCGTCGTTACACGTTGCCGCAAAGATTGCAGAGTATTTCCACACATCTGGTCTTGCACGCGAGCCACGACCGCAAGACATCGACGCACACGTGCGCTCAATTGCGTGGACGCCAATTTATTGAGCAAGCAGAACGCGTAGCGTTCAAACCACAACGTCTCTAGGAAAGAATCTTGACGTTGTTACTTCAGCTCGTCTTCCTTTATCTCTCGCGTCCACACTTCCTTGCCAAGTTTATCATAGACCGTAAGGCGTAGTGAACGGGCCTTGGCTGGACCCGACACGGTAATGATGCCGAAGTTGTGTTCGCCATATTCGGTGCCAGCTACGCGATACGCGTTTGGCTGATTCGCGATGTCCTTGTTCGAACCCGCCGTAAGCGCTGAGCAGGTAAACTCGTACAAGGGGTACGTACCTGCGCGGTCGAGTTTGCTTAACTCCGATGCATGAATATCACCCGAGACAAATAAAACGCCGCGAATCTTTTGCTCGGTAATGAGGTCGATGATCCGCTGACGCTCGACTGGCATACGCGCAAAACTCTCTTTCCGTTTGTTGTCGGTTAAAAACTGACTCCCCACGGCCACGATTTTGAATGTTGCAGTACTGGTTGTCAGTGCATCGATAAGCCACTGCACTTGCATTTCGCCGAGTAACGGACGCAGCGAGTCACGCCTGTTGTCGGGTCCGCGGTACGTTCTGTCATCGCACATAAACACATCAACATCGATCACCGCAAACGATCCCGTAACGTCGTTGCCCCCTGTCGCCCCATACACAGGGTTGCACCAGAATTGTGTGAACGCATCACGTGTGTGTTGGCGTCCCCACCAGCTTCGATCGGCATCGTTCGGACCAAAATCGTGGTCATCCCAAATCGCATAGTGTGCAGTCGATGCAAGAAGGGGCTGAAGAAGGGGCGTCGCCCGCGTATGCGAATAGCGTTTGAAAATTCCCGAACGTGAGTTCCAGTCCGGCTCGCGCAAGTACGTGTTATCGCCAAGCCACAACATGACGTCTGGATGTTTCGCATGTATCGCAGACAAGATTTCGTAGTCGCTTCCATATCCACCCGTGCTGCGTTCAAATCCGTCCTCGTTAATGTACACACACGACCCAAGCGCCACCGTCATCGTTGGTGGATCGGTCGAACGATATTTCCATATGGGCTGCGAACGAAATCGCGTTGGATACGCAAACGAACATTTCTTGTCGTTGATGTATACGTCATACGTATAGGTGCGTCCGGGCTCAACACTATCACACACCATCTTCACCGTGTGATTGGTGCTTGCGTTTACTGCAATTGTCTGCGTCTTATACTCGCGCGCCGACGAACTATCGCGATACGTCGCACGCACCCTTGCATCTGTAGTGGTCTGTAGCCAGAGCGTGGCCTCGCGCATATCGACATGTCCAACCATCGGCCCGCTACGCAAGAGAGATTGCTGTGCGAACGAGGGAAATGTGCTAACAATTAAGGCGAGTGCAAGTAGGAATTGTACCATCATCAAAACTATAACATGTACGTGACGGCAATGTTATGTGACATTCGATTCCAAAGAATCTCGACGTCAACACTACAGCACGACTTGGTACTGCAGGAAGACCTGCGTGCGGCGTGGACCCTTCACGAGCTCGCCGAATGGGGAGTTGATGGTAGACAAACCGTACGTCGGACGGTTCTGAATGTCTACCGAGATACGGTTACGTATGCCGTCGAGCAAGAGTGAACATCCGATACTGTACAGGTCGGTGAGTTTCGAGTCGAGGCGCTCGTACCATGCAAGCGTCGTGCTTACATAAGGCATAATGCCTGCCGTGCCAACGACCTTTGGAAAGAGTACACCGACATGTGAGTAGACAACCTTGCCCGTGCCAAACATAGGGAAGGCGTTCCCGAAGGTCGGACCGAATTGTTTGAGGGGTACCGGTAGGGTGCTGTCAGAAGGGGCTTCTGCTGATGTTCCCGGATTCATGATACCGTTGTATCGCAAGTAATTCCTGCCATAGTCATTCATGAAAAAAGCAGCGAATGCACTTAGGGTTGTACCGTTGGCACTAATGGGTGCATCGAACATCGATTCGACTGCCATCAATAATAAATCTTCATACAATGTATCCGCACCTGCCGATCGCCACATTGCACGAGGTTGGTGCATGATGCCAGCGCCGATGTTGAAAATCTTACGTGCCCCGAAATACGAACCAGCCATGTTCGGAATTTGGTGTGGTTCGTGGTCGCGGAATTGGTATAACACGTACGCTTGACGTTGCAGGTGATGTCCTTTTTGCGCGAAGTTCGACGATGTACCTAGAGCTGGCAACGTTGTGCCATTCGATGTAACAGGGAAGGCGTCGGAGAGTGCGAATCGGTAGTCGATCGGACCAATCTGTCCACGCGCAGTCATGCTAAGCTTGCGTCCGAACACATCTATCTGCTCGACCGTCGCCTGACCAAACACCGGGACGTCTGCCGTAGGTAATGCAACCACTGCAGGCTGCGAAAATCTGCTGAGTCCGTTTACAAAGGCAAGTCCCGCCCCCAGCTTCAGCTCATTCGCATCCGTTAGCCGATACTCGCCAAACACATCGTGAAAGAATGCCTGAATTTTTCTATTGCTGCCAATACCGGAGTTGGTGTTGTAGTTGTTGAAGCCGTAATGCAAAAAAAGCGATGCACGTTCTGTTACTTGTGCAAAGCACTGTATGCGCGCACGACGAATACCAATGTCGAACGTCTCATCGGCTACTTCGCCCTGCTGCAGTGTACCCGGATTGCTCTGGTTATAGCGCAACCAGATCTGCGTCATTAGCTGCAGCTTTACAAAACGTGTGGAGTCTGCATTCAGATTCCAGCGCAGCTCCTGCGCATGTGTTTGCGTTATCGAAGCCACAGCATGTAGCACGACATATAACACAAGACACGTAAGTGTCCGTAGGGTCGAAATAGAAGCTACGCGCATATTAATGCTGCACCACAATGGTGCGAATGAAGACGCGACCAAGCACATCTTCGATGGCAAGCGTGCTTACACCTGTGTTTAGCGCACGTACATCAACTACGATGGTATTTGCATTTGCCCCTTGTACAAGTTGCTGTTCGCCAACAACATTGAATATGCGAACTCGCGCAATCGATGTCTCAGCCATTGTGAGTGTTACGTGTTCCGCTGCAGGCTGCGGATAAACAGAAATAGAGGCATTGTGTATGTATTCAGAGACAGATGAAACACCGTTCACCGTAATTGTTGCTGTGCCCGTGTGTTCGACTCCCGCAAACTGTGCGTCGAGCGATGTAATCCGTACGTGATAATCGTCTCCGGATGGTACATCAAGCGGCAATCGCCACAAAAAGCCCCTTGCTTCGACCCTTACCGAATCGCGGATGAGGATATGGGGCTGTGCGTTGCCACGCACAAGGTCTATGCGCACCCGACCCGTGAGGTTGGTCGTCCAGGTTATGACGTAGCCGCTGTCGAGTGACCAAGTGGCGTTGGCGTCGGGACGTTCGACGCTAACGAACGGACTCGACACGGTAAAGCTGTCGACGGAAGACCACTCGCTGCGACGTCCATCGAGCGTCGTCTGCGCACGCCAGTACAGCACACGTTCGGATGCAGGCGTTGCGACATACATTCTGTCGCTTGCGTTCTGACTATCCGCGACGATCGAAGTCATTGCAGCATCATTGTAAACCTGTATACGAAGCGAATCGGCGCGTCCGGGAATCGTAACACGCAAAACATTCACAACAAGCTCAAGCACAAGGTCGCCATTAATTGGCGAGAGTAACTTCGGCGTAATTGGAAGGCTGCCGGGTAGTTGTGCTGGAATGCCAAATGTAAACTCACCTGCGTGAGTATTGCTCACGACCAGTTCGCGCGTGGTGGCATCGTAGCGTGTCGGCAGCGCAGTAAACGTGCCTCCGACGGTTTCAGGTGCTTCTGGTGCATCGCGACGGTACACAACAATTGCTTCGGCATCTTTCGCAACGCCTAATGTGTCGACATTAAAACGTAATTCAAGTTCATGTTCGGAAATACCCTCGAGATGCACGTCTATGCGTACTTGCCTTGCATCGGGTGCTTCGCCCAACCAGCGTGGGTTCGAGGGCGACCACATAAACCGTCGCGCAAGTGTTCTGTTGTAGAAAAACGATGTGAGCTTCGTAAAACGAATGCGTAAACCAGCGTCCTGTTTTGCATTAGCGTACCGATACGTGCCGCCCTCTGAAACATCGTCAACTGTAATGGATGCACTGGCTCTGCCAGGGGGCCAGAAAGGGTGCTTCGTTGCTCGATAGACAAACATCTGTTTTGGGTACGATGCTTCGAAGACAACAGTACCAGTTGAGTCGACCTCTGTTACGCCCGGTGCACCTTCGTTTGCAGCGCTGCCCCAGCCGAATAGGCGATGTCCATTGGGTAATGTCTGCATGCCACCTTGTATGCCGACGTAGATATTCGGGGAGTGGCGGTATTCCCAAACTAGTTTACATGTTTTGTTTACTTCGTCGATTTCGTATTCGACGCCACGCGAGTACTGCGGAACATGTTGCGTACCATTATCGAACATCGTGATATGTCCGTTCGGTAGTCTTCGAATATCATGCTGATAACTGAAGTACGTCGGAGCACTTTCTTCGTGTTCGCCGATAAACGTAAACTGGTTGCGCTTGCCGCCGAGTATCCACATGATTTCGCCCGTGCGACGGTTGACTTTGAAGACTGCGCTTTGGTGACGCATCGAGAGAAGCCAATTGCCATCGTCGTCAATCCACAATGCGTTGTTGTGAATGTATCGAATGGCTGGGGCTGTTAGGTCTTCGTATGAATCGGTGACTGGAATATGATCGAGGCTTTTCCATTGCATAAGCACGTTGCCGTAGATGTCGATTTCTTGGACGACGGCTTGGACAACATTTGCAGCGGGGTTGCCGTTCGGAACTGTGTTACTTAGATCTAGTGTAACGTCTTCTGCGCCCAAGATTACGCGATGTCCGTTCGGCAGCACGTGAAAGTCATGCTGTGTTGCCAGGTACCCACGCTTTTGGCTCATCGAATCGACGACGGTTAGTGTGGTGTCGACGATAAAGATGCCGGCAGCAGCCGAAGCGCCCGCAAACACAATCAGTTCAGAAAATGCAAGACGTCCGTCTGGCAGCACCTTGAACTCGAATGGGTAATTCACCGTCCGATTCGTCTTTACCACGCCACCGTTAACGTTGTAAATGCCGAGGTACGATTGGTACGGACGTGGGGCAACACGACTGTTGGGGGCAAGGTAGAGGAAGCCCGGCGAGGGGGCTACGTTGGTTGTGACTTTGAGAGGGGCTAGATCGGACTGCGCATAGACCGCGGACACTATTATCGTTGCTAGTGCGACAATGCTCAGGGCACGTTTTATAAGGTGAGATATCATGTCCCGAAAGATACGACACAGCCAAAGCACAGCCGTATATTGCAGCGAAGTAGAATCCATAACTAGGTAAGCAAATCATGCATCGTTCAGCCCTTTACATTGTAGCCATACTTCTGTTTTCAGTACAAGCTTTTGCTGGTGAAAAGGCCAAGGACATCACACCAGCGCAGGCTCAGCAGATGATCGAATCGGGCAAATACTTTGTCCTGGATGTCCGTACCGACAAAGAATACCGCTCCGGACATCTCGTGAACGCAGTACTTGTCGATTACTACAAAACTGACTTTCTCGAGAATCTTCTTAAGCTCGACAAAGAGAAGCCAGTGATTGTGTACTGCGCTCGTGGACGTCGCAGTAGCGCAGCCGTGGATATGATGGTAAACAACGGATTTAAGAAGGTTTACAATGTGCTCGGCGGCTTTGAGGGCTGGACGGCCGAGTCGTTGCCGTCCGTTCG
Source organism: bacterium (assembly GCA_034440235.1). Lineage (GTDB taxonomy): Bacteria > Bacteroidota > Ignavibacteria > Kapaibacteriales > Kapaibacteriaceae > JAWXBR01. Next base: position 15,695 of record JAWXBR010000009.1, read on the forward strand.
CTAAGGTAATCTGCTGTGTCCGAACTTATCGAGATCATTAAGAACGCCTATGTCGGATACGCCAACTACCTATGGCGCGAGATAACAAATCCTTCGTGGCATAACTATTTCTATTGGTTGATTGGTGTTTCGGCAGCCGTTTGGCTGCTCGAGATTGTTCGGCCATGGCGAAGAAACCAGAGCATCATCCGTCAGGATTTCTGGATTGATGCATGGTATATGTTCTTCAATTTCTTTGTGTTCTCGCTCATCGGTTATGCGGCAGTCTCGAATGTCGTGGTGTTTCTCGTGCGCTCGGGCGCAGCGAATCTTTTAGGCATTCGGGAGTTCGACATTATCGACGTCCGCGGACTGCCTTGGTGGTCGCAGATGCTCTTGCTGTTTGTGCTGCGCGACTTCATACAGTGGAACATCCATAGGCTTCTACACGCAAATCCGACACTCTGGAATTTTCATAAGGTGCATCATAGTGTAGAACAGATGGGGTTCGCAGCGCATCTTCGTTTCCATTGGATGGAAACAGTAGTGTATCGGGTACTCGAATACCTGCCGCTGGCACTCATAGGATTCGGACTAAAGGATTTCTTTGCGGTGCACATTGTGTCACTTACGATCGGACATCTTAATCATGCGAACATCGTGTTGCCCATAGGACCACTCAAGTACATCTTCAACTCCCCGCAAATGCATATCTGGCATCATGCCAAGGAGTTGCCCGCTGGTGTAAAAGGTGTGAACTACGGATTGTCTTTGTCGATCTGGGATTACATTTTTGGGACAGTACATGTACCGGTAGATGGACGTGATATTACACTCGGATTCGAAAACGTCGAGCACTATCCCAAAACTTTTATGCGACAGCTAGTAGAGCCATTTCGTAATATTTTTCTGGTTCTCATTGTTGCAATTCTTTTTGTGGCATGTGAACGACCAAGTCTTGACCGTACACAACAAACAAACAATACCACACAGACAGATTGGACGGCTTTCGATAAAAAGTCGGCGATGAATAGTGGCGCATTCGTACCACCAGATACCTCTACCATACCGAAAGACAAGACAGGGGGCATGATTCGGTACGGACGTGAACTGCTTGTAAACTTCCCGTATTACCTCGGTCCAAACGGTAAGGTCGGCAAATACAGCCGTAACGGACTTGGATGTCAGAGCTGTCACCTAGAAGCCGGAACACGACCGTACGGCCTTAGCTACTTCTCAGCTCACGCGCGGTACCCGCAGTATCGTGCTCGCGAAGGACGTATTTTGACCCTTGCAGATCGCGTAAACAATTGCGTGGAACGTCCGCTCAACGGCCGCCCATTGCCACTCGACAGCAAGGAAATGATTGCCATTGTCACATACATCAAGTGGCTCGGTGCAGGTGTTCCTGTGAATGGCAATGTTCCTGGTGATAAGCTAAAAGAAATTGCCCTATTAGATCGGCCCGCCGATCCGCATAAAGGTAAAACAATTTATAAAATACATTGCGTACGCTGTCACGGAGATGACGGCCAAGGCAAATTGCGGCCTGATGGAATTTCTTACGAGTATCCACCACTTTGGGGGAAACTGTCTTACCAGCCTGGGTCGAGTATGCATCGGGTTATCAAGGCAGCACAGTTCATCAAGTACAATATGCCGTTCGACTCGGCCCGCTGGAACAACCCAGTATTAACCGACGAAGAAGCAATGGACGTAGCGGCGTTTGTTAACGACGATAACCAGCACGTACGGCCTTTTCAGGTACTCGTCGAAGACTATCCTGCAGGTGAAGAAAAACCCGTCGACTACTGGAAGGGTCCATACTCAGACCCATTCTCTAATGAAGCGCACAAATTCGGTCCGTTCAAGCCCATCATGGAATGGCGCAAGAAAAACGGACAGCCCACAGGCTATTAGTACCGGAAGTGTTTAATCTCTTCGCCTTGCGACCCGATTTCTGACATCGCTTCGACGCCAATTTTTAAGTGCAGGTCGAGATATTTTTCGCTCACCGCCCGATCACTTTCTTCGGTTTTGACGCCTTCGGCAACGAGTGGACTGTCACTGACGAGCAGTAGCGCGCCACGTGGGATACCGTTCTTGTGTCCGACAATGAACACTGTTGCGGTTTCCATGTCAATGGCAATACACGACAGCGCTGCAAGACGATCTTTGAAGGTTTCGTCCCATTCCCACAGCCGTCTGTTCGTGCTGTACACAACGCCGCTGCGGTATTCTTGTCCGTGTTCAAGGACTTTGTCCGACACAAACTTGTGCAGTTTGAACGATGGCAACGCGGGTACTTCGGGTGGGAAATAGTCGTTGCCAGTGCCTTCACCACGAATTGCGGCAATCGGAAGAATGAAGTGTCCGATCTCTGCCGATTTCTTCAAGCCCCCTACCTTACCTAAAAACAAAACACCTTTCGGTGGACGTGCTACAAGTAGGTCCATAATCAACGCTGCATTCGGCGAACCGATGCCAAAGTTGACAATGGTGAGTCCGTCTTTATTCGTTGCCGTCTGCATTACGTGATCCTCGCCACGCATTGGAACGTCAAACATTTGTGCGAATCGTTTGACGTATCCCTTCCAGTTTGTAATCAGAACGTAGTCACCGAAATCGGTGAGTGGGGTGCCCGTGTATCGAGGCAACCAATTTTTTGCAATGTCTTCTTTTGTGTTCAAGCAGGTTCTTTGCAAACATGTTCGTGTGAACAATCTTCATCGCTTCTAATATCGCAATCGAATGTCCAATTGATACCGAGGTCGTAGTTTAGTAATAATGTCAATGCTTGAAACTCTTGCCCGCGTAGAACACAACCTGCGTCCGACGATTGCTCGTTTATCACCCCGACTCGCAATCAGTTTGTTTTCGAAGGGACGTACCTGGTTTGCCAAAAAACTGGCCAGCGAGACCCCTATATCAAAACCAGCAAACGATTCTTCGACGATACTTGCACCTGTCGAAGCGTGGGGCCTAACATTCGCACGTCCGTTGTGGAATGCGGCCGGCATGTTTAAACACGGTGAATCATACAGCGTTGTAGCCACGCAGGGTGCAGGTGCGTACGTCGCTGGCACAACAACGGCAACTCCGCGTAAAGGCAACACACGCAACGGCATTCAGTGGCCCGCTGCATCGTATGCGGTGTCGGGCAGTGCATCGAACTGGATGGGCTTGCCGAACGACTCACACGCAGTTGTTGCACAACGTCTATCAACACTCACACGGGTAAGGGGCTGTCCGATAGGGGCTAGTGTGGCTACAGATCCGGGCGTTGCCGACGACATTGCATTGCCAGAGCTCGTCGAGGGAATGAAGCTCTACGAAAAAGCAGGCGTAGACTACATCGAGTTGAATGAGAGCTGTCCGAACACCGAAGCCAACACCGTCGAAGATGTGCACTATGGTACGATCGACCCCGGTCTCGTTGCACGTCTCGAGTATGTTTCAAAACATTTTTTGAGTACTCGTACACGAAGACTTCCCGTCGTCGTGAAATTTTCTGTCGACACCGATCGCAACCAATTAGACGATCTGTTGATGATGCTTGTAGAGCTACACTTCGATGGTGTGGTGTTAGGAAATACAAGCACTGCGTATGACGATCTGCGACATGACATCGAGCCACAAGACTTGGCCGCGTATGATTACTTCACGAAAGAGTTTGGCGGTGGAGTTAGTGGACGTACTCTGAAATACCGTTCGTTGTTTCTTGCTGCGACTGCACGCGAAGTGTTACGTCAGATCGAGCCAGCGGATGAGTTTCACATCATACGATGTGGTGGTATCGAAACACTCGATGACATAAGGCAGAGCCAGCGTCACGACATCATGCTAAACCAGTGGTACACGGGCTATTACAATGCCTTTGGTGTGTACGGACACGATGTATACCACAAGCTTGCTCGTGAGGCCGTCCGTGGTAGCAGTTAGAGATTAAAATAAATTTCGTTACAAACTGAAATGCACTTCGAATCGAGATGTGCACTTCGAATCGAGATGTGCACTTCGAATCGAGATGTGCACTTCGAATGTAGCTGTTCACTTCGAACCAGGTGGACGTTTTAGTTTTACTCGTGCCACAACGCTGTCGTAAAACTTCTTGAAGCGTTCTCTGTCTGTTGACTGCTCGCGCAATGCGCCCTCGAACCCCGACTCTGTATAACCGTTTGCATTAATAATGCTGTCGAAGCGGCGCTTGGATTGTGCACTATCGATAGAGGATTCACGCGAAATCAGCACAGAGGCATAGGTAGAGATTAGTCGTTCCTCTGATTCAGACTGACCTGAACAGCCTGCCAATACAACCACGAGAATACAAAGACTCATTAGACGCATACGGTTTCTTAGATGCTGCCGGCACATGCTGGTATTAAGATGCTTCTGGTACATAGAGGTATTCGCGGATAAGCCAGACAAGTTCATTAAGGATCATTGCAGTTGCACCCCACAATGGGATGCGTTCGTGTACCGACCAGTGAGGTACATCAATCGTTTGTCCGTACAACTCCCACGCTGTGCGTTGTATATGCACAGGTGACACAATGTTGGCGAGTGGCAGCGTAAACATCTCTTGCACTTCTGCCGAGGCAAGACGCAAATCGTCAAGCGAGCTTACATGTGCAACGATCGGTGTTACAGCAGAGTTCGATGGTGGAATGTATAACGGCGTAAGGTGTCCGAGCACCACAATACTTTCAGATCGTATACCCATCTCTTCGTGCATCTCTCGCAGAGCTGCGCTTACAGCATCCTCGCCCTCTTCGATGCGTCCACCCGGAAAGCTAATCTGTCCGCGATGATGCCGCATCACTTCACTTCGCACTTGCAGCAGCACGTGCGGAAGTTCCGAATCGGGCATCTCGATAAGCGGCACAAGCACTGCGCTCTGGCGAGCCCCCTGCGGAGCCCCTTTCAACCGACTCTCTGCATCGGGCATTGCGGGAACGAACTCGCGGTGCGCGTCTGTACCGGGCAAACGCGACGTCAGCCGTGCTTGAAGGAATGAAGTGAATGTCATCTACTTGCAAATTACTGCATGCTACAATGGCAAGGTCAGATGCGGGCGCGGTATTCGGTGTATTTTTGCCGTATGCGCAATCTCATGGCTTTCCTGCGCCTGATTCCCGGAGCAGAACACGTCGGCGATCCCGACGCAATGATCGTTGATGTAACGACCGATTCGCGGCTTGTACAGCCTGGATGGGCGTTCGTGGCTGTAAAGGGTGATGACTTTGACGGCAACGAAGCAATTGCAGATGCAATTGCAAGTGGAGCAGTCGTTGTTGTTGGAGAAGGCAAATACGAGGCCCAACCTGGTGTTGTAATGGTGACTGTGCCAAATGCAAGGCTTGCATTCGCGCGCATGGTGAATGCGTATATGGACGAGCCGTCGCGCGGACTTCGCTTCTTTGGAGTCACGGGCACAAACGGAAAAACGACCGTCGCCACCATCCTAGAGCAGATCTACAAAGCGTCCGGACGCGAAACTGCGTTCATCGGAACGACAGGTGTCCGATACCACGACGTAAACATCGATACCGGCTTTACAACTCCTGAACTCCGTACACTGAACGAACTCTTCTACACGCTCAAAAAATCGCGCATCGACAGTGTATTCATGGAAGTCAGTTCGCATGCATTGCATCAACATCGCATTGAAGGTGTTGCGTTTCACGGTGCCATCTTCACGAACCTTACACACGACCATCTCGACTATCATGGCACGATGGAAGAATATGCGTTAACAAAAAAGCTGTTGTTCGATAGACTTACATTGGACGCCATCGCAGTTGTCAATGGCGAAGACCCGATGGCGGCATACATGGTTAAAGACTGCAAGGCACGTCGCGTGATAACAGTGGGCGAAGGTGACACGAACGTTATTGAAATTGACGACATCGTATGCAATACGCTTGGCATTTCATATTCAATGTGTTTGCCTCCTGCAAAACGTGGTGGTGCACCGCTCGAATTGCATTTCCGATCGCCGCTTATCGGACGCTTTAACGTCATCAACACTGCGTTGTGCGCAGCGATGGCTATTCACGACGGCATTCCGCACGACGTTGTTATCGATGCTATTCGCAACATCACGAGTCCATCCGGACGCATGGAGCGTTACCCCCTCATAAACGGTGCCGTTGCTGTGGTCGACTATGCACACACTCCCGACGCATTGCAAAACGCATTAAAAGTTCTGCGCGAAATTCTACCAAGCGGTGCAAAGCTCCACGTCGTCTTTGGATGTGGTGGTGCTCGCGATAAAAGCAAACGCAAGGACATGGGGCGCGTCGCAGCAGAGCTGGCCGATCGCGTGTACATCACGTCAGACAACCCACGCACAGAAAATCCGCAATTCATCGTCGACTGTGTTCACGAAGGCACGGTAGGGGTCACGAAAAAGGGTCCCGGCCGCCGCGGCACGGCTAACATCTCGGCGATCGTCGACCGCCGCAATGCGATTCGCAAGGCACTCGACACCGCAAAGCCACAAGACATCGTACTTATTGCCGGCAAGGGTCACGAAACCTACCAGATTATCGGCACCGACCGCATGTCTTTCAGCGACGTAAACGAAGTCGCTGCGTGGAACGCAGATCATCGGAAGAAACCTCTATAAAACGGAAAAGCCCCTTACGGGGCTTTGTTGTGTTTTTCAGGATTTCTGTGCAAAAATTCTGCAATTTAGACGAAGATGATCGTGTCGGATAAGAATCCTTAGTCATCCCATGCAAAAACTTCGATGCATTCCGTTCGGTGCAGTTCAGGTTGCTTTCGCGATTCTCATTTCGCTAGGCACAGTTTCGAACGTCAATGCAAACCCCGGAACAGTAGAGCGGCTCTATTATACCGCGAAAGTATGGGGGTACCTTAAGTACTTTCATCCGGCGGTCAATGGCTACAGGAAGAATCTCGACAGCATACTAGTTGCGTTGATACCTGAGATCGAGGCGGCTACAGACGATGCCTCGTTTAATATCTCGCTTAATAAGATGCTGGCCTATGCCGGGCCAATGCCTTCAGAGACGACTCCTCGGGTCGTCTTTCCCGACAGCGAAATTATAGATCTGAACATCGATGATTGGCATCACGATTCAATGCTGTCATCGACTGCACGCGCGTTTCTTGACAGTGTCAGGGTGAATTTTCGTTTTGCTGAAAATTCCTACTACCAAACGGGAGTTGGCGGGCAGGGGGAGCTGGATTATGATAGTACATTGTCCCTGCAGGAACCGTACAGATTGCTGACCCTCTTTCGGGCATGGAATATTTATAACTATTTCTCGCCGTACAAGAAGGTCCTCGATCGACCGTGGGATTCAACGCTTGCTGAGATCATCCCCTATGTTCAGTCAGCGACAACACCACTCGCATTTCATTTGGCGCTACGGCGCTTGCAGTCCCGGCAGCAAGATGCACATGCGTCCTCAACTAGCTCGGCATTGGCCGCACAATTTGGGCCGAACGGACTGCGCATGCAGTTCTCAATGGTTGAAGGGCAAACCGTAGTCAGTCGGGTTTTTGACGGAGTGATTGGGGTCAAACAGGGCGACATTTTGCTGAGTATCGATGGCACCCCAACGCAATCTATTCGCGACAGTTTACGGCCATACACCACCGGTGGCAGTCAGCCAATCGTCGAACGAAATATTAACCGCGCGTTACTCTTCGGTCCCGAAACGATTGCAACGCTTGCACTTGACGATGGAACGGGCGCCCGCACCGTCATCGTGCCACGAAACGGGGACAGTACGGAATTCCGCGATTCGTTGGTCCACTGGCGAGGAGATGGTGCTGTGTACAAGATGCTTCCGGAGAATATCGGCTACATCAACTATGGGATTCTCCTGATATCAGATGTGCCCAAGATTGTCGATTCTCTCTGGAATACGAAAGCGATCATCTTCGATGTGCGCAATTACCCACTCGATCATGTGTTGTATATGCTTGCCCAGAGTCTTCTTGAGTCCTCGGTTCCGTTCGTCCAGTTTAGGCAACCAAGCACGGTCCATCCTGGCACGGTCAGCTATTTTTATTATACGTGTGGTCCAGAAAGCATTAATGCAAACAGGTATCGAGGTAAAGTGATTGTTCTGGTAAATGAGAACACTCAGTCTGCTGCGGAATTTGCCACAATGGCTCTCCAGGCAGGTCCGAACGTTGTTGTTGTTGGCTCGCAAACGGCCGGTGCAGATGGCAATGTGATGTTTGCGAACTACCCCTCCGGAATACGGATGAAATATACAGGGCTTGGCGTGTACTATCCCGATGGATCCCCAACACAACGTGTCGGGATCAAGATCGACGTTCCAGCAGAGCCGACGATTGCGGGCATTCGGGCTGGACGTGATGAAGTTCTGGAGAAGGCTCTTTCGATTGCAGCGGCAACGAGTGTCCATACAGTCCGTTCGGAATCCTCCCTTGAACTCTTTCCAAACCCAACAAGCGGCATGACAACCATTCACGGGTTGCCTCAGAACGCCACTGACCTCACCGTCACGAATATTCTGGGACAGGTCATCCTGAAAATCTCAAAGCCAATACCATCGATGCTTGACCTCTCGAGGCTCGCGGTGGGGAGTTACTTCGTGAGAATTGCTTCCCCAAATGCGGTGGTAACGAAGATGATCGTGCGCGAGTAAACTCGACTGATTCCACAAACAACTTTTCAATCAGCAAGTATGAACCATTCAACAAAACGATTCATCATTCTCGCAAGCATCGCATTCGCTCTGCTGATACTTCCATACGCCACACTGCTCGCACAGTCGGGCGGTACGTGGACAGCACTTTCGAACGATGGCTACACGCACCGCCGTTTCAATACCATATCGGGAGTGGATGGGAAACTCTACGTCATCGGTGGATGGAAGGAAGGCGACTCTAAGAATCTTCCCCAGCATGTCGATATGTACGATCCCGCTACCGACACCTGGAGCGATCCGCATCCCAGCGGGGCATTCATCGGGCGATGGGGCCACACATCCGTTGTACTCGACGGCAAGATTTACATTTTCGGTGGATTAAATGGCAACCAACCTCTCGTGGCACTTCAGGTGTACGATCCGGTTGCAAATTCCTGGAGTACGCCCGTTACTACAGGTAATCCTTCGCCTCGCCACTTCCTGGCATCCACGACCTCAGGTGGGAAGATTTATTTCTTCGGCGGTTTTTATTCTCGTAGCGAGGTAAATGTTTTCGACCCGGCGACCAACACCTTCGATGCACTTCAAAGTGCTGAAGGGAGTTTTTGGCCAACATCGCGTGCGGGAGCATTCGAGTTGGGTGGAAAGCTGTACGTAATTGGAGGAAATGCCATTGTGGGAGGTGTCGATGTAGGTGTCGATACGATACAGGTCCTCGATCCTGCTACTCGAAATTGGACTAGCGCAAATCCCACTGGTGAGATCGGACTCTATGATGCCATGGCAGCGCTGGACGGGAAAGTTTACATCATGAACGGTTCGAGTGCTGCCTCGTATGCTCTTACGACGCGCGTCTTCGATCCCGTGACCAATTCGATTACCGATCTCAAAGCCGCTCCATTTATCGGTGAATACGTCAGTGGCGCTGCCGTTACCGGGGGCAAACTCTACCTCATGGGATCAACGCCTTCGGGCTCGGCATTAGAATACACCCTGCAGGTCTTCGAGCCAGGCGCAACCGGGGTGAACACAAACGAAGCGGAAGACGCTCTCGTACTCTCGCCGAATCCAACCTCTGGAATAGTTGCTTTGCATAATATTCCTGTGAACACTACGCGAGTCCAGGTCCTGAACATGTTGGGGCAGGTCGTTCGGGAGGTTGCAACTCCCGTCTTTTCCGAGTTGACGCTCGATCTCTCAAACCTTCCGGTGGGCATGTATTATGCAAGATTTGCGGCGGCGAATTCGGTTGTGATGAGGACAATCATTCGTCAATAACTATAAAACGGAAAGCCCCTTACGGGGCTTTATTGATAGCTAGGTTGTCGTGTCGACTCGGAGCTGGGGCTATTCTGCTTCGACTTGCTGACGGTGCTGGCGGCGTGCTGCTTTTAGGCGGGCCATGCGGCGCTCGACTGAAGGCTTGACATAGAATGCACGTTTTTTGAACTCGCGTAGAACGCCAGAGCGTTCGTATTTCTTCTTGAAGCGGCGCAGCGCACGGTCAATAGACTCGTTACTTTGGATTGTGACCCCGATCACGGGCAGACCTCTGTTAAATGGTTGATGATATTAAACAAGATTTTCTACTAGACGTTTTTCTTTGTTCTTTTCGAAGTGCACAAGAAGGGCAGCGCGACCATTCGACATGATTTCCTTCGAACGGATGATGCCAACATCATCCCATGTCTTGTGGTAGATCACATCGCCGATGGCGTATTCGCCCTTCGGTGAGTATTCTTTCGAATCCTCGCGCGAGAGAAGAATTGTTGCGCCGTTCTTTGCTTTTGCATCTTCGAGGGCGTCGAGGTTCACGAGCTGCGAGTGGTGGCTGACTGCACACCGTGCCCACTGCTGACGTCCGTTTGCGCTTTCTAGAGGCTCACCAATCAACTCATGTTTTGTTTCGCGCATCAGAAATGGCGAATACAGAATGATGTACTTGGCTTTACGTTTCGTCTTCTTAGCCGCAGCGCCTTCAGTCTTTGGTTTCGCAACGCGCTTTGTGGCTTTCTTGGCTGGTTTTGCAGGGGCTTCGACAGGAGCGTCAACAGCCTCTAGCACAACCTCCTCAACGTTTTCAATTTTAACTTCTACGTCAGCACTCGCTGCTTTCGCTGTCTTGGCCGTCTTCGTTGTCACCTTCTTCGTCGCTGTCTTGGTTTTTTTTGCAACCGCTGGCATGTAGGCTCCTAAGCCGTTTGGGGGTTTAGAGGGACCTCTAAGATACGCAAAAAGGGGCTAAGGAGCTAATAATTGAGTCGTTTTTAGGCCACACCGTTGGAATACCTTACGGCACCATGTCATACTTGTAGCCAAGTACTGTCTCATCGAGAATCGAAGCTGGGGTGTTTTTGCCGTCGGTTTTTAGCGAGAATGGCTCAAGAACGTCGTTGAGGTTTGCGCCGTGCGGACCTCCCGAGACAGGCACATAGGTTTTGCCGTGCCGTTTCATCCAGGCGGACCAAAGACGGTCGATGTTGGCGTGGTGCACCCAAAACACGGGGTCATTCGGTGATGAAGCAGCGGTCATGTTGCCTGCGATGATAGACCCGTTGACGCGAGGCAAGCCCCCTACCCAGATGTGTACGACATTGTGCTGCTGACTCCGACGCAGCGGTGTTGCGATGACGTCCATGATGCCCTCGTCGCATTCCTGACCTGCTGTGCCGCGCCATCCCTCGAGTGCATTGCGGAAGCTGACGGCCGAGTCGACCGAACTGTCCCACGGCGCCGAGTCGTAGGTAGGGATGGAAAGGGTCTGCGCGATTTCTGCTGCCGACGGTAGCTGCACCGTACTGTCTTTGAAGATGCCGAAGGCACGAACGAGATAGGGGACGGGATTGGGGTTGTTGTCTACGTCGACAAAGATGGAGTCGATGTCGCCTGTATCCCAGATGCGAATCTCGAACGAGTCTTTTTGAAACGGACCCGTTGTGACTGCATAACCCTGCGCCGGATCGCCGTTGCCACCCATGAAATCGTTTGAAAAGACACTTGACACACTGGTGGGCTCGGTCCAGTCCCAATACGGAATGGCTACGTCCTTGCCACTAACACTTTTTAATGCTTTTTCGAAGAGGTCCAGATACACGCGATGCCATGGCAGAAACGCAGGGTTCATGTGAGCAGGATACATGTCCGTTAGATCGTGCGCGCCACCGGGTGTGCAGTAGAATGCCTTCAGGTGCCAATACACGAACTGATCGTAATAACTCAGGAGCGGGTCGTAGGGAGACGGGGTTGACTTCAGTTTCTTGATTGCGCCTATAAAATCTGCGCGTTCTTGGGCGCTGAGCGAGGTGATGTTCTTGCGAACCCGAAGCGTCGGATCGCTGGAAGGGTTGGTTGTTGAGCATCCAATTGCAAGTAGCAAACATGCAGCAACAAATAATGTCAGACCGAAGCGAGCTGGTGTATTCATGCCGCGAATATATATCTTCGCAACTGTATCCACCTGATTTAAGGTAAATCAATGAAGTGTTGCTTCGCAGTTTTGTGCCTCCTGACATCGTTAACCTTTTCAACCATCGCATTAGCACAAGAAGAATTGATTCAGCCAGATGAAGTGCGTGCGGTAGGTGGCGTTGTCTCGGATACGCTGACTATGGAAATCTCGCCAATTACCATTGGCACCGAAACCATAATGTCGCGTTTGTACAACGGAAAATGTCCGGGCCCGACCTGGCGCCTTCATCCTGGTGAACTGCTGCGCGTGTACTTGCGCAATCAGCTTCCGCCAAACCCCGACCAGGATAGTGCAGACCAAGGGAACTTCCCGCAACGCATTAACACAACGAACCTCCATGTACACGGACTGAACGTGTCGCCGAAGGACAGCTCAGACAACGTTCTGCTGTCGATTCTTCCTGGCACAAACTTCCAGTTTCATGTGCAACTGCCAGACGATCATGCTTCTGGTACATACTGGTATCATCCGCATCATCACACGTCGACAATGGCACAGGTTGTTAGTGGTCTTGCAGGCACGATTATCGTAGAAGATGTAAACGATCCACTCGTAACCGATCCGGCCTTACTTGCAATCGACGATCGCATATTCATCTTCTCTGCGTTTCAGTACGACACTGTTCAAAAGATTCTACCGTATCCATACAGGCTTACAGCAGCAACAGCATTCGTTCCGATTGGTGGCATCGAAACGCCCGTATTCGTAAACGGCATGATGCAAGCCAAAGTTACGTTCCGTCCGAACGAAATTCAGCGCTGGCGTTTTATTAACGCCACGTACGAATTGAACATGGACCTTCGTTGGTTGCGCATTAACGATGGCGACACGACCACAGTCACACATCAGCACATTGCAGTTGATGGGCTCTACTTCGGTAGTGCCAAGCCAGCGACGCAGGTTTCAGTTACGACGGGTGGACGTGCCGATGTGCTGGTGAAGGCTCCACCCGAAAGCGGCCGCTACATCCTGCAGCAAATCACACGCGACCGCGGCATGAAAATTATTGATACGCGCGACCTTATCGAGATGCGGGTAGCTGGTGATCCGATCGAACCCCCGATGATTATGCCATCTCGCTTGCCGTTGCCTATCGTCGACGGAACGATTGCCGACTCAGAGATCACCGGTACGCGCGACATCGTGTTTGCCATTGGCAGCTTTGCGAACCTTGCACAAGACTCGTCCATCATTACGCGTTCATTCACCATCGACAACTCGCCATTCGACCACGATGTGGTTAACCAGACCATACAGGCGGGTGATGTAGAAGAGTGGACTATAAAGAACACTAGCAAATCGCCACACCCATTCCACATCCACGTAAACGAGTTTCAGGTTACAGAAAAGAATGGTGTGAAGTACGACCCGCCGGTGTGGCACGACGTGCTGTTACTAGACACCATGAGCACGTACAAGATCAGGCACCGATTCTTAAAGTTCGATGGTAAGACTGTAATGCACTGCCATTATCTGCCACACGAAGATTGGGGCATGATGAACCTCATCGACATTCTACCCCTTACTTCAAGCGTCGATGAACGGCCATGGGAAGTACCACTGGCGTTTCCGAATCCTGTCGTAGGACGTATCGATCGTGTGTCGGTGCGTATTCCCGAGCTGCTAAGCGGACGTGCTGTTACAGTAATGCTACATGACGTTACTGGGCAAGTGCTGAGCTCGAGCGTTTATGACGCCTCTACAACACGCCTCGCATCTATCGACGTCTCATCATTCCCGGCAGGTACCTACTACGTGCGTGTTGACGGTGGTGGCGTATACCGCGAATCCGACATGATTGTGATTGTTCGTTAGTGTTAGAGCCAGCACGTGTGCTAACATTTGTTCGTTTGCGAATCGCAATAGTATGCATTGTACTGGGCATGGCAACAACGCTGTGCCCAGCGCAACGCACACTTTCGAGCATGCCTCTTGTCTATACAGCGGACAACTCGCAAGTCGACATTGTAAAGCTATCCCACACGCAGCCCCTTATCGTCATCCGTTTTCTCGGATCGATGTGTGGCCATTGCATGCGTCAGATTGTAGCATTAAATGAGCGTGCACCAGAACTACGTGCGCTCAATGCACGTGTGGTTGCCTTTTCGAATAACCCGCCAGCGAAATGTGCAGAAGTAGTAAAACAGTATAGCCTCGACACATCGGTTGTTTCCGTATGCAGCGACGCAGATAATGCATGCTCAAAAGTTCTTGGTACAAGCATCACCGAGTCCGATGGTTCTATCACCGATCTGCATGCCATACTGCTCATCGATAGGGGGGTCATTCGCTACGAGCACTATTCGACGGTGCCTCTCATGGCGTTTCAGGACGTATTAAAGATGCTGGCACGTAAACCAGATTAGGCATTAGCCTTAACGCGCATAAGCCTTGATGCCGCAAGCCTTGATGCGCATTGGCCTTGGCGTTCGTTAGATACTTGCTATCGTAAACTCGACACGCCTATTTGCTTGGCGTGCGGCCTCGGTGGTGTCTTCAGAGACCGGACGTGTCTTGCCATATCCTTTCGCTTTTAGGCGGTCGGGTGTTATGCCTTTAGAAACCAGATATGTCTTTACGGCTTGTGCGCGGTCTTCCGAAAGCTTGTTGTTGAGAGCGTCTGATGCGCGGTCGTCAGTGTGACCTCCAAGTTCGATTGTCATGGTCGGACGTTCCTTGAGCATGGTGATAAGGCGCAGGAGCTCTTCGCGACTTTCATTGCGGAGGTTCGATTTGTTCGTGTCGAAGAAGACGTTGTTCAATCGAATCGTTGCGCCTATTTCGATTGGCCACAACAAGAGATCTCGTTCGATTTCGCGGTAGAGCGAGAGGTCTTTTAGATCGAGGTTGTCGCTGACAGGAAAGTAGCCCGGCTCTGAAGCATAGAAGCCGTAAGACTCGCCACCAGGCAGAATTATCGAATAACGTCCTTCCGACGGTTCGCTACTTGCCTTCGCAGTATTCTTTTTGTCGGGAAGGGTCGCAATTGCGACTGTCGTCGCAATTGGCTGAAGGGTCTTTGCGTTAAGGACACGTCCGCGTACAAGCACCGACGGATCGGGTAGCAACCGTCGGCTCGCAGGATCTTGCGGCAGGTTGAGACGGAAGATTCCGTTGCGTTCTCCATCGGTGGTGTTCATGTAGGCGTATTTGCCCGATGGATGAACACATAGATAGCCGTTCCAGCCGTTGCTGTTGATTGTCGGACCCAAGTTGATTGGCTTCGACCAGTTTAACCACGTGCTGTCGAGGCGCTTAGAAACCCACATGTCAAGTTCGCCAAACCCGGGCCTCGTTGATGCAAAGTAAAGAGTTTTATTATCGGCTGCCAGATGCGGCATGCCGTCTTCGAATTGGGTGTTGATGTTGTCGCCCATGTTGCGCGGCTCAGAATAACTGCCGTCCGCCTCAAGGAATGATATGTAGAGGTCTTTTAGACCTCGGGTGTCATCACGCTGACAAGACATAATTGCTACAGCGCGATCGGCAGATACACATTCTTCGCGCGTGTTTGCACGGGTATAGTAATTTTTTATAGCAACACTCGTAGGGACCGTCCATCCCGTTGCAGTGCGCGTGCTTCGTGAGAAGCCGGGACCGGCTGGCGAACCGTCGGGACGATATCTGCTCCAAAGAAACAAACTGTTGTCGTCCTGCGACACTGCAATAACATTATTGGGTTCGTAGTTATTGAGGGGCCTTCCTGCAGCCCGTACATTTGTCCAAGTGGAATCCGTCGCCCTCGATGCAATCATTATGTCGTCGTTATTGACACTCGGTGTGCGCACCCAATAAATAGACGAACCGTTCGGAGCCAGCACAGGATATCGATCGGAAGGAATTGAATTCAGCTCGCTGGCATACGATTTCGTAGCACCTACAAATGCATTCGAATCGTAATTGATGCTGCGTGTTGAATATCTGAAGGCAATGTCGAAAATCGAAGCTTCTACAACGTCGGAAATGTTAATGCCAAATGATCCGAGGTCTGTTAATAGCCCAGGCATCGACTGCCCTATATTGTAAGAGTTAAGCAACACACCGTTGGCCGAAAAGTCGATCACACTGCCATGTTTGCGCACAGTTAACTCGTTAATCTCGTTACGTCCCTTGATGTTATCGTTCTTTACATAATTCATCGACCGTTCAGTTGCCGTTGTAAAGCCTGCCCACTGTCCAGTTGCCGCGTTGTATTGTCCAACCCAGAATGAACCATCTAAAGAGCTGATGATAAACATGTAGTGCATCGAACCAGAGCGCACATGAATACCCGGACCTCCCTTGGTAACTGCAGTAAGGCCCTTGGTGTGCATTGTTACCTCCCAATCCTTTGTAGCATCGGCCGGAACGCCATGTAAAAACCATAACGAACCTGCGGTGGTCTGTCGCAGGTACATCCCGCCATCTACGTACTTCAGTTCAAGCCTCTCGTCTTTCCGGGGCTGCATCCAGCTCCAGAATTTCGGCATAGAATCGAGTGTAAACTTTTCATACACCACACGCGATTGCTCGACTGCAAGCACATTCGGTATCTCAGACTTCGAAGACTGCTTCGAGGACTTTATGGATTGTTTCGCGGGTTTTGCGGATTGTTTTGCGGGTTGTGCGGCGCAGAGTGTGATAGACAGCAAGCCTACCACTACACATAGAAATCGCGTCATGCTTGGCACGTAGTATTTGTTAGACAGTGTAATTATCGTCCAGCTAGTCTTGCTTTAAGGGTCTGAATAACGGGCACTGGCGTCGGGTCGACGCCGTTAAGGATTGCAAGATGCCAAGACACCCAGTCGCCCAAGTAAATAAGCGTGAACATGCGTGAGAGCAGCGTCTCGCCTTGGCCTTCGACACTAATAACATCGCCCACTTGCTTCTTGATGATGTCAGCAAGGGCGTCGAACCGAAGTTTTACGCGTGCATGATCTTCGGCATCCCGCATGAGGATTACTTTAAACTTCTTCGTTGCGTTCTTCGGGAATTGCCAGCCGTTGATTTCGTTATGGTTCATCTCGGGCAGGTAATTGCCGAACGCCACCTGCTTCGAATTCTCCTGAATCTGTCCGCGCCAGCGCGTATTCACGACATCGAGACGTTCCGCGGCACTGTAGATAACAGGATATGCATCGCGAAGCTTTACAGCCAATGCAAACGCAGGGTTTTTCTTATTCGCTTTTGCATAGGTGTCGCGAAGCTTCTTGATGACCATGATTGTCTCTGTTACACCAAGCTCTGTAGACTTTACTGCCTTTCTATGAAATGCACCCGAACGACCGAGCACCGTTAGAAGCGGGAAGAACGCGTATGCAAGCGCACAACGTGGCTGATATCCGCTAGGTATAAAGACGACAGGGTATTCTGCTTTCGTTGCTTTTTCGGCAAGTGTTCCACCAGTCGTTATACAAAGAATGTCCTTTGTTTTTTTGCGTGCGGCTTCATAAGCAGATAACGTCTCTTCGGTCTCGCCCGAATACGAGCTGCACACCACACGAGTATCTGCATCGACCCAACCGGGTGCAGTGTAACCGCGGTTTACCGACAACATAAGATGCGATGCACCTGGAGTTGCCGCAGCGTAGCTGCGAAGTAGGTCAGCCCCTATCGCAGAGCCCCCTAATCCGAATACAGCGTATTTGTCGCTCTTGGCGTTGCCAGCCCAGAGGGGCGCGTTTTCACCAATGCCGACTGCCTCTTTTATCTGGTCGGGTACGTTGTACAGGACGTCGAACATGTGGTTTTTGTCGACGCCAAGCGCAGGGTTCAGGGGAAGTTTTTTACTCATGGGGCAAAGTTAGCCTACTTTTCGTATGGCGCACGCAGTTCGACAGGGGGCTTGTTCTGACGTGCACGATAGCGAAGATTGAGAAATTCGACGGCCATGCTAAATGCCATTGAGAAGTAGACGTAGCCCCTAGGCACGTGGAAGTGCAATGCTTCGGCAACGAGGACGAGTCCGACCATCATTAGGAACGACAATGCTAGAATCTTGATCGTTGGGTGTTTGACAATGAAGCGGCTGATTGTGCCGGACATGAGTTGCATAACGATAACGGCAACAACGACGGCTACAATCATTACCCAAAATGTTTGTGATAGGCCGACAGCCATAATCACACTGTCTATAGAGAAGACAACATCGAGGATAATGATTTGCGTAACAATTGCACCAAACGAAGCTTTCGGTCCGCCGCCTTCAGCCGAATCGCCTTCGAGCTTGTTGTGCAGCTCGGTTGTGGCTTTTGCAAGCAGGAATAGACCGCCCGACATCATGATGAGGTCGCGTCCGGTTACAAAAAACGGACCGTCCATATCGAAGAACGGACCTATCCCAAACAGCGGATCGACCAAATGCGCAATGGTCGACGCAAGGAAGAGAAAGCCGATACGCAGCACCAGAGCAAGCGAAAGTCCAATGGCGCGCGCCTGTGGTTGCTTGTCTTCGGGCAGACGCTGCACCAGAATAGCAATAAAAATGAGATTGTCTATGCCGAGGACAATCTCAAGGACAGTAAGCGTAAGCAGAGCGACGATATGTTCCATGCAGCCACAAAAGTAATGTTAAGACCAACGCCTTAGTACGTAGATTTCGCACATGACGTTCACCTCAACGAATCCGTATACCGGTGAGTTCCTAGCATCGTATGCAGGGCACACGCAAGCCGAAACGCATACCATCCTAGATACAGCAGCACACACACAACAATTGTGGGGCCTCAGCACCATGGCTGAACGGGCAGATGTGCTGCGCTCTATCGCCGCAATACTGACTGCTCGTGCACCTGAATTAGCCGTGCGCATTACGCAGGAAATGGGCAAACCCATCGTGCAGGCGCGGGCAGAAATCGTGAAATGTGCAACAGTGTGCAACTTCATGGCCGATAACGCAGAAGCTATACTGGCACCGCAGCTTGTGAAGACAGAATTCGAAAGTGCCTATGTGTATTTCGACCCGTTAGGCACAGTGTTATCGATCATGCCGTGGAATTTCCCATACTGGCAATTCTTCCGTTTCGCAGCTCCTGCACTCATGGCTGGCAATGCTGTGCTTCTTAAACATGCACCAACAACGTGGGGATGTGCCTTCGATATTGTAGAAGTATGTCTGGCAGGGGGCCTGCCAAAGGGGCTTGTGCAGTGCCTGCTACTCGATGTGCCCGACATAGAAGCAGTGATTGCAGACCCGCGCGTACATGCAGTGACGTTTACGGGGTCGACACGCGGTGGTGCTTCGGTTGGAGCTTTGGCAGGGAAGTACATCAAGAAGAGCGTTCTCGAACTCGGAGGCAGTGATGCATACGTCATCCTAGAAGACGCAGACATTGATGCAGCCGCACGAGACTGTGCAACATCGCGATGTGTGAACTCGGGACAGTCTTGCATTGCGGCAAAACGGTTTATCGTGCATGCAGACGTCGCACGAGATTTTACAGATTTATTAACAAAGTATATGAACGAGCGTGTTGTGGGCGATCCGATGCTTGAAGAGGCAGAGATCGGACCTCTTGCGCGCGTGGACTTACAGCAGACACTGCTCGACCAGATTCGACGAGCATTGAGTGAAGGTTCTCGCGGAGTACGTGCTCATCGAGGTACTCCTGTGGTACACGGCCGTTCGGAGAACCGCACCGGACCCCTTGCGGCTTCGCAGCCCCTTGTCATAGAGGGTGTTGGACCTGGTAATGCTGCCTTCGACGAAGAACTATTCGGACCCGTAGCAGCCGTAACAACCTTTACCACCGATAGCGAGGCCATACGCCTCGCAAACCATTCTATCTATGGACTAGGAAGCGCAGTGTTTACGAAGGACATGGTGCGCGCAGAGCGCTTTGAGCGTGAGTTGCAGGCTGGAATGGTGTTTGTGAATACGTTCGTGCGTAGCGACCCAAGACTGCCGTTTGGTGGTGTGAAGCAGTCGGGATACGGACGAGAGTTGGGCACATACGGAATTCGTGAATTTGTGAACGTAAAAACCGTGGTGAGAGCCTAGCGAAACACTATGTTTGCGCCGTAGGCTCAGTAAACGAAATACGTTTGCTTACACCTAGCCTCTTCCCCAAAAAAACCTCTTCTGAAAGTGTACTATGATTCGTCGCGTCGGTGCTATTGCCGCGTGTATAGGGATTCTTATGTCCGCTTGCTCCACCGTCAGCGACGGCGGAGTAAAAACAAACTTCGGGGACAAGATTTCTGTGCGCCAGAACCTCGTGTTTACGTTTGATGCCGACATGGTGCCAGACTCGCTGACGAATAAATGGGACGAGACAGAGTATGTGCGTTTTCGTCCGGTCGCATCGGGACGTTTTAAATGGACAAGCAAGAATCAACTTCTGTTCTCACCAGGTGTTGGCTTTAAAGAAGCAACCGACTACACTGCCGAGATAACAGAGACGGTCACGAAGCATTCTTCGAGTGCAGAGATGCCCGATACGAAGGTGTTTTCTTTTCATACGCCTTATATCAATGTTGTTCGTTCGTTTGCTCAGTGGACAAAAAACGCAACGACGAATGCAGTCGAAGCAAGACTTGTAGTTGCATTCAATTATCCAGTGCGGGTATCACAAATCGCCACGCGTCTGCACTTTGTGCGCGATGGTGCTGAGCTGCCATTTTCCGTCCAGAACCCCGACGCTGTTACCGAGATATCAGTGACGATTCCCGCGTCTGCACTAAACACGGATGATGCGGTTTCGTTAACGGTACGCATCGACAAGGGTCTTGCGCTCGAAGGCGGAGGTCGACCTAGCGACGATATGGTAACGACAGTGCAGGTGCCATCACGTAAGGTGCTCACCATAGTAGAAGCTAGTCCGGAGTGGCGTGACATGCAGGCAGTTGTTCATGTGGCTACTTCGCAAAGCGTTGACGTCTCAACACTCCAGCAGTCGATAAGCTTCTCGCCCGCGATTCCGTTTACGACACAA
This sequence comes from bacterium, assembly GCA_034440235.1. Taxonomy (GTDB): domain Bacteria; phylum Bacteroidota; class Ignavibacteria; order Kapaibacteriales; family Kapaibacteriaceae; genus JAWXBR01. The sequence continues at coordinate 36,715 of JAWXBR010000009.1, forward strand.
ATAACAGAGTCGGGCTTCGACATCCATGCCGCATTTAACGTTGGTGAGACGTACGAACTAAGTGTTGCATCGACGTTGCGCGGCGCCGTTGGTGGACAGCTTCAAACGACGTACACAAAAGAGATTCTGTTCGGCGATCTTTCGCCAACGATTGCATTCATATCCAGAAAGGGTACGTACCTAAGCGCGAAAGGCTCACGCTCTCTTGCAATGCGCATTGTGAATGTGCCGAGAGTGCGCATTTCGGTGTTTCGCCTCTACGAGAACAATCTCTTGCATGCAGTACGTCAGGCACGTTCGTATGGGTCGTGGGAAGAGCAAACTGGTGTTACGTATGACTTCGACTATCTCGGACTTGAAGATTATGCCGACACGGTTATGACCGAAGAAGTCGAAACCTCTTCACTCGGCGCAATGGAAAACGGTGTTGTTGCATTCACACTCGATGTAAAGGAGCACACGCAGCGTAAGGGGCTATACCTTGTAAAGGTGCAGTCTGTTGACGACGAGTGGCGACGCGCAACAAAACTTGTTTCGTTGTCAGACATTGGACTCGTTGCAAAAGAGGGTGCCGATAAACTAACGGTGTTCGCAAATAGCATAAACTCAGCAGAACCTCTTGCAGGTGTAGAGCTGTCGTTGATTAGCACGAACAACCAACTCATTTCGACAATTCGCACGAACAGCGACGGCGTTGCTAATCTCGAGAAGCTTCGAGAGACATTTGGCAATTTCAAACTTGGAATGATTGCTGCACGCCATGACGAAGACTACACGGTTCTCATCACCAACGACACTCGCGTAGACCAGTCGCGCTTTGATGTCGGCGGACTGCGCGACAATTCGAGTGGACTTCAGGCATACATCTATGGCGACCGCGACATCTACCGTCCGGGTGAAACCATCCACCTGAACACAATCGTGCGCGACAAAACATGGAAGCCCTTTACCAACACCCCATTCAAATTGCGTGTTGTTATGCCAAACGGCAAGGAGCTGCGCACCATAAGGCTCACCCCAAATGAGCAGGGGGCGGCTGCCGCCGAGGTGCCTTTATCGTCAAACGCGTTAACCGGGATGTATCACGTAGAAGCGATGACAGCGACCGATGTAGTCATCGGTTCGTACAATGTTGCCGTAGAGGAGTTTCTACCCGACCGCATTAAGCTGAATGTGCAAGCGTCGGCTGATGTGTTGCGTCCGTTAACGCCTTTCAACGTCACAATCAATGCCATGTCGTTCTTCGGGTCGCCGAGTGCCGGACGCAAATACGAAATCAGTATGCGTTTACGCAAGAAGCAGTTTACTGCAAAGAAATATCCAGACTTCGACTTCACCATACGGACTGAGAACGAGACGAGTCGTGGTGATGTTATTCGCACCGGAACGCTCGACGCTCAAGGGAATACAGTAGAATCGTTTACAATCGATTCTACTGCCACGAATGCGGGATTACTCGAAGCTTCGTTTTTTGTGACGGTTTTCGACGAGGGTGGACGTCCTGTACACAGTACAGTCAAACGTCCAGTACACACACAACCTGTGCTCTTCGGCATCCAGGAATTCGACCGTTACACAAGCGTACGCACGCCGTTGCGCATTCCGCTCATCGCATGTAACTACGACGGAGTGGTATCCACAAGTCGGGCCCATGTTCAGATTGTGAAGACGGAATGGCATACGGTAATGGAGAACAACTACTCTTCATACAGGTATGTGTCGCAGAAGCGCGAGGTAGTGTTGGTTGACAAAGACATGGACATTGCCGGAACGAATTATGCGTTCCCGTTTACGCCAATGTCCAGTGGGGAGTACGCAGTGCGCATCTTCTCTCCAGGTGGAAAGACATTTGTTGAGCGCGAATTCTGGGCTTACAGTTGGTCAGATAATTCGGCATCATCGTTCGAAGTCAACACCGAAGGCCTTATCGACATAGCGCTAGATAAAGAAACCTACGTGCCCGGCGAAACAGCAAAGGTGTTGTTCAAGACACCATTCGCAGGCTCGTTAATTGTAACCATCGAACGTGACGGCGTAATGGAATACCGCACGATTAAGACCGACAAACGTTCCGCGGCAATGGAGCTGAAGATTCAGGAATCTTTTGCGCCCAACGTATTCATTGCCGCGACCCTTATCAAGCCCCATGCAAAGAGCGACATGCCATTGACGGTTGCACATGGCTATCAACCACTTCTCGTGAAGCGTCCGAAAAGCGTGTTGCCTGTTAGTATCACTGCAACATCGAGCACACGTTCGCAACGCAAGCAAACGATTACGGTAAAAACTGAACCTGGTGCACAGGTAACAATTGCAGTTGTCGACGAAGGCATTTTGCAAATACGCGGCACGAAGACGCCAGACCCACATGGCTACTTCTATCAGAACCGCGCGTTGCAAGTAGAATCGTATGACATGTATCCGTTGCTGTTTCCTGAGCTGAAGATGGGACGTGCTTCGTACGGTGCTGGTGATGGCGAAATGGATGCCGGTGCCATTGGACGTCTTAATCCGTTTGCTGCGAAACGTGCAACGCTTATAGCGTACTGGTCGGGCATTATTGCGACATCGGGTGGCACAGCCACATACACGTTCGACCTACCGCAGTTTAGTGGCGCTGTGCGCGTAATGGCTGTAGCATGGAAGAATGCATCGTTTGGTTCTGCAGAGAAGACCATGACGATTGCCGATCCGATTGTAATTGCCACAGCGTTGCCGCGCGTGTTTGCGCCCGGAGATTCTGTTGCTGTGCCTGTGATGATTACAAACACAACCGAAAGACGTGCGAACATTTCGTGCAGGCTTGCAGCAAACGGTCCGGTGTGGGTTGCAGGTGCTGACAAACAATCAATGACGCTCGATGCCGGACAAGAACGTGTTGCAATGTTTACAGTGATTGCAAAAAATGAACTTGGCATTGCAACAATAAAGGCAGAAGTAACGGGCACGGGTGAAACGTTTGCACAGACGACAGAAATTAGTGTGCGCCCGAGCACTCCGCTTGCAGAGGAAAGCGGCTTCGATGTTGTGAAAGGAGGAGCATCGAAGGACATTACACTTACGTCGAACTTCCTTCCGCGTACAACGACATCACACCTCGTAGTGAGTACGTTTCCTGCTGCTCAGATAACGAAAAACTTGGGTCAGCTTCTTGGTTATCCGTATGGCTGCATTGAACAAACTGTGTCGAAAGCGTTCCCTCAGATTTATTTCGCTGACCTTGTGAAAGCATGGAATGCAACGCTCACACATTACGAAGACCCCGCACGTAACGTTCAGGAGGCGGTGCGCAAGGTCGAATCGATGCAGACGTACAGTGGTGGTGTTGCATACTGGCCAGGGGGAACAGAAGTAACGTGGTGGGGCACCGTGTATGCGGCACATTTTCTAAGTGAAGCAAAACGCGCCGGCTACGAGGTTAATGGCAAGGTGCTGTCACGCATGATAGAATACACGGCAAAAAGAGTGCGCGGCCGTTCGACAGAAGAAGTGTACTACTATGGCGGAGATGGCAACCGCGTGATGCGAACGTATGCAGCGCGCGACATCTTCTACTCGCTGTATTTGCTGGCGATCGAAGGACGTCAGGATGTGCCAACAATGAACTACTACAAGGGACAGACTTCGATGATGGCGCAAGACAGCAAATACATGCTTGCATGTACGTACCTGGCACTCGGCGATAGAAAATCGTACGAAGCATTGCTGCCGTCATCGTTTACCGTAGAGCGTTATCGTCCGATGGACGGCGGTTCTTTTGCATCACCTGTCCGCGATCTCGGTTTCGCATTGTACGCTCTTGTTACTAGCGCACCTGACAACCCACAGACTGCAAAGCTTGCACAACGATTGGCTGAGACTATGCGCGCCGATGACATTTTTTCGACGCAGGAAAATGCGTTTGCCGTACTCGCACTTGGCAAACTCGCGAATCGTGCAATGAAGTCGGGTGTAAAAGCAACCATTACTTCAAACGGCAAAGCCGTCGCAACAATCGAGGGCACAACTGTTAGTGTGCCTAATCCGCTAGGACGCACGATAAAGGTGAGCGCTACCAACGGACCCGTCTATTACTTCTGGAGTGTAGAAGGCGTGCGTTCTGACGGAAAATTCAAACAGGAAGACGTTGTGCTGAAGGTCCGTCGTGAGTTCCTCGACCGCAACGGAAAAGCCCTCACATCTCTGCGCGTACATCAGAACGACCTTATTGTAATAAAGGTTACGGTTGCCACAACCGATTTAAGCACAGTCAACAACGTTGTGATAAGCGACGTACTACCTGCTGGCTTCGAGCTCGAGAATCCGCGCCTTACAGGCATGGAAGGCATGACGTGGGCTAAAGACGAAGCTACGGCTGAGTACTACGACTACCGCGACGACCGGATGAATCTTTTTGTACGAGCAGAGCAGCGACAAAAAGTGTACTACTACATGGTACGGGCTGTAAGTAAGGGGCGCTTTCGCATGGGGCCAATCGGCGCTGACGCCATGTACGACGACGATGTGCATTCGTACCACGGTGCAGGAACGCTCGTGGTGCTCTAGAGTTAGGGCTGTGTTGTAGCGCTGAGTGAGGTGCTCTAGCGTTCTACGCTTAAGCGCTGGATGCGCTGGTCGCGACGTTGTTTTGCAAGGGCGCGGAGATCGATGACGTGGTCGGCTTCGTCTACGATTTCTGCGCCGAGCATTGTTTCGAGCACATCTTCCATTGTGATGATGCCTTCGACGCCGCCGTGTTCGTCTACGACAGTAAGAATGTGCTGACGTTTTGCAAGGAATTGTTCGAGTGCTTTCTCGAGCGTGATGTTTTCCGGAATGAAGCCAACATCGCGTTTGAGCTTGTTCAGGTGAGCATCACCTTGTCCTGCGAGAGCTGCACGTAGAACGTCCTTCGTCATTACGTAACCGCTTACGCTATCCATATCCGCAGCGTTCTGTACCGGAAAGCGCGAATACATCTGTAATTCCTGGAATTCAATAGCAGCGTTGACGCTTATGTCTTCGTGCAAGCTGAACACAACAGTCCGAGGTGTCATTACATCACCAACCTCGATCGAGCTAAGGCGCATGATGTTTGTCATGATGCGGTACTCGCCCGCGTCGAGAGCCCCTTCTTCGCGTGCTGTCTCTACAAGAGCTTCTAGCTCTTCGCGAGCCTCTTCTTCGTCACTTGTGCGACGCGTCACCTTCATCAGTGCAGTGTACGCAAGGAGGATGGGCGTAGCTAATGTGCGAGCCGCTGTTAACAATACCCCGCAGAGTTTGAGAAGCCTATCTGCATAGCGTGAGCCAATAATGCCTGCAATGGTTTTGGCAATGACTACAACGATGAGGAATCCAATTGTTAACGCAGTTAAGCGAATCCCATCGGCACCGCCCAAGGCAATAAGAGAGGCAATGATTGTCGAGCCGACAAGAAAGATTGCATCGAGAAGACTAAGAGCAAGTCCGGTTTCATCGGGTTCGTCGAGCGCTCGTTTTAATCGTCGCCCCGTTACAGACCCTTCCTCAGCCATGGCAACAACAACCGAGCCCGGCATGTTCAGCAATGCGGCAGCTAGAAAGTCGCTTAACGCACTTCCGAAAACTCCAATAACAAGAACGAGAATGTCCATCAGCTACCGCGGAACTCCTTGTCCACGATCACAATGCGGTTGGGATAGACGATCGGACCGAATGGTGTGCCAACTGTTGGCATTGCATCGAGTTTGATGCGAGCCGCACTACCTTGTTGTCCGCCTATTGCAAGCGCAAGATTCAGAATACCTTCATACCCCTTGTCGGCAAAGAAAGAATAAAGGTCGAGCGACATATCAAGTGGCACGGGCACTGTTTGTCCGCTGCCAGGGATGTCGAACGGACGTCCTAGATGTCCGCTTATCGTCTGCTTATCATCGATAAGCATGCGCCAGTCGAGATCGTTCAGCGTCACCAACGTCTGACGCGTTCCAGAAACACCGGTGTTTGGGTTTTTCGCATCGACGTTCAGTGTGAACGAAGCAACGAGCGACCTTTTTGCGAAGGCGTGGCCAAGTGCGATACCATCGGATATGGAAAGTTTCGACGGATCGGAGATTCGCGAAACATCAACACCTGCCAGTCGGAAATTGTTCACGTTGCCGAGTTTGAACTGTAGGCGCGAGATTGAAGAGAGGGCGTTGGTAATATCGCTAACCGTAGAGCAGGCGGTAAGAAGACCAACAGCGAGGATCAACACGAAACGTATCATGCACCGAACATACTACATTATCTGATGAGGACGTGCGCTCTATAGGACTTCGGCCGATCGCGTCGTGCGGTCTAGGTTGTAAAGCCTTCTTCGCGCAGGAGTGTAGCAACGTCGGTGCCGTCGTCAAGCAGAAGGCCATTGATAATCTGGCGGAGGCGACTCGAGCGGCGGCGCTCGAGGGCTAAAGAAGTGAGCATGCGCGCCTTGGCAATTAGCAGGTTCTCTTCTATTGGCTTCGTTAAAAAGTCATCGGCCCCTGCGTCAACAGCCTTTTTCTGCGTGGCGCTATCGTTTAGAGCGGTGACAATTGCGATGGGGATGATGGCTGTTTCGGGGTTGCCTTTTAGCGCCTTCGTAGTCTCAAATCCGTCCATGCGGGGCATCATGACGTCGATGATGATGGCATCAGGCATTCGAATTGCAACCTTCTCAATACATTCAACACCGTCGGCCGCATCCTCGGCAAGGAACCCGTTTGATTCGAGGTACCTGCGCATAAGCTTGGTCGTGATTTTATTGTCGTCGACTACGAGAACTAAGGGTTTCATGCCAATCCTATTGAGCTGACGTTATGTCTTCCTGAGATGACGTTATGTCTTCGGGACCAATGATGACATGCTGTATGCGTGGTCGTTTCACAATGTGCTCGACAATGATACGAAGTCCGTCGGTTCCAAACTGTCCTGTCATATATGCAACAGGATAAATTCGTTCCTGATACACATCCAACGGAAAAATCAATTTGTGCATGGTACGCCTGCGCTCGAGTTGTTCAATGTTTTTTCTTCGTAATGCTGAGCGCAACTTTCCTCGAATGGCCTCGAGTGTGTTACGCGTCGAAGCTTTCCCTGCCTCTACGGCGGCTGACAATGTTTTGTCGATGCTCTCTGCAGCAGAGGCGTACCCAGCGAATACTGCATCAACAGCTGAGGCAGAAAATTCTGGACTGGGAACAGAATCCTCTCCGAGCATCGAGACAGTTTCACTTTCAACAGACTGCCACGCACGCATCATGTCTACAGCTTGCAAGCCCTCCTTGACAAGGTTACGTGTGGTCTTGGCATCGAGCAGGGTTGCGCTGTGCCTGTTGTACGGTACTGGCATAGGCACGCCGCAGGCAGCGTAGGCTTCGCGGAGTTGGGCGTGGTATGCGATTTCGGCTGGACCTAATACAGCGGCTATTGTTGGAAGTACGGCGTCTTGAACAATTGGACGTGCCAAGGCATTCGGCGAAAACAACGCTGGCTGTGCATGAGCAAGCTCTAAAAAATTCTCGTCGGGTTGTATACGCTGACGTCCGCCGGCCTCATCATGCCTGAAGAACATCGCGTGGGTTGGTGTCGCCTGCACGTGATATCCCAGTGTTTCTAGGCTTGCACTTGCTTCGCGCACAAGAGAGGAGAGCATGCCCGGAGATGCAAGATCGCGTTCTAGTATTGGAGCATGGAGTCCGGATGCAATGACATCCGACCCACGTACAACAAGCACACCCCATGCTGCAAGAAACGGCTGAAGCAAACGCACGAAGGCATCGTTCCACGCAGCCCCTTCGACATAGACCCCTTCAAGCAATCGTTGAACGTCCGATTCAAACGGACCCTTCAATGACGGCAAAAGTGTTTTGATACGTTCTACTTCGTCTGCACTGTACGTTCTCCGAGAAACGGGCAGCCGCTCTTCGCTGCCATTCCATACCGTCGATGTTTGCAGAACGCCATCGAGCGAAAACACTGCAGTCGACGCTTCTTTTGCATCGTGATCGTTGTCTTCGAGCCAAAACACCGGCACAACTGTATGCGCGTACTGCTCAGCAAGTTCGCTCGCTAGTTGTGCTGCCGATGCGACTTTCAATAATGTGTAGAGAGGTCCACCCAAAAGGCCAATCTGCTGTCCCGTCGCAACCACAACTGCCCGTTCACCCAACGCCTTCAGTGACTGCTTCTGCAGTATGCTTAACTCAACAGATCGCATTCCTTGCTCGACAAGCGCCACAAGGCGCTTGCGTGATGCTCCGTGTTTCGAACGTTGCTCGATCAAAACATCGGTTACCTCGCGATGTTCGAATCGATTCCATATCGAGTCGACCCCGGTGACGAAGTCGGCAAAGAGTTTCGAGGGTGAAAGAATTTGGAGTGGAACGGACGTCACGAGGTGCTCCGAATCGAGAAAATTGTTGAGTCAAACTTCACGATTGCACACGCTTGTAAATAATAAAACATGCAACTGTATCTACGGCTGTAAAATGCGTTGTTAGAATTGGTAAAAGTAGAGTGTCGGCTTTCAGCGACTGCCACGATGTGCGCTGATGAAGGTTCACACCTTCGCAAACGTCAATCGTATCAACAACCACCCAGTTTGCCCGACGTAAATCAGTAGCAGCTCGTTCGCGCCACGATGAAGTGGCTCCAGTCCCGAAATACATGTGCGAATCTGCAAAAGATGAAGTCTGAATTGTTGGAAGTTGGGTTAATAGTGGAGTTGCCATCATAGACATCATCAGAAGCCGATCGCTTGGAACGAGACGATTGTTGAGATCGGTTCTTAACACTCGAATCGCATTGAAGTCGAAGCCAGGCAATTCCGGACGTGTAAGGTAAGCATCATAAACCGACGGATTGCCGATGCTTCGGATGCCTAATTGCACGACATTCATGTATCTGGGTAAGGGGCTCAAGACAAGGAGTAAACAAATGACAAATGCGAAACCCCATCGAATTTCTCTCGAGCTACTCAGAAAACGCTCGCGTACTTCGGTCCAGTACAACGCAGTTGTTCCAACTAGAAAGCTAATAGGGATGTTAAGGCGTGAGAAATGATACGGAGCGAATTTACGTTCCAGAATAACTGTTAGAATTAGAGCAAGGAACATCCATACCGACGAAGAAACCACTCCCTGCTCGCGCAATGAGTATCGCTTTGCAAGCAATAACGCAACAGCAACAACTACAAGGAAGGTTGTCGTAATTGAGAGGTTGTCACCGAACCATATTGCGGTCAACTTCAGAGCATTCCTCACTAAGATCGGTCCGAAGGCTGGATAGGCCGAATACACACCCAGATACTGCATCGTTGCTTTCAATCCGTCGAGAAATCCATCTGATAGCAGGAACGGTGTATAGCAGATCAACATCAACCCGATAAATGCTGCCGCAGTTGCTACGATTGTTGGAAATGAGTTACGCAGTCCATTGCGAAAGAGCCAGACAATACATACAGCGGGACCTATTATTCCCAGTGTATACTTCAGCATTACGGCGACAGTCATACAGAGTGCAAGTACAAGCCATCGAGAGCGTCCGCCCGTTTGCGTCGCGCACCACAACGCTCCTACTATGGGAAGTGCGCAAAACGATTCAGCCTGTCCGACCTGTGAGTAACCTTGGTTGCAATACAATACGGCGTACGCTATTGCAGAAATCCACAGCCAGAGTCGTCGTTGTGTTATGCCATTCAGTACGAATAGAAGCGCGCCGATAGTAATGAGCTGAAAAACAACCTCAAGCGCACGTACGAGTACAACCGAAGATCCTGCGACAAAGTCTGCTAGTCCGAAGATGACATAGATAAGCGGAGGCTTCACGTCGACGTAATCGACATACAGGGTGCCACCTGCAAGAAGTACGCGTCCGCCTCGAATGAACGTAGAGTGATCCTGTCCGAACGGATACGTAAGCACAGGCAATAGAACAACCGCGCACACAAGAAGTATTTTCCACGGAAAGCGGCGTACGTTACTCACACCAGACGTGGAGCTACTTGCGCTCAAGACATTGTCACTCATGTGTGCCAGCTACTTCATCTTCAAGGTCGTCACAATGACGCAGGCGTCTTGGTGCCGCGCCGCCCTTTGCCGAAGGCGCCCCTTTACCGATAGCCTTCATGGCCTCTTGCTCAAGGAAGGTGCGAAGTGAACGATCGCGTACACGTAGGCGTGCATCCGCTGCGCGTGAGAAGTACTCGCGTCCGTCCACAAACGTGCGTTCTACGCGCGACATATTTGAAAGCGGGTTGCCCGACCATACTACTATGTCGGCGTCCTTGCCTGCTTCTACCGAGCCCATGGTTGCATCGGCAACCATTTGTTTAGCAGGATTTAACGTGCAGAATTTAAACGCGTCTTCTTCAGAGACATTGCCATACTTAATGCTCTTTGCGGCTTCCTGATTTAAGCGTCGCGCCATTTCTGCATCGTCGCTATTAACAGAAGTAAGCACACCTTGTTCGTGCATGATTGCCGGGTTCTGTGGAATGGCATCGTACACTTCAAACTTGTACGCCCACCAGTCAGCAAACGACGATGCACTCGCGCCATGTACTGCCATCTCTCGCGCCACCTTGTATCCTTCGAGGATGTGCGTGAAGTTGTGCACCTTGAAGCCGTACGATTCTACAAGGCGCATGAGCATTAGAATTTCGCTTTGCACATAACTGTGGCAATGAATCTTGCGTTTGCCGTTCATGATTTCTACAAGTGCGTCGAGCTGTAGATCTCTGCGAACTGGCAGCTTCGATGCATCGGCAGTTTTCATATCGCGTTCGTATTCTCTCGCTGCCTGAAATGCGTCGCTCATGATTTGTTCGACACCCATGCGGGTTTGCGGATAACGCACGGTGAACTTATCGCCCCAATTCGCCTGCTTGACGTTTTCACCAAGGGCAAACTTCACGGTCGGCATGGCGTCTTTTACTTTTAGCTCTTCGGCAGTTGATCCCCAACGTAGCTTGATGAATTGCAGCTGACCTCCCATGGGGTTTGCCGATCCGTGAAGCAAGTGCGACGCCGTAACGCCACCCGCTAGCTGACGGTAGATGTTTACATCGTCGGGATCGAGCACATCACCAATGCGCACCTCTGTTGTAACCGCATGTGTGCCTTCGTTCACTCCGCGCGAAATTGCAATGTGAGAGTGTTCATCGACGACGCCGGACGTGATATGCAAGCCTGTGCAATCGATAACGCGTGCACCTGCAGGTGCAGCACCTTCAGAAACACCGATAATCTTACCACCGGAAACTTTCACGGATGCGTTTTTTAGAATGCCCGCTGAGGTGTTTGTCCAGATAGTAGCATTGGTTAGAATTACGGTTTCCTGAGACGGTAGCGAATCGAGTCCGAAGGGTTCGAGTGGACGAAATGCTGGGAGAACACGACGCACTTCCGGACGAGATGTGTCGGGCGATTGACCCACGACAGCAAGTGTCGAGTCGCGGCGCATAACTACTTGTGCCGAGCTGCCATCGGGCAGTTGCAAGTCTACGTTCATAAGTATGCTGTCTGCCGATGCAAGACCGCGTGTAGTGCCGCGCATACCTAGCGTATCGAGTGTTAGCGTAAACGTTACACGTTCGCCGCTGACAGAAAACGTCGATGGAATTGGAACAGAATCAACCTTGATCACGGCGCTCGGTGACTCTGAACTTCCAGTTACAACCATCGAAACCTTACGATTGAAAATAGACGAAGAGAGTGTCCAGTTTCCACGCACATCAATCAGCGATGGTGCTGCGAGTTCTTCTTCCTTGCCAGCAACAACAACCGTACGAATCGTTGTTGCTTGCTTAAACAGATTGCCTGTAGTAATAACAAGATTGGCGTATTGATTTGGTGCGATGCGGCCCACACGATCCCCAACACCAAGAATGGAGGCGGGATTCGTCGTCATTGCGGCAAGTGCATGCGATGTATCGAGTCCGCGTTCAACACACACACGGATGCGATTCAGCCACTGTGACTTGTCTTTTAGTCCGTCAGCAGTAAACATAAGCCTGCATCCCGCCGAGTCGAGCAAACGTGCATTGTCAGCAGCCCAATACCAGTTAATGAGTTGTGTGAGCGACACGTTGCCAGCATTGCGAGGATCACGTACGTCAGGAGCATCGGGGAACGAAAGGGGCAGAATGATATCGGGCTTGTTGGCGGCTATCGTTTCAAGCCGACGGAACTCGCGTCCACTGCCTCGCATGATTGTCGGCAGTGAAAACTCTTTTGCTATGGCATTCCATCGCATGATGTCATGTTCGTCTGTAGTAGCGCATACAAATGGTGTCTTCGCGGCAAGGACACTTCGAAGTGTAGCTAATGAAGTGTTAGTCTCGGGCAAGACAAGCGACGCATTTTTCGAGGCGGCATCATGTGCTCGCGCGTACCAATCGGCGTCGATAAATGTCTGACGCAATAATGCAATCGAACCCATTTGTGATGACGGATAAGGGGTCTTTGATGACCCTTTGAAAAACGAAAGTGCTTGATATGCATCATCACGAATCACCGTGCGATTTGCATTTCCCTGACGCATAAGAACCACTGCTGCGCTACCGCTAAAAATTCCATCGTGTGAAGCGACTCCTGCAGTTGTAATCCCAAGGCGCTGCCATTCTTCCGCTGCGTCTTTCGAAATGACGAGTTGGTCTGTTGCCTTGCGTTCTGGACGCACAGCTTGGTTCCACGAATGGCTTCCAATTGGCTGTGGAGTATTCGGTCCTTCATCTTCATCAAAAAAGTTACGTTGTTCTTTCGGCGCTTGTCCACCAAACGCAGCGCCATCTACGTACGCGTCTATGAAGCCTGCATATACCCACGCACCGTGTAGGTCGCGAACATCAGCCCCCTGCGGAATCGCAAGACCCTTGCCGATGTCGACAATGCGCTCATTACGTACAATGATTACCGCACTGTCGATGCGTTTGCCAGGTTCGGGTATTGCAGTGCAGTTTACATACGCAACAAGGCGCACCGTTTTCTGACGTAGACCTTCGACGGGTTGAGTAGAAATCTGGGCTGCTAAAGGCACAACTGTTAGCAGAAGAAGAAGGATGCGAAGCATGTATCGTACCGATAGTAGAACGGACAAAACCACATTGACAACTGAGACTACATTGAGTACTGTGAACTGAGGGGCACAACTGCCTCTCGCGACGGACGTTCATCTCTTACAACTCTAAGCGCTTCTCGCTGCTGCACAACGCCTGCACCTTGGCGCGCTAGAGGATGATTGGGCAGGGGGCGCGCTGTGCGCATAAGGATCGATTTAACGTGCTGTGGAGTTAGCGTAGGGTCGAGTTCGAGCATCTGAGCAACAACACTTACCACAATCGGTGAGGCGAATGAAGTGCCGTCGACCATCTTGTAAAATGGTGTTACGATTTGCTCTGACCGTAGAGCTTCGGCGATACGATCGCGTAGCTCGTCGACATCGCGCGACGTCCATACCGACAGCGGTATATGCGTAAACGGAAGCAGTCGCGGAGCACAACCCAATAACATGTCATCGGTCATTGCATCGAGTGCACACAATGCCGATGCGCTGCGTTGTATTGCGGTGTGCGGCATAATTGGCGCTGGCAGCCAGATTGCTGGAGCGATAACCTCGGGCTTCTGAATTCCAAGCGATGTAAGGCCAAACGTAGAATGATATAGATCTGCGCTTCCTTCATTTAGCGAGTTCTTGTCATCGAGTCCGCCAACTGTTATAGCCGCTGGTGCTGCAGCGGGCGGACGTATCAGTACATGCGGATTATTTCCGGCAGCGGCTACGATAACGAGTCCCGCTGCGACCATATCGTCAACAAGTTTATTAACAGGATGGTCTATCGTATGGTCGAACTCATCTGCGTATACAGAAAGATTAACGACACGAATGCCATACTCTTCTGCGTTATCCGAAACCCATTGAAGTGCACGTGAAATGACTTCGGTTGTTATTCTACCTTCTTCGTTCATCGTCCGCACAAGCACAACATGTGCATCGGGTGCAAGCGAGATGAATTCGCCCTGCGACAGGTATCCATTGCCCGCTGCTGTACACGCAGTCATCGTACCATGCCACTGTCGCGCTTCTGGCCTGCCTGTAGGCGTCGGCTCAATTACATCGTCCACAGCATTGTAATAACACCGGATGCGCTGCACGGGCTGTGCGAGATCGGGGTGCTCGACGAAATCGGAGTCGATCATAGCAATGCCAATACCACTACCTGTGGCAGACATGTCAGCTTTAAGCCGTGTGGGAAGGGGCAGAGAGGGGCGAATACCGCTTGGACGCATTACCCAAATTACGGTGTTATCACTTCATAAAGGCCGCAGAGGCTTCGTAGATTCGCGTAAATACAGCAGAGGGATGTATAATGGAGGGATGGATGAGAGCAGGGTTATATGTCGCGATTTTTCTTGCGACTGCTTTATCGAACGTTGTGTTAGCCCAGAATGCTACCGTTACGGCAGATTCGCTGTCTAAAGCATTGAAGGCCGATTCGATACCGTGGAAGATAAAAACCACGACAGGTGTCGGATTTACCACGATACAATTGAACAACTGGTCGGGTGGCGGGCAGGATGCTGTTGCCTTCAACGGTTTAATTGTAGCGTCAGCCGATTATGCCCAAGGCGTGTTTTCATGGGACAACGATCTCGATCTTGGCTACGGACTTGCAAAACTTGGCAATCAGGTGTTTCGAAAAGCTGACGACAGAATAATCGTAGGCTCGAAGGCATCGCTTAAACAGAGCGAAACGTTCCGATACACGGCCTTCCTAGATTTTCGCACGCAGTTCGCACCTGGCTTTGCGTACGACAAGTTCGAACCTCTCGATTCGACAAAATTTCTGAAGCTTTCGAACCTCCTAGCACCGGGTTACCTTACAGGTGCTCTTGGTGGTGAATGGACGCCAATTCCAGAATTCAAACTTCTCGTAGCTCCAATAGCAGCTCGCGCAACGTTTGTAGTCGACGATGACCTAAACAGCAAGGGGGCGTTTGGCGTCGACACAAATGCAACGCTGAAGGTGAATCTCGGCGGTGTGATAAGTGCGGCTCTGAATTGGTCGCCCTTCGAAAACGTGACTCTAAAATCACAACTCACAACATTTACTCCATACGAAGCGCCAGCACTGTGGGTGGTGACCTTCGAGAATGCCCTCATCATGAAGGTCAACTCATGGCTGGATGTTACGCTCCTCACAAGCATATTTTACGACGATCGTGTTCCCGTCACGCGCGACGATGGCACAGTGGGTCCGGCGACGCAAGCACGCAACATCCTTAGCGTAAACATTGCGTACACCTGGCAGAACTTCTAGGCACTAATGCTCCTCGATAAACTGCCAATAATATTTGTAGCGCTCATTGCATTTGCATAGAATTCGCATCGTCCACCCTCGAATTCTCACTCGACCTACAGAACATCACCAACCACCAGAACGTCTTCATCCAACGCTACAACGCCGAAAAAGGCGAAGTCACCACCGAATACCAGCAAGGCTTCTTCCCCATCCCACTCGTCCGTTACACGTTCTAGTAGCTAGAATCAATCATCTCCTTAAGCTCCGCTTCACTTAGCACCTTCACACCCAGTTCTTGAGCCTTAGTGAGTTTGCTGCCGGCGCTTTCGCCAGCGACGAGATACGATGTCTTTTTGCTGACGCTGCCCGAGGCCTTGCCGCCGAGGGCTTCGATGCGTTCTTCGGCTTCGCGACGTGTCATGGATACAAGTTCGCCCGTGAGCACAAACGTTAGACCTGCGAACTTCTGCGAAACAGGTGCCGAGGCTTCGCCTTCGAGTTGGAGTCCGGACGCACGAAGTAATTCGATAAGGGTCTTGTTAGGGGTCTCTGAGAAATAATCGATTACACTATCTGCAATGCGTTCGCCGATATCGTTGATGTTCGTGAGATCGTCTTTCGAAGCCCCTTGCAGCAAATCGATGGAGGGGAATGCACGCGCTAGAAGTTTAGCAACGCCTTCGCCCACAAAACGAATGCCGAGCGCAAACAGTACGCGTGCATATGGTTGTTGCTTGCTTCGTTCAATGCCCGCTGCAAGTCTGTCGAAACTCTTTGGTGCCCAGCGGTCGAGTGCGAGGATTTCGTCGCGACGCTGCGAGAGAGCGTAGATGTCTGCGATCGTGGCGAGCAGGCCGGCATCGATGAGTTGGTCGATAGACTTGTCACCAAGGCCGTCGATGTCCATTGCGTCGCGCGATGCAAAGTGCTGTAGCGTGCGGCGGGTCTGCCACGGACACGTTCCGTCGTTGCAGTACCATTGGGCTTCGCCTTCGGGACGGTGTAGCGGGGACTTGTGCGGACAAGGACATACGTGCGGCATGTGCCAGGGTGTTGCATCTGCGGGACGCTTTGCGACGACAACGCCTGACACCTTCGGAATTACATCGCCACCCTTTTCTACAATTACGGTGTCGCCTATGCGCAAGTCGAGTTCGTGAATGTAATCTTCATTATGAAGTGTTGCGCGCGAGATAGTCGATCCGGCAAGTAGCACGGGTTCAAGTTCTGCAACGGGTGTCACAACGCCTGTACGTCCGACTTGCAACGTGATGTCGCGTAGAAGCGTTTCAGCTTTCTTGCTTTCATACTTGTACGCAATGGCCCAACGCGGTGAACGCGCAACGAAGCCCAGTTCGTCTTGCTGTCGCAGCGAGTCGACCTTTATAACAATACCATCGATTGCAAACGGCAGCGTGTCGCGCTTTTCGTCCCAGTCATTTATAAACTCGAACACTTCCTCAAGGCTACTGCACCTGCGTGTTGCACTGCTGGTCGGAAATCCCACCGACGACAGAATAGCAATGTTGTCGAAGTGGCTTGTGAGTTTTACGTCGTCGGTTGCAAGGAAGTACGCAACGAACTGCAACGGACGTGCTGCTACCGCGCGCGAATCTTTTTGCTTGAGCGTACCTGCTGTCAAGTTGCGTGGATTTGCATAAGGCTTTTCTTCGCGCTCTTCGATTACTCTATTGAGTTCTATAAAATCAGCAGTAAGCATGAAGACCTCGCCACGGACTTCGAAAGAAGAGATGTTAAGAGAGAGCTCGTTTTCGATAGAAGCGAGGGAGAGGTTCGGTTGCTTTGCAACCACTAACGGAATCGAACGGAGCGTGCGCATGTTCTGCGTGACGTCGTCGCCCGATTCACCGTCTCCGCGTGTTGCTGCAAGAGCGAGTTGGTTGTCTTTGTACGTAATCGACATGGCAACGCCGTCGTATTTCAGTTCGCACACATATCGAACGACAGCCCCTTCCAACCCTTCCCTGACTCTTCGGTCGAAGTCTTCGACTTCTTCGCGCGTGTAGGTATTGGCGAGCGAAAGCATGGGCCGTGCATGCGGAACGGTACGAAATGTGCCGATGGGTGTGCCGCTTACACGCTGGGTGGGCGAGTCGGGGGTAACAAGCTCAGGATGTGCGGTTTCGAGGTCCTGGAGTTCCTTTAGAAGCCTGTCGTAGGCTCGATCGTCGACTTCCGGACGTGCCTCGACATAGTATAAGCGGTCGTGCCGACGGATAGCGTCACGTAATTCAATGATGCGCTGTTCTTTATCTAAGGCCATGGGCGAAATTAGTTACGAAACTCATGTGTTACATTTGTAGGCGAGAATTCAGTCGGGGCACTGTTTACTCTTCAGTTCGACTCATAAGCTCCTTACTATGACCATTACCCCCGACACAACACATGCCTTCGCGACGACGGCCGATCTCTATGACCACGTATTGCGTGTTATCGCTGGATTAGTAGAAGGAGAGACAGATCGTACTGCCAACCTCGCAAACGCTTCTGCTGCTCTTGCCCAGTTCGTACCCAACATTAACTGGGTTGGCTTTTACGTTTTCGATTCGCATGAATTAGTACTGGCTCCGTTTCAGGGACATCCGGCGTGCATCCGCATTAAGATTGGCAAAGGCGTTTGCGGAACCGCTGCTCTCTTGCAACGCACGATAATTGTCCCAGACGTAAGCGCATTCGACGGACACATTGGATGCAACCCCGACACTCGATCGGAAATCGTCGTGCCGATGTTTCTACGTGGACAATTACTAGCTGTTCTCGATGTAGACAGCGCATCGCTCAATCGTTTTAACGAAGACGATCGCGTTGGCCTACAACGCGTTGCGGCGTTGCTTACGCATACATGCGACTGGCCATACGGAGAAACGATTGGCGAATGATATGCCGTAGTTGGCGGCAACGCTCACTTTTATTGTTCTCTTAGTATTCGATTAGTTTTCGCTGCGTCACATTTTGCATGAGCTGTCGCATGTACATCGCATGCGCCACCTAGTTGTCAGTATGCTTTTCACCGCCGCATGTATACAAATACATGCGCAGCTCACAGTTAACGAAGTACATCCAACGCCCGCTGCTGGTGAACCCGAATGGATAGAATGCGTTAACACCACGAGTCGTTGGATTAATATTTCGAATTGGTATGTGTGCGATAACCGCTCTTGTTGTGTGGTGCCTGCAGACACACGTATTCCGCCTTACGCATACGTCGTCTTAACGCGCGATAGCGCGGCCCTGCGCGAAGCGCGCCCCCTACCCGCAGATGCAGTGCTGATTGAAGCGAAACTTCCGTCGCTAAACAACACCATCGACGAGGTCTACTTGCGCAACTCCGATTCCACACTCGTCGATTCTATAGGTTATACGATGGCATGGGGCCGAAAGGGGCTGACGCTCGAACGTGCGGTGGCAAATGGACAAAACACGTGGTCGGCTTCACTAGCTTCTGATAGCGCTACGTGTGGGTATTTGAATTCTGTGGTGCGGTTGGAATATGACCTACGAATTGCCGAGATCCGCGCTGGTAAGGGTACGTTGGACGTGGTGGTTGTCAATCACGGAAAACACACGTCGTCGGTGCGAGGGTGCTCGATGCTGCTTGAAGGATTGGAGTACAGCGAACTGCAAGCAAACATCCCTGGATTGCTTGCAGATGAACTGTATGTGTGGAGCATTGATATAGAGGTGCTGCACAGCCTTCATCCGCAACTGCAAATAGACGTCGAGGCTGTATTTGACGGAGCAGATGACCGCTCAGAAAATGATGCACTGCGAAGGATGCTGACGTTACCTCCGATAATAAACACAGTTACAATTACAGAAATCATGTTTGACCCGTTTGAAACGCAGGCTGACTATGTTGAGATCTGCAATGCGGGGACCGATACCATCGACCTTGACGGGTGGTATATCATGGATGGAGTAGCAGGTGTGACCGAAGATCGAACGCGCGCAACAATAAATGCATCGCTTGTGCTGCGTCCGGGTGAGTATGGCGTCGTGCTCATGGACACCCTGCGCTCTTCGATGATGCTCGCAGGTGATCGTAAGCGCTCGTATATCTGTACGCGTGGTATCAATGCAAATGCAAACGGCGACGCACTCGCACTATATACATCGAGTGGATTTCTTGTTGACAGTGTCTTGTATACCAGCGATATGCATGCAGAATCGGTTATAGATGCAAAGGGAATTGCGTTGGAAAAACTCAATCCGAAGTTGGCCGGACTCGCGCCATCGTCATGGACATCGAGTGGCAACCTAAAAGGGGGCACTCCTGCTCGTGCAAATAGCGTCCAGATCGAAGTGCCCATCACCACCTCGCTCGCTGCATTGCCGAGTCCGTTCAGCTCTATACAGGGCACTCGGTTCTACCCCTGCGTCATCGCCTTTCAGCAGCCCTTTCTGCATGCAATTGTGGGCTTGCGCATCTGCACACCCGACGGGCATCACGTTAGGTGGTTGCTTAACGCAGTCTTTGCGGGTAGTGATGGCCTCGTTGTTTGGGATGGCACCGACGACCTTGGAAGGCGGGTGAAGACTGGACCATACGTCGCAACCCT
This sequence comes from bacterium, assembly GCA_034440235.1. Lineage (GTDB taxonomy): Bacteria > Bacteroidota > Ignavibacteria > Kapaibacteriales > Kapaibacteriaceae > JAWXBR01. The sequence continues at coordinate 56,578 of JAWXBR010000009.1, forward strand.
CGAAGTCGCAGACACTGGTACTTCGCGTATTCATAACAACGTGGCAGTCGTCGTGGTCGGGGAATAGGGTTAATTTTGCTGTTATGGCAAAACGTAAGAAGCTGGCCGACCCAGCCGACCCGGCGGAAGTGGTCGCTATCGATCTTGATGACGAGTCACTGTATTTCAACCGCGAGCTCTCGTGGCTCGAGTTTAATCGCCGTGTGCTCGAAGAAGCATCTGATGCATCGCACCCATTGTTGGAGCGACTGAAGTTCCTTGGAATTTTTGCGACGAATCTTGATGAGTTTTTCATGATTCGTGTCGCGGGACTAAAAGAGCAGATCTATTCGGGCGTAACCGAGCTCTTTCCAGACGGGATGTCGCCCCTCGAACAGGTCAAAGAAATTCGTTCGTTGCTCCTGCCATTGTATCAATGGCAATCGGACATCTACCGAAATGACGTCGTCCCGGCGTTGAAGCGCGAGGGCATTGTCTTTCACACGTTTGACGATCTGACCAAGGAAGAGAAGGCGCATTACGCGCATGACTTCGTCGATAACATTATGCCGGTGCTTACGCCGCTTGCGCTCGACCCGGGACATCCTTTTCCGCGTTTGTTAAATCGTTCTTTGAACATTGCATTTGTGTTGATAGACGAAGTGGATTCGGAAGAAGAAATCCGAATTGCTGTAATGCAGTTGCCTTCGGCATTACCGCGACTTGTGAAGTTGAGCAGAACGGGCGGACACCATTACATCCCGTTAGAAGAAGTTATTCGTGCGCAGGGCGAAAGTCTGTTTCCCGGACTTCGTCTGCGTGAGAGCCACGTGTTTCGTGTGACGCGCGATGCCGAAGTAGACATTGCAGAAGACGAAGCCAACGATCTCATCACGGCTGTTGCAGAAGGAATTCGTCAGCGGCGCTGGGGCACCGACCCAGTGCGTATGGAGGTTGGTCCGGACATGCCGCGCATGCTCCAGCAGTCCCTCATGAAATCGCTCGACCTAGAGCCCCTTGACATTTACAGTCTGCATTTGCCCCTCAACGTTCAGGATTATCTGGCGCTCATGCAGCTAGACAAACGCAAGCTCAAAGATCCGCCGCTAACGTCACGCGTGTTGCCCGAATTCACCCAAGAAGGTGTAAGTATCTTCGATGTGCTGAAAGAAGGCGACATAATGGTGCAGCACCCATTCGATTCGTTCACGAATTCTGTTGTGCGATTCATTCAGCAGGGTGCCGACGATCCGAATGTATTGGCAATGAAGATCACGCTGTATCGCGCTGGTGGTTCGTCGCCGGTTATCGAAGCACTCAAACGTGCTGCAAGCAACGGAAAAAACGTCACGGCATTTGTCGAACTCAAGGCACGCTTCGACGAAGAAAACAATATTCAGTGGGCGAGAGAACTTGAACATGCGGGCGTGCATGTTGTGTATGGCGTCATGGGACTCAAAACACACTGCAAGGTCTGCCTCGTTGTTCGCAAGGAAGGCAAGAACGTTCTGACATACGCACACGTCAGCACCGGCAATTACAACCTCACAACATCACGCGTCTACACCGACATAGGCATCTTCACTGGCAATCAGGAATTCGAGCGCGATTTTGTGCATCTTTTCAACCTGTTAACAGGCTACTCGAAGTACAAAGGCTGGCAACACATTGGAGTAGCGCCGGTAAATCTTCGCGAACGGTTTATCGAACTCATACGCCGTGAGACCACCCATCAGGAAGGGGGCAAGAAGGGGCACATTGTTGCAAAACTTAATGCCATCACCGATCCTGTAATTATGCGCGAACTCTATCGTGCTTCAATGGCTGGCGTAAAAATCGAACTCATCATTCGTGGTGTGTGCGCAATACGTCCCGGACTCAAAGGCATCAGCGAAACCATCACCGTCCGTAGCATCCTCGACCGCTTCCTCGAACACTCGCGCATCTTCTGGTTCCGCAACGATGGCGACGAAGAGATCTTCATCTCAAGCGCAGATTGGATGACGCGCAACATGATTCGTCGCGTCGAACTCCTCTTCCCCGTCTACGACCCAAAGATCAAAAAGCGTCTGCGCGACATCCTAAAGGTCTACCTCGCAGACAACGTCAAGGCGCGCACGCTCACAAGCGAAGGCACATACGTGCGCGTTGCACCCGACGAAGCCGCACCTCTCCGCGCACAAGGCGGGTTCCTTGATGCGGCGAAGAAGAAGTAGATGTTTCCTACGGCGAAAACCATGCTCGTTGGTGCGGATGGCTTTCCGATAGAAGAATTCCTTGAGCGCACACCACAAGATTTACTCGACATGGTGCGGTAGATTGCATCATGTCCGTGCCCTTCTTCATAGCCCGTCGTTACCTGCGTCCGCAACGATTCTCGTTCATCACGATTATCTCGTTATCGTCAGTACTCGGCATCGTCATCGGCACGGCGGCATTGATTATCGTTATGTCGTTGTTTAACGGCTTCAGGAATATGGCCAGCGAGATGCTCGTAGGCTTCGGACCCCACATGCGTGTTGAAATGCGAGGGGAGAACTCTGCGCAGGCTAACTCACTTGAGCAGGGGGCTGCGTCCGCTGGTCAGGGGGCTGCGTCAGCTAATGCGAAGATCGCCGCGCATGCAAAAGGGGCTTTTGTCGTGCCCGTATATGCTTCGAAGCTAGTGATAGTATGCAGGGGCATGACGAATGCCGTGCAGGGCATTGGATTAGAAGAAAACGACGCCTCGAAGCTCGTTGGAATTCGCCGCAGTGTAGTTATGGGCGAGTTTCTAACCGTACCTCTCGACAACATGCCATCGATTGTGCTTGCTGCTGGTGTTGCAGAAAAGATGCAGGTGCTTGTAGGTGATACGGTGCAACTGTACGCGCCAGAGATGATAGAGCAAGCGATGACAGGGATGATTCCGAGTGGACGTCCGACGATTGTGCGCGGAGTGTTTCAGTCGAACACGTCTCGCGACGTAGACTACACCTACGCATACCTCGATGCAAAACTTATGCGTGCTCTTACCAAGCGTGATGAGCCGACGTACTTCGATGTTTACCTGCCCGACGCAACAGGCTCTCAAGAAACGGCTGAAGCTCTCCAAGCAGAACTCGGACCTTCCGCGCATGTGCGCTCTTGGGAGCAACTGAATCAAGGCATAACAGATACGATGAAGCTCGAGCGCATAGGTGCGTTTATCGTGCTAATGCTGATCGTCGTTGTTGCAGTATTTAATGTGCTCGTTTCTTTAACGCTAAGTGTTGTAGAGAAGCGACGCGACATTGCAATACTGCGTACCGTTGGTTTTACATCTCGTGAAGTCGGACACCTTTATTTACTGCAGGGTATACTCATCGGCTGTGTGAGCGTAACACTTGGGGTGTTGCTTGGTGTGGGTGTGGCGTACGGACAAATCTATTTCGGCTGGGTGAGGTTCGATCCAGCTGCAGGATATCTTATTGCACAGCTACCTATGGATGTACATGCAGAAGATGTTGCACTTACCGCCATCGTTGCACTTGTCTTGGCGTCGCTTGCAGCAATCTATCCCTCGAGGCGTGCTGCTTCTCTAGTTGTCGCAGAAGCACTACGGTCAGAGTGAGTCGGATCTAACGCCTGCAAAACTTTTAACGTAATCTCATCGCACACCTGATAGCCGCGCTGTGTAAGACGCAGACATCCGTTATCGTTGCGAATCATGTTGTCGTCTATCCAGTATTGCAAGTCCGGCTGCAATGCTTGTTCGATGTCGATGGAGAACCGCTTAGCGAATTCTTTAATAGGCAAGCCATCGGCGCGCAGAGTTAGGAAAGCAAGTTCTACCAGTTGTTCGTGCTCAGAAAGTATCTCGCGATTTGCTTCGGGCAACTTTCCCGCTTCGACTGATTCAGTCCACGAAGTAAGCGACCTAATATTCCAATAACGTGTCTTGTCGAGATAACCGTGTGCACTGGGTCCGTACGCCGCATACTCTTCGCCATGCCAATACGTAAGATTATGCCTGCAGTATTTGTTGTCGCGAGCGAAGTTGCTTACCTCGTACTGCTCAAAGCCCCCTGCCGCAAGGCGCCCCATAACAATGGAATACATGTCGGCATCGTATTCCTCGGCATGAGGTTTAACGAGTCCCTTTTGCAACTGCGCATACAACGGTGTGCCGTGTTCGTAGATAAGCGAGTATGCGCTGATGTGATTTGGCTGCAGCGCGAGTAGCCTGTCGATAGAGTATTCGAGTGACTCTTTTGTCTGTGGGGGCAAGGCAAACATGAGGTCCATGTTGATGTTGTCGAAGCCCACTTCGCGCGCCAGTCGCATCGACTCGACTGCTTGGTCGGCATTGTGAATGCGATGCAGGAATGCCAGTTCTTCGGCAACAAACGACTGCACGCCGAACGACAGTCTATTGATGCCGAGTGCTTTATAACCTTTTAGAGAATCGGCGGTGACTGTACCAGGGTTACATTCCATTGTCCATTCGCAGTCGTCGGCAAACGCTCCACGCGTGCGAAGTGCATCGAGGATGGTGCCAAGTAATGCTGGTGATAGCAGCGAGGGTGTGCCTCCGCCAAAGAACACACTCGTAATTGTGCGGTTGGGAACGCCGCGCGTTTCGATTTCTCGCAGAAGCGTCTGCACGAAGCGTTCCATCATCGATGTGGTTTCGATGGAATAGAAGTCGCAGTACACGCACTTCTTTTCGCAGAATGGAATATGTAGGTACAGACCTGTCATTGAATTCGATTAGAGTATGCTAAATGTGAGTGTGACTATTGCATGGCAAGCGTAACATTAGCGTATGCCGGTAAAAATTCGATTCCAACGGACGTGTGCCGATAAGTCGGCGGCGTCCGCGCCGTGCGACCAGTATACAAACAGTGGAGCGCCCACGATGGCAGAGGCTGGCAGGCAGCCCCAGAAGCGGGAGTCGAAGCTGTTTGCGCGGTTGTCGCCGAGGACGAAATAGTGTCCCGCGGGGACAACTACTGTGCGATCTAGATTTCCACCGATAGGGAGAAGACTTTTTGGAATGAGGTCGGTTGATGCGCTTAGGGGAGGATTGGGCTGAGCGTTTCCGTTCACGTAGGCGACCGATGGAGTCAGACGGACTGTGTCACCTGGCATACCAACAACACGTTTGATAAGCGAAACGGGAGATGACTCAGAGCGTATAGAATCGGGAAGATCGAACACAATAATGTCTCCGCGTTCAACGGCACTAATATTAAACGCCAGTTTGCTTACCATGATGAAGTCGCCGGGAAGCAACGTCCGTTCCATAGAGCTCGATGGAATTTGAAATGCACCAATGACAAATAGCTTGAGAAGTCCAGCGACAACTATCGCCAACAGTGCCGTAAACACAACATCAGAAACAGAGATCGATGTGAGGTCATTCTGTAGACGGAGTTTCATCGTACCAATCTTGGGTACGACTGCTGACCTTCGGAATATCGTCTGTCACGTGGTGCATCCGAGCCCGAATTCCACAACGCACAAATTGGTGAGCCGAAGACGTTGTCCTCGGGTACAAAACCCGTAAAGCGTGAATCCATAGAATTGTCACGGTTATCTCCCATGCAGAAGATGTAGTCGCGCTCTACAACGTAGTGCTTGGCGACAACCCCATCAATAGTGCGAGTACGTTCGTTCACATTGTGTCCTTCACGCGCAATGAACACACCCCAACTACTCCAGTGTACGTCTACGAGATTGATGATGTCACCCTTGCGAGGAATGCGCAGCGGACCGTAGTCACTAGGTGTCCAATCCTTGCCAGCCGGAGACAAGCGGTACTGATCGCTTTCGTCTCGCATTTTTCTGGATTCTACGGACATTGTAAAAATGGTTACTGAGTCGGAGAGAGAACGTTTCCCATTCACATAAACCGTGTCGTTTACTATGCGAATCGTATCGCCTGCAAGGGCAATGCAACGCTTCATATAGATTTCATTTGTACGTGGCAGCACTTCATCGCGCTGACCAGGGAATGCATAGACAACTACGTCGCCACGCTTTGGAGAGCTAAACGAAACAAGTTTGTAATACGGTAGCACGTACCCGACGATTGGTAGCGAATTCCACGTCGAGATTCCGTACCGGAATCTGTTTACGATAACAAGGTCACCTGCAATTACGGTAGGTGACATCGAAACTGTGGGGACCGTATACACACCGAAAACAAAAAAGGCAACAACGACAAGAATTGCAGTAAACCAGAGAAGTCGTATGGCTGACTTGCGCATTACATCACTTGTTGATGATGGTGCCGAGTCGGTTCCAGCGGATGTGCATGATTTTGTACATCAGCCCTTGTTCGACGTTATTCACGCGATTCTGCCATGACCAGTACACCACCATTGGCGTACCCACGACATCCTGCTCGGGAATCAAACCCCAGAAGCGCGAGTCTTCCGAGTTGTCACGATTGTCGCCCATGCCAAACACGTAGTCGCGTTGTACCGTGTAGGTGCCTGGTGCAAATCCTTCGACGGTAAGGGTCTGGGAATTTACTGCGTGACCTTCACGCATGATGAAGGTAGTCCAGTCTATGATGTTCTCTTGTGTAAGAGTGATGACGTCTCCCTTGGCAGGAATGCGGAGCGGCCCGTAGTTCTCATGATTCCACGTGTCCTTTGAAGGCGGATACATTCTAGGCCCTTCAGTCATGAGCCGATATTGAACTTGTGCACCTCTGTCTCGAGGCGGAGCCGCTACGGGAAGTGGGTACTCCACATTGTCTACGAATACGTGAGCATCGCGTATTTCGACGGTCTGCCCGGAAATAGCAACGCAACGCTTTAAATAGTACTCGAAGTTGTCTGCCTTGACCTGATCACGGTGACCCGGATAAACAAATACGATGATGTCGCCTTGTACTGGTTTCCAGATCGGTGGAGTCTTGTAGTAGGGAAGGGCGAGGTTCAGAAACGGGATGATCTGCGGAGTCGACGGACCATATTTAAACTTATTTACGAATAAGAATTCGCCCGCCATGACAGTGTTTTCCATCGAAGGCGTTGGTACTGTGAACGCACCAAAGGCAAGACCATTCACGATCGTCACAACGGTAAGCGCCCATACCAAGGTCTTTACCCATGACCACAGATGCTCGAAGAAGCCCTCTGGTGGTTTGCGGTTGTGGAATTTTTGGCGGCGAGTTCGTAGCCATGAGCCATAACGGCCTGGTACGTGAGGGATGATGTGATCGTAGAGCGGCATAGTTCTAATTATCGATAGATAGTACTGCGAGGAATGCTTCCTGTGGAATCTCAACACGTCCGACCTGCTTCATTCGCTTCTTGCCTTCCTTTTGCTTCTCGAGCAGCTTGCGCTTACGAGAAATATCGCCACCGTAACACTTGGCAAGAACGTTTTTACGCATCGCGCTAATCGTTTCACGAGCGATGATCTTCTGTCCGATCGAAGCCTGAATCGCCACTTCGAACATCTGCTTCGGAATAAGTTCTTTCAACTTCGTACAGAGTTTCTTGCCCCAGTCGAAGGCTTTTGCGCGGTGGACGATAGACGACAACGCATCGACGGGTTCGCCGTTGAGCATGATGTCCATACGCACCAAGTCGCCCTCTTTGTAATCGGAGTAATCGTAATCGAGCGACGCATAACCGCGGGTGTTACTCTTTAGCTTATCGTAGAAATCGAATACCACTTCGGCAAGGGGCAAGTCGAACGTCATGTCCACACGATCTGCACTCAGGTACACCTGATTCAACATCGTGCCGCGACGGTCCATACAAAGCTTCATTACCGTGCCAATGTACTCCGATGGCGCAATGATCTGCGCCGTAATAAATGGCTCTTGAATTTCCTGAATCGCACCGGGATTTGGAAGCTGTGACGGATTGTCAACCCAGAGTTCTTCACCCTTCGTCGTTACAACTCGATAACGCACGTTGGGAACCGTGGTGACAATTACCTGATTGAATTCGCGCTCGAGACGTTCTTGCACAATCTCCATGTGCAGCAGTCCGAGGAAGCCACAACGAAAACCAAAACCAAGTGCGTTCGACGTTTCTGCTTCGTACGAAATAGCAGCATCGTTCAATGTCAGCTTGTCTAATGCTTCGCGCAAGTCTTCGAAGTCGTCGCTATCCGCCGGATAAATACCACTAAACACCATCGGCTTCACTTCGCGGAAACCTTCGATGGGTTCTACTACAACCTTACCTGCATGTGTTACCGTATCGCCGACCTTAGTGTCCTGCAGCTTACGAATCGACGCTGTGATGTAGCCTACGTTGCCGGCCTTGAGTTCGCCCGTGCGCTGACGTTGCATGTGCAGGATGCCAACTTCGTCGAGCTCGTACACCTGACCCGTTTGCATGAACAGCACCTTGTCTTTTTCTTTAATGGTGCCATCGAACACACGCACGTTTACAATCACACCCTGGTACGGATCGAAAATCGAATCGTAGATCAGCGCACGCAGTGGCGCATTCGGATCGCCACTCGGTGGCGGTACACGCGCAACAACTGCTTCGAGAATTTCATCGATGCCAATACCAGCCTTTGCCGACGCAAGAATCATTTCGTCTTCTTTGCATCCAAGCAAATCCATTACCTGCTGCTTTACGTTATCGATTGTTGTAACAGCGCTCGGCAAATCGATTTTGTTAATCACAGGAATGATGGTGAGTCCTTGCTCGACCGCCATAAACAGATTCGAAATCGTTTGCGCCTCAACTCCTTGTGTTGCATCAACAACAAGGAGAGCCCCTTCACAAGCCGATAGCGAGCGGGAGACTTCGTAGGAGAAGTCGACGTGACCCGGTGTGTCGATAAGGTTGAGCTTGTACAGGTCGCCGGCCGCCGATGTGTAGTCCATCTGGATGGCATGCAGCTTTATCGTAATGCCGCGTTCCTGCTCGAGCGGATTGTCGTCGAGAATCTGGTTGTTCGTCATCTCGCGCTGCGTAACACGTCCGGTGCGCTCCAGCAGCCGGTCTGCGAGCGTACTCTTGCCGTGATCGATGTGCGCAATGATGCTGAAATTTCTGAAGTGCTTCATAGGTAAGGGGCTTGCGGAGTAAGGGTCCACACAAGTGGGCAGCTACAAAAGTACCACTATCGAAGCGGACGACATTTGCAGCAGAGTCTTCGATAATTGTTCGTTGTAAGGGGCTTCGAAAAGGGTCTAATACGCTCTAGCAAACAGAACGCGCTGGGTGGACGGTTTGCCGGACTTAATACACACGCCTACTTCTTGCGGATTATCGATCGGAATGCATCGGATGGTGGCCTTTGTTTCGTCCTTAATGGCCAGTTCGGTTTCTGTGGTGCCGTCCCAATGCGCACTCACAAAGCCGCCCTTGCCGTCGAGGATCTCCACGAACTCTGTCCATGTATTCGCAGGTGTAATATGCTCGTCGCGGTACGCACGCGCACGTTCGAACATGTTTGCCTGAATGTCGACAAGCAGTTGCTCGATGTGCGCACCGAGTCCGTCGAGTGGAATACTCGACTTTTCTTTTGTGTCACGGCGTGCAACTTCAACAGTACCATTCGCCAAGTCGCGCGCACCGAGTCCGATGCGCACAGGCATACCGAGCTTTTCGTATTCGGCGAACTTGAAGCCTGGACGGTTCTGATCGTCGTTGTCGATCTTCACACGAATGCCCCGTGCTTTCAAATCCGCAGCAATGGTGTTCGCTACTTCAGTTAATTCTGGAAGGGGCTTTGGAATTGGAACGATCACAACTTGAGTCGGAGCAAGCTTCGGAGGAATAATCAACCCTTCGTCGTCGGAGTGCGCCATGACAAGTGCACCCATCAAGCGCGTCGAAACGCCCCACGATGTTGCCCACACAAATTCAACAGTGTTCTCTTTAGTAGCAAACTTTACATCAAATGCTTTAGCGAAGTTTTGTCCGAGGAAGTGCGACGTGCCTGACTGCAATGCTTTACCGTCCTGCATCAGTGCTTCTATCGTGTATGTGTCTTCTGCACCAGCAAAACGTTCGTTCACGGTTTTCAATCCTCGAACGACTGGCAATGCCATCCACTCTTCGGCGAAGCGTGCATAGATGTCGAGCATTGTGAGCGTTTCCGCAACTGCTTCCTCGCGCGTGGCATGAGCAGTGTGACCTTCCTGCCACAAAAATTCTGTGGTGCGAAGGAAGAGGCGCGTACGCATTTCCCACCTCACAACATTTGCCCACTGGTTGATGAGTAGTGGAAGATCGCGGTGACTCTGTATCCAGTCGCGATAGGTGTTCCAGATGATCGTTTCCGAGGTCGGACGTATGATGAGCTCTTCTTCGAGCTTTGCATCTGGGTCTACAACAACACCAGATCCATCTTCGGCATTTTTTAAACGATAGTGCGTAACAACAGCACACTCTTTCGCAAAACCCTCGACGTGTTGCGCTTCCTTGCTCAGAAAACTTTTCGGAATAAGCAATGGGAAGTACGCATTCACATGTCCCGTGTCCTTAAACATCCGGTCCAACTGGTCGCGCATGTGCTCCCAAATCGCAAACCCATACGGTTTGATAACCATGCAACCTTTAACAGCTGCGTAGTCGGCAAGCCCTGCTTTGCGCACCAGGTCTATGTACCACTGAGCATAATCGTCAGCGCGCGATGTAATCTCTTTCGACATGCGTCAGTTCCTTAGAGTCAATTTTTCTACAGTAGTAGCGTAGTGGTTTGAACCAATTCAAGCGCGTAGTGGTTTGAACCAATTTCATTGGTTCCCTTCAAACATATAAACGTATTGCCCATCGGGCGAACGTAGAATGATGTTGCCAAGATGTCCATCTTCGCTTGGAATTTCTTCTGTGATTTCCATGCCGCTTTTTTTCAGGCGGTCGATGCGTTCGGGCATGTCCGGACTGAAATAGGTAATGGCAAGCGTTGGTATGTCGCGTTCTTCATGCAATCCTACCTGCACATGATTATCGGTCATCACGGCAAATGAATATGGATTCTTTGCGCTACGCGCTTTCACGAAACCAAGCAATTCCCAGAACTCAACTTCTCGCTTTATGTAACCTGTGCCGATACTCAACTCCGTCACTCGTCCACAGATCGGATTTAGGATTCCGGTAGGGGTCAGAAGGGGCTCGTCGGCTTCTGAGCGGACAGCCAAGTACACAGCATTTACCGACTTGAGACGGATTTCGCCGAAGGTCGGACCCTTTATGTCTCCGATGATAGGCACACCTAGGGCATCGAGTGTGTCTTTAACACGCAGCATGTTGGCCGCGCGAAACATCATCACAGGGGATGGTTGCGATGTCTTCACAAGCGTAATAACAAGCTGTCCGTCGGATAACGTTACGGACGAATCGGGTTTGACTGCTTTTGCAGTCGGTGCAAAGCCAATTCGCGTCCACCACGCCATCGATTGTATCACATCTTCACTCGAAATAACGAGGCGCGTGTACACTCCAAGCAAGTTGTTTGGTGTAGGACGTGGTGCTGTCGAGTCTGGAATCTGTGCAACAGCAGTTACGCTAAAAATCAGCAAGAAACTGAATGCCGCTGAAATAATTCGTTGCTTAGATATACTTCGCAGCACACAAATGAAGTTTGAAATCGAGATGATTGGCTTCATGGTTGATCTGTGGAGAAGAGCGGAGTTTCTGGTGTTGGACGTGATATGCCCATATGCCTGTATGCAAGTGGCGTAGCAGTACGTCCACGTGGTGTGCGTTGCACAAAACCCTGCTGAATAAGAAATGGTTCGTACACTTCTTCGAGTGTACCAGGTTCTTCGCCTACAGCTACGGCAATGGTTGAAATGCCGACGGGACCGCCATTAAACTTTTCTATAATGGCAAGCATAATCCGTTTGTCCATCTCATCGAGTCCGAACTCATCCACGTCTAATGCAGCAAGCGACGTCCGTGCGATCTCGCGTGATACCACTCCGTTGCCTTTTACATCTGCAAAGTCGCGTGTGCGTCGCAGCAATCTATTCGCAATGCGAGGTGTGCCACGTGATCGACGTGCAATTTCACTTGCACCATCGGGATCAATCGATGCGCCGAGCAGACCAGCAGAGCGCGTAACAACCTTCGTGAGTTGGTCGGCGTCGTAATAGTCAAGTCGGTTAGTGATGCCGAAGCGCGAGCGCAGCGGTGCGGTGAGCAAACCCTGTCTCGTCGTGGCACCAATGAGCGTAAAGCGGGGGAGTGCGAGTTGAATAGATCGGGCTGACGGACCAGAGTCTATCATAATGTCTAGGCGGAAATCCTCCATCGCAGAATACAGGTACTCTTCGACTACTGGCGAGAGTCTGTGAATCTCGTCGATGAAGAGAATGTCGCCTTCTTCGAGGTTCGTAAGGAGTCCCGCCAAGTCGCCCGGCTTCTCGAGCACCGGACCCGATGTAATGCGTATTTGTGAATGCATCTCACGGGCAATGATGTAGCTAAGCGTTGTTTTACCAAGACCGGGAGGTCCAGTTAACAACACATGATCTAACGCCTCGCCACGATTGCGCGCAGCCTCGATAAAGATCTTAAGATTTTCTACAATCTTGGGTTGTCCCGTAAAGTCCGCAAACGAAACCGGACGCAACGAGGCATCTAGCTCTTCTTCAGCTTTGCCGCTACTTGTATTGTCGTTGGTTCTGTCTTTGCTCATTTATAGATACTGCTTTGTGCTACAGCAACAATTCCGTCATACGTGCCATAGTCCTGCACGCGATAGTAGGCAAAGGCGAGGAAAGAATGACCAGCACTGGCTGTGTTGCCTTCAAATTCTTCGAACGAGAGCCCCTTTACAGACCCTTCATCAACATCGAGCTGTCCAGTTCCATACATGTAGTTATGACGTCCGCGGCGCACCCATTGTCGAAGGCGGTAGAGGCGGAGCTCTTCGTTGTAGCTCATTAACCAGTCTCGGTCGGGTTTCCAGTTGTTGAACGAGCCCACGAGGAAGACGTCGTCGCGCGATTCGCCGCCGGGTGTTGGGTCGAGCACAAACTCTATGGGTACGTACTCGTCGTCAGAGCTTGTAATAAACGTGGTAACGAGGGCGCCGTCATCGCCGCGTTCTATGAAACTTCCGTTTCGGCGTAAATCGCTAAGGGGCAATCGAACGGGTGCGCCGTTCGACGGAAACATGGCAAGGTTTGTTAGGTCGAGAATGCGGTAATCGTTTTGCGCTGGTATGCGAGCAATGCGGAAGACTTTGCCGCCATTTAGAATACCTGCTGTCATTGTGCTGGATGACGGAGGATTGGTTTCTGTCGACACGTTGTTACTAACAATCAGCGGCTCGAACCAGCGGTTGTTGCGATACAGTACAACCGTCTGTAACATGCCATCGACAAGTGTTCCTGGATTTGCGTTTACGATTGTTTCTAAGGTTAAAGCGATAGAACTCACGCGAAACGTCGGCTCATAGAAATCGGTCATGAAATTCATAGAAGCCTGCGCCTTTTCTTCGACAGCAAAGAAACGTGTCTCGCCAATCAGCACGTCGTCCTGCATATCGTACACACGCACTTTCCAATTACCACTAAAACGCACAGCAGTCTGTTCGTTCGGAAACCTAATGCGTCCGCGGTACGCGTAATACTTCGATCGCTGCGCGGCAATTGTCCAGTCAACGAGGCTTGTGCGGTTAGAGATGTCCGTCACAAACCCGTTCTCATCTTCGCGCCAATCCGCGGTACAATGCACAATGCGTGCATACACGTTGGGTATCGTGCTACTCATCACATCGAACTCTACAGTTACGAATTGTGAGATGGGAGAGGCCGTCGACCCAAACGGATTTTGAATGCTTGGTTCGGAACGTTTTGATGTGGTAGTCGCTGGCTCTACTAAAACAATTGGCGGTTTTCGTTCATCGCGTTCGCCATACGAACGAATGCCGCGTAATTGCACAACGTCGTCTGCGCCCCATGCAAACACAGAACAACACATACATGCAAGAAGCGCGATTGTGTAGTGCTTCATATGTGACAAGCTGCGTGTTGAGTGACGGACCTCACCCACGGCGCTCTTTAATCGTGTTGCGATACACTAGACGAGCCTCGCGACGAATGGCAGCTTCCTCGTAACGGTCAATCTCTTCCTTCGTCTTTGGGTCGAGCGGCGGTGCAGGAAGTGGTTTGCCGTATTGGTCGATTGCAACAAAGGTTAGATATGCCACCGATGTCTGTGTACGGGTCTGATGCAAGGGGTCTTCGCGTTCGACTTCTACGAACACTTCCATGGACGTGCGAAACGCACGTGTAAGGATTGCGCGGATGTGCACAACGTGTCCGAGTTTGATTGGCTCATTAAATGAGATCTCGTCGACCGACGCAGTAACACAAACACGTCCTGAGTGACGCATTGCAGCAAGTGCTGCACCAATGTCAATCCAGTGCATCAGGCGTCCACCCAGCAGGTTGCCCAAATAATTCGTGTCATTCGGAAGCACAAGCTCCGTCATCACAACTTCCGATTCAGATGGTGTCTTCATTGTACTACAAGTCTCGTTACATGCTTTTGTGGTTTGCGATGCTATGCATCGTTATTGAATTTCTTTTTCGAGTTCATCGATACGTGCACGCAAACGTCCGTCGCGCACAATACGTCTGTACATCGCAACCGTGGCACGTGCATCATCGCCCTTCTTCTGCTTCACGAGTATTTCGAGCTTACCAACAAATGCATCTTCGAGCCACTTCGAATCTGGGTAGTCTTCGATTACCGCATCAAAGTAGATCAGTGCCGCCCGATTCGTGCTCATGTTGATGTATTGCTGTGCATTCAACAAATGCTTCTCAGCAAGGCGATCACGTAATTCCGTAATCCTTTCAGCAGATCTTAATGCCAACGAATCGGTCGGGTAGATCCCCTGAAAATCTGCGAATGCTGCTATTGCTTTACGTGTGTACTCTGGGTCGCGATCGGCGGATAGCGTCAGCTCGTAATAACTTAGGGCACTCTTAAACAACGCCTCTTTTGCAAACTCACTACTAGGAAACGTTCTGCGCACCAGGTTGTAGTTGAATGCCGCGAGAATGTATTCGCCCTTGGCATAGTTAATCTCCGCGAGGTAATACTGGGCATCGTCCGCATACGCACTCGATGGGTATTGCAGCTTAATAATGTCGAACAACGCTTGTGCCTCGAGCCAGTCTTCGTCCTTTAACTCAGCCATGGCTTCAGCATACGTCTCTTCTACAGAACGCTGCTTCGCAGCCTGCTCTGAACTAGAGCAAGCCATTAGAAACACAACACTTAACAAGACGGCAAGGATACGTATTGGCATAGACAGGCAAAGATAACGGCTGGGCGTCTCCCGCATTGCCTTCGCACAAAGGCAAAACACAACTACTAGCTGTTAAGCGGTTGCCGCGACGGTCTTGGTTCCTCGCACTGTAACCAACTTTCCTGACGATTGCTCGCTCTCCGCTGAGTGATTCCGCTAAGCACACGAACCATCTGCAATCTCTTCTGCATGGGAGTCGACAATGAAATTGGTTATCCTGTCAATTCTAATACTAACAGGTTCAACTGCGAATGTGGCAGTATGTCAAACCCGTCCGTCGCCTTCCGACCATATCCTTAGCGTTCTCATATACAAACCGGATAGTGTTGACATGGGCGGACTCGTCGGTAAACGCCCAAGGCTACATTCCTACCTTTGGGCGATTCAAGACACACTGTACAGCATCACCAACCACCAGGAAGTGATCGTCTCTCGCTCCGTTGATGCCGGCGCCACATGGTCAACTCTGTACATATCAGCAGTAGGAGACTCTAACAACATCGCTAGCATGTCGAGCAGTGACTGGTCGCCGAACGGTCAATACATTGCACTAGCCTTTAACAACGGCCGCATATTATTCTCTGCCAATAAAGGGGTTTCATTTTCGGAGATCAAGTCTCCAACAATAAATAACATAAGGTCTGTCACGGTCAACAATTCCGGAAGGATTACATTGGGTAGGGTTCTTGCGTCCACCCTTGTATCTTCAGAAGATTCGGGTGAAACATGGCTTTCGGAAGGCTTGGAACGGTACGCACCACCTTATCCGGTTTCATTCCGATACCTTAATTATCATGATGATGGAAAGCTCTATTTCTCTTTTATCGCCAACACGTTGAATCGATTGCTCGTTCGTGACATACATGGACAATGGGAGGATGTAAACATTCCGTTCATGGTTGTCACTCTTGAAACCAATGCAGACGGCACACTCTTAGCGTCAGCCTCTCGAAGAATCGGTGCAGATTACGCAGTCTATACTGAGATGTGGAAGCAATCCGGTGGCTACGGTGATTGGGATACTGTGTTTTCGTTTACAGATACGGACATCGGAAACAGGGGCCTGCCAAGTCAGATAACCGATATCAAAAGATCACCATACGGAAACGTGGTCGCCGCTGTTGGGACTGCAGCTATTTTCTTAAACTTCGATAGCGCTAGTTGGACTCTGGAGGTAAAGTCTGCAGAAATCTATTTGAATAAGCCCAATGATGTGAGTGGTAGTAATTTGACTTGGACGTCACCTACGCGCCTACATGGGTCTGCTCTCGGCAGGCTGTTTACGGCTGAACTTCAACAAGCAGTGTCGGTCAGCGATTCTGAGCATTTGGAAGACAGAAGCGTTTCAACCGTCGACGAGTCTACAATGTGTAGTACGGTGTACTCTATCGAGGGCAGGCTACTGTATGAAGGCACACAACATGAAGTGCGAACCTACATAGGCATGCGCCAAGGGTGCTTTGCCGTCACCTCGACACACAGTAACAATGCAAGGATGAGTAAGAGCGAACTATTGTGTCATTGACGGCAGCTCTCTCAATATCCAAGTCCTGTTAGCTGGGCTTTGTCGTTCACTTCTTTATCATCACTTTTCTAGTCAGTGAGTCACGTCCCGCAGCCATATGCACGAGGTAGACTCCGTCTGCAAGTGTTGCACCGTCGACGTCGAAGGTAATCGATCCTGAGCGCAACGCGGACTTCACTCCCTCGGTGAAGTCGAATACAACATCTCCGGTCGTGGAGTACATCTTCGCCGAGGTGATACCTTCGAGGTTGTCGTTGAGGTGTGAGAAGGCGACGGAAAGAAGGTCGCTCGAAGGCACCGGACTCACTACGATCCACGGGATAAAGCTTCGTCCTCTGGGCTCATCGTTCTCAACGCCAGTTGAGGACGAACCTTTAATAAACACTCCCCTGTCTGTCGTAAGAATGGGGCCCGCTGGACCGTTACTGAACCATGCAAGTGTACCATCCACGGGTCCGATATACATCTTGAACGATTCGCCCAAATCTGTAGAGTACATCACACGACCACTCGCACGAATCTCAAACACAAACATAGTGTCTTTAAACACCGCAAGTCGACTATCAGACGTAAGGTTGATAGTCTTACCTCCGCTACAGACCCTCCACTGTAGACCATCATCTATCGAGGAATAGAGGTTGACCGTTTCCGAGGGAACGAGATCGCCATCGAAACTTACCATTCGTGCTGCAAGGGCATACGTCGCAGTCTCCGCAGCCGCTAAGTCCCAGATATGCACTCCTTGCAAAGGTGTTCCTGCTACCGGAGCTAGCCAAGACTCGCCGTTGTCAAGTGAGCGGTATAAACCCGACCCTTCAAAATTTAAATCCAGGGTATCGCTGACTACGCTACCATTTCGAATGCCAGTTAGTAATACACTTGAAGGAGTCTCCACTATTGCTGACCCCCTGATCGAACCGCCAAATCGAACAAGTCTGTCTGACCATCCATTCGTAATTGCCCTCCACGTGCGGCAAGTATCGTCCGATACATAGATCGCAGGTATGACAGAATCACTTTTTCCGACGTAATAAACATTCGCAATGTATCGACCGCTCCGTGACCGCATGATTGACTGAAATAAGGAATAAGTTTTTCCAAGCTGCTTGGATATACTACGATGCAGATCAACAACATTTCCTGTCTCAAAGTCGAGCCGATATGCATCGTACACAGTGCAAATATTTACTCCCATTGTATCGATCGACAATCCATATAATCGATCGGCTACTTTTTCAAACATATGTGATGCTTGCGACAGGCTACACCCCTCTGTTCGAGAGATCGCAGTTTGTGACAACGTAATGATGTGGTCGACAGCGGGTTGTATTCCTGCCAATAGCCTGTCTGTTTCGGTGAGATCTCTTGTGATCGGTCCAAGTACGACCGTCGTATCGTTTCTAAAACCGATGCGGATTGGTAATACAACGCACAATTCTCCATCGATTCTCGTGATTGAGCGCACGGCTTGGGGAACAGTAATCGAATCGATGAGGACAAGCCTGGAGTCTAGGGTCAGTATACTATAATCGAGTATCGTTTTATCGGACTTCATTCTTCTTATAGCAACAATAATATTATCACCATCCTTATAAACAGAGGTCAATTCCACATTCTCAGCAAGTACGTAGCTAGTATTCGTTCCGTTGTCGAAGTTTAAGCGCGTAACCCGACGAAGCGAATAGTATAGAACGGTGGAATCATCACCATAGATAAGTTTCTCAGTGACTAGACTAAATTCCGTTCTTCGCCATGTGTGTCCGCCATCCGAGGTTACCATGAGTCCGGAATGGTGCTTACTGTCCCACGAGTAGTCCACCTGGTAGAAGCCTAACTGCCCAGCGTTATAACACGAAGTGACGGGCAGAGGCCTCGCAAGCGTATCTCCGTGAGGTTCCGTTAACCGCTCCCAACTATCGCCGTTGTCGTAACTGATGGCTATGCCGCGAGGACCTGTACTGGCGCCTACATTCGTTGTTGTGACTAAAATGACGCCATTGTCAAAAACAGCGATACCGGAATACATTGCCTGGCCTGTAGGAATCGAAGTAGAGTTCCAGTCTTTGCCGGAGTTATCACTGTACACGAGTTGCCCGGGTTGCGACATATAAGCGAATAGGCGTCCATTCAGTCCCGCACGAGCTGCAAGTGTATACTTCGCTCTGTTTGCATTAGGTAGCGTTCCCGAAAAACTATCGTCGTATCTCGTCATTATGTGGGTAGTCCTGTCGTAGGTATAGAGTCCACGGTCTGTTGAAACAACGAACTGACCGTCGATCTGTGTAACTGCAAAAACATTTACTGTCGCAGGATACGTTCCACACGCCTTCCACGATTCATCTTGGGCAGTTAGGCGTAGACCAAAACCACTTCCAGCAAATAGAACTTGCATGAGAAGAATAGTCCGTATAGTAAAAGAGTCTATGTTCATCGACTACTCCACGCAATAGTGTACATTCCAAAATACAACCGTTGCTCTGTTTTTAGATAGCAAAGCAACGGTTTTCGTAATACCTACTTCCTACTTCCTACTTCCTACTTCCAGTTAAGGGCATGTGCCAGTCGTACATCCTCCACTACAGGGTCCCGCTCCAACCGTAGCGGTACTGAGATAATTCACCACCCATGATGAAGTTGCGTTGTCAAAACATGCCGTGTACGTTTTTGTGCATTTGTACCCGGTATTGCCATTACATACTGTCACGCACCCACTCCCATCAGTTGTTGTACACATGGGCCGAGAGAACGTCCATTTATGAATCGCCGGGCAAAGAGGCGGAGCAGAATTATCTAGTCCTAATGGATTTGCATTGCTAGCAAAGTAGGCTAAGATCACATCAAAGGCTGCAGATTCAGAAATACCAGGACACGGATTGCACACTTTCGATATCTGAATATTGCAGTGGTTGTCGTCGGTATTGTCTTTGTAACAATACCAAACCTGAGAAACAACAACCGATCCACCGGGGCAGGTTATAGGCACATTGATTGGCCCAACGGCCGTCCAGCCCGCAGGACATTGGGCTGCTGCAGTGGAAAATGCGAGTGCAAATGTTGCGAACGCAACCGATAGAAAGACTCTACATCGTGACATGGAAAACCTCGATAGAATATTGATAAAATGAAGTGCTGGTTGATTCCAGCGGTTTCGCATTACATAATTGGATGGTATTAACATGGGATCAAACTTCGCCATGGCGATTATGGCTACTTGAACGGATCGATGACCTCAATCGTAGTCGCGGCGGCGCCGTACTGCTGCACGATATAATCTTGCAGAGGTGGTGTCGTGTAAACGCTATTGATGAACGCCTGATGCTGATTGGCGTAAGTATTTACCTGCGGAAGTTGGTACGAGTTGGGAGCTGAAATACATCCCAAGTACAAGAGTATCGACAGTAGCAATTGCATAACACGACCTCTGATGATTTGCGGGAAAACCTTCGCGCACAAATTCATTCACTATGACAGCACATGTCTTACCAGCAGGCCATATTTTGCTCTCCTGTGATTTGGCTAAAATTTGGGTAAATCAATATGCTACTAGAAATCAGGGAGTATCTCGATAGCATTGAAATGCTAGCTGGCAAGCGGTGGAAAGCGATCCAGCCGGCCAAATCAATGCTCGATAAGAAAGATCGACGAGTAGTACATCTCGTCCAGCATGATCCCGTGAAAACGGATTTAGAACTGGTGAAGAAACTCGACCGAACTGCCGATTCTGTTGACAAAAATTTCAGGCGTTATCTCCGCCACCTTACGCTTCGCCTGACGCAGATTATTCAGTGCTGTCCGATCTCGTCGGCTATGGATACAAGGCGCAGTAGAACTGTGCGCTGCATTAGGCATTTGTCCGCTGCAGAAGCGCTGCTTCGAACGGAAGGATTTTCATCCACGCGACATCAATTCTTCGAAGCATTATCACTAATGAATGTACCTGAACTAGTGTGGCATAAACCAAAGGTCCATTACACGATTGCGTACTACGATTCCGCGAGCAAGAATAGAGCGGCTGCTATCGCGAGACTTGATGAATATGCGGAAGCATGTGATGAGGTACTGCTTGTAAATGAACTGTTAGGAATGTGGATGCAGGTGTCGCTTCCAACTCGATATAAGTCTGACCTTGTGTACCAAAATAGAATGGTTGCAAAAGGGGCCGCGATTCTTCGGTCTATATCGAGGAAAAGAATAAGTCCGGTGGTGTGTATCGCGGCTGCGCGTCTCGCCACATCAATCTCTATTGCAACTACAAACGAAAAAGTCGGCATCCGCTGGTTGGATAGGCTACGGCGGGCACTCGAACGATCAGAGCTTTTCGGTGGGTCGGCTGCTAGTGAATATCACACACAAAGAGCCCTGGTATTTAGAGCATCAAGAGACTATTCCAATGGCGTTGCGGATGCAAAAAAGGCTATCGAGCAGACGACACCCGAATCGTCCGATTGGTTTTCAAATATGAATACACTTCTATTTCTGCAGCTGAATAATGGTGAATATGAGGAGGCGCTAAAGAATGCAAATCACATCGTTACCAGAAAGCATTTTGACAAACAATCAAAGCAGCGCGTTAAGCTGGCTGTTTTGTACTCGATGTATGCAGGGGTACTGAACGGACAAAGTTTGAATGAGGAATCGTTTGGGAAGATCAAAGACAAGGTCGCCGACGCTGCGGCGCTTAGAATGCTTTCGTCAGCCAACAGAAAGGAACCAAATGATTCCGATGATGCTTTACTATCCCTTCGAAGACTTGTAGATCGCAGCAGGCCACTCAGAAGCGACCGTGGTCTTTGGCTGTTGTCGAGACTAGCATTTCTTTATGCAAAGCAAGGGCAGAATATTCGGTTGTGTCGCAAGGCGCAACTCTTTCAGAAGTATGAAGCTGAGTTACGGGCCCTGAAATATGAGCTAGACAACACAGTTATATGTCCTGTGAAGATATGGGAAGCTTTGACGAGAAAGAGGTAGGCCGTACGGGCACAGCATGTTCGGAGATCTCCGTTCTAATATCCAAGTCCTGTTAGCTGGGCTTTGTCGTTGCGCCAGTCTTGGCGGACCTTGACGTAGAGCTCGAGGAAGACGGGGTGTTGGAGGTGTTTTTCGATGGCGGCGCGAGAGAATTCGCCGACCATTTTGAGGGCTTCGCCTTGGGCACCGATGAGGATGCCCTTTTGTGTTTCGCGCTCGACGATGATGTCGGCGGCGATGTACCATTTGCCGTTTTCGCGTTCTTCGAATTCGACGATGGTGACGTCGGTGGAGTAGGGGACTTCTTCGCGGTATTGGAAATAGATGGCTTCGCGAATGAGTTCGGCAACGAAGAAACGTTCGGGGAGGGTGCTGAGCTGGTCTTTGTCGTAGAGGAACGGACCCTTCGGAACGAGCCCCTTAAGGATGTCTACAAGAGCATCGACTTCTTTGTTTTCTAATGCCGAAACAGCAACTGCACGTTTGTAGAAACCGCTGAGGCGTGCCTCTTCCATAAGAAAGAGTGCTTCGGTTTTTAGATGCAATGCATCCATCTTGTTAAGCACAAGTACGGCGGGCTTGTCTCTATACTTTGTTAGTATCGGCGTTGTGAAGGTATCGAGAATGGTTTTGTCGTCGAATGCTTTTACAACGTCGACAACTACACATAACACATCTGCTTCGTTGAGCGAATCGTCTACATAACCCATCATCGAATGCTGCATCTTGTACTTGGGCTTGATGAGTCCGGGCGTGTCGATAAAGATGAGCTGCGCATTCTCGTCCGTCGCAATGCCCAGCACACGCTTGCGCGTTGTCTGTGCCTTGGGTGTTACGATAGAGAGGTGTGCGTCGAGGATTGCATTCAGCAATGTCGACTTGCCGACGTTCGGACGTCCCACGATTGCAACGGTACCGCAACGGGTTGCGACTTCGGTCGCAGTGCCTTCGTTCGCGGTGCCTTCGCTCGGTGTGCCAGATGCTGTTGCTTCACTCATGGCGTTGGTGCACTATCGGCATGTGGTTCAAACGTTACTTCTGGATGTGCATCGGTCCAGATGCGTTCGCGGTCAAGAATTTCTCGCAGTGCTGGCTTTAGAAACGCATCGTCACCGAGGTCCATGCGCACGAGTGCACGTGCAAGTATTACAACGGCTGCTTCGAGTGGCATCGATTTATTGATGAGAATGATGCGCTGATCGTGCAGCACGCAGCCCCCTCCACGAAAGGTGCCTGTTTCGCGGCGCACCGAGTATCCGAGGCGCTTGCTTAATTCTGTTAATTCGTCGAGGAGTTTATCTGCTTTCATGCTTGTGAAGGGGCCGCCATACGGCGAGGGTTACAATGGTGAACCCGGAGAGAAGCGCCAGGCCGCTGCATACGTTAAGGACGACGTTCTGCTGTCGATGCAAAAATACGTCGACAATCTCTGCCGCTGGTGCAAGAGATGCACCACTGCCGGCATCGAACAGCATAAACAGACGGAAATTATTCCACGCAATCCATGCTTCGACAGGCACAAGCAGCACAAAGAGCACTGCACACATCATTAACCAGCCGTACTGTTTGAAAACCTTGCCTAGCAGCACAATCGTGCCTACGGCGCCAATACTGCACACGAGGAACGACCAGTCAGCAAGTGCGCCCAGCAGTGTGTACAGACGAATTGTCTGCAAACGTGCTGCTTCTGGCTGGTCCTTTAGTAGTAGCGTTCCGCTTTGAAAAGCATCGTATCCAATTATCATGTGTGTTAACGAAGCCCCAAGCCACACAATGCCGCCAACGGCGAGAAGGAATATGAAGGTCTTTGTAAGGCGCGACGAAAACGGAGATGTCATTTAGAACTGGTCGCTAAGAATTGATCAAAGGATGCGATAGTAAATGCGAGTAAGGACCTTCATTGGGTCTTTCTCGACCATCGGATCCGTTATGTATTCTTCCCAAGGCGAGGTAGAAAGTTTCGTGTTGTTTTTCTTTGCCCACTCATCGAGCGCAAAGTGTGCAGCTTCTGTGCCCATGTACGGACCGTAATAATCTGCAACAAGAACCTTGCCGCCAGGAACTGCCATGCCCTTGATACTTCCAGCACCTTTGTCAGCCTTGTCAGTCCAGATACATGCTTCCATGTCTGTTGTTTTGCCATCCCATGTGTGATACACGGCAAAGGGAGACCCTTTCATCGTCAGATTTTTCGATTTGGCGTACTGGCCAATCTCGGCATAACGTGTGCCGAGCGCGCCGCCAATTTCAGATGCATTGATAACACCACGGATTGATAGTGCATTGCCACCCGCAAAATCTTCAACACCCATTTTTTCGATGCGACCCTTGGGTCCGGCAGTCGAAGCCATTTTCGGCCTTGTCTTCATGTACGCTTCAAGGTTTTCGAGTCCCTGTTCGTAATCTTTACTTACGGCCATTTTCATAAAGATTCCGCCGAATTTGCTCCATGGAGAGCTACCCATGTCGGACTCCATAAACCATGTCACGTTTGTGCCATTTCCCTCTGGTTTTAGCACGTAGCCTGCTGGCGTTGGTGGGTATTCCTCGAACTTGAAGGTCAGGTCGATTTTTTCATTTGGTACCGTGTTATCAACGGTCCACACGCCGTAACCAACATCGCTGTTGCCCTTCCATGTAAACGAAGCGCCCTTGCCAGATTCCGGACCACTGTATGTGTACACAGTGTTTGTGTCCTTCTTCGCCCAAGGCGACCACTTCTGAAACTCTCTTGTGTTCTCCAGAACGGCAAACACTTCTGCGGGAGGCGCGCTAATAACCTTCGAGTGCTCCACGCGAACGATTTGCGGCTGAAACACTCCAATAACTGTCACCAGAAGAAAGAGGCTGACAAGTGCAATACCAATCCATTTCAAAACTTTCACGGACGCACCCAAGGTTAGTTATAGAACGGTCGAACATAAGGAAAAGGCAACGGCTTTTTAAGGCGTTTGAAACTGTGGTCATCTTTTTCATAGCATTGACAATGCGCCAAGACATACGCGATGAACCTACCGCTATTCGGCCGCTGACATTCGATGAAGAAGAATTCCATGCAATCAAGTGGTTCAAATTCGACGAAGTACCGCTAGCGCGTAGCGATCCGCATATGAAGCGATTTGTCGAGAAGTTGATAGCCCGCCAGTTAACGTACTCTGAAACCCATCTCAAAGGCTCTCTATGCGACTCCTTCTCGTCGCCTTCATATTCAGCGTCACGACCTCGGCGCAAACGCTCATTATTCGTCAGGCACACATTGTAGATCCACTGACTCGTACTGTTGCTCTTGGCGACGTCGAGAATGTCAATGGTATGATATCGCGGGTCGAGCTAAACAAGCCATACGAGCCCGGTGATCCAGAATTCCGCATTGTGCAAGAGTGGAAGTACGAACTGGATGGTGCTGACAAATGGATCATTCCAGGACTTCATGACATGCACGTGCATTCGTACGGCAATCCTGCGCCGGGTGGTGTGATGGACGTGATGGGTACGCAGAAGGCCGCAAAAACAATGCTGTATGCCGGTGTGACTGCATTCCTCGATCTGTTCGCCCCCGAGGACGCCATCTTTGCGCTTCGCGACAAGCAGCGTCAAAGCGATCTACAAATGGCTGACATCTACGCGGCGGGCCCTATCCTAACCTGCACCGGAGGCCACGGCACAGAGTATGGCCTTCCAACACGCGTCATCAACTCGCCAGCCGACGCCGAACGTGAACTCTCCGCGCTTGCATTGAAGAAACCTGACGTCGTTAAAATAGTTTACGATCACGCATTTGGTGCCATGCCCACCATCGACAAAGCAACCATGGAGGCCGCTGTGCAGGGGGCTTCGAAGAGGGGGCTCAAAACCGTGATCCATATCGGTACTTGGCAGGATGCATGCGAGGCCATCCTAGCAGGTGCAACGTGTATTACACACGTCCATGGACAGCCCATCCCTGCAGATCTCGTTACGTTGATGCACGAGCGGGGCGTCTATGAAATTCCCACGCTATCTGTACAATCCGAACTGGCGAACATCAGCCGTCAGCCCCTTCTCCTCGATAGCCCCTTACTCGCGAAGACGGCTACGAAGTCGGTGATTGATGCCTATCGGGACACTTCGAAGTTTGATAAACGGACGAAAGCATTTCGCGATTACACGAGCGCGGAACAAGCAGCGGTCAAAGCAAACGTAAAAGCCATGCACACGGGTAACGTAAAACTGATGGCAGGCACCGACTGCGGCAATCTCGGCACGTTTCAGGGTTACTCATTACATCGGGAGATGGAGCTGATGGTTGAGGCCGGTCTATCGTCTTGGGACGCTCTTGCATCGGCAACGACAACGGCGGGCAGTTATCTCGGAGAGAAAGTCGGCTTTCGCGTAGGCGATATTGCAAACTTTGTTTTACTAAACAAATCACCTATCGATGATATTCGAAACACACAAGACATTGCGGCCGTGGTGTATTATGGTAGGGTTGTTAACCGCGAAATTCTCTTAAACCCGCCTGTCGTGAAATGGTCGACACCGTTGCTAGACGAGTTTAACAGTAACAGCACGATGAGCACATCAGAGCGCGAGTGGCAAACTGATCTCGACACAACCTGGGGAGGGAAGTCCACCATGTCTATCGTGTATGGGAGTGGTGTAATTCATGCTAGCGGCAAGGCCATCCCAAGCGGTGGACGTCCAGCCCTCGCCGGGCTCTCACTCCCTCTCTCCGACGAAGCTCCGGTCGACCTCACTGCATTCACCGGTGTGCGCCTTCGCTTCCAATCATCGGCGGGTCCGGTGCAACTGAAGCTCATCACCACAGGCATCTCGAACTACGACTACCACGCGGTGAACATCCCTGCAATCGATGGTCCACGTACCCTCGAGTTCCCATTCTCGTCGTTCAAGCAGCAGTGGTCAGATCCAGTCGCTTGGACAGGCAAAGACGTCAGCTCGATCGCCTTATGGGTAAGCACCTTCGGCGTTCCGACCGACTTCGACTTCATAATCGACGCCATCGAACTGTACTAACAGATGGGACAACGGTAGCACTTTTCGACTTCATTATGGTGAGTTAGGGTCATGATTGGCGATGGGTTCGTGTCACAATCGGGAGTGTGCGATGCTCCGTGTCTGATGTGCTAGATGTAAGTGGACGTTCTCGCATCACGGATGCGGAGGGAACGACACTCGCAACACACGTCATGACTGATGCACTCGAAGAGGGCGTCTATATGGCAGTGTTACGCAGCAGAGGCACAACGACAACAGCGACGTTTTGTGTGAGGCGTTAAAACTTCTCCTCTTCTGTGCCCGCCGTAAAACTTCTCCTCTTCTGCGTGCGCCGTTAAAACAACGCTGGCTTCGTCTCCTTGCGTTCGAGGTCGAGCAGAGCGCGTTTGCGCCAGAGGCCACCTGCGTAGCCGGTGAGTTCGCCAGAGGTGCCTATGACGCGGTGGCAGGGGATGACGATGGCAATGGGGTTCGCGGAGTTGGCTGTGGCCACCGCGCGGATGGCTTGGATGCTGCCGATGTTGGTGGCTTGGTCTTTGTAGGAGCGGGTGACGCCGTAGGGGATGGTACCGAGGGATTTCCAGACCTTGAGTTGGAATTCGGTGCCGACGGGGTCGAGCGGGACAGTAAACTTTTTAAGTGTGCCAGTGAAGTATTGTTCGAGCTCTGATAACAAGAGGTCGATAATAGCTGTGGGTTCGTCTGCCGATTTAGGGGCAGACATACGGCCGATGCGTTCGCCTTCTTGCAGCTCGACGCCCATGAAGCTGAGGACACGGATGCCCGCTTCGGTGCTTCGCACAATCATTGCACCCAGCGGTGTGCTGATGTGAACGGTGTGCAAGCGTGTTGCGGGCGTCGTCAGAATAAGTTCAGGACGTCTGCATAGACGATGCGACGTTCGAGTGTGAGTGTGATGTCGCCATCGCCCGTTGTTTTATTGCCAAGGCTGGTTTCGCGTAAACGTTCGTCTGCTGGGTCGGAGAAGAGTTGTTCGTATTCCTTGATGACGACGCGATGCTGGTTTGAGGTGACGCCGTTCTTTACGGCAACGTAGCCTGCCCACATGTTCGCACCCTGAATGCGGTCGATGCGTTGCGTAATGACCGGTGTCCATCCCAAGTCGCCAGGAAGGCCAGCACCGGGTGCTGACGAGTCGCGTTTTTCGATCGTGACTTCAATTTCAGAACCTTGATGACCTGTTGTGTTCATGCGGTAGGTGTGGCCTACAACTTGGACAGTGACGCCATTTTTATCGTCTTCGATGCGTGCTGTGGCTTTGCGGTCGGGAGCGATCTGACAGAAGTCGCTAAGCGCAATGCGCGATACAAAGACGTCGTGACCTGTTGTACTATCGGCAAGTGAATGTGGCTGTAAGCGACACAGCGCCATGCGAATGAATGGGAAGTACGATTTGCCCGGATCGATTTCGATGTCGCAATACCACAGCTTGCGTTTTTCGTCGTACTGCGGCTCGAAGCCGACAACTGCGAAGCGCTGTTTGGGGTCGACTTCATCAATCGAGATGTTGTCGAGCACAACTTTAGGGTCGACAAAATTGTTAATGCGCGGCGCAGCATCTGCAGGCGTTGGTGCAGACAGCCAGATGGGGTCTAAGCCCCATTCTGTTACGTACGGATGTAATTCTTCGGGAATATTAAGCTGTCCACCCGCAACCAGATCGCCCATTACACCTATGCCTGCCATGATGCCAGGCACGCTACCCTTGATGTCGGCGTTCGCAGTTAGCTGCTCGACATACGGCATGCTGTTGTAATTCTTGATGTCTTTGGAGCCCTTGCTGTCCTTGCCGCTGTCTGGTTTTTGTGGGACAAATTTCTTTGTCGAATAGAGAATGACACCGAGGAGTTCGCCGTTGCCTGATGAGTACCACGGACGTTTCATGTACACACGTAAGCCTCCGCCGCGACGCGTGCTTTCGATTACACCGCCAACAAGTTCTTTCTTTTCTTCGACCCACTTAAACGATGGAACGACGTACAGAAGATCGACAGGGTCTGGACGTTTTGTGCTAAGAATGTGCAGTTCTTTTTCAGGACCACGGCGCGTGAGTTTTGCCGTCGTGTCTTTACGATCGGGCGGCATGTACTCTTTGAACAACGTCGTTGCAGTAGGTACGTAGTTCATCAACCTGTACTTCGTGTCGCCGAATTCGTCCAAGTGCTGAGCACTTAGCTTGTCGTCGGTCGGGTTTTCGTCCTGCAGCTTCACAACTGTCTTGCGCTGGTCGAGTAGCACCGGACCCTCTTCGTTCAGATTGTCTTGCCACATCTTCCACTCGCCGTGGATATCGACTTTTGACGTCGTGTGCGAGTGATAGTAAACATTTTTAAAGTCAATGCCTGCGTTGGTACCACCAAACACTCGTTCGTATACAGAGGCGATCTTGATTTCAGGTTTTTTAAGGGGCTTTTGTGTTGCGTGAACGAGATGCAGGGTACGTCCGGGTGTTAACATCCACGAAAGACCACGCAGAGCAGCGTCGAATGCCGGACCCGACACGCCAGCTTTAGTTAGCGTGCCAATGTTGCCATGTACCTTCGACACTTCTTCTGCTTCAGCCTTTGTTTCGCCCATGTTCGAGCTGAACTTAATCGTCGCCTGTTCACCCTTCGGAAGCGATAGAATGAGTGTGCGCGCACCTGGCTGCCACATAGGCGACGACGTACCTTCGGCGAGTTGAACGATTATCGAATGAATTGCTGGCCACAGATTGAACGGATCGAACGGAATCGTAACAACACCACCAGATGGCGAAGCGATTATCATAGACTGCGTACCGCCTGCAAGCTTTATCTCCATGCCTTCGTTCGCTGCCATGCCGGGAACGTTCTGTAACGTAAAGCCCCTTGCCATCGGATCGGGCAAGTACGGCGTTTCGGGTACTGCTTCTGCAACGATGGGGTAGCGTATTGCATCTTTTTGCGAGGAAGCCGAAGGCACAGCATTTAATGCGCCCATCGGATCGAGTCCACCTGCGCCATTGCGCTTGTACCACTGAAACGGCAAGTCTTTCGACTTGTTTACAATCAGGTCGTACGTAGAAGAGTCGCCATTCATCGCCTTTGTAATTGGGTCGTCGAACATACCGTGACGTTCTGCCAGTTGCTGTGCAGCAAGTGGTGGGAACATGTGGCGTTCGCAAACTTTTTCGATAGGGGGCAAAACGGTTTCGTCTTCGCTCTCGTTGAAGGTGCGAATAACCATGCGCTCGAGCGATTCACCTTCAACTGGATTTGTGCGAAGTGTGAGTGATGGCGAGATGATTGGATCCCAGCGGTAATAACGAATGAGCTCGGAGGCGCAATCGAAATCGTCAGGCTTGAGTTCGTCTTTCTTCGCGCTGTTGCCTGCAATGTCCGTGAAGCGTGCGCGCATGCGGTAATCACGTCCGTAACGGAGCCGTGGCAAAGAATTTGGCGTGACAGAAAACGTTGTCTCGACTTTGTATTCAAAATCGGGCGACGGCGTAGATGTTTTGTTTTCCGGCTGCAATTCGTCTTCAATGCCAATGAACGAACCGATGCGTGGTGCAACCAGACTCCAGCCTTCCCATTGTGCTACTGTTTCGTGTGCGTATAGGTCGCGCATGGATGTGGGGTTGGCTGATACGGGACGTGTAGCAGCAAATGTTAACACACCTTCTTCATCTGTTATTGGCACCCCTATCGTCTTTAGAGCACCAGATGCTTCGGGGAATTTCAGTAGGCCGTCGCGACGCATCAGCGATTCCCACTTGTCGGTTGTCTCATCGAACACATCAATACGAACACCACGCATCAAGTCGTCGGCATACAGGTTTACTTCCTGATTTGTAACGAGCTTGTTGTAATTATTGCCCGAGCGGATGATTTGTTTTGCGAGTTTCAACCCACGATTAACGCGTATAAGCTGTAAGCCAGTTCCACGTGTTGACGGCGGAGTGGCGTCGGTCTTAGAGCTCTTGGTACCGATGGTTTTCGTTATTCGGTACATTATTCCGCGTGCGTAATTCAACGTCTTGAGCGACGCGGCATCGACATCGATTTGTACGATGTCGTAGTTGGTTTTGTCGTTGAGGCAAAGGAGCGCTCCGACGATTTCAGAGCCGCCGTCCGGACGTGGCAGGAACTGCCAGAATGCTGCGTCGCCACTCGTCGTGAGTCTGAAAACTGTCCATGGTGTAACGTGTTTAGTTGTAACGGCCGGACCAGGGAAGTTCACGATACAGCGCACCTTGCCGTTGGAGCCAAGGCCGTCGGGCATCTTAAACTTTACATGCTTTACGATTCCTAGACGCCGCAGCATCTCGGGATACTCGCGCATGACAGATACCACCTGATGAAAATCGTACTTCGGTTTTTCTGTGTGATAGCGTTTGGCGCGATAATAGTCTTTGCCACCAACGTTACCCGCAACAGGAATATTGCGAGGTGCGTGATAAAGTTCAACCATCTGCAATTGATTGCCCAGCGAACTCATGCCAATTGGCTGAAACATCATTGACTGAGGTGCTGTGGGAACATCAATCCGCTCTTTATTGCTGCCTGTTTTGGTGTTCTTCGTTGGACCGCCCTGCTTAATGAGCGCGTTTGTCGCACCTCTGCCTTCGCTTTCCCACTTCTGCATCTGCTCTGTCGCCGCGCCCTCAGCATCAGAATCGGGGAGAGCGTCGCGAAGAAACTCAACCATGGGACTGAGTTTGGCCTTTGGCTTGTTGTTCTTCGTCGAGCTAGCGTTGTTGGCTTCTAGTTCAGCATCAGCGATTGGCAGTTCGTTCGCGTACTTCGCCAAGACTTTCTGATTGAACTTATCGATTGAATTCAAGACCGTACCAACGGGGTAGGTCACGATTTTGAAATCGGTGAACGGACGGTATTCATACGGACGTACAAGTGTCGTGGGCTTGAAGATCGATTTCCATGCTTCGGTAGATGCAGGACCGCCGAATTCCTGATAGTCGAGTGGACCCACTGCGTCGCCTGAATCGAATTCGAGTGTGACGGTAATGTTGTTAAGCGTGCTGGGCCAGTCCAACATGTCAGGATATTCACTGAGTTTATTATCGTCGGTCGTGGCGTCCTGAAGCTTTGGCATTACCATAATAGCCACAGAGAGCAGGGTGTCGTCACCTTGCTTCTCTACATCAAACGGTATAGGCGTCCACTGAAATTCTTGCGAAGCCATTTGGTCCTCCGCGTCTTAAGCGAATGAGTTGCAGTATTCGGTCCACATTGCCGGCATCGGCAGCATGTCCTTGAATGTCGGGTCGCTGTCGCTACCCTTGAGTTGTCGTTCAACCGTAACACCAACAGAGAAGCTGAAGAACAGAATTTCGATTTCAACTTCGATTGTTGCTGTACCCCAGAGTTTGCCGTTGTCCTGCCATGTAAGCTTTAATTCGAACGTCAGGGTCACATGAATGAGACCAAGTATCGAGAGATTGCCACTCAAGCGGAAGTACGCCTCGAGTGTTGATTGCTTTACGTCCTTGCCGTCGACGGTCTTCGTTTCGAGTTTATAGTACACACCCGCCATAACCGATGCACCGCCCGATGCAATGCCGATGTCGAATGCGAAGTTGCCTCCGAATTCGAATGCAGCCTCGAGCATGATAACGCCCGATGGGTTGATCTCGATGCCAAAGAAGCCGCCACCTGCAAACACCATGACGGTTAGGCGGAACGGGTTCTCACGCGTGCAGAAGGCGAAGTATGCAGAGAACGGACGTCCGTCGAACGGAATCGTCAGGCGCATGATAAACGCCATGTTCTGCAGCGAGAACACACCAACGGTAACGTTAGGAAGACCAATCGTTAGTTCAGCCGTAATGCCCGAGGGCAGTACTTGCAAGTCGAACGAGAAGCCAACGCCCCCTGCCGAGCCCCCTGACGGAATGAGATCTTTAAGTTTGTTTACAAACGTAAGCGGACCAGCAAACTCAACACCTTCGATGTCGGGATCGACATCGGTCTTACTGCCAAGCACCGACGTAACAGCTAGGCGATTGAACTTGATAATGAGGAATTGCGCCGCGCCATCGCCTATGAGATTGATAACGAAGTTGCTAAGCGAGCCGTAGACTGTTACTTCTGGTGGGTCGAGGTTCAGTTTCTTAACGAACGAGGCCTTGAGATAAAGAATTGCCTTCTTGTCTTTGTCTGTCGTGCCTGGGTTCAATGGCACAAGGATGTTGCCCGGACTGCTCTTGATTTCGGTTTGCCATTCGTAGACGAGCGATAGACCCTGCTTGAGTTTTTCGAGTTCGCTGGCGACAGCTTCGTATTTTTTTGCGGCTTCGTTGCCCGCATCGATAAGGGGCTTTAGGGCTTTGTCTACTTCGTTCTTTAGTTCGTTGGCCTTGTTCTCTACACGTTTCTTCCACTCGTTGATACGGTCTTCGACAATCTTCTTGCCGTCGTTGATGTAGCCTTGAATCTCGTCTTTAACCTTGTTTACTTCTGCAATTAATGCATCTTTTGCATCTTTCACTTCAGTGGCAACATCGTTAGCAAGCGCCTGAGCTTGTGCCTTGAGTGCGTCGGCTTTTGCCTTGATATCGTCGACGTTTCCCTTGACGCCGAAGTCGTCTTTCTTGTCGAGTCCGGGCATCTTGTCGATGTTGTTCATCACGCCCTGAACAAAGTCCAGCACGTCTTTCAACGTTATGTCGCCTAGAATCTTCGCGTTGAGCAGATCGGCGAAATACGTCATCGGGTCGAAGTTGCCGATAGCCGTTGCGGTGTTTGCAATGTCGTTTAGGTTGCCCGGAACAGTGCCTAACAGGCGCGAGAGACCCGAGACATCAATGCTCGGAGCGGCGAGTCCGCCTGCTTTGTCAGATGCCGAACCAAAATTCATCGAGATCTGCGAAACAAGCTTTGCGAAAATCTGCGATGGGTTCTTTACATCGTTGATGTTAGGGACAACACCCTTTGGGAAATCTGGACCCTTTGCAAAGGCGTGTTCGAGGTACTTCGAAAAGAACTCGATGTCGCGGGACGAATCGGTACCAATGAGCTCTTGAATTTTTTCTACACGAACAGACGAACGCTCCATCTTCGGAAAGAAGTGCGGTGTTTTCGAGTCGTTTGTCTCCGCCCAGTACCCGAGCCAGCTGATGCTGTCTGTAGGCAATGATGTGTCGCCTTTTTTCGTTGATGGCGCGTAAGCAATGTGCTGTCCGCCCATGTCCACTTTTCGGCGAGCGTTCTCTGTCTTGTATGTGTTGTTTATCCAGTTCTGCGTGTTTGCTGTGCAAGCATCTGTGTTAGCTAGAAATGCCATTGGCATTGTAAAGTTGACTTCGTTGTTTTCCCAATCGGTGCCGACACACTGCCACTTCACATCCTGAGGTCCGCCTGGGGGCTGGAATCTAGGCCAGAAGCTGTTCGAGGACATTGGTGGACCTTGCAACGCAACTGGTAGCAACAGGTTCGGAGTTGTGCGTGTAGTTATCAGCACCTTGCGGAACGGATTGCCACGACCCTGATACTCCATTCCGGTAAGGCCATCGGCAGGGAACTCGCGAACAGGCTGACGCAAAATGATGTACATGCGCTGCATGAGATACGCAGCCATATCACCTCGTGGTGTGCGACGGAACTTGCGTTCGGTTTCCTTTACAAGTGTAGCACGATGTCCGAATGGGAATAGAAAACCCTTGTAACACACGCGCACAAAGTGGTCGCGACCTTGTGTTCCACGTTGAATCCATTGCTCGACATCGAGATTGTCAAGAGCGCCGTCTGGGTCCCACGCGCCAATCATGTCGGCCCATGCACCCAACGACGTCATCATAAATCTTTTAACATCTAATGGGGCATCGTCTGTGCCCTTCATGCCGAAGTTGCTTGTGAGCTGCACGATTTCGTGGCGGTCGCGACGGTTGATAGACGTGCGGAACGGACGCTCCTTAAACTTCGCGCTCATCGAGTACGAGGTGTCTACGTCAGGCGACCAGATAGCACGCATCGTGCGGAAATAAGCGGCTTCCTCGTTTACAACACCACTCGCATGTTTCACACCAAGCCTCGTGTGCCATAACTCTGCACGACGATTCGTCGGATTCATCACTGGCACATCGCTGTGTGCCCAGGCTGCGTATTTATTTGGCGACAGAATTAGACGATACGGATATTCAATTGCCGTTTCGTCTTCCTTCGGCGCGCGTATGGGCGGATTCGCATTTAGAACCTCGAGATAACCAGGCAATACTGCAACAGCTAACGGCGCTGAGAAGTCAGCGCTGGTTTCAAACTGCGTCTGCAGTTTTGCTGTGCTCATGCCGCCTATAGACGACCCTGAACGATTGGCGCCACCCGAACGCATCGCAGATTTTTTTCCACCCAGGCGCGAGACGAGTCCCGCATTCATTGCCGTCTTCGAGCCCCTTACCTGAACCTTCGAAGCATTAGCTGGTTTCGCGTCGGGGTTCTCGCCGACATAGTCGAAGTACTTTCCGAGAAAGGCGCCAGCAAGAATGTTAAGCGTGAATTCGACATCTGGTGGCTTTGCGCTTGGCGAAACGAATTGGGTGAACTTGCTCCAATCGAGCAGACCTTCGATTGTGAACTTTCCTGGATGTCCCGAAGGCACGCTGAAGACAAGGCGCGAATCGTTTGCCATGACGGCATCAATTGGCGGGTCGAGCAGCGGCTCGTTGGGTCCTGAGGTAGGTGCACTTGCCGGAGGTTTGTCGTCGCTATTAATCCCTGGACCGTCAGTCTTTACCTTGTCTGGGTCGTTGACGTAATAAAATGCGCGCTCTGCAATGTGCTGCGGCTGAAAGTGGACAATGAGCTTACTGCCGCTGCCACTTGTCGTGAACGTGCCACCACCCTTGTTGATGGTCATGTTTACAAACTCAAACGTCAGCACCAGCAAGTCTTCGGGACGTATTACGGTAATCTTCGGATTGCCAGCAAATTTTAACGTGCCGGCAAGTGCCCACTTGCCAAGCGACTTCTTGATTTTGAAATCTTTTTTTGTGTCCTTCTGAAACGCACCTTGTATCTGCGACTGTTGGATTTTCATGTCCTGCTGCGGATCGAGCAGCAGTCCCATCATATGGAAATGGGGCTTCGGCAAAGCCGAAGGGGCAACGTTCGAGACAAGCCAAGCGAGCTGCGCACCCTCGCCCATCTTCGTGGGCTCGGTTAATGCACCGTCTACAGGTATGTGATATTTGAGAAGACCCGGTGCAACGATGAAGCGGTCGATAACACCATTGCGACTGACAATTTCTAAAGGTGGGATGCCTTCGCGTTCGCCGACAAGCATGCCAACGCCTGCTGCGTTAATCCACTTCGGAGACGCTGCATAACGTGCAACGAATGCTTCATGCAGGCCTTCGTCTGTACGGGTCCACGCATAACGCACGTCGCGGACAGCAAACGTTGCGTCGTGACGTTTTGCAGAAAACGTCACGCCCCCTTCGAGAGCCCCTTCAAGAATTCCTGCAGTGCGTCCGTCTGATGCTGTCTCGAGTGTGCACGAATCGAATGCATCATCGCGAACAGACATCGTTAGTGCAGCGTCGTTGAGGAAACTGAGTGGTATTGGCCAGCGTGCTTCATTGCCTCGACGAATGCAGAGGAAGGTGCTACGTGGTGCGGCTGGACGTAATGCAGAGAGTGTGTCGGACTTAGGAAGATGTACTACGATACTGCTGCCGTGCAACGACAGTGCATCGATCTGCGCAGCGAAGAGTGTTAGGCTGTTTGAGGGCGAGAACGACAGCGTCCATGTTGGACGAAAACACACTTCTGTGCCTGCGGGAACTACTGCATGAAACGATGTAGCATCGAGGGCAACAGCTTTTTTTGTTGCACGTACTTCGGTCGTCTTCTCAAGAAGCCAGGCGACGAACGGAACGTTGAATTGTGTGTTTGTTGCAACAATCGTGCAGTGTAACGCGGGTGTAGAGCCACCATGAATCTCTGCCGTGAAGTCAGCACTGATACGGGTACCGGGGTACATCGCATTACGCAGAGCAACGTGCGTGATGTTGTCTTGTGTCGATGTGGTAAGCTCTGGGTGCCCGTCGAACATTCGCGGATCGATTACCCATCGTTCTACACCTGCAACGCTAAATGCAATGCGATTGCCGCGACGCGACAATCGATACGATGCCGTGATTGCATGTTCGACAGAGCGTACTAGTGGCGCAGCAAACATCGTTGCCGCTCCAGCGAGACCTATTGCCTTTCGGCGCGAGAGGCCGTTTGCAGAGATCTGAGATGGGGCTGAGCTTGATTGAGTCCGCGGCACATCGGGGACTCTAGACGAATGAAGCTTTTTAAGTGCTTCGACCGATAAGGCGATTCTTTTCATCGGTCCTCCAGTGACACAACAGGAACCTTGGCGAACATACGTGTTTGGAGCAATCGAACAAAATACTGAAATGATAAAGCGACAATTCGTTTGACTTTCTTATGTTGCCGTGGTTCTTTATTCTTTCTTCGCGAGGCCAATTATGCTTCGTGTGCGCCAAATCATTGTCGCCATTGCGATCTTCATCATTGCGTCAATCCTTAAGGCGCAAGGACCAGAGCTCGTCGACATTAGGCTCACTCAGCCCCCTCCCAATCAGTTGCGCATTGCTGACTTGTGGAAGGTCGAACTGAATAACCGCTCTGGACGCCCAGTTCGGGTGTATTTGCATGGCACTGCAGAAGAGACATCAATCCCCGACGGGATTATTGCCGATGCACGTACGAAGATTATTACTGTACCGCCAGGACGTTCGGTTGTCACTGGTAATGACGTCCAGCCGATTACAGTAGATCAGTCGAATAACAAGTACCGCGACGCTCTTTTACGAACCGGCTCTGTGCCTTCTGGTGCGTACACGATTTGTTGCGAGGTAATTAGCGAAGAGACCGACCAAGTTATTGGACGCGATTGCAAGTTCGTGACGGTAGAGCGCATGACGATTCCGATTCTGATTGCGCCGCCTGACGAAAGTGTTGTCATGGATAAATTCCCGACGTTCTCGTGGCTAAGCGGGTCTCCACCAGCAAGCGGATTTCGTCCGACCTACCGCTTGAAAATCGTCGAGGTGTTTAACAGCCAGTCGCCATACAGCGCTATGGCTGCGAATCCAGCGTGGTTCATTCGCGAAAACATTCCCAACAACGTGTTCCTGTATCCCGTTTCAAGCAGATCGTTTGAAGTGAAACGCAAGTATGCATGGATGATAACGGCGTTTAATGCTACAGACGGACGTGTTCCCATGGGCGAGAGCGAGATCTGGTGGTTTACCTACAACCCCGAAACCGATAGTCAAGACGATACGACCGATACGACCGATGGCGATCAGGCTGATAAACGAGGCACGGGTGATACAACTGCGGGCGGAGGCGTAAAGACAAGCAAATCGAGCCTAACGGCAGACATGCCTTGTGGCGGAGAGAACTGGGACTTCGAACTTGGTACGCTTGGTTGCTGGACCGTTGATGGTGAGGCGTTTGTTGATGATCCTGTTCTCGATGATCACCCCGTGCTTGGCCAACTTGGTCATCATGCCAAATACTGGGTAACATCTCTTGGACCGACAAATGGCGATGGTGCTGTAGGTGCAATGCTGTCAGAAGAATTTCAGATCAAGACCAGCACTATTGGATTTTTGTGTGGTGGCATGCTGTCTGGTGATGCAGGTGTTGAACTGCTTGTCGAAAAACTTGCAAAAGACACATTCAAGCTTCCATCGCGACGTATTGCTTTGTCGACGAAAGAATTCTATGTCGCTCATACAACCAACGCCGATCTAGGTGCGGCATCTAAAGCAAAAAGTGGTGGCACATCAGATAGACTCGATCCGGTTGAGTGGGACGTCACTAAATTTTTGAATCGCGTTGCCTTTATCATAGTGCGCGATTCAACGAAGGTCGGGCACGTTAACGTCGATTACTTCCGATTCTACGATCGTGAGAAAGACGACTCGGTTAAACTGCCGGTGCTTGTTATGTCAGCCGGAGAAAACCATTCGCTCGCAGCAACTCCACAAGAGAAGCCAAAGAAAAATATTCGCGACATGCTTTCCAGTGATGTAGGCATTTACAGAGGAGGCGGAGCACAGTTCACCGACCTTAATGTGGTGAACGATGTGTCGACAAACACGAAGCGATTCACTTCTGCTGTTGTAGACGAGAACCTGAAGCTCAATCCGTCGTTCAAAGCCTCTATAAACGCCGAGGACTTTCCCAAGTTCACAGAAGCGAACATTCAGAGTAACAAAAAAGATGGTCCCGAACTGTATGAAATGAATGCTTCCGAAGCAGCAAAGTATAGCAAGGCCGGACTTGGTCTTTCTGCGCTCAACCCTAAAAACATCGTGTGGGGATGGGGAGATAATCTTAGGCGCGCCGTTGGTAAAGATTATGGTGGCGTAGTGCCCGAGCCGATGAAACTAGAAAAGGTTAAAGAAGTGAAGGCACTTGCAGCGGGCATGGACCACTCCTTCGCGGTCACGAAGGCGGGTGCTATTCTCGGCTGGGGCTTCAATGACTACTGGCAGCTCGGTACCGATGATCGTGTACAGAAAAACGACCCTGTCGATCTAAAAGTCGCAAACATCATTCAAGTCGCAACCGGGTCACGCCACGCACTCGCACTCAACGACAAGGGTCAAGTATATGTGTGGGGGTATAACCGCACCTGGGAATGCGGAACGTGGTTGAACGTGATATTCGACAACACGACGGGACAGATAACGGCAAACCTGCCAATGACAAAGCCTACGCTGCATTATGCGTTGAATGGCATTGCAGCAGTTGCTGCGGGACATTCGCATTCGGTAGCACTGTCGTTTACTGGTGCAGTGTTCTGTTGGGGAGCTAACAATTACGGACAGTGTGGTGTAGACCCCGACGACTTATTTGCAATTGGATGGCCAACACCTGTAGTAGTGCCAGGAGCTGTTGAAGCGAACCTATCCTTCCTTAAACGACAGGGCTTTACCTCCGTGTCGGCTGGAGACTACCATACGATGGCCCTTGATATCGACGGCCGAGTGTGGGCATGGGGAGGTAATGCAAGCGGACAGCTTGGCGATGGCACGAATAAAGACCGCCCAGCACCTGGATTGGTAAAGGGGCTGCCCCGTGTCAAGGCTATTGCCGCTGGCAGTACATTCTCACTAGCGCTCGATTCAGCAGGCAATCTGTGGGCATGGGGCAATAATGCTCTTGGACAATTGGGCGACGGTACGCGAGTTGGGCGAATAGAACCTGTGAAGGTGTCTCGTCTAGACGCAGTAGCTGGTGTTGTTGCGGGTGGAGCACATGGTATGGCCGTTCGTGCAGACGGTGGACTTTGGACATGGGGAACGAATGAATACGGACAGCTCGGAGAGGGTCCGATAACAAATCTTACTCCTGTGCCCCTTGATCCGCCCCTTGGCCCATTTCGTGTCGAAAAACTTGCATCGCCTTAGTGTTGAAATCGGAAAGTCTCTTTAACAGTTGAAATCACAGAGTCGCCTGAACGGTTGAAATCGCAAAGTCGCCTTCACTTTCGCAAAAGCAAATGCGCCTTGTTCTGTTGTGCATCTCAGTAAGCGTAACACTATGTCTCTCGCATAGTATTGCGCAGCAGTCTCCTACGCCACAAACTCCATCAACAAGTTCACCGTGGTTTGTGTTTGGTTCGCAGAATGGTGATGCCCCAGTAATGCTCATGGGCAGCTATCGCATGATCGGACAGACAGCGAATCGCCAAGGCACCTTCCAGGAAAAGCCGCCCGATTTATGGCGGATGGAAATTAATCCTACCATTTCGTTGTACGGAATTCCGCTTACCGCAAATCTTTTGCTGTCGTCAGAGCAAGACGGACTACGTCAGGACATCAACGCATTTTCAATTACGCTCGACCCAGAAGCTGTAAAGCGTATTGTTTCGGCACGCGCATATCGCGCTCTGAATGAATTCGCACGATCGGAGGGCGGCGAACTACTCGACAAGTACGACGATGTGCAGGATTCGCTTGCGAAGTACAACCCCGATCAGCTCAAACAACTCGAACAGTACAAGCAAGTAGAAAAACTTCGTGATGTTGCAAACGGCGACCTAACTGGTTACACCGACCTCATGCAACAGATGGGTTTTATGTCGGATGTCGAAGCAGTGATGGCTGCACTTCCAACGATTGGGGTTGGTGCGCTCTTCCCAACCTTTACACCCCTCACTGTGAATGGTGTCCGTTTGGACGGCGGCTCTGCAGAATGGAATCCGGGCTTTTTTTACGTGCACGTAGCGGGTGGTAAAACACAACGTCCGTTGCTCAGACTCGACACTGCACGTGTAGACTCGGGTGTGTTTGCGAACTTCGATAACTCGGCATTCGGACGAATGATGTATGCCGGACGTATCGGCATCGGACGGCGTGATGGTGCACACTTCATACTTAATGGGGTGTATACAATCGACGACAGGCAAAGCATAACATTCTCTGACACAAACTCGTCGCTTACTCCGCAGAAAAACATGCTCATGGGTCTCGATTTTAAGACAGAGCTCATACCAGGCATGTGGACGTTGGAAGGTGAGGGTGCTGTAACACTTACGGTAGGCGACCAGAACGCACCAAAGTTTAGTACAAAGGCAGTACCCGATATTCTGCTTGGGCTTGTCGACTCATCGGCATCGTCGTATTTCGATTGGGCGGTGACTGGTTCAACCCAACTCGACATTCGATCTACGGGCACACGTTTTCGCGCGTCAACACGAAGGATTGGTCCGGGTTACCGAGCGCTTGGCGTTCCCAACCTGCGCACCGACGTCTTTCGTTATGATGCACGCATCGATCAGTCGTTCTGGCAAAGGCAGTTCAGTGTCGGACTTTTCTATCGTCGCGACACCGACAACCTTCTTCCGTGGAAACGCAGTACTACAACGATTACGAGTCTTGGTGCTACACTTGGTCTTAACATTCGCAAGTATCCGTACCTGCGACTTTCGTATGCACCATACGCTCAGATTAACGACGACCCAGAGCCCAACCTCCAGATCGATAACAACATCACGGTTCTTACGGCTGCTTCGGGCTACAGCTATCGTATTGGCGATCTTTCGGCAAACACAACGCTTAATGCGGGAAGTCAGTCTAGCAAAACAATCAATGGAATTGCTGATTACGCAGTTCTTACGCTCAATGGTAATCAGAGCATCAGTTTTACATTTCCGCTTACGTTGTCGGCAGGTATGGGCTATATATCACAAAAGTCTACAGGTTCGCCAGACAACACCATTATTACCGTAGATGGGTCTGTGAACTACGGCATTTTCGAGTTCATGAGTGTGAGTGGCGGCCTTACTCTCGCATTCGACGACACGTTTGGTACGCGCACCGGCTACTTCTTCGGCTTGGGTGCAACACTTGGCGAGTTCGCCAACGTCGACATTCGTGCAGAGCGCAATCTCTTTAACGAGCGTCTAAACCCGCCGGTTTACGGTGGCACCTACCAAGAGACAATCTTCAGGGCCTCGATATCGAGGTCTTGGTAGCGCGCGCAGCGCGCAAACCACAGCGGCTCTCGCATTCAAACCACAGCGGCTCTTGAGCGCTTACCACAGCTGCTATCTCTTCTCCCAGTACAGCGTGCGGCGCAACTCTGTTATCCATTCCTGCTCGAGGCGCTGGCGCTTTTCGTAGGTAGCCATTTGCTCAAGTAGTTTGTAATCGCCATCCATCGTAGCAGAATGCTCGGCGAGTATCTCTTTGCGGTAGAGGATGTGATACCCCTGACGTGTTGGGTCTGTTGTGTATGGTAAAGGCTCGCTTACGCCTCCATCGGGGAGGTTCGCAACAATTGCTTTCATGTCCTCTGGGAGGCGCTCAAGTTCGATCTGTCCCATTGCGCCGCCGAAGCCTGCCGTTTCGCGCTCATCACTTGCTGTCTTGGCAAGTTCAACGAATGAGGTGCCTTCGCCGACTTTCTTTTTGACATCTAGTAGAGCAGCTCGAGCCACCTCTTTGTCGGTTTCGCTTTGTCCGACACGAATAAGAATGTGGCGTGCTGTTATCGAGTTGCCAGACTTCGTAATAAGCTGAATGATATGAAAGCCAAATGGAGTCTCTACGGGTTGCGAAATTTCCTCGGGTTGAAGACCGAATGCAGCATTCTCGAACGCAGGCACAAACTTGCCACGTTCGACTGTGCCAAGGTCGCCGCCGTTGACTGCTGAGCCTGGGTCTCCAGAGTGACGTCGTGCAAAGTCGCTAAACGATCCACCCTTCATTATCGAGTCGCGAATTCGCAAAGCAAGTTCGTTCGCTTCTTTTTTTTGCGTAGCAGAGGCTTTAACAAATTTTACTATGTGGTAGAGATCTACACGCGGCTGCACTTTTGGAATGGAATCGTGGTACCGTTTGTAAAAATCGTCGACTTCGCCACGTGTGATCTTTGTATTGGCAAACTTTTTATCTCGCATGGTCTCGACAAGGAGTTGCTTCCGGATCTCGTCTCTGAATTCGCGGCGTATACGTGACATCGACATTCCGTACACGTCTTCGATGCGCTTTTCTGAACCGAATTGCTGTACTAACGACTTAATCTGGAATTCCATGCGTTCTGTGATCTGCTCTTCACTTACTTCAACGCTGTCTTCGATGGCCTTCGTCATAATTAAGCGCTCATTGATGAGTTGGTCGAGCACATAATCGTGAAGTTTTTGTTCGTTGTCTTTAGCCGCTGCCGGATTCCGCTGAACCATGATGGCAACCTGTCCGTCGATGTCAGACTTTAGGATAATCTCTTTGCCAACCACAGCAACGATGCGTTCCATCGACCCCGTCTGGGCCGAAACACCAAGTGCAAGCAATAGAAAGCCGAGAAGGAGTGCCGTTTGGAATCGCATTACTTGTAGATCTCGTTGATGGTCTTTTGATTGATGACGACTGCGTTGCGCTGACGAACATCGCTAAGCCATGCTTCGGTCAGTCGTTTTTGCAACGCGTCTTGATACGCCGGAGCTAGCTCTGTAAGTGACTGCTCGAAAGTTTTGGGTGAAGGTTGTTCGATACCGTCGAGGCGTAACACAACGAAGCCCTTGTCGTGCGGAAACGGACCGATGACGCCACCTGAAACTGTATTTGCATCACGTGCCATTTGCGCGTACTTCGATGTCTTTGCACTAAGCGCCCCTAACGAACCACGTTTTTCACGCATGCCATCGCGTTGCGTTTCTTTCGATGCAATCTCCGCCAGATCTGAACCACCCGTTGCGGAAGTGGCAATCTCTTGAGCGCGATTTGCATCGGTTACATACACTTCTGTCAGCAGATACTTTGTGTCGGTCATCCAGCGGCTGCGTGTCGTGTCGTAAAAGGCACGCGCATCAACTGTATCAAAACGGAGTTTGCTCCATACTTCCTGCTCTTCGACCTTGAACATTAGAATGCCGTCTGTGAATTCCTGAATCAACGCTTTGAAATCGGGATGGGATGCTTCGAGGTTCGCTGTTGCTTGCTCGAGTAAATGCGCGTCGACGATTTTGTTAATAGCGCGATCATATCCTGCGGAATTCAAAGTGAAACCTCGCATATCAAGGCGATAACGCAAAGAATCGGCGAACTGTCCTACGGTAAGGTCTACCTTCGGTGAGGTGTAGAGAGTCTGATTCAGCAAGTCTGCCGGAATCTTACCATGCCACGTAGAGTCTTGAGCATTCTTCGTGCTGTCTACAACTGCTTTCATTCGCGCATAGACGTCGCGATTCCATGCATAGCCGTACACCGTTTTCAGTGAGTCGAGCACAAGGCGTTTGTCTTCTTCGAAGTACTGCCTACGATAGGTGCGACGAGCGTTGTCGCGTTCCATCACTTCATCTGGGTACTTCGTAGAGTCCAGGCGTATGATGTGGATGCCGTGGAGCGTACGGACCTTGCCCGAGACCTCGCCATCCTTAAGTGCGAATACTGCGTTCTCGAACGCAGGAAGAAGGCGTGTAGAGTTTGGCTCCATACCTCCAGATCTTGAGTATGACGAACCAAGGTATCCACCCTTTGTAGCCGAAGCCGGATCGTC
Organism: bacterium; assembly: GCA_034440235.1. Classification (GTDB taxonomy): domain Bacteria; phylum Bacteroidota; class Ignavibacteria; order Kapaibacteriales; family Kapaibacteriaceae; genus JAWXBR01. Next base: position 101,305 of record JAWXBR010000009.1, read on the forward strand.
GGAATACGCTCCAGCCATTGCTGCAAACGGATCGTCGCCTGGCTCTACGCCCCGTGCGCGAAGCGCAGCCCCTTGCTGAGCACCTGGCATGCGAAGGATTTGAAGTAAGCTGTCGGCTAGGCGTTCGGTTGCTACTGTATCGCGTTCGGCTTTAGGCCCGAGCAGTATGTGACGGAACTTGACAACTTTACGCGGTTGACTTTGTTCGACGTTTACAATGAAGTAACCAAACCGTGAAGGAACTGGTTTTTTTGAGAACGAGCCAGCAGGAACTGCATACGCTTCGTCTTCGACAATCTTAATAATCGAACCACCAGAGATCCATGGAAGGTCGCCACCGTTAGATCCTGTTTCTTTGTCATCGGACGAATCGCGAGCGAGCTGCGCAAAGTTAGCGCCACTCTCGAGCATGCGAATGAGATTCAAGGCCTTGTTATAGCTACGTACAGTGTCCCAGGAATTTTGTCCCGGTGGCACAACAGCCGCCAACATGATGGCTACTTTCAATTCCTTTGTGCGACGCCGTGTAAGCTCAGCAACACGCGCATCTGCAATTGCTTTGTCGAAGTAAAACGTTTCCGAGAGAAGCTTGCGATTGTTTGCGATGTCCGATTTCACAGCCGTGTCGTTCTGTACTCCACGTTCGCGCGCACTCATGACTTTCAAACGATAGTTCGTATAGAGTCGTAAAAACTCCAATGCTGTATCGCGTGGCACTCCGGAAAGTTTTGTTTCGCGGCGATTCATGTTTTTCTGAAACGCACGCTCGACGTCGGCGTAAATAATGTTCTCAGAGCCAACAGTAGCCATAACCGCGTTGTTGTAACGCGATTCGGCGTTGGTCGAGGTGGAAGCAGTCGATGTCGTGTTCTTGGTTGTTTTGGCAGGTTTTTTCTTCTGCGCAGACATGGGCGACCCGACAACAAAAAGCAAAGAACAGATGACGAGAATTTTTGCAGACAGCATAAGCGAAATAACCCGTGACCTAATTATAGAAGATTTAGCAAGGGCGCAAGCGCCAAACCACTAACCGGATGAATACAGTAGCGCAGGGCATGCAGACGCCGAAACAGCAAAAATAGTCAGCCGAGCAACTCCACGCCTACCTTCCATATATCACCAGCCCCCATCGTGAGGACCAAATCACCGGGTTGGAGGATGCTTTGGAGGTAGTCGCGGACGTCAGAGGAGTGGGGTACGTAGTGAACCTGCGAATGCCCCGCAAGCCTTGCTGCATCAGCGATGAGCGCCCCCGAGACACCTTCGATTGCGGGCTCTCTAGCTGCATAAACGTCGGTTAAAACGAGGACGTCTGCGTTGGCAAACGACTCCGCAAATGCCTGAAAAAAGTCTCGGGTCCGGGTGTACGTATGAGGCTGAAAGACCGCCACGATGCGCCTATCCCATCCAGCACGTGCGGCGGCCAGTGTTGCCAGGATTTCTGTTGGGTGGTGTGCGTAGTCGTCGATTACCAATATTCCATGGTGCTCGCCACGGACTTCGAAGCGTCTATACACACCATGAAATTCTCCAAGTGCTTCACGAATTACATCGGCATCGATACCAAGCTCGAGCGCCATCGATGCAGCAGCAAGCGAATTGCGCACGTTATGCTCACCCGGCACATGTAACGTCACACGTCCGAGGTCGACGCCCTCATGCACGAGCGAATAACTCACCTGCCGTTCATGTGCTTCGATATCAACGGCCCTCGTCGTGCAGTCCTCAGAAAGTCCGTACGTAATCACGCGCCGCTCAAAGCTCGGAAGTATGCACCGCACACCATCATCGTCGAGGCACACACATGCAACACCATAAAACGGAACCTTGTTCGCAAACTCTATGAAAGCACCTTTAATGTCATCGAGGTCTGTGTAAATATCTAGGTGGTCTGCTTCGACGTTTGTAATAATTGCAATGCTCGGAAGCAGTTGCAAAAACGACCTATCGTATTCGTCGGCCTCGAGCACCATCCAGTCGCCAGCGCCAAGGCGCGCATTCGTGCCACCGAGCCCCTTCAGTCGGCCCCCTACAATTACCGTAGGGTCGAGTCCAGCCTTAATCATCACAAGTCCACACATCGACGTCGTTGTTGTCTTGCCATGTGTACCTGCAATGGCCAAACAATACTTTAGTCGCGACACTTCCGAAAGCATCTCGGCCCTTCTGATAAGGGGTACGCCGCGCTCACGCGCGGCAAGGGTCTCGGGGTTTGTGCCTACACGCACTGCGCTCGAATACACCACAACATCGGCGCCCTCTACATTCTGCGCTTCGTGTCCGATAAACACCGTCGCGCCTCGACTCACAAGCGCCTCAGTGATGTCGCTCCTCTGCATATCCGACCCACTCACACGAAACCCTTGCGACAACAGGATCTCGGCAATACCGCTCATGCCGATGCCTCCGATGCCAACAAAGTGAATGTGTTTGAGAGTAGAAAAGTGCATAAAGGGACAACAGAGCGTGGTTAGCGAGAAGTAGACTTAGATGATCTAAACGTGACGTTCTTTACAGGTAAAGTTCCGGACGTCTGTCCGCAAGGATGTCGTTAAACGAGTTTATTGTTTTTGAACGCGTTGCCGAGGGGTCGATCTCCGCCACAAGCATGCAATCGTTCACCTGATTTGACGAGGCATATTTTTTGTCCGTTAATTCGAGGTTTGGATTCGATGCCGCAAGCACCTCGCCATTGTACGAATAGATAACGCTGTCCCCATTAAATGTCACGCTTTCGTCGTTATTCGTTTCTGTTCCGGCACGATTGGCTACTGCGAGATACACCTTGTTCTCAAGTGCACGCACGGGCATTGCCTTTCTCCACACGTGTGTGATGAGATTGCTTGGAGCAGCAATCAGGTCAGCCCCCTTCAACGCAAGCGTACGCGCCGCTTCGGGGAATCGCCAGTCGTAGCAGATCATCGTTCCCAGAGTGCAATCGAAACTAGGTAAGCGAACAACGTTGAAGCCTGAATCGCCTGGCGAGAAGACAAGATTTTCTTTATAGAAAAGATGTGTTTTGCGATACACTGTTGTTGCGATGTCAGCGCCGGCTATTAGCGCCGAATTGTAGAGCGCATTGCCGTCGTTCGGTGTAACTGACGAACGTGGTTTTGCAATACTCGGTGTTGCTTCCTCGGCAAAACCACACACGATAACACGTCCCGTTTCTCTAGCTGCGTTTACTAGTGCTTGAATCTGTTCACTCTCAACGTGTAGCGCATATCCGCGCGCTTCGTCAGCCGAATGAAAAAAGTATCCGCTCGTTGCGAGTTCGGGCAGAACTAGAACGTCGACATCCGTCGTGCGAATAATCTGTTCGATGCCCCGAACGTTTGCATCGATGTCTTTGAACACAGGCGTGAACTGTGCAACGCCGAGTTTCATAGTGCGACGCCAATCAGCCTAGTGCTAATCATAGTGCAATGCTAAACGAGAAAAGGGGCGTTATGTCGCGATTCAACAGATCTGCAGGTAAGACACCTATGCTGCTGTTCTTCGGAAGTATTCCATTTGCGGCATCGAAGAGTTTGTCGTTCAGTGCATTTGTCAGCAGGGCAACGCCAACACCGAGGGCATAGCCAGCAAGCACGTCGCTTAGGTAGTGCATGCCAAGATTTAGGCGGCTAAAGCCTGTAAACAATGCGTATGCTACACTTGGTGCAATTACATACCAGTGCGGATAACGCAACGAGAGTGAAGTTGCAAGTGCAGCCGATCCCGCACTGTGTCCGCTCGGGAATGACGCATCATGATCGTTCCTGTAGTTCACAATTGTGCCCGGGTACTGCTGGTACGGACGCTGCCGGTCGACGAGTGTCTTAATGCCCAGCGAGAGTGCATACGTTACGCCCATCGTTACAGCGGTTTGCAAGCCCGTCTCTGCCATATACCGATTGTCTGGTGACGAATCGAACACTTCAAGTGCACCCAGTGCATAGAGCGTCACAGGCACACCTATCGATAATGGAATCAGCGCGTCGCTGGCTACACCCGAAGCTGTGCGCAAACCCGTAGAGTTTATCGAGTTCGCATCTAGCGTTATGCGCGCCTCCCACGAAAGCTCCGTCGTCTGTGCGCGCGCGACCGTCGAGAGGCAGCAGATCACCGTTAGAACTATGGCTATACGTTGCATAGGGTATGGGGCTTGGCGTTGCATGAGATATGGGGCTAGGCGTTGCATCGGACAAAAGTACATCAGCGGAGGCTAGGCTTTCACGCTCATCACAGCTTTGTGTCCGTTCAACGCCTGTCACATTTGCACCCTGTCAATGCCCGATTGATGCTACGAGGACATCATCTCAGCTCTAACCGATAGTGAAAATCCCCGTGATTACTGGTATCGTATGAAGGAACGTGAGGTCGAGTCAAGCAATGTTCAGTTGTCGACAATTTGTCGACAACTGAAACTCCCATCATCTGACGGCAAGAATTACAAAACCGATTGTGTTCACACCGAAGGCGCCCTCCGCATCATCCAGTCTATCCCTAGTCAGAAGGCGGAGCCATTCAAGCGGTGGCTGACCGAGGTAGGGTACCAACGAATTCAGGAAATTGGAAACCCGGAGTTGGTGCAACGTCGAATACGAGATATCTATCGGGCGAAGGGTTACCCTGATGACTGGATTGAAAAACGTGTGAGAGGTATCGCTATACATGATGAGCTAACTGGCGAATGGAAAAAACGCAAGGTTTCAGATCACATAGAATTCGCCATCCTCACAACTGAAATATCGAAGGCGACGTTTGGGTTTACACCAATGGAGTACAAACAGCTTAAAGGCTTACAACGCGAAAATCTTCGCGACCACATGAATAATCTTGAGCTGCTGTTTACAATGCTTGGTGAAGCAGCAACCACCGAGATTGCGCGCAATACGGTTGCGCAGGGTTTTGAACAAAACAAAGAAGCTGCACAAGAAGGGGGCTCGGTTGCAGGTAGGGCACTGCGTCAGCTCGAAGCAAAATCCGGAAGAAAAATTGGCTCAAGCAAAAATTACATCGACTCTAAACCCGAGCCTAAACTGAGATGATAACCGAAGCGCAAGTCACAATGGATTGTGGCAAAGAGTAGTTTCAATTATCTCGACATCCCATCTGACGTCCCTTCCTACGTCCCGACCCGTACATTTGCGTTATGAGAGTAGCAATTGTTGGGGCAACGGGGCTGGTCGGACGAACCATGATGCAGGTGTTGGAGGAGCGCGCGTTTCCTGTGACGTCGCTTGTGTTGTTAGCAAGCGAACGGTCTGCTGGCGAACGCATGGAGTGGAAGGGCGAGACCCTTGTCGTAGAGCCCCTTACCGAACCTTTGCCGAATGTCGATATCGCATTGTTTAGTGCAGGGGGCTCGGTCAGTAAGGACTGGGCGCCGCGCTTTGCAGCGACGGGTGCGGTGGTGATCGATAATTCGAGCTACTGGCGCATGGACCCCGACGTGCCACTTGTGGTGCCCGAGGTGAATGCCGAAGATGCGCTGAAACACAAGGGCATCATTGCAAATCCGAATTGCTCGACCATTCAACTAGTGGTTGCGTTAAAGCCTCTGCATGAAGCGTTTGGACTAAAGCGGGTAATTGTGAGCACGTATCAGAGTGTGAGTGGGGCGGGTCAAAAAGGTGTCGACCAACTGCAGGCGGAACTTGCGGGCGTTACACCAACGTCTCGCATATCAACGCACCCTTTAGCACATAACGCCGTGTTTCATTCGATTGCAGAAATGCATGGCGACTCAGAAGAAGAAATAAAAATGCAGCGCGAAACACGTCGCATTATGCACCTCGACGAGTTGAACATCGCTGTAACGTGTGTGCGTGTGCCCGTCCTTGGTGGCCATGCAGAAGCCGTGGTAATCGAAACGGTGCGTCACATTACGCCAGTATTAGCCGCTGAGGTTTTCTCCGGTGCGCCGGGCATTGTACTCGAAGACGATCCTTCAAATAATCACTACCCAACGCCTCACGGCGTAGCAGATTCAGACCTGGTGCATGTCGGTCGGCTGCGTGCCGATTCGTCGGCACCAAACGGACATGGCCTCATGTTGTGGGTTGTTGCAAACAACCTTCGCAAAGGCGCTGCAACAAATGCAGTACAGATCGCAGAAATACTATCATGAACACCTATGTTGTAATAATGGCCGGCGGCTCCGGCGAACGCTTTTGGCCCCTGTCGCGCATTAAGAAACCAAAACAGTTGCTTCGGTTAACGTCTGACTCGCAAACCATGATAGAGCAGGCCATCGAGCGCATCACGCCACTTGTGCCTGCCGAACGCATCCTCATCATCACGAGCGAAGTGCTCCGAGAGCCCCTTCTCAGCGCCTTACCAGCGCTACCCAAAGAGAACATTATCGCAGAACCTGCAAAACGCAATACCGCACCGTGCCTTGCATTAGCGGCGGCGATTATCAAGGTGCGCGAAGGCAATGGAAGCGCAAATACCAGCGCAAAAACCACCACGAGTACCAGCGCAAATACCAGCGCAAAAACCAACGCGCATACTGCCGATGTAGTTAGCTCTGGTAACGACGCGCTTATGGTTGTGCTGGCCGCCGATCATTTTATTGGTGATGCCGATGCATTTCGAGCTGATATCACCAAAGCATTGAATTATGCAGAGGCAAACGATGCACTCGTAACGATTGGTATACCACCGACACGTCCGGAAACCGGCTACGGATACATTCAGATCGTGCGCGCACAACGCGAAGACAAATTCGCAATTCATCCAGTCGTGCAATTCCGTGAAAAACCCACCGCCGAACTTGCCCGCGAGTTTCTAGCATCGGGTAACTATCTCTGGAATTCAGGCATGTTTTTCTGGCGTGTGTCGACACTCGAATCTGCGATGAAGGCGAACCTTCCGCTAGTAGGTGGCGAAATCCAAGCAATGACTGAAATCATGTCCGGTAAAACGGGCTCAAGTTCTTTAGTGGTTGAAAGCGACTCCGACGACGCTTTGCAAAAAATCTACACACAGAAAAATTTGATGGAATTGCTTTTCAATTCGATGCCGGACATCAGCATCGATTTCAGCGTAATGGAACGCGCCAAGAATGTTGCGGTTTTGCCAGCGTCATTTCCGTGGGACGACGTCGGATCGTGGGATGCTCTCGACAGACTGCAGAGTCACGACTCGTTCGATAACGTCGTCGAAGGCGTTGTAGAAATGATCGACACAGCAGGCAGTATTATCTGCAATGCCAATTCGCGTCCGCACATCGTTGCCACCCTCGGCCTCGACGACATTGTTATTGTTGCCACCGACGACGCAACACTCGTCTGCTCCAAAGACCGAGCGCAGGATGTCAAACTGCTTGTCACGGGGCTTCGAAACAAGGGGCGGAAGGACGTACTGTAATGGCATCAGATAGTATCATCTTAAGTGCGGCAAACAAAATCTCGATTGCGTTCGACATGGACGACGTGGCTACGCTTACGACTCTGGATGAGATTCGTGAAGCACTCATACACCGCATCGTCGAGCTGCTCAATCGCAACCCAGAACGACTGATGGTGTTGTTGTATCGCATAGATGTGAGCGAAGCACGCGTAAACGAAATCTTCAGCAAGGCGCTTCCGCCAGACGTCCCAGAACTCGTCGCAGACCTAATCATCGAACGTCAGTTGGCTAAAGCGGAGACACGAGCTAGAGGGGGCGTTTGAGAAGAGTGGTTTCCTATATTACAAACGACTTACTCGTATTATCCCGGGAATCATTATCTCCCGGAATAAACTGGTGACGGCACTTCAAAACATCGCCTCCCTCGTCACTGTGTCCGCCGAAGGCTCGCCACACAAAACCAGTGCGTCGATGCAGGACGTCGGCGAGATCACCAACGGTGCCGTGTTGTTCGATGAGGTCATCGAGTGGGTCGGCACATCGGATGCTCTACATGCTGAGCTTGTACGTAGGGGACTAAGGGTTGCTGACGCACACATCGGCGCTGAAGCACGCACCGACGCTGACGCACGCACCGACGCTGACGTCAACATTGTCGATTGCGCGGGCAGGACCGTCATGCCGGGCTTCGTCGACTCACACACACACATGGTGTTTGCTGGGTCGCGCGCGCATGAATTTGCGCGGAGACTTGCAGGAGTGCCCTATCAGACGATTGCTGCTGAGGGTGGTGGAATTCTTTCGTCGATGCGTGCAACACGCGAAGCTTCGCTCGAGGAGTTGGTAGCGCAGGGACGCCTCCTGATTCGCTCGGCACGAAACCACGGAACAACGGCGCTCGAGATTAAAAGTGGCTACGGACTTTCACTTGAATCGGAGCTGCGAATACTCGAAGCAATCGGTATTCTCAAAAAAGAATTTGCCTCATTGCCACGAGAACAGCGTGTACACGTTCACGCGACATTTCTTGGTGCACATGCATTCCCTCCGGAATACGCCAATGATAGAGAAGGTTATATAAGACTTCTCGTCGACGAAATGCTACCCGCAGTTGCGTCGCAAGGTATTGCAGAGTTTTGTGATGTATTCACAGATACTGGATACTTCACGGTCGAGCAATCTGAACGTGTGCTTGCCGCGGCAAAGGAACACGGACTTCGTCTCAAGGTGCACGCCGAAGAAATCGAACATACTGGTGCAACGCAGATGGCTGCACGCATGGGATGCATAAGCGCCGACCATCTCGAAGAGATTACAGGAGCTGACATCATTGCCATGTGCGATGCTGGTGTTGTCGCCACACTTCTGCCGGGAACCGCATACACACTACGTCTAAAGCCCCCTCCAGCACGCCCCTTAATCGATGCAAATGCCATTGTGGCACTTGCATCCGATTGCAATCCGGGTTCGTGTCTTTGCGAAAACATGCAGCTCATTCTTTCGCTCGCTTGCATCACGATGCACATGAGCATCGAAGAAGCTATTGTTGCCTCGACGCTGAACGGTGCAGCGGCGCTAGGCATATCGCATCTAACGGGCTCGATTGAAGTAGGTAAACGCGCCGATTTGGCGATGTACAATGTGCCGTCGTACAAAGACCTTGTCTATCACTTCGGTGTGAACCAGCACGTTCGTATTTGACTTGCAAAGACACGTAGCCTTACCCGGTCTGACTTACAAAGACCCATTACCTTAGTCGTGTCCGGTGTAGCTGTTCGATTCTGCAACTGGTTTTGATTCGGGCGATCCCTTTTGTCGAAGGAATATTTGAAGCACTACTAACACTGCAACGGAAAGGAATTCGCTCTGCCAGTTCTGGAATGACTCGAACCAGCATTTGGCACTACTCATGTAGTCGAAGAGTGAAATGAGATGTTTGCCTTGATAAAATAGTTGATCGTTCTGATCTCGCATACCACCGTAGGCATGAAGAACGAATGACCCAACAAACAGAAGCAGCAATGCAATAGACAGGGAATTTTCATATAGGACAAGAACAAGGCCACCTTTACGCACAGGCCATGGTGCATTGGGGTCGGTTCTGTGTCTTCGTGGGTCTTCGTCCTCCGGTTCTTTCTGATTGAGTTTTTTTGATTCAGGCGATCCTTTCTGCTTTAGCCAAATCGTTAGGAGTACGTAAGCCAGCATCTGCAGGAACTCGCTCTCCCAGTTTTCGAACACAGATTCGACGAACGCACCGCTGCCTAGGTAGGTAGCATAGTTGAGTGTGATCTGTCTGTGTTCTACCAACTCCTCGTTATGCTGGACATGCCCGCTGCAACTATGAAAAAACAGAAACACTGCAAAGCAGCTGAACATCACAATCGAAAGTCCATTATATCGGAGAAAGCGCATGTTGTAAATTCCTTTTATGCAGATAAGACTCTTTAACACCCTTACAAAATCGGTAGACCCCTTCACGCCCCTTAACGGCAACGAAGTGCGGATGTACTCATGCGGTCCGACCGTCTACGACGTCGCCCACATCGGTAACATGCGTTCGTTTCTCTGCAACGACTTGCTGCAGCGCGTCCTGAGGGTTGTCGGCGGGTACGACGTGAAGTGGGTGATGAACATCACCGACATCGACGACAAAACTATTCGCAATTCGGCAATTGGTTCCAACAAATGGGTCGACGCAATGGGCGTGCAGACCGACGACGCTCGCGAAAACCTGCGCCTGCTCACGCTTTATCACGAACGTAAATTTTTCGCCGACTTAAATACTCTGAACATCAAGCGCGAGAATTTTGCTGCAAACCCGCGCGCGACAGATTTCTTTCCGCAGATGAAGGAGCTCATCCGCGACATCCTTGCCTCCGGACACGCCTACATCAGCGACGGCAGCGTGTACTTCAACGTCGCGTCGTACAGCAAGGAACACCCGTACGGACGTCTCTTCCACATCGACACAGAGAACTTCCGCGAGGGTGTTCGCATCGATGCCGACGAATACGACCGCGAATCGGTAAGCGATTTCGTCTTGTGGAAGGGGCGAAAGGGGGCTGAACCTTGGTGGGACTTCGAAGTGAATGACGCTCGTCAATCTGGAGAAATCTCAAACCAGCCAGGAAAGACTGTAGTCCAGCCGGGACAAACCATAAACCTTCCCGGACGTCCCGGATGGCACATCGAATGCTCGGCTATGGCGCATGACCTACTCGGTCTTCCGTTCGACATTCACACGGGCGGCGTCGACTTACGCTTCCCACATCACGAAGACGAACTCGCGCAATGCACAGCTGGATATCATGTGGCAGAGCAAGCCACATTTTGGGTACACAACGAATTCCTTGAGGTCGACGGACGCAAAATGAGCAAGTCGCTCGACAACTTCTACAGTCTCGATGAACTAGTAAAACGCGGCATCGATCCGCTCGACGTGCGCTTTGCAATGCTCGCTACACATTATAGATCTGTTTACGGTTTTACATTCGATGGAATCGAGGCACTTGCGCGTGGACGCAAACGCATACAAGAAGCCATCTATGAACTGTATGAAAATGCCACCGTCGACGATGAAGCCGCGGCGATTGCCGACGATACAACCACGGCGATGCGTAATTCATCTAATGCCAATTCATTCGACACGCAAGCATTTCGAAATGCTGTAGGCGAACGACTAGCCGACGATCTTCATACACCAACTGCACTGGCAGCCGTATACAGCACGATAAATAATGTCGATATAAAGACCCTTGACGCCCCCTCCCGAGCCTCGATGCTCGATGTTTTGCGCATGCTCAACGAAGTGTTCGCAGTGTGGGAATTCACAGAGCGTCCTATCGAAGATGAGGACAATTGGCCCTCCGAAGTGCGCGAGATGAGTGAGCATCGTCAAAGTGCACGCCATCGCAAAGATTGGGCCGAATCAGATCGTTTGCGTAATGAGTTGAACACACTAGGTTTCATTGTCGAAGATCTTGGACCTAACATTCAGCGTTTGAAGAGAAAGGGAAAGTAGTTATGAAGTACGCAGTTGCACAATGATTAAGCGTGTTACTATCATCGGTGCAGGCAAAGTAGGCAGTGCGCTCGCGACGCGATTGAAGCACGCTGTCGTAGATGTGCGCGTTGTACGTCACAATGAATTCGATGAGTGGTGCGCATCAAACGAACCTACTGGCGACGTTGTTGTTATTGCTGTACGTGATACCGATGTAAAGCATGTCGCCGAAGCTTTAATACGTTGCTGGCAAGTAGGAGTGGAAAACAATTCTATGCAGACTGGGAGGCCTGCAAGTGATAGTCCAACACACGACAGGTTTGCAAACACATTGGTATTACATGTTAACGGTTCGATGCGGCTAGATGTCTTGCAAGCGTGTGCCGATGCGGGCGCACGGGTAGGTGCAGCACATCCATTTCAAACGTTTGGCGATGCCGATGAGAGTGCGCTCGATGGCATTGGATGGGGTATAGAGTGTGCCGATGCGGAGTGGCCATTGATGAAAGAGTTTGTGAAACTCACGGCTGGTGTGCCATATCGCCTTGTACTTGTTGACGATGAACATAAACGAGTTTATCATACGGCTGCTATTGCCGCATCAAACTATACGTATGCTGCGTACGAGCATGCACGTCGTCTTGCCCAGCACGCAGGTATTCCACTAGATGTGTTCCTATTGCCGATAATGGAGCGCACATATCGCAATGCAGCGAGGGCAATCGAGGAAGATGTAGCATTCCCGTTAACTGGGCCAATTCAACGCGGCGACGTCGCAGCCGTAACGCGTCAGCTTGCGTCGATGCCAGACGCAGAAAAGCTCGTATACATACACTTATCGCTAGCATTACTGAATATAAATAAAACAACCATGACAGTCGCTACGTTCGAGACGATGTCGTCGCTGCTTATGAACGGGCTCAAGCTATAGTCGTGAAGAATGTTGGCTTTACGTTACCTTGAGTGCGCTGCAATCAACGTCCTTTTAGCCTGAAGCAGCAGCTCGCATCGCTTTAATGTTCGACTCTATGTCACCCTTCATGATTCCGCTACCACTTACGAGAATAGAGGCGCCCGCTTTTACTGCATCGCGTGCGTTGTCGGCCTTGATGCCACCGTCGACTTGAATGTTAACATGTTCGTAATCGTTAGCATCGAGCCACGATCGCAACCTTTTACAGCGATCGAGAAATGACGGAATAAAGGACTGTCCGCCGTAGCCCGGATTCACACTCATCAGTAGAATGAAGTCGGAGTTCACAGCCCCCTCCATTGCGAAATCGAGTGGCGTCGACGGATTCAGAACAATACCAGACTTGCAGCCTAGCTCTTGAATACGTGCTAGAGTGCGATGCAAATGGTTGCACACTTCTGCATGCACGCTAATCCACGAGGCACCAGCGGCGGCGAATTGCTCGAGCTGTTCGTCGGGATTTTCAACCATAAGGTGACAGTCAAGGGGCAGCGCAGTGATGCGCTTAAGGGTCTCGACGATAAGCGGACCAAACGTAATCGGCGGCACGAAATGTCCGTCCATAACATCGACATGCAGCACATCCGCACCACCTCGTTCACATGCGCGCACATCGTCCTCGAGCCGCGCAAGGTCAGAGCTTAACAATGAAGGTGCAATCTGAATCTTGTTCATTTCATTACTCGGAAAGTCGTTTCAAATGTTCGGCAACGCGAAGCCAAGTCGATCGATGTATTGGCGTAGGCGGAAGCTCAAGTGCAGCGAGCACGTCATCGACATACTGCACCTCGCGCATACCAACTAACACAGTGTCAACGCCGGGTGTGTTCACAAGACAATGAATTGCAATGTGTTGCAATGGGGTATCAACAGGAAGTCCAAATTCATCGGTCATGGCGAGTCGCAACTCATCGAGACTGCCATTTTCTTCGCCAGCATACATCCACTCAACATCATCGAGCAATACAGCAATATCATTGATATACGCATTTACTTGCACAGGGTCGGATGCTCGATGTGCAACCGTTTCTGCGGCGTTGAGACGTGGCGCCAGGTATGCCTCGCGCACGTCACGCCAATGGGGAAGTCCGCTAAACTTATTCCACGTCTGACACAATGCGCCTGCAATTTTAAATGTCTCTTGCACTGCCGCACGTTCACGTTCACCAAGCGTGGTATCCATTAACACGAGCTGTACCACATCGTGCTCCACCGTCTCCATTGCATGAATGCGGGCCTCGATGTCCTGCGGATGAATTACATGCGTCGGCATTTCATGCGTCACAAGACGTATCAACTCATCACCACCAATCGCATTCAACGGACGGTTCGTTAACACGCGCACACTGTGTTGTTCTGCAAACTCTAAAAACGTCTGCTTTGCATTGTTCTGATTAAACGTTGTAGCAGCTTGGTGTTCAATTAGATTGAATGGCACCTGAGCATACCGCATGTTGTTCTTAGAATCGACGCGCTCACCAGCAACAACCTCTTTTGCAGCAACAACCTCTTTTGCAGCAACAACCTCTTTTGCAGCAACAACCTCTTTTGCAGCAACAACCTCTTTTGCAATTGCATGACAACGTTCTAGCGACACAAAATCTGGCGCATCTATTTCACGGGCAAACGTATTGGATGAGATGCCGTAGCCCCTTATCAGGCCCCTTGCCACCTGCGTTTCGAGCCATTCGAACGCAAGCCGAATGCGATCGTAAAACGTTGTTCGAGCGTCTTCGATCGACATGCCTTGTTGATGCGCATGGGCCAGGAAATACTCTGGGTTGTGCAGCAACAGGCCATCGATTGCCTTGCCCTCGGCAATCTTCAAGCGCTCTCGCGAAACCGCAAGTGCATCTTCGAGATACTCGGGATGTATGCAGTGCCACAACGAATCGCTCATTACAACAACGTCTGGATACGGATCGCCGCTTGCATACCGTCGCATCGCCATTTCGAGCGCCTCGCCTTGAACATAACCAAGTTTAGTAATGAGTTCAACGCCTGCGCTGCGGCTCTCATCGACAGAGTTTAGCATTCGACCTACAAGCTTCTCGCTGCGTCCGTTGCCGTAATTCGAGCTTGTATCGATAAGGGGCACGCCATGCTCAAGCGCATGGCGCAGGGCGCGTTCGTGGTCGGCGTTGCCGTCGACGGTGCGATACGTTCCAAAACCGACGGGAAGTCGCATATCAACGGCCTCCACTCGAGATACCGATTTGTATTCCGAACGGAGTTTGTCCGCCTTCGAGCGTGTACCAATTCCCGACTAGCGCAGTTTGTAGTCGCAGAAAGTCGAAGACTTCGACGCTTCCGCCAATGCCGCTCATCGTGGCCATCCCAAACGCCAATGTGTTGTCGGAGAAAAAGTCAAAGCTGGTGAGACCCGAAGCGGAGCTCATCGAAAGTCCCATTTGCAGGAATGCGAACATTCCTAGACGTCCGTTGCCCACAATGTACACGCCGGGTCCGACCAGGACGTTCAACAAATCGCGCCTCTGTAGATCCGCGCCCATAATTGCTCCGCCGAGCCACCACCTACGGTCTTCGTCTAGCGATTGAAACGCCTGAAAGCCGAAGCCCGAATTGGGTCCGTTGTTGTGCTGCGGCGACCAAGTCCGCTGATACGAAAGCATCAGCCACGAGGTGCTCGGTGTAGAGGAGCCGCCCATTTCGGACTGGGCATGGAGTGGTGACAGGGAAAGTGTAACGGCAAACAGAAGGATGGCGATAGTTGGCATTCGCAAAGATGCGAATGATTCCGGGAGATAATGATTCCCGGAATCAGGCCCATTCCGGGAATCATTATCTCCCGGAATGAACAATCACGTGTGTCACAAGAGGTACGGTGGGTTTTACATAGAAGTAGTGGGCCATTGAACACCAATGGCCGGTCACAAGCACATCAATACTGAACAACCTTTTCCTGGGGTACTTATGCCACGTCGTACAACGCAATTCATTCGCGGTCATCACTATCACTTGTACAATCGTGGTGCATTACGCGGGCTCCTATTTCACGAGCCAGAGAATTACCAGCTCTTTCTGCATTTGCTTGATACTTACGCAACACAATGCGAGTGCACGATTCTCTCCGTGTGCCTCATGCCGAATCACTTCCACGTGCTCATCCGACAGGATGGAGATACTGCAGCAGGTAAGGTCATCGGATTGACTTGCCTCGTTTTCGGTCGTAAGATGAACTATCGCTACAGACGATTTGGTACGCTACTACAAGGGCGCTACCAGTCCAAGTTGGTACATGATGAATCATACCTACGCCACCTTTGTCGATACATACACGCAAATCCAGTAGTAGCAGGGCTAGCGAAAACACCTGATGATTGGCCTTATTCGAATTTTTCGGAGTGGATGGGGAATCGTGACACACTGCCGTACTGCAAGGAGTTCGTCGAAACTTATTTCCCAAATACAGTAGATTATCGCGAGTTCGTGTCTCAACAGATTTGGCAGAACAAGCTCACGAATGAAGATCTGGCACGTGACCTTGCGAAAGCACGTTTGATATGATGACGCGGACTATAGCCTCGAGCGATAGATGTAGCACAAAAAGGGTTTTAATCTTAGACCTACTGATTCTATATTCTTAACGACTTACACCGATCATCCCGGGAGAGAATGATTCCCGGAATCAACTGGGTAACTTTGTGCCATGGAATCTCCTCGAAAAACCATTCTCTCCGGCATGGCGCCCTCCGGCGAACTAACAATCGGACACATCGCGGGCGCTCTTCGCAATTGGGTGCGTCTTCAGGAAGAATACGATTCTCTGTTCTGTGTGGTCGACCAGCATGCAATTACGTTGCAGCAGGAGCCGGCGAAACTGCGAAAATGGACCCTGGACGTTGCGGCGATGTATATCGCTGCGGGCGTCGACCCCTCACGCAGTGTTGTGTTCATACAGAGTCATGTTCCTGCACACGTAGAACTTTCATGGGTGCTGACGTGCATGACGGGGATGGGCGAGTGCTCGCGGATGACGCAATTCAAGGACAAGAGTGAACGCAATACCGACAAAGTAAATGTCGGACTCTTCACGTATCCGATCTTGATGGCTGCTGATATACTTGTTTACAATGCCGATCTTGTGCCTGTTGGTGAAGATCAGAAGCAACACCTTGAGCTCGCGCGCAATCTTGCTGAGAGATTTAATCATCGTTACTCGCCGACGTTTAATGTGCCGGAGCCGCATATTCCGGAGGTGGGCGGACGTATCATGTCGCTGCAAGACCCGACGTCGAAGATGTCGAAGTCCGATCCAAACACAAAGGCATCGATTTTTCTTACCGATTCTGACGATGTTATTCGCAATAAAATCAGACGCGCAGTTACCGATTCTGGCGTCAGCGCAGTTACCGATTCTGGCGTCAGCACAGTTACCGATTCTGGCGTCAGCGCAGTTACCGATTCTGGCGTCAGCGCAGTTACCGATTCTGGCGTCGAGGCAGGTACCGGATCGGGCGATCAAGCCAAGCCGTCTATTCGTGTAGACCCTACGCGTCACGGAATCACCAACCTCATGACACTTCATCATATCGCAACGAACAAGTCATTCGCCGAAATCGAGAAGGAGTTCGAAGGTGCCTCGGGATACGGCGACTATAAAGAAGCCGTCGGCGAAGCCGTTGCGAACTACATTAGTCCCATTCGCGAACGCTTCACACACATTCGCGCAGATGAAGATGCGTTGCGAACAATCCTTCGAAATGGCGCAGACGCAGCTCGTGAACGCGCACGCAAAACGCTGCGCAAGGTCTACAAAAAAATCGGTTTCATAGAATACTGACACCATGCCCACATACGACTATCAATGCCACACGTGCGGCAAACGCTTCGACTTGTCACAATCCATCAAGGCCGACACACTTACACATTGTCTCGAATCTGTTTGCGAACAAGCAGATAAGGGTAAGGGGCTCGTCGAAAGGGTCATCTCCGGCGGCTCTGGTGTTATTTACACCGGTGCGGGCTTCTACCTGACGGACTACGTGCACAAACCCGGCAGTGCCAAGGAAAACGAACGTTCGGCTGCTTCATCGTCGAATAGGGAATCGTCGAACGCAGACTCGTCAGGCAAGGAGTCGTCGAACGCAGACTCGTCAGGCAAGGAATCGTCGAACGCAGACTCGTCAGGTAAGGAATCGTCGGGCAAGGAATCGTCGAACACGGACTCGTCGAGTTCGAGCAAGGCGGCGGGTGCGCCAAGTACGACAGCGTCTACAGCGAAGCAAGACACTCGTAGCAAAGACGCAGGCTCGGCAAAGAAAGAGTCGTCGGGGAAAGAGTCGTCGGGGAAAGAGTCGTCGGGGAAAGAGTCGTCGGGGAAAGAGTCGTCGGGGAAAGAGTCGACGAAAAAAGATTCTAGCGGGTCGTCTGCAAGTGCAGGCTCTGCATCACCATCATCGGATAAGAAATAACTGTGCTGCGACCTATACCTGCTGGAGATCATATTCCGGCGTCGGACTTGCTTGAGGGGCTGAATGAGAAGCAGCGCGAGGCTGTGGCGACAACCGACGGACCGCTTTTGATTATTGCGGGGGCGGGGAGCGGGAAGACGCGCGTATTGACGTATCGCATTGCGTATTTGCTGCGTATGGGGGTGCATCCGAGTCACGTTTTGGCGCTGACGTTTACGAATAGGGCGGCGCAGGAGATGAAGGAACGCATCGGACATCTCGTTGGAGATGGAATTGCACGCGGTATTTGGGCGGGCACGTTTCACTCGCTGTTTGCTCGCATTCTGCGCAAAGAAGCAGAACGCATTGGATACACAAATGCATTTACGATTTACGATACCGATGATCAGCTATCGGCAATCAAGGCCGTGATGACGCAGCTTGGTGTGTCGCAACAGGTGTTGCCGCCAACCGGTGTGCGCAGTCGCATCTCGGGCTATAAGAACAACATGACGCCGTGGCAGGAAGCTGCGCGGAATGCGGATACACTTGTCGACAAACAGACAGCGCAGATTTATGAAGAGTATGAGAAGCGCCTGCGACAGAGTAACGCCATGGACTTCGATGATTTGCTGCTGAACATGATACGGTTGCTTGAGCATCATCCAGATGCACTTGCTGAATATCAAGCGCGGTTTAAGTACATCATGGTCGATGAGTATCAGGATACCAATCGCGTGCAGTATCGAGCAGTGAATTTGCTCGCTGGTGCGCTGCGAAATCTTTGCGTGGTGGGCGATGATGCACAGAGTATTTACAGATGGCGCGGCGCGGACATTCGCAACATCCTCGATTTTGAGCGCGATTACACCGACGCTAAGGTTGTGCGACTGGAGCAGAACTATCGAAGCACAAAGATGATTCTTGCTGCTGCTGATAGCGTTATAAAGAATAACGTCAAGCAACTGAAGAAGACGTTGTGGACGGATAACGATGAGGGCGAAAAGATTACGCTGCTTGCATGCAGGGACGATAGAGAAGAAGCAGAGTTGGTTGCGCGAACGATTAAAGACCGCATGCAACTGCACGGCTACACGTTCAAGGATGTGGCTGTTCTCTACAGAACGAATGCTCAGTCTCAAGCACTTGAAGATGCGTTGCGCCGACTGAACATGCCGTACCACATTGTAAGCGGAGTTAGCTTTTATAAACGCAAGGAAGTCAAAGACACGCTTGCATATCTACGATTGCTTGTAAATCAGAACGACACGGAAAGTTTACTGCGCATTATTAACGAACCTGCTCGTGGTATCGGAGCAACATCGCTCGAGAGATTGCAGGAGCGCGCCGTGGCCGAAGGCCGCCCCCTAATCGAAGTTCTACAAAGTCCGTTGGCCATGAGCATCGTGCAGAAACGGACGCAAGTCGCGGTTGCGGATTTCGTTGATATTGTGAATCGGTATAGAGAGATGGTGGATGATTTGCCGCCCGCGACGTTAGCGCAACAGTACATCGAGGCGACGGGTTTGCCGCAGATGTACAAGCTGCAGGACACCGAGGATTCGCTAGATCGCTGGAATAACATCGAACGTGTGCTCTCGCACATCTATGAGCAGCAAGAGCTCGACGAGACACTTACGCTTGCAACGTATCTCGAGCAGATTGCGCTGCTGAGTGATGCCGATGATCCGCAGATAGGAAGCAATCGTGTTGGACTAATGACGATGCATGCGGCGAAGGGGCTTGAGTTTCCGCTTGTGGTAATTGCTGGACTCGAGCAGGGATTGTTTCCGCTTGCAAAAGCAGAAACCGATATCAACGAACAGGAGGAAGAACGTCGGTTGTTTTATGTGGGAATAACGCGCGCACGTAAAGAACTTGTGCTTGCGTACGCGGAACGCCGGTATCGATTTGGTGAGTTGGTGTTCGGACGTCCCTCGATGTTCCTTGCCGAAATCGATAAATCTGCCTTTGCAGAAATGCCCGATCGCAGTGGAAAGCAGATTGCTGGATCGCGTCCGATAACTGACAAGGTTGCAATTCGCGGCATCGACAGTAAACGTCCGAGCAAAGCCGCCGAAAAAGAAGCATTGTCACATGCGCGCTTTCAGCCACCTACGTGGAAGGTGGCGAAGCCAAGGGGCTCACACAATGAATACGCTCAGGAATCGGGCGACTCGTATTCGCAAGTCGAAGACGGTGGTCGCGTCTTGCCGGGTCAGCGTGTTAAGCACCCTATGTTCGGCGTAGGCACGGTGACTGGCGTCAGTGGTGTTGGAACTCAAGCCAAGGCCACAGTGCTATTTCAAAACGGGGAAAAGAAAAACCTCATGCTCGCATACGCGAAGCTCGAGTTGATTAGTTGAATGAGGTTGATTTGTTGAACCAAGTTGATCGGTTGAACCAAGTTGTCAAGTTGAAGGCCACTAATACGTTGAACCATAAACTAGTTTAAAAATCATGTCGAAATATAAGCGAGCGGCCGCTATTCAGCCGCGCGTAAAATCAACAGACACGCAATGTCAGGTTATGCGCTTGTTACCAACAAGTAAAAAGCGTGGCGTGAACACTGCATCGTGTACGGTATTGGATTTAATGTCAGGTGAAATACTTGCTGTCCGAGTTACGGAGCAGAGGCAAGTGGGCGCAAGCAGGCGCGTTTGACTACGCGACGCGTGGGAGCGTGAACGTAATCGAGGTGCCGAGGCCGAGGGTGCTCGAGATGGAGAAGCTTCCACCGTGGAGTTCGACGAGGCGCTTGGCGATAACGAGGCCAAGGCCGATGCCCTGTTGTTCTTGTGATTTGCGGCGGAACTGACGGTATGCGCCGACCTGCATGACTTCGTTTTCGTGCATACCAACGCCGTGGTCACGGATAGAGAACGTGATGTCCTTGCTGCTAGGTGTGGCGATGACGGAGACGGGCGTGCCGGGACGTGAAAAGTACAAAGCGTTGTCGACGAGCTCTGTTGCAATCTTGTCGAGGTGTTGCTCCATGATGCACACCGCTACGTCTTCTACGTCGAGGGCGATGGTAACGTCGGCCTGACGCTGATGGGCAAGCGCACGCTGGATGGCAGCATCGTAGATAACCATTGCCGGCTCTGCGGTGTGTGCCTGACGCATCCGTTCGACGTGCATGGGGCTTTCTGACAACGTTTCGATCTGAGCGTACATCAAGAAATTATCGGTTGTACGCAGCAGACGCCGTGCAGCAGATAGAATCTCTGCACTTACTTCGCGGATCTCTTCTGGTGGAGTATCACTGGCATGTCCGTGCAGGAACGACGCCTGACCTATGATGTCCGTTAGCGGCGTGCGGTACTCATGCGGAAGCGCATAGAGCAGTGATGGCTGCTGCGTATTCGATTGCTGGATAAGGGGCGGCGTTTCGCCAAGGGTCGGGAGTCCCTGAATGGCAAGCAATGAATGGATGCCTGCGTCGGTTAATGGACGCGATATAACACCGTATGGAATGTCGGTTGTTGCCAGAGGAAGTTTGTCGCCCGCAAGGAGCACAAACGGCGTGTCGACATTCAGTCCGTGGATATACAGCTTTTCCCGAAGGTCCTTCACCGACAGAAATGCCTGGTCGAGTAGGACGGTAGATGGACGATGGTGGCGTACCAACCCCTGCGCCGATGCTACATCAGTAGCGATGAGCACGGAGATGTCGTATCCGAAGAGTGTGCGCGCTGTTTCTGCACGCCTCAGAGGATCGGCATCAATAAGTAGGATGGTACGTGGACTTGAGGTCATAAATTGAGCGCTATCGCCATGTGGTCGCATAGGTCAAGCACCAACGCGTATGGCAATATAGCAATCGGAAACACATACAACAATCCGTATTTGTTACATCAGAAAAAATACCTACAACTGACTCGGCGGTCGGACTTTTGGCTACGCCAGACGGCGGCTAGGGCCTTGCTGGGATTGGCTCTTGTGGCGTTATCCACAACGACCTGCCTAACACAACATATTACGACATTGTTACATCAGAATTTGCAGCCTTTTGGGACTGGAATCCAGTTTGGAGTGGACAAAATCGCCAACACGTTCACGTTTTTCGGCAATGCCGATGTTACCATAGACGGCGATTTTGGTCGACTTCGGTGGGTAAACACATATCGTGGAAGGGTTTCCAGAACCACGTCGTTGTCCGCAACCGACGACGAGGCGTCGTTTATCGATCTACAAATTCCACTTTGGGGAGCGCTGCCCGTTACTGCAGTTGTTCGGCAATCGTGGATGCTTGCGCGGGATGCGCGCACCCCGCTAAGCTCGGGTGAACACGTGAACGGAGCCGTCGGTTTGCGATACGAACCGAGTGACGGCAACTGGGTGGAGGGGTTGGGAGGTGCCGAACATACTTCTCAGCTGGGTGTGCGTGCAACTGGTGCGCTGGCTGGAATAACGGCAGGCGTTACGAGTCTGCTTGTTGATGAATGGCAGTTGACAGCGAGATCGTTGGCCGATTGGAATGCGATGGACGAGAGGCGAACGAATACCGATGTGATGGTGTCGGCCGATGTGTTGCGCAACCTCGATGAAGGGTCGACATTGTCGTTGTCGGTTGGGTACTCCGGACAACGTCGCGACTTCCTTAGCACGATCGTGTCGGACAAGCCCGATGAATTGCTCGTTGAATCGCGCGGTGAGCGTCGTCTTACGGTTGCGACGAATCTGCTGTATTACGTGACGTCCGCTCTTAGCATTTCCGCCTCAGGCAATGTGAACGTAAATGGAATAGACCGTTCGTACCAGTCGTTTCTGCAGACTGTACCTATTACGGGCGTGAATAGAAACCTTTTTGAGTTTCTTTTGGACATGGCAGGTGAGGCGGTGTACACGACGTCTGGATACACGGTTTCGGGACGGGTTGCTTTATTTCGTAGGGACGAAGAAAACGGCGTGAAACCAGTGTTTGCTGTCGATGAAAGCGCCATTGCTAGTCTTCGGCAACAAGAAGTGCAACGTGACAATGCGACGCAGCGCACCAACCTGCTAGGTCGCATAGAGCTCAGGCCTTCGGACGTCGACACGCTTCGAGGTGAATGCAGTGGCTGGCTTCTACGCTACGACACACCGAGCACATTGAATTATGATGATCGTGACGAACTCGCCGTGATAGCTTCGATGTCCTATGCTCGCCGTCTATCGCCGACCGTTTCTGTAGGTGTTACGTTGTCTGGACAATCGATGCACCTTGTCTTTCTTCGGGCACAACGGAGTGCGCAAAACAACATCAATCGCGTAATTCGCCTAACCCCAACGGTAAACATCACCGGAGCAGTTGTAACAATGCAACCACAGTGCGAGGTGCTTGCCAACTACACGGTATACGATTTCGAAGAAACTGCTGGATCGACGCGCTCATATAGTTTCAGGCAAATGTCGTACAGAGATTCGATGCGTATTCAGCTAACGCCGGCATTGAAAATTGAAACGCAACTTTTGCTGCGATACTCCGAACGATCGTCTCTTTCATGGACCGATTTCGCAGAGGTCCCACAAGTCAGCAACACAGAGTACCTAGCCAAAATGCTTATTTTCTCGAGCAATTCAGGTTGGAGCATAGGGGCGGGCGCTCGGGCGTATCAGTTCAAACAAAACACGCTAGTGCTGAGTGTCGACCAAGGTCGATCGCTTGGTTCCCTTAGGTTCTGGGCACCCGAGACGGCCATTCGCTACACAACCACGGGTGGTTCTACGTTATCGGTGAGTGGTTGGTACGAATTCCAGGTCGTGAACGAAGGTACACGGCGTGAACTGCCGAATCTACTTTTGCTGGCACACATTCAATTTTGACGGTCTCTATAACATGACGCCTAACGACCTTGCCTACTCATGACTCCTAAAGTCCCTACCCAAGCATGACTCCTGAAGTCCGTACATACTCGATACAGATCTCAAGTGAACGCGGAAGTATTGCTGCTATAGAACCGTTTGTGATAAGCATCCCAGAGGCACACCGACTTACCGCTGAGAGATTTCATGACTTGCTTCTTGCACTTACAGAAGCGGTAAACAATGCTATAATACACGGTAATGAATGCGACTCTTCAAAGAGAGTGCACGTCGACATACAAGTTTTCGAAACTGAATTTCTCGTGCTTATTCGCGATTTCGGCAAGGGCTTCGATCCCGAAGCGTTGCCCGACCCGAGGCATCCCGACAATCTTATGCGTGAGGGCGGCCGTGGAGTTTTTCTCATTCGGCACTTGGCCGATGTCGTCGAAATCTACCGGTCAGACCCGGGTACAACCGTTCTTCTCAAATACTTCATTACGTAATGCCACGATTCCTGCTCGTGACATTGCTCGCGCCACGATTCCTGTCCTTGGTATTGCTCGGACTTAGTCTTCTGACATCACCGCTCTTCCTGGCTATCGCACAAAGCCAGTCATCGCTTCCTGATGAGGCACTCTCGTCATTCGACCCTACGCTTGCTCGCAAACACCTCGATTTTCTTGCAAGCGATGCCATGCGTGGCCGCAACACACCGTCTCCAGAATTAAACAAGGCTGCAGAGTATATCTCCGATAGGTTCGATGACGCCGATGTCGAAAGCGTGAACGGTATTCGCCTTCACGAGTACACCTTGCTTCTTCGCGACCTAAAACTTCCAACTACACTTACATTCTTTCGCGGAAAAGACACACTTCGTTGTGCACCACGCGCAGACTTTGTGCCTTTCGAGTACACCGGTGAAAACACAATCAACGATGCGCGCGTTGTAGCCGTTGGTTTTGGGATAACTGCTCCCGAATACAACTACGATGATTACAAGGGGCTCAATGTTGAGGGGGCTGTAGTGCTTGTAATACGCGGCGAGCCTAGTGTAAAAGATTCTGCTAAAGGATTCCGTGGTAAAGCAATGACGCGTCACGCATCACCACACGAAAAAATTCAGAACGCAAAAACGCATGGTGCTATTGCTGTGTTAATTGTCGATTCGCCGAGCTGGGCTAGGACGCTGTCGGTAAAAGGACATCAATGGCCCGCACTGTTTCCCGAGATTGCGAGCTCAACACCGTCTGTTTCTATGAAGAGCATACTGCGAAACGAACCAGTGCTTCACGTTGGACCTACGATAGTGTCATGGCTTTTCGATTCGCTTGCTGGCTTCACGAATTATGCTTTGAGGATTGATTCGACGCTTGAAACAAACTCGCATGAATTCACGGGAGTTACTGCATCGTGTCATATAGCACTGAGAACCGATAGTGCACGCGTGTCGAATGTAGTAGGTATGGTTCGTGGTTCGGAATTCCCAGACGAATACGTTGTCGTTGGTGCTCACTACGATCATATCGGAGTTGAGTACGATAGCAAAAAAACTGACTCCATTTATAATGGTGCAGATGACAATGCGTCGGGCGTCGCTGGTCTGTTGATGGTTGCCGATGCTTTGGCAAAAAGTGAGAAGAAGCCAAAGCGCAGCGTGCTGTTTATAGCGTTCAGTGGCGAGGAACGCGGACTCTATGGTTCGGCGGCTTATGTCGAGAGACCCTTGTTGCCCCTTGACAAATGCGTCGCTATGATAAACATGGATATGATCGGTCGTTGTGAGAACAATAAACTATCGATTGGCGGCAGTACGCGGTGTCCGGACCTCGCCTCACTAAATGAAACCGAAAACGCGAAGAGTGTACGTCCGTTAAAACTTGCCTACGACATCGAACAGTATTTCTTTCGAAGCGATCAGGCAAACTTTGCCAAGCATAAGATTCCAGTAATATTCTACTTCACTGGCGAGCATACAGACTATCATCAGTTAGGCGACGAGATACACAAGATCAATTTTACTGGTCTTACCGACATCGCACGCATTGCGGCGGGTGTTGTGTGGCAAGCAGCGAGTCGGCCGCGCAGTACGTACATAGAAAAGCCGTAAGCCCGTAGTGTTATACCGAATTATGCACTAGTATCGATTCTACATACTTGGCGATAACGTCGAACTCGAGATTCACCTCTTGTCCCACCACGAAAGCCCATAAGGTTGTGACTTGCAGGGTATGAGGAATAACAGCCACCTTAAGCTGATTGTCGGTTAGATCCGCAACCGTGAGCGAAACCCCATTAACACACACTGAGCCTACTGGTACAAGCCATTTGCGAAAAGCTGTTGGAAAGGCAATCCACATTTCAGATCCCTGATCCATTTTATCGATACTGGCTACCACACCTGTCGTATCAATATGCCCCTGCACAAGATGGCCGCCCAAGCGGTCCTTCAATCGTACTGCACGTTCGAGATTTACATGGCGCCCGATAGTCATATCACGGAGAGTCGTTCTATGTAATGTTTGTGCAACCGCCGTTACGCGAAACGACGTAGAACCGAAGTCCGTGACTGTTAGACATACACCGTTCACCGCAATCGAATCGTCCCTGGACATGTCTTGCACAATCGACGCAGCCTCTATTACGAACGCCCTGCCATCGCCAAGATTTTCGATTTCAACAATCGACCCGACTTCTTCGATCAGGCCTGTAAACATGGTAGGCTCCCTCATTAATTTCCGCGGATGAAAGTCATTATCCGATCGATGTATGCTTGTGTGCCGAGACCTGTGGGCACGTCTTCGTGACCAGCCCCTTGCACCACAACAAATGCTTTCGGATTCTTCGCTGCATCATACAAGGCTTGTCCGCTGGCCTTGATGTCGATGAATGCGTCGGCATCTCCGTGCAATATGAGCACTGGACATGAAATTTCCGAAATTCGGGCGAGGTTATCAATTTCGTCGCGAGTGAGGTAGCTCTGCGGAATATCGAGCACTGTGGCACTTTGTAATAACACCTTGGTGGATGCAAACGCCGACTCAAGGATAAGCACGTGTGGTTTTCCAATTATTGAAGCCTGCATGAGCGCCGGAACGCCACCTAAAGAAAAGCCGTACGGCACAATAAGCGTGGAGTCGACATCCGGACGCGAGGCCACATAATTCCATGCGGCACGAGCGTCAGCCTGGAGTCCGGCTAGCGAACTCACGCCCTCGCTACGTCCGAACCCTCGGTAATCGTACACAAACACATCGAAGCCAGCGCGGTAGAGGTACTCTACTCTGGTCCAGTAGTAGGTGATGTGGTCTTTATTGCCATGATTATAAATTATTGTATGATGTGGCTCGATGCGAAGTGAGTCGGGCTGACGAATATAGAAGCCGTACAAACGATTGCCTTCTGAATCGAACACAACTTCTTCGCGATTTGCTGACGGTATTACAGAATCGGATACAACGTATGCGTCGAGCCTCTGTTCGTTGTACATAAACGAATCGAGAGAGCATGAACAAAGCATGCAACTCGAAAGAATAACTATTGCAAACAGAAAGCGAGTCATAGTTTTAGTCCCACACCAACAAACATTCCAATCGAGCCTTGTCCGCCAATCGACGATTCTCCACGAAAGAGTCCCGACGTCGTTACAACATTTGCAGCCTGCCAGATGAATTCTGCCTGCACGAATATCCTTTCTGAGGCGGGTACTTGAGTGCCAATCATCGGACTCACAAATACACGCGCGTCGGAAAGCTGCACCGTAGCATGTGTACCTGCATACACGAGCCACGCTTTTTGAATCTCCCAGCTAGCAATAATCGATGCATTTGGATAGATGCGAGAGTTGGCAATCGAAGAGAAGTCGGTAAACAAAATCGTGCGAAGTCCGATCGTCATTTCGGGTAACGCACCATCCTGCCTTACTATTCTACCCGAAGCGCCTACGTCGATGCCAGCGGTTCCAAATGCAAGCAAAAGCGCATGAAGGTTGCCATGCAACGTCACTTCTTCGGTGACGCCATGCATTATACCTACTGTTACGTAGGGTATGATTTTTACGGGTGACGACGAAGGAACAACGGGTCCGCCCAACGAAGCAGTAAGTTGCGTCTCGTTCGGCCGCAGCACGCGAATGGGCTGACCCGCGCTGCACCCTCCGATAAGCCCTCCGATAAGCAATGCGCCTGAGCAAATGCACAGGCATGTAGACAACAAATGGAAAACCCTCATATTCGAA
The DNA here is from genome assembly GCA_034440235.1 of bacterium. Lineage (GTDB taxonomy): Bacteria > Bacteroidota > Ignavibacteria > Kapaibacteriales > Kapaibacteriaceae > JAWXBR01. The sequence continues at coordinate 129,063 of JAWXBR010000009.1, forward strand.
GATATGACCACACGCGCATTTAGTCGTCACGATGCAGTTCTGAACGAAGTCACGTCGTCGGCTTCGTTTCAGGACATGCTCTCGAATGTTGCATCACTCGATTGCACCCTCATCGTGCCATCGACTGCACACAAACGCGCGGCGCTTGTGACACTTACGAGGCAGACAACGGGACGCAAGCCGCCTGAGATTTACACGCTGGCAACGTATGCACAGTACATCGTCCGCGAACGTAGTACAGAAAATCTTCGACTACTGAACACGGCAGACGCATCACTCATCTTGAGGTATGCAGCACGTAGTGCTGGACTGCGCCTTGGGAGTATCGACTTTTCAATTCACCGGCTTCTGCGATGGAAGAGTGAAGGCATTACACGAGACGAGCTGCTAGAAAAGTCCGCAGATGAATTTGCACCTCGTCACGTACGTGTACTCGATGGCTTCGTGCGTATCTGGAGCGCATACGAATTGAGTAAGGGGCCGAAAGGGGCTGATCGTGTAGATGTATTAGTAAAGGCTGCTCGACTTGTTCTCGAGGCACCGAAGGTTGCAGATCGTCGGTTCGTCGTATGGTGTCCGCACACCTTTACTCGTGCCGAGGCTGCCCTTGTGCGCGCGATAGGTGTACACGGCAGCGTAGCAATCGTATGGGCCCCGTCGTCCGATGCGCAGTTGGTAAACGAACGAACAAGCGACATGATTGGTTGGGGGTGGGAGAACGTAGGTGGTGAAGACACTGGTCATTCATCGGACGATGCAGTCACGCGGCACAAGAGCATTCGCGTTTTTCGCGAGAGTACGCGCGTCGAAGAAGTCCGTCGGATTCTACTCGCCATCAAGCAAGCAGTATCGAGCGGCGGCATAAACGTGCGCGACATCTGCATCATCACACCTGGAAGTAGCGAGTACCGACGTCAGCTTCAGGAACGCGCTACACGTGCTGGCATACCGCTGGCAGTAGACCCGCAACGGACACTGCACACAAGTGGCGTTGCTCTTGCCTTGCGTGCTGCATGTGATGTCGTGGGTGGTGCGTGGAAACGTGCAGACCTCGAGCGTCTATTGCGTAGCGGATTTGTCATGGCGGACTCTACAAATGCTGGGGCTCTGCTTCACGCAGCCACCGCACATCGCGTTCAGGGCGGTCAGGGCTTCGACGGATGGAAACAAAAGCTTTCCAGTAGACGAGAAGTACTTCGCATAGTACATGAGCGCGACGAAGAGATCGATCGCGGCATCAGACGCACGCTAGCCGTGCTCGACGAGGCTTTGCGGACGCTTGCATGGTTGCGACTAATTCTAGGCGATGATGACAGGTCTATCAAGGGTGCTGCTTATACTCAAATGCTTACCGCGTTTTTAGAGCGGTTAGGCATAGCACGCACCGCAGTGCATCTCGAAAAAATCGCTCTCTCAGAAAATCTACCTTGTGTCGAACGCGAAGCACTCGTCGCAATCGAAGCTTTAAGTGAACGCTATGCAGTTCTCACCAGCGACGTTGATATGCCGTTGATGACAATTGCCGAGCATACGCGAGAGTGGTGGGAGTTGGTGCGCGCGACTAAGGTGCGGACTCCCGACGTGCTGCTCGACGGAATACCAATCCTTACACCTGAGGAAGCGCGAGGTCGGATGTGGAAACTTGTGCTTGCGCCGGGCTTTGTTGAAGGCGAGTTTCCGTTGCATGAGCACGATCCACTCGAAGCAGAAGTATTGCCCGAATCAGCACTACGCAAACAACGAGCGGCGTTCGAAGACATCATACATGCTACGTCCATCGACGGCCATCTTGTTGTTACATATCCTAAAGAAGTTGACGATTCGGATGTGTTGCCATCGAGCTTTCTGCGCGGACTCGATATTGAACCACATGACGAAGCCACATTTTTTCTCGACGCGTACGAGCGCACTGCACATACAGGTACGGGGCTACGAGACGTCAAGGGGCGGCAGCGCGCCGCGCTACCCGAGGCCAACGAAGCTGTTGTTCAGAGCACAGCCGAGGCCGACGAAAGCGCGGTTCTGAGCTCTGGCAGCGCCGCTCTCGTGCAGTACGTTGCGGACATTGTGAACAGACCCTTAAGCGCATCGAGACTCGACGTTGTTGCGGCGTGTCCGTACAAATTCTACGCCAGCACCATTCTCCGCCTCGATGTTGAGCATACGACGGATGACACGCTGTCCGGACTCGAACGTGGTTCGATGATGCATGAGATTGTACGCCAGTTCTACGAACGTGTTCGTGGCAGATCATATCGCACAATTACTACGACAGAAGAGCTGCTCGATGCACGCGTAGAGCTCGAAGACATTCGACGTCACGAATACATGGGAATTCTTCTGGATGTCTACATGAGCGTAGCGCCGTTGTACGATACCGACCATACGTATGCAGAGACCGAGAGGCGATCGTTGCTCGGGGGACCCGACGGACCTTCGATGCTTGGAACTCCGCAGCGTCCCGGACTTCTCTACCGTTGGCTTGCGCACGAGATTGCGCAACAATCGAAATCTGCGATGAGGCCTGCATTGTTTGAGTATGAATTAGACGTTGTTGTAGGAGGCGAAGCCATTCGCGGACGTGTGGACAGAATAGACGTAGCCCCTTACCAATTTGATGACGGACACAATGGTGTGCAGTTCGCTGTGGTCGATTACAAAACCACGAAGGCCTCGGCGCCAAGTGCAAAGTCGGTAATGCTTGGTGAAGCGACGCAAATGCCTCTGTATCTTACAGCTGTTCACGCCGAATTTTTAAAGCATGGTATCGAAGCTATACCTGCTCAGGCAATCTATCGTACGTTTGGCAGATCGTTAAAGACTGTCGAAGATCCTAAAGATCTGGCGGTCCTTGCGAATCCATCTGAAGAGCTTATGCAGAATTTGTTTAACACCATTAACGAACACGTAAAAGACATGCGTGCATCATCGTATCCCGTCGCACCGCGACCAAAGGCATGCGACAGGTGCGGCTTTCAGGAAGTATGTCGCGTGGCATCGTGGGGTACAGTACAACGTACATGAAATCATTAAAATCGGCTGATCTTCGATGGAGCTGTCCACTTTCGCTCCTGCCTTTTAAGTCTACGCGCGAAATCGCTCCTCTCAACCACATTGTTGGTCAGGAACGAGCAGTCGATGCAATCCTTCTTGGCGCGCAAATACACTCGCAGGGATACAACATTTATGCGTCTGGGATAACGGGCACCGGACGCCTTACCACCATTCGGCATATCCTCGACGATTTGAAACGCGAGAAGCCCGATCTCTGGGATTTTGCTTACGTGCATAATTTTAGAAACCCCGACATGCCAGTGCTGCTGCGCTTTCATGCAGGTGAGGGACGTTTGTTTACGCGTATGATGGAAGACGCGATTAACGTCGTAAAACGTCGCATACCGCAACTCTTCGAAGAAGAAGCGTTTCTATCGCAGCGTAAAAAAATCATGCAGAGCTTTCAGCAGCAGGAACGCGGACTGCTTAAAGAGTTCGATGCAAAAATTCGTCCGTCCGGCTTCGTTGTAGGTCAGGTGCAAGAAGATGACGGCTCCGTTCGCAGCGAAATTTTCGCACTTGTTGCAGAGAAGCCCTATCAACTCGAAGAGCTCGAAGAGTTAGTACACAAGAACGAATTGAAAGAAGCAGACGCAGAGCGAATTCGTGAAGCGTACTCTGCGTATCGCGATGAGCTGAACGACATTGGCCGCCGCTCGTTGCGATTGATGACAGAGTTTCGCAAGAAGCTCGCAGAGAATGATCAAGGGGCTGTTGGCGTTCTGCTGAAAACAATCTTCGACGACATCATGCAGAGTTTCTCGCGCGACCGCGTGAGCGAGTTCCTCACAGGGGTCACCACGCATGTTCTCGAACATCTCGACGACTATGTACGGCTATTCCAACCACGTCAGGGATCGGGTGCAGAAGAAGCAGAGGAGCAACTCAAGCAGGCCTTCAAGCTCTACGCTGTAAATCTCATTCTCGACAACTACGATGCAAAGCTTGCACCTGTGCTTGTCGAGACGGCCCCGACATACGCAACGCTGTTTGGTACAATAGAGCGTCGCGTTGATGCACGTGGTGTTGCGGTTAGCGACTTCTCGCATATCCGCGCAGGCTCGATACTCCGTGCCGACGGAGGTTATGTGGTGCTGAACGCTGTAGACATTCTAAGCGATCAGCAGATGTGGACGGCGCTGAAGCGCGTGATGTTATACGGTCGTCTTGAAATTCAAACACTCGATACGCAGTTTCAATCGAGTGCAGTAAAACCCGAGTGGATAAAGGTCAACGTAAAAATTATTCTGCTCGGCGATCCGCAGATCTATCTCGCGTTGTGGGGCGCCGACGAAGACTTCCACAAGATGTTCAAGGTACATGCAGAGTTTGCGGACGAAACAGTTCGCACGCCCGAAATGATACGTCACTATTGTGGGTTCTTTGCAAAACTTGCTGTAGAAGAACATCTGTTACACTGCGACAGAACTGGTGTGGCCTCGCTTATCGAGTGGGCAGTCGAATACACAGAGTCGCAGGACAAAATCACATTGCAATTCAGCTACGTTGCCGACTTAATGCGTGAAGCGTCGTTCGTTGCACGCAAGGCAAATGCAACGCTTATCACGCGGACACATGTTTTACAGGCAATCGACCATAGACATCAGCGCAGCAACCGTGCCGACGAAACAATTCGCGAACAGATTAAGAAGGGCACACTTCTTATCGACGTCGAAGGCTCGCGCGTCGGACAGATTAATGGTCTGTCGGTTTATAGTACGGGCATTGTCGATTTCGGCAAACCCTCGCGCATTACAGCTACGGTTAGTGCAGGTAATGCTGGCATCATAAACATCGAGCGCGAGGTTTCGTTAAGTGGAGCAATTCACTCGAAGGGCGTGCTCATTCTGACTGGCCTCTTGCGTTCGATCTTTTCGCGTGCACAACCAATTTCATTTAGTGCAAGCATTGCATTCGAGCAATCGTACGGCGGCGTCGATGGCGATAGCGCCTCGGCAGCTGAGATTGTTGCGTTGTTATCGGCGATTGCGAACTGTCCGATTCGCCAAGACCTCGCAATCACTGGCAGCATTAATCAGAAGGGCGACATCCAACCCGTTGGTGGCATCAACGAAAAAATTCTTGGCTTCTACGAAGTGTGTCGCGATAGACAACTCACGGGCACACAGGGCGTTGTAATTCCGTTTCAAAACGCTAAAGATTTAATGCAAAACGCAGAGGTTGTCGAAGCTGTGCGCAAAAAACAGTTCTGCATCTACCCAATCAAACGTCTCGAGGATGCAATCTATATGATGATCGGAATGGAAGCAGGACAGGTACGCAAGGACAACACGTTCCCGCCAAACACGCTGTTCGCAAAAGTGCAGCACAACCTCGATGTCCTACACGAAGCATCGAAGATGCACCGCGGACTATAAGGGAAAGGGTCTGCGAGAGTTTGATAGCGCCGTTTATAGTCAACAAGTTTAGTGACGGAAGTGGCGCATTCCCGTCATCATCATCGTCAGGCCCCGTTCGTTTGCAGCTGCGATGACCTCTTCATCACGCACACTGCCGCCCGGTTGTATCACAGCAGTAGCGCCTGCGTCTGCGGCTTGTAGTAGTCCGTCGGCAAATGGGAAGAAGGCGTCGGACGCAACGGCGCATCCTTGCAGACTTAGTCCGGCGTCGTTGGCCTTGCTTACGGCAATACGTGCCGAGTCGACGCGCGACATTTGTCCGGCACCAACGCCCAACGTCCTGTCGGCTAACGCATACACAATGGCATTGCTCTTCACATGTTTTGCAATCTTCCAGGCGAACATCATTGCAAGATGTTCTTCTGTAGTGGGCTGACGTTCGGTGACAACACGAAGAGTTCCTTCATCGAGTAGCATTGCGTCGGGCGATTGCACAAGGTAGCCCCCTGCCACCGTGCGAATGTCGATTGAACTTGCCGATCGTGCATCGCGTAACTGCACCGTCATGAGTCGGCGGTCTTTTTTCTTGGTAAGAATTGCAAGTGCTTCTTCTGTGAACGAAGGAGCGATAAGCACTTCTGTAAACAATGCATGTACTTCTGAGGCGAAGGCGGCATCGACCGGGCGGTTGACTGCGATGATACCGCCGAACGGACTCACTGTGTCAGTCGCAAATGCCTTTTGATATGCATCGACAAGTGTGTCGCCACTTCCCACACCACACGGGTTGTTGTGTTTTACAATCGTAACGGTCGGGTCGTCGAACTCGAGAACAACGCGCGTTGCTGCATCGATATCAAGGATGTTGTTAAACGACAGTTCCTTGCCATGCAATTGCTGAAAGAGGTCGAGAAAGTTGCCATAGAGAGCAGCCTGCTGATGCGGGTTTTCGCCGTACCGCAATGCTTGTGACTTACGCATAGGAATGGCGAATTCATCGGGGAGTACTACGTGCTGTTCCGCTGCAAACCAGGACGAAACCATGCCGTCGTATCGCGCAGTGTGTGAGAATGCCTCGCGTGCGAGTTGCTGCCTGAAGTCGATTTCTTCGAAGTCCTGAAGTATGTCGGACATCGGGTCCGCGCCGATACTCTTTTGCGTTAGGCGTTGCAACAGGTCGGCATATCGGGCCGGGTTTACAACAATGAATGTGTGACGGTAATTCTTAGCGGCAGCGCGCACCATTGCCGGACCGCCGATGTCGATGTTCTCGATGAGCGTTTCGTGCGAAACCCCTGCTGTTCGCAACGTCTTCTCGAACGGGTACAGGTTTACGATGGCGATATCGATAGAATCGATGTCGTGTTCGCGCATCTGCTTGATATGCGTTTCGTCATCGAGTACGCCTAACAACCCGCCGTGAATCTTCGGATGGAGTGTTTTCACACGTCCATCCATGATCTCTGGGAACCCCGTCACCTCGCTCACCTTCCGCACGGGGAGTCCGGCCTCCGCCAGCGTCTTCGCCGTGCCTCCGGTCGATATAAGGCTTATGCCTAGTGCGTGCAGTTGTTGGGCAAGTTCAACAATGCCTGTTTTATCCGAAACCGAGAGGAGTGCAGTGCGAATCATAGTCCGCAAACATACGGCGTTGGCCACTCGAGAAATCCACAGGTTGTGTGAACTGCTCAAGAAATCCACAGGTTGTGTGAATTGCTACGACTCGTGTATGAAGCCTGCCTTACGCAGAGATTCGATGAGAGGACGCAACAACGGACCGTGCACAAGTTCAATCACGTACTTTCTTGAATTCGGGCTTGGGAAGGGGCTAATAAGTTTCCGGTCCTTGAATTTTGTGATGACGTGTGAGAGCGAAGCAGGCGACTTTTCTGGGTAGAATTTTGTGAACACAGACACATCACCTAGCTGAGCATCGAGAATCGAAGTAAGAACCCTTGCCTCGTCTGTACTAACGATGTTCCTTTCCTGGGCAAGAGCAATCGTGGGCAAAAGCAGCGCGGAACGAAGATGATGTGTATCGAGCAGCGCATCTACTTTCACGATCTCCGATCGAAGTCCGCTCAGAACAAACTCGCACCATGCAAGGAGGTGCTCGATCTCACCACTGTCGGCGTTGGATAAAGACTGCATGTATGCCGAGCGATCTTTACAGAATACCGCCGTAGGATTTAGAATACGACCCGATCCTATGCGAAAGCCTGCACGAAGTAACATCGCATACGTTAGCAATCGAACCGTTCGACCGTTCCCGTTGCGAAACGGATGTATGTAAACAAATCTATGATGTGCCATCGCTATACGTAACAGGTCCGTGCGCGAGTTCTGTCTGTCGTTGATGAATGCAACCAGCTCTGCCATCAAAGAATGTATTTCGGAAGACGGAGGTGGTTTATGGGTCGAACCTGCAATAGAGATAGGACGACTGCGGTAGCTGCCCGGGGAGTCGTCGCCCTCTCCGCCCTCATGTGGACTTCGCAGATTTTTTACTGTTAGTCTATGCAGTTCTTTAACTAAGGCATCATCGATTGGTCGTGACGGATACACATCGAATTCGCCTTCAAGAAAGGTCATTGCGTCATCGAGGTTCGCAATCTCTCGTAGCGATTCTGTGGTGTTCATCTCCTTATCGATACTGGCTTCCACCAGCTCATCAATCGTAGTGTGGTTGCCTTCTATGCGTGCCGATTGAAAACTTTCGAGAAGGTGGAAAACTGCCTTTATTGAAAAGAATATTGCTGGATGCGTACTGCCATGCAGCGAACGCGCCTTTAACTTCTCGAGTTCGATGATGTCCTCCACAATCTGCGCATCGAACTGTGGTGAAGGTATGGTAAGTGCATAATTAGCCATGCCCTAATTTAACAATGAGAAAGACATATTTTAGCAACGAATGTGTAACTATCAGTTAAATAAAGTATTTAAGAAACAAAAATGCAAATCTTATTTTAGATTTTGTTCATTGCGCATTTTATATGGATACTTGACCAGCGGGTCAGTTGTGCTATTTTCGTAGCACACAACTGGAGAGACACCATGGTAATAGCATCGGACAAGAGCGTAATCACGTGTGACATGGAAGGCGTGATAGACGCGTACAATACAGGCGCCGAGAAGATGTTCGGATACAGTCGCGAAGAAACGCTCGGAAAACTGCGGGTATCGGTGTTCTCACCAGGTGAAATTGTACTTCAGAATCTCAGTACGTGGCTGTCATCGGCAGTGCGTGACGGGGAGTATGTCACGGACACGATCTTCATTCGAAAGAACGGAGAAAAATTTCCAGCACGTATTCGTGTATCGCCGACATTTAAAGACGGCAAGCAGATTGGTTTCTGTGGTAAAACCGAAGAACTCAGCGCTCCTGTCGAAGTGCCAATTAAAGGCAGTACAAAAGCAATTCGCTGGCTTGTAATTACACGTGCGCCGTTTCTTACGGCCGCTCTCATTCCATGCTTTATTGGCCTCGCATACACTAGTGGTGTTGCGAACATGCCTCTTACGTGGTTCAATGCAGTACTCGCAATTCTAGGAGTTGCTCTCTTGCATCTCGCGAGCAACGTGTTCAACGATTACTTCGATGTAAAGAGTGGCACCGATCAGGCCAACACGAAATACTTCCAGCAATACTCAGGCGGTTCGCGCGCAATCGAAATGCGTCTCATCGATCTGAAGGGCACACGCAACGTTGCCACGGTGTTTGCGCTAATCGCACTTGGCATCGGACTCTACCTTACGTACGCCGTGGGTACAGGCGTGTTAATCATGGGCCTCATCGGACTCTTCTGTGGCTTCTTTTACACTGCACCTCCGTTCAGACTTGTTGCTCGTCGCGGCATTGGTGAAATAACCATCGGTATGGCATTTGGTCCGTTAATCACCATGGGCATGCACTACGTCGTCACCGGCGCATATTCGTGGGACGCATTCTTCTTCGGCATCCCCGTTGGTTTGCTCACAACAAACATTCTGCTCATCAACCAGATTCCTGACACAGAAGGCGACGCTTCGACAGGCAAGAACCACCTTGTCGTAACGTTCGGCAAAAAAGCAGCCGTTGTGTTCTATACGTTATTCTTCGTTGCATCTCTTGCCACAACCGGATGGCTTGCCATGGCCTACAACAAGCCATTCCTCTACGCAATCATCGGCATTGGTGTTATCTACGGCGGCTGGATTATCAACTACATGCGTCAGCACGTTCTCGAACGCTCGCTTGTAAAAGCGAACATCCAGACCATCAACATGCAAATCGTGCTCGGCATCCTCTTTGCCCTTGCCGTTGCATTCGGGTAATCGGTGAATTGCAAAGGCAGATCCGTTACCGAATGACGGACACAAGTTTTGACTGAGTAGTTGCGCCAATTGTCGTTAAGGTATACATACCAGACGTCAGTTGGCGTAGTGGTATATCAAAAGTCTGAGCACCTTCCTGAACCCACTCACGCGATGCTACGCCGTGAACCGATGTAAGCGTTACGAACAGAGTTCCACGTGGGATTTGAACATGCAGTACTTCTGAAGCAGGGTTGGGCCAAACAAAAAGGTCTTCTACATCACGAACTTCTCTGCCCCCGCACAGTAGTCCCGACCGTGACAAAGAAGGGGGTATGCAAAAAGCGCCAGAAAATAGCGGCCATGACTCTGTTGCATTAAATGTAGTACCTACGAAGACTGCCGCTTGGGTTTGCCCGCCAGACCAGTCATATGTAGACCCAATCTCATAGAAATATGCAAGGTTCATTCGTGAAGAAGTCAATAGAATCCAGTAAAACGGTTTTAGCTCTCTTGAAAAGTATTGTTGTTCACCTGATAACAGTATCGAATCCGAAGACATCTTGGTTACTCTCGATGTAATCTGCTCGCCGGTTCTCGTATCGACCCACATCAACCTGAGCCTCGTACTATCAACATAGCAGAACTCGCCTTGAACTACTCGTGTGGCGACGCGCTCACCTGTTCATACATCATAAAATTCAAGAGAATCTAAACGAGAAACAGATATGAGATCTGCGGATGCATGCAGTTTGACGTGCGCACTTGGTGAAAGCGACATCGTCCATGTCGGATTTAGAATCGCAGGCTGTGCAGCGCACACTGACGCTACCATCATGAGCAAAAACAATACTCTGCAAGTCATACCGAATCTCTCGTTAAATAGTAATGTATTAGCGCATGATGTTCAATATCGTTGACCGAGTCTCGACGGCGGCTGACACCGTCACGATATACATGCCAATAGGCAGATTCTCCAAGGGCACATCGATCGTGTTGCCCTTGGAGGCCGCAGCGACGCGCTGCTGCACACCGTGCATCGATGTAATGGAAATCGATGTCACACCTTCGGGCAAAGAAATATGTACGAAGTTGTCCGCGGGGTTCGGCCAGGCGTGAAGCTCAGCGTTGTAACCGTTCGCAACGAGCCCCCTGGCGTCGTCCTTGCCGTCACGTGTAACATCTTCGACAGATGAAATTACCTGATGTGGTATGAGTGCAGCGTCTACGACGAAGCCCGAAAGGATGCGTGATTGTGCGTCGTATGTGACTACGTAGTTGCGTTGCACGTCGCTGTAGATGGTGTCGATGTGGCCCGAAGTCGGTACGCACTGTGCAGCGACGCTGTCAGTAACTAAACTTACAATGCTGACATTTGATGAGTCTGACTTACAGGCAAGGGCATACGTCCAATCGGAAAATGGGGCATGCCAGTACCAGCCTTCGGGCAGTGCACGTAGGAATCGGATTGAGTCTGCGCTAAACCACTTGGGCTCGGGGTACAATCGATACAAGCCCCCTGTTGCAATGAGGATGTTGTCGACGTCATCGAGCCATGCTTGTCGTTGCTTCTTTAAGTAGATATAGCGGGCGTTGATGCCGCTACTGAAGGACAGGTGATCCCAAGAATCGACGACTTTCCAATTGGGCGTCATCGGGTTTTCAATGGTTACACCACTATCGTTCCCACCGAACAACCTGCCGGATCTTGAAATACCTACACGGCCAAAGGCGCAGTGATTGAAACCTGGTTTAAGGCTGTCGGAGAGTCCGGGCACAATCATATAATTAGCTTGATCGGTCTCTTGCGACCAGTGATGCACTCCACCCGCTTCGTAGAGGTAGGCCATATTGGCGACAGAGGATGAAAAAACTGCCCAACCATATGGTTCTAGTTCCATCACTCCAAAGTTCAGCGTGGCGTCTTCTGTTGCAGCCGAATCGTCGGAGAATCTGCTGTGCGAAAAATTTATCGACTCAACGATGATCGCCGTCCACCGAATGCCAGTTCTTGTCGAATCCACGAGAATGATATCGCCCTGTCGTTGTCTCTTTGCCACAACCTCACCTGTCAAGACCTCATAGAACGTGACGGAATCCAGTGATTGAACTGATATGAGTCCCGCAGATGCGTGGTGCTGAATATTTCGAATGCTGTCCACCTGGCGCTCCCACACGGGTGTAAGTCGCACACCTTGTGCCTCGGCAGTGCAGGCAAAACCCACGCAAACAAGAAGTAGTAAGAATAGTCGCAAAAGAGCTCCGCGAAGGGAAGTTGTCCGTACAAGTATTGAGCGGCAACCTAACTGATGTCTGTCCAATAGCATCTATACAGAATCTTACACGCGGCGATGGAGCGGCTTGTAAAAAAAGCAGCAGGTGTGCAATGCACACAGGTGTTAAGGCGAATTGAAAACTCTCAACGCTTCTTCTGCAACGTGAAACGACCCGCAGATGAGCGTCGGTCCCTGAGCCATCGCAGCCAGAGTAGCTTCTCCGATTGTCGAATAAGCAACAATGTTGTCGAAGCCAATATGCTCTGCTATCGAGTCGAGTGTAACAGTGGGCAATGCTCGTTCTACGACTGGTGCGGAGATGTGCAGCTTGTGTGTAATGGGCTTGAGTGCGCGCAACATGGCTGAGGCATCTTTGTCTGCCATGACACCAAAGACAACGTTCCATGTGTTGTCTGCGTAGCCGCATGCACGTAATGTGTTTGCGAGGGCCTCGATGCCTGCGGGGTTGTGCGCAACATCAAGGACGACGGGTGGTTCGGCGCGAAGCAGCTCGATGCGTCCCAAAAAACCGGTTGACTGACGCACATTGCGGAGCCCCGCGCGAATGTTGCCTTCGTCGATAAAGTAAACTTCTTGAAGAATAGGAATGGTTGCAAGCACGGTAGCGATGTTTCCTGCCTGATGTGCACCACACAGATCGGTAGTGTAATATGACCTGAACGTCTGGTCGATTACACTTACCGTCATCGTGAAATCGGGGTGACATTTATCGACCTCGACATGAAGGTCGTCGTGCGCGTAGACGTTGTAGGTGTGCAGGCGCTGTGCGACGTCGTCGAAGACTGGACGTAATTCGGCAAGGGTCTCTCCGATAATGCAGGGGGCAGCCCCCTTAATAATCCCTGCCTTTTCCTTTGCGATCGATTCGAGCGTGGTGCCGAGGTATTCGGTGTGGTCGATGTCGATGCTGGTAATGACGGACACCATGGGCTGCACGACGTTTGTTGCGTCGAGTCTTCCGCCGAGTCCGGTTTCGATAATTGCAATGTCGACGCGTTCTTCTGCGAACCACTGAAATGCAAGCGCTGTTGTGACTTCGAAGAACGTGCCGCCGATTGCTTTTGCTGCGTCGATTAACGGACGTGCCAGTCGTGCTAAGTCCGCGTCGGAAATCTGCTTGCCATTAATGCTAATGCGTTCGTTAAAGACGCGAACGTGTGGCGAAGTATATAAGCCAACTTTATAATCGGCGGCTTGCAGAACAGATGCAAACATTGCACTTGTACTGCCTTTGCCGTTTGTGCCCGCGACGTGCACTATGGGGTAGCGGTTCTGCGGATTGTCCAGTCCGTCGCAAAGTTTTTCAATGCGATCGAGTCCGGGCTTGATGCCAATAACCGTCATCGCAAACAATTCGTCGAGCAGCGGTTGTAATTCCATGGGGCCAAAATAAAAAACCCCGCCATTGCTGACGGGGTTTGTTAAAGACAAATGTCAGAAAGCTGTTACGCTTTTTCTTCTTCGTTCGCTTCCGGAGGTGCTGCATCGCCCGCAGGCTCTGCAGGTGCTTCGGCTGGAGTCTCTGCCGCAGGTTCTGTGGTTTCAACCGCTTCGGAAGTTGCAGCAACTGGCTCTTCGGCAGCAGGCGCTTCAGCTACAGGTGCTTCAACTTCTGCTACTGGTGCTTCGGCTTCTGCTACTGGCGCTTCGGCTTCTGCCACTGGTGCTTCGGCTTCGGCAGCAGGCGCTTCGGCTTCGGCAGCTGGCGCTTCGGCTTCGGCAGCTGGTGCTTCTGCGATTGGGTCTGGAGTAATGGCAGGGAAGTATTCGTTTGTTGTGTCGTACGGTTCTGAGTCTTCGAGGTCTTCGATGCTCGTTAGCGAAGATGCAGATCCGTCGGCGTTGTATTTGTCTGCGTTCGGAACAGGGTGGTTGACGTTGTACTTGGCAACTTCTTCGTCCGACTGTGTACGGAGGAATTCTACTGCCGAGAGAACGATCTTCTTTTGTTCTTTGTCAAACTCTACAACCTTGAGCGGAAGTACTTGATCTGGTACGAAGTAGTCGGCGATAACGCGAACAGGGGCGAAGGAGAGTTGTGACACGGGGACGAAGCCGTCGACGCCTTGTGGCAGTTCGACGATAACACCCTTATCGATAATGCGAACAATCTTGCCTTCTGTTTCTGTGCCTACACCGAATTCTGTTTCGAAGATGTCCCATGGGTTCTCAGAGATCTGCTTGTGTCCGAGCGAAATACGACGATGCTCGTTGTCTACCGCAAGCACGATTACCGGAAGCTCATCACCCTTCTTCACGAATTCACCTGGATGACGAATCTTCTTTGTCCACGACAGATCGCTGATGTGTACGAGGCCATCAACACCAGGCTCGAGTTCAACAAACACACCAAAGTTGGTGAGGTTGCGAACGATACCCTTGTGTACAGAATCCATTGGGTACTTGGCCATCAGATCGTTCCATGGGTCTGGCTCGAGTTGCTTCATGCCAAGAGCGAGCTTGCGTTCGTTCTTATCGATGTTTAATACTGTTGCTTCGACAACCTGTCCGAGCGACACCACTTGTGATGGGTGCTTTACGTGTTGTGTCCATGACATTTCGCTGATGTGAATCAAACCTTCTACGCCCTTTTCTATTTCGATGAAAGCGCCGTAGTCGGTAAGCGAAACAACCTTGCCCTTAACCTTCGAGTTGGTTTCGTACTTCTCGCCAATCTGATCCCACGGATGCGAGGTCAGTTGTTTCATACCGAGCGAAATGCGCTTGCGGTTTTCATCGAAGTCGAGAACAACAACCTTGACCTGCTGATCGAGCTGAACGATTTCACTTGGATGTGTAACACGTCCCCATGAAAGGTCAGTGATGTGCACGAGTCCATCAACACCACCTAGGTCTACGAACACGCCGAAGTCAGAGATAGCCTTAACGGTACCTTCAAGAACGAGTCCCTTTTCAAGGAGTCCGAGAATCTTGCCGCGTTGTTCGGTGAGTTGTTCTTCGAGAAGAACCTTGTGGCTGACGACAACATTTTCGCTTGGGTGATTAACCTTCACGACACGGACGTCGATTGTACGAGTAACCCATGCATCGAAATCGCGAACCGGACGCACATCGATTTGTGAGCCTGGAAGGAATGCTTCGATACCGAGAAGATCAACAACCATACCGCCCTTAATGCGGCGAAGGATGCGAACAGGCACGACCTGTTGTGTGTCGTGCAACTTGAGAATGTCTTCCCAAGTTTTCATGAAGTCGGCACGACGGCGGCTGAGAATTAGGCGGCCTTCTGCGTCTTCAATTTTTTCGATGAATACATCGACCTGATCGCCGATGGTAAGCAACTCAGCGCCGACAAATTCTGCGCGAGGAACAACACCAAGGCTCTTAAAACCAATGTCTACTAAGATTTCGTCCTTTGTAACGGATACCACTTTACCGTGGACCATTTCATCGGCCTTGACCTTCGAGGTGTCTTTCGCATCGAACAACGCTTTGTAGGCGTCGTCGTCCATCGTAACGCCATTATCCATGTCGCCCGCCAAAAGCGCAGCGAGTCCGGAGCGTTTACGAGCTACAGGTTTATCCTGATTTGATGCTGCCGAAACTGCCTCCATAGTGACATCTTCTGTCACTACAGCCGTTGTTTCGTCTTGCGTGTCTACTGTTAGCTGATCCGACATGTATAGATCTACTCCATAATCACCGTAATGCGATGCGCGGCCCTCCGCATCCACAACGATTCATTCAATAATTGAACAAGTGTAGGGCCCGAAAATCGGGATGCAAAGATACGGAGATCGGGACTTTATCGCACGTTTTGGGGTCAGGGGTCTGGAAAGGGGCAAAAGGGTCTCGCCGGCCCGGAGAGCTCCTCAGTCTACAATTGCTGGTCAGAGCGCAATAAATCCCAGGGAACAGTCGTTGTGCATAAACGTGGTACGCCGCTTGATGTAACTCTAATACACTGTTTTGTGTTCTGCATACATGGACTATTTCGACGCATTTGACGAGGTGTTCGCATCAATAGACACCTATTATCGTGACCACGGCCACTCGCCGCACGATATAGCTGTGTCGCCCTCGCTTTATGCCTGGTTCGCCGAACTCCAACGCGAATCGGCCATGCTCGCCGGAATCGAGATGAGCTACCCCGTAATCATCGAAACGCCATACGGTCCCGTCGGCCTAATCATCGACGAACGCCTCTCCCCATACGACGTCGTACCTGTCTAACAAAACGGGCTAAGAAACCAGCCAAGCAAACCTGACAAACAGACCTGACACGTCATAACTCGCAGATTTTATAGAAGGGGCTCCATAAGGGGCCCCCTTCTCATTTCTGCTTTACCGCACGAACCCAGCCTTCGTATTTTCGTAAATACGCGCCCGTAGCTCAACTGGATAGAGCAACAGCCTTCTAAGCTGTAGGTCGCTGGTTCGAGTCCAGCCGGGCGTACCAAGGCCACTCTATGTTTTGGGGTGGCTTTTTGCGTTGTTGTGTGTGGATGTGTGTTTGTCGCACAGCTACTGCGTCGTCGCATGTCTCGCGTTGGAAAAGGGGATTGGCGTTTGGGTCGGTTGCAGTCTTAATAGGGACAAGAGTGCCACTACTATTCCCACTACCTATTAGGAGTCGACTATGCCAAAGCGCAAGTCCATGTCCGAGACCATTGGAGCAGGTCCAACGGCCCTCCACGTTTCCTTCACTTTCATAACCAAGAATGCCAGTGCTAAACATGGCACCTATATGTGCACTGTCACATGTGAACGTTGGCAGTCGATTCTTCCGAAAGGCCGCTTGCGTCGATCCACGGGCATCTCTGCCGAGACAAAACATGTTCATCCAGCCACACATAGAATACTTGAGAAAGCGATCTATGCTTCGGAGGTACGTTCAGCTATCGCCTCCGTACGCCAACGCATCCAAGACATCGCCAGCAATCACAGGATCAACCCAGGGGACCCCAACGATGCTCCCTCAATGGAAAAGGTAAGCGAGGCAATACGGACGTCTGGTGTTGACATAAGCGATGACAACATGCTGATCACGAGAACTATATCGAGGCGTGGTGCACGAGGTGCTGAGTACGGTGGGTTGATGGGTAGGTACCTGAGCGAATATGTTGCGAGAGACGGCAGGAAATTCGCAGACTCGAAAACCATGAAGGGGAATACATGTACCATGGCCTTGCATCTGTATCAGTTTTCGGCGGATTGCTTTGGTGGAAAGTTGACACTGAACGACCTCACAATCCCGACAAAAGCACAGGTAGTTGTAAGGACATTTAAGAAATATCTAGCTGAAACCTGCGATCTCTTAGATCCTACAATTGAGAATATCTTGAAGAGACTAAGGACGTTTCTTGCTTGGACTGAAAGAGAAGGACTGGTCTGGAAACTTGACCTTACCCCATATCGGTTCTCAGTGAAACGGCAGCCTAAAGTGACGCTCACGATTGAAGAACTTGGAAAGGTTATTACTTACAAATTTGGTCCGGATCAAGAACGCTACGAACGCGCACGTGATTTATGGCTACTCCAGTGCTTTACGGCACTTCGGTACAGTGATGTTGCGCAGATGAGCATACCCGACATACGACAAAAGATGTTCTCAGTTGCAACACAGAAAACGAAAGTCCTCGCCAACATCCCTGTGTTCGACATCATGAAAGATTTGGTAGAGAAGTATCCTGATAGGCTCCCGACGATGTCGAACCAAGAATGTAATCGCACAATCAAGTTGGCATTCGAAGTGATTGGTATTACACGGGAAGTCGTGGTGCCGTACACACAAGGCGGGAAGGAAATGATGCGCACGTCAAGAGTATGCGACGAAATCGCAACACACAGTGCGAGACGTCAATTCGTATCAATGGCCCAACAGTTTTCCGTGCCAAGATCTATGATTCAGGTAGTTACGGGGCATCGCAATATCGAAGAGCTTCTAACATACACGCATCATCCTGGCGAGGAGATTTCCGAATCGTTCGAACGCATGAACGCCGCGCTCCCTCGGATGTCTAAATGATTGCCTTACTGTACGTATCCTTTCCGACATCACTTAACTCGATACCCCTTAAGGTGCGTTCCCGAGCCTTTAATAATTCACATCATGTCGCTTGGATGCTACCTCGTCATTGCCTGCGCCATGCCAGGAAACGCTTTCTCCTTGAGCTTTTACGCTTCCCTGACACACGCACACAGCGCATGGGGATCCACGTCGATCTCTCGGGCAATACTGACCTTTGTTCGCGTGGGATTCTCTTCAACCAGTCGAACTGCTTCTCGCTTAAAGTCCCGTTCTACGGGGTGGCTCCTCTTCCTTCATGGTCGCCATCGGTTGGGATTACGTTTGCGGGATCCGTCACGCTTCAACCTTCTGTATTTTGTGAACTTACCTAAGGGACATACCATGGCAAAGCGATCCGTGACTGAGGAACAGAAGGCAGCTGCGGAAGCACAAATCGACAAGAATCAAAAGGTCATTGATTATGATACGCGGGAGTATCCTGTGGAAGTCATCATCCAGAAGTATCTTAAGGACATTGAGAACGACAACAACGACTTCTTCATTCCCGATTACCAGCGTGAACATTCGTGGTCTGACGACCGACAGTCGCGATTCATAGAATCCGTCTTGATGGGGTTGCCGATCCCGCTGCTATTTTTCGCCGACGTAGCAGGGCAGGAAGGTCGCGCGGAGATTGTCGATGGCTCTCAAAGGGTTAGGACTCTGGCACGTTTTGTAAGCGGTGAACTGGAATTGACAGGGTTAGAGAGGCTAGACAAACTTAACGGGTTACGGTATCACGATTTGTCCTTGACCCGGCAGCGTCGATTCGGCCGTCATACGCTTCGAATGATAGAATTGCGCGAGGGCGTCGACGAAGATGCCAGAAGGGACATCTTCAGTCGTATCAATACCGGGAGTCTAGTGCTAAATGATATGGAAGTGCGTTGGGGTACCGAGGATGGCCCATTTCTTCACTTCATTCGTGATTGCTCAAGGAACCCACTATTCACGAATGCCGCTCCCTTGAGTCCAATGGCTGTAAAGCGTCGAGAACCACAGGAGTTCGTACTTCGCTTTTTCGCATATCTAAACAATTATAAAAAATTTGACCGGAGCGTGGTTGGATTCCTTAACGATTACTTGGATAGGGTGTCGAAACAATTTTCCGATGCTCAGAAGGTCGAGTTTGAAGAAGAGTGGTTGCAGATGCTGACCTTCGTGTCAGACCGTTTTCCATCCGGATTTGTGAAGGCAGACGGGCATGTCCGAACTCCACGAATTCGGTTTGAGGCTATATCGGTTGGAGTAGCACTTGCACTTCGAGAAAACCCCGAAACCATTCCTAATAATCTTGATTGGTTGAATTCAGAGACCTTCCTGTCACTGATGAGATCGGACGCAAGCAACTCACGGCCAAAGGTCATCAAGAGGATTGAATACGTTCGCGACAATGTGTTGGGGACGTACAAATGAACGATGTACGTCAAGACTATGAAGAACGCGTACAGGAAATACACGACTACCTTGCATTGATATACGAGTTGGAAATTGGGACTATCGACTTCATCATTCCTGCCAATGCCCAAAAGGCCTTTGACGATAAACGTCGACGGAATCTACTGCGAACCTTCAAGGCAAGTACCTACCTGATGTTGTATAACCTGATGGAGTCTGCGGTTATCAGTGCCATTTGTGCGATTTACGACGAAATGGAAACCCGAGGAGTCGATTTTGATGCTTGTAGATCAGAAATTCGAAAAATTGTACTTCAGAATTTGAAGAATCACCAACCTCAGACGATAGTCGGTTCGCTGAACAAGGTCGCGTTGGACATCATAACCAAAACATATCAACGTTCCAAGATCGCATCGGGTAACGTCGACGCACAAAAAATCAGGGAAATCGCAACCGAGTATGGCATAAAACATCCTCGTGCTGATGGCTCCATGCTTGTGGCGGTCAAGAGGCAGAGACAAGACCTTGCTCATGGTGTCAAGTCCTTCGCGGACGTTGGTAGAGACACCACGGTCACAGAACTTGTAGAATTGACGAGACAGGTAACCGCCTACCTGACGCTGTTGATCGACAATGTGGCGGAGTACATCAACGACCAACAATATTTGTCGGTTAATGTCGCTAGTGCTTCCTTAACCGCAGTGTGATGTCATCCACAGTCTGCTCAAGGTCATCAGGCTTTCGGAACGGAGCATTCCCAGATAACGACGGTTCTCCAGCCAAGATCAGCAAGGGCTCTCAGCGCCCGAACGTCCCGAGCTTGATTTGCGTCGAATTTCTTTTGCCAGAATTCAGTACGAGATTTGGGAGTGATTGTCATGGCACAACCATGACGATGCCAGAAACAACCGTGGACGAAGATCACTGGCTTGTCCTTAGGCATGACGATGTCCGGTGTACCCGGAACGTTTTTGTAATGAAGGTGGAATCTGAAACCAGCTTCGTGCGACGCGGTTCGCAATCTCAATTCAGGTGTTGAATCTTAACTGCCGACACTGGCCATAATTCGGGACCGTGTTTGATGATTTACTGATTCCACGATCCTGCTATTTGTTCAAGTAGGTCATCCAGTTTCTTCAACTTGGCATCTTCCTCAAGATAGTTCGAATACGATCGCAGCGCACCATTGATCAGCGCATCGTAGTGTACGATACGACTGCCGGGTGCAATTGATCGCATTGAATCTTTGAGCCTTTCGGGGTTACTAAGCTCCTCATCAATGGGCTGACCGAGCACGAAGATCACCTCGATGTTCGGATTCGGAATATCATGATTGCCGACAAGAATTGTCCTTAGAGTATCGACATACCCACGACCCTGTACCTCAAGTTCGGTGAGTTTCATTTTACGGCCAGCCTTTTTCAGTTCAACGATGAGATGTTTATCCGCGTAGGTCTTATACCGTATGTCCACCCTTCCAAGGCTCTGTTTTTTTGTAAGGCCATCAATTGTTATGCCCTTCTCTTTTAAACTCTTCTCGACTTGTTCGCTACCACTTGCCCGTTCCCACGAGGGATCCAGTAGCCATAGGTGATCGAACAAATGGTCACGAAGCGCACTTTCCTTTTGGTCCTCGTTAACTAAAGATTGAAGAGCACGAATGACTTCGATTCGCGATTTGACAATATCCCTATACAACGCTGCTTCGTAACTATCTCTGCTGTTGAACAAACGCAACAAACCTTGTGTGTCATCCAACATCGCGACGAAATCATCAACAGAACCTCGCAATTTCATACGTTCGAATGCAAGCACTCCGTATTTAAGTAGATCCTTTCTGTCTTCGTCCTTATCGAAATCCACGGAACCAAGTTTGCCCACCATTTTCAACGCGCTGTCCTGATGGCCTTCTGGAAGTTGCTCAAGCCATAATTTGAAGGTTGGATTTAAAGCCTTCGTCTCAAGAACAGCATGTTTGCTCCTCCATTGGTTCCATTCAGCATCGACTTTGTTCAGCATTTCCTTCAGCAACTGGATAAGCTTGGTGTATCTCGGATCGTCCTCTTGAATACGTTGCCTATCACTTGTAGCGATGTCTTCATCATCATCCGTGTCCATGAAGTCAGCTTCGATCTGACCTGTGAGGTACTTTGTGAATATGCGGCCATCGTTCAGCTTATCAAGAATATTCTCGTGGAATAATCTGCCCCGAGAGAAGACAACGATACCATTGAGATTACCTGAGTCATCGTTATCCAGTTCCTTCGGTTTCTTTGCCGTACCAAGCCATCCGCGCAGTTCCCAGGTCTCATCCCAGTCGGCATTTTTGTTCTTGAGCTTTCCTCGTTCCTTGACGTTGGGAGTTGACGCGTCTTCAATAACGGTATCCCCCAAAATCCATAAGAACTGGGCCGTACGAAGGTCCTCGCGATCCTCTACTGTAATTGGAATATCGTTAACGTAGACCATGAAATCATGCACATGACCCAGAATCGAAAATCGCCTTGCCAGACGCTTGCGTAAGGCAACGATTCCCCTTCCTAGTCGTTCGCGCTTAATATGCGTCAATGTGATTCGGGTACCACTATCAATATCGACAGCATGATCGGGTAGTGACACGGGATGGTATTTTTCGTTAGCCTTTGCGCTTTTCCTGATACCATCAATAGTCATTCTCAGGCCATGTGAAACATCTTGCTTCCTAGTCTGAACTTCAATCTCCTCTGCGATCGAAAAGAGTGACAGCTTACCCAGCCCTTTCCGGCCCATTACAGGCCTACCCTTAGCAGTGACCCTGCCTGTTGCCGTATCAAGGTCCCGCCGTCGATAGCCAACTCGAAGGTACTTACCGTTCATATCCATTATCGACATTCCGATACCGTTATCGGTGATTACGATCCTCTTGCCTTCCGCGCGGATCTCATCCACCAAAATTCTAACCTCGGTGGCATCAGCATCCCAAGCGTTTGCCACTGCTTCGGTGATCACTGCGGCTACGTTGCTATAGAGATTGATTCCTAAATGATCTAGCACGGTGAGGTCGACCGACATCTCGTACAGGCTGTGATCAGCGTCTATGATGTTGTCCATTTGCTAGCTGACCTAAATGATGTACGATGCTTTTACCGATGACCTCACCAAGTTTCACTGGTACTGCATTACCGATCATCCTTCCGATCGTCGTCTTGTTCAATCTTTGCGAGGGTGCGACAAATTTATAATGTCTTGGGAAGCTCTGTAGTATTGCGCCTTCCCTGAAGGATAAGGCCCGATCCTGTTCTGGATGACCGAAGCGGCCATTACCGAACCCGAAAAACTGCGTAGTGATCGTTGGTGACGGTTGGTCCCAACTCATGCGCCCATAGACACTGGAATACGTTTTGCCACTAGGTTTTCTATGACAATCCGAGCGAAGTTCCTCAGGCCAATCTCTCCATGTACCTCCCGGCTTGGACGCCTTCAAGCGGGTCATGTTGATGGAACTGAGTGCACACGTTTGATGGAGATTGTCCTTCGGATCAATGTCTCCTGCTTCGAGCTTCGGTAACGACCTGATAGCTTCGGAAACAGTTCGAACTTTCAGAGTACGCGGAGGAGGCAGAAGTTCGACAGTACCATGCCTAGATGCCAAAAGTACAAGTCTCCGGCGCGTTTGAGGAATCCCATATTCAGCGCAGTTGACTTCATGGATCGTGGGTTCCTTGAACCCACATCCTGAAAGTGTTTTTATGAATTTCAGAAAGACTTCCTGCTCCTTCAGGCGAGGGACGTTTTCCATGGTGACGATGTCAGGAAGCGTATCAACAATCAACTGGCCGAAGACATCAAGGAGATTCCAACGATCGTCCCTGCTATCGCTCCTCCCTTGCATGTAAGTCGAAAATGGCTGGCACGGAGCACAACCGGCTAAGACACGATACTTAGCTTTCCCCCAAGCATTTAGAATGTCCTCCGGAGTTACGTCCTGAATTGACCTCTCCCAGAAGTCAGTGTTGTTGTTCTTTTCGTAAGGGTATCGACATGCGGGATCTATATCAATGCCAGCTCGTACGTCGATTCCAGAACGTTGCAATCCATGGGTCAGACCCCCAGCACCACAGAAGAGGTCGACCGCGGCTATGGTTGTTGATAATCGCTTCACAATGGGGGACGTTTCAATTCTTGTGCATGATAAAGTCATAAAAACAACTCCGACAGCCGCAAGCTAAGTCTCATAGAGCACGATTCGATTATACTCGTGCTAGGAATCTTTCGATTAAGTCGACCCCATGATTATCTCACAGGGATATGGCAGACTCGTAATCATTAAGGTGCTAATGCATCTTCTAAATATTACTGACAACACGCGGATACATTTGTTCTGTGCTGCGGAAATCGTCTTTAACCAGTAATCATTGGCATAGATGCTTAT
Source organism: bacterium (assembly GCA_034440235.1). Taxonomy (GTDB): domain Bacteria; phylum Bacteroidota; class Ignavibacteria; order Kapaibacteriales; family Kapaibacteriaceae; genus JAWXBR01. Next base: position 152,907 of record JAWXBR010000009.1, read on the forward strand.
CGGGATCCGCATCTATGTCGCTACATGAACGATGCCTTATCACCTTCCGCGGATCTAAGCCCACGACAGGGGTGTTCATGCCTCTTACTCCACCCTTCGCTGAAAACCGCCTTCACGCAAACGCTCCTTCAGTCTTCCTAGTACGACATCCATGGCCGCAACATTATCTGCTACAGCCAGCATTGTTTCTCGTGTGCTCTCTGTTGCCATCAGCATCGAACCCTGACCTAATAGCAGCCAGTCAAGGCTAATGCTGTACATACGCGAGGCCCTCACCAAGACGGCGATGCTCGGCTTCATCCCGCCTTCTCCAGCTTTCTCAATGCGATGGATGTAGCCACGCGTGACCCCTAATGCCTCTGCCATTGCAGTCTGACTCAATCCGAAGCTCTCACGGGCTTCCATAAGTCGTTCACTAATACCCTTGAGATCATCCTCGGGTGTACTTTTCTTCGATGCCTTCTTCGCAGTTAGTTGGCGTTTCACCCTGTATACCAATCTGGTACGCAACCTAATAGGTTGTATACCGTATGTGAGTATATTGTTGATGAATCGGATACTAATTATCGTCCGACCATCATCCTTGTCGACAAGTTAGGAACATTTGTCGCCTATGCTGCACGACCCCAATTGGCAGACAGACGCTCGACAGAAGCTAATAGCGGTCATCGACGCCACGAACTTTGCCCGAGAACCTTACAGAGGAGTTCTTAGCCGCGTAGCAGAGCGTTTAGGATACAAGGGTGGACGACGGTCGGTCTTCGCCGCTGTTAAGAGGCACCGGACGCTAGCTGTGATGCTGGAAGTAGTTAGAGAAATCGAGTCCGTGGATCAGGAATTGAAACGGCAGTATGACGATTTAGCAAGTGGACCAACCTCAACGATGTCTACTGCCAAAGTAATCAGACAAACGAGCCCGATAGGTCAAGAGAGCATCAAGCCTTGAGCAGGAATTGTGGAAATCACGGTTCCATAGCATCACAGACAGCCGCAATCAAAGAACTTCATTGTACCATCATCTTCGTGCACCCATGAATCGTAAACTTTTCCTCGTTGTTCTGACTGTCCTTTTCCTTACACCACTTGCACTGTTGGCCGACTTCGCCGACACGCTGAACCTAACGACACCGAAGAAAGGTGTTTGGATGACTGTACGAACCGTGACATGGAAATTCGACACGGCCCAGTATGCAAAAGGCAGGGTTCGCCTCGACTTGCAACTGATGGTTGGCAACAACACGAAAAAGGCCATCGAAGTTGGCACGGGATCGTTTCTGATCAGACTTGCAAAGAATGACAGAGCCATCTACCTCAGTGCCATGGGACCAGGTATGATGACGCCGCCAACGAGAACGATTGCGCCGAAGGATTCTTCGGTGCTGGCCATCTCCTTCGTCCTTGCCGACACGGGCACGAATGTCGAATTGAAAATGACACCCACCGCTTCGAAGACATCAGCATGGTTGACATTCTTACCAACTGTAACCAGTCCATGTCAGCGTCTCGCATTATCATCGGAACAGTTCCTTACAGCGGCTGATGTCTTTCAGGAATTCATGAGTAACACGCGATTGTCAACCTACAAGGAATCGCGTCGATTGTTCCTGGACTATCTGAAGAAGAAAGTCGCTGGCCCTTGTACCGATGCAAGAGCATCGGACCTCGAAAGCCTTTCAGGCGCGGCCTTGAAGATCATCAACCTCGACGATCAAGAATTGAACAACATTGTGCGTGGTGAACGTGAAGCGACTGCGCCTATGTCGTTCTTCGTGTCCATGGCGAAGATGTACGCTCAAAAAATTCGTGATCAGGACTCAAAGAAGTAATCTAACGCGATGCACGTGCGTCACACCATCCACAATCTTATAGAGCAACCGAACATGGGAATTTTTGGTAATGCAACCGGAATCGCTGTTGAGGCCGTGGCTAAAGACCTCGAACCGTTATTAGTCGAGGGTGAAATCGTAGAACATGCGTTCAAGCTCACACGCGATCAAATCATTTTCACCAACAAGCGGGTGATTACGATTGATAAGCAGGGTCTTACGGGCGCCAAGCAAAACATCCGTACCGTGCCGTACAAAAGCATCAGGATGATGAGCAAACAAGGAGCGGGCATTCTCTCCTCAGGCGAACTTCTTCTATACGTAACTGGGGAATCCGAACCTCTGAAATTCGAATTCAGCGGGAGTGCCGCCTTCAATAGCGTATATCAGCTCATCTCCGTGCGGATACTATGAATCTTGGATCTGATGTCATGACCCCAAAATCAAATGTGATTTTGTAAAGATGTAAGGCAGATTAATGGAGCACCTACGATGAGAACCTTACCAATGATATTCTGTGCGGGCATTGTCTGGCTTACACTAGCCACGAATACCTTGAGTGCACAGGTTCTATTCGACGAATACCACGGCGTTGTATCGGTGCCTATATGGGGTCCGCAGTTCCGAGATGCTCGGGACCACTTCACCGATCTCAGACTGCGAGGGTATACAGCGGTGGTGGCCACGGGTACCTATCTCTACCCTGGGGATGAAAAGAAGACTCGCACATCGGACACGATAGACGTCGTTGACGAGATGCGTAGGCTCGAAGGGCTGACCGTTGACTCCGTGGTGTCTAGGGATAACAAGAACAGAGCATACTTGATCGCGGCGACATGTGATGAACCTCCATGCTATGACACGTTGCGATATGACGACCAAGGCAGACTGGTGTCAGTAGCTGGATGGGGCTATCATGGAAGTCGCTTTCTCAGCATTCTTTACGATGGCCAAGGTAGAGTACGAGGTTACGACGATGATCAGCATGGTGGCGAGAGTGTCCTGTACACATACGATGCGAAGAATCGCGTTGTCCTTGCTGAATACGACGTCAGGCCATCGGATATGTCTGACACGAAACGACGTGAAAAATTCGAGTACACTGCTGACGGGCTACTGAAGAGGAAAACCGTGCAAGGCAACCTCGTTGGTAAAAAGGTCCGTGGCCAGGATTATCCTGATCTCGCACATGGTGAGAAACTGGTATTCAGGGCAGAAACTACTTATTCCTATTTGAGATGATTGCCCTGTCTGCATCATGCGTGGAGACCTCGAATCGTCTGCGCCTATGGCAGAGATGTACGCTCGAAAAATTCGTGATCAGGATTCTCAGAAGTTATAGCAACATCATCTCCCGCGAATTCAAGGAACATCATGTCAACGTCGAGTCGATTCGCAGCCATCTTTAGCATAGTGTGCTTACTCGCAACCGCAACTGCATATGGACAGTATTTTAATTGGGTGCATGAACCCGAGCCTGTGTCGAATTACGACGTGAACGTTACGGAGACCCCAAAAGATTATTCCGCTACATACTGGTTCGGAGATAGTGATGGCTCGTGGTCACTAACGGTAAAAGCCAGTGGTAAGAACGTAGCCGCGACATATAGCTATAGCGTATACAACGAAAAGACGAGCTCTTTCGATGATGTTGTCAAAACGATAAGGAATGCAAAGATCGAGGGGTTCGTGTTCCTAGGCGAAGGATTCCTGGGAACGTTCATGCTACGGCGTACTACGCGTCAGAAAGTTCTTGTGCTCGTCAAGGGCTATACAGCAGATAGCCCAGAGGTTGGACTAGCGCAAGTACCCTGACATTCTCGACCAATCATAGTTGTTTCAATTATCATCTTGAAATACATCCCATGACGATGAGACCCATTTACGACGTTGTCGGTTATGTAGACGTTCGACGGTTTCACTGGATATACTTCATAATTGGCACAACAGGATGCCGACGACTGGTCGGAATGTATGAGGTATGCCGAAGCTTAGGGCACGATCAACGCCTATTGCGCAGGTCGCTTATCGCCCTCTTCAATTGTCGTCCTCGATACATTGGAGCGACACCCCCCTCGATGCAACCGTATCCATGGATGATGAAAATGTAGGGGTGAGCCTGAAAGAAGAATCACAGCGTTGTTTGTGCTTGTCATCACGACGCCGAAGACCATACCTGCGATAATCCTTGTGCTAACGCGCTAGTGCCAGCTTCGCCCATGGCCATTACCAGCTACCACAACTGCATTCCCAAACTGAGGTGGTAGTTTGAAAAGCTAACGCTTCAAAACAAGGTAGCTCTCGAACTCCCCATGTTGTGGGCATTTGTGTAGCGTAATGCTCAGATGAAATTCTTCTAGTCGAACTTCATTTCTAAGCCCGGTCAGCGGCTGAACAAGTTGGTCGCAACTAGGGCACCTTACGCTACCACCGTTATTGGCATTAGAGCCTATATTTTTCACCATAGGTGTGACGCCACCTCTTCGAAAACGGTCGATCAGGAATGCAAAGTCACCGAAATCATATCGAAAACCGTCTGCCACATCAATCTCGCTCAGAAACAATCCCGTACCCATATTGTCCGGGTTCACTTCGAAATACGAGCCGTTGCTATATGTAATCCAACGACTAAACTGTCGCATCAACGGTACATGAATGCCGTGTATCAGGGTAGGTGCATCCTCAAACAGCCCAAGGGGCGTCTCAAGACCACTCTCGTGTTTTATGCTAGCTGTAAACATTGACGGTTCCCTCATAATTATTTTGACAATTTGGTCATAGACGTTCGAAGTCACGTCTTCATTCGTAGGCGACTGTCTGCCTCGGAACTCCAGAGCCCCACAGTCGAACTAACCCTCGGGAACGGGACGCATTGTCGATCTAAGAAGAATGACATTCAGAACGAGTGGTTGGTCGTCCGACCAGCGCATCTACCCGAATCTATTCGGCGACTGCGTAACGATGTCCATCAGCGGCTTGGAATGGATCGCTAATACCGCAGATAGGCAGTCACTTGTGCTGGATGTCGTCGATGGTCACGGCAGAATGATTCTGACGAGTCCGGTGTTGTTAGGTGAAGCAGTTGGATGTCTCTGGCCTGCCTGAGGGCGTATACATCGCGCTTGTGCGCGTGGAAGGCGTTGCAGGGGTCTGTGTGAAGGCATCAGGTAGGTTTAGTGTGGTGAAGTAGGCGTTGGTCGGGAATTCAAGAACAAAGTCAGTTCGGTAATCCAGGACAAGAAGCAAAGTTTACAAGTAGCCATCGGCTACGGTATCGCCGATGAAGACATTCAGAAAATTATCGAGTCGGACGAGAAGGTCATCGCTACGCTGACGCAAGCAACGATGACGAAACACATTACGATCATCTGCACCGACAAATGACTGATCTCCTTCCGCAAGGGGCTGTTGAAGAACGAGAATTCGGAGTTGACATGGTTGCAGGACATCAAGGACGTGAAGTACGACGAGAAGGTCGGTATCGGCTGCCAAACTCAACAGGGGTGAGACTGTTACGCTTGTAGCCACAGGAGACGGCGCAAGATCGGCTTTCCGAGTGTCAAAGACTGTGTAGTGAAGTAATGACATCGTGTATGCCCTTCTGTGTGTCCACAGAATCGTTCGTAACGATGGGCAGGAACTAACTGCCGAGTTTTGAAGCAACAAGAGACCACCATAGCAAGCTCTTCCGGTAGTATCGATTCGAAACCTTCAGTGCAAAAAAAGGACCGCATCACATTGATGCGGTCCCTATTTGTTTGTCCATTAATACAGTTACGGACTGACGGTCACCGGCAATGCAACGGACATGCCGTCCATATTGCATCGTACGAAGTAGAGCCCAGCACTGTATGATGCCAGTGACTCAGTTAGAACGTTCATCCCGCGTGTGAAGGTTGTTGCGAATCGTTTAACCACGGCACCGTCGGATGAGATTATTTCGATCGTTGCCGGACCTGATTTCTTAGAATCAAAGGAGAGTCGGCACTCATCACGAGCAGGATTCGGCACCACTGAAATAAAAGCGAGCGAACCGTCAGTAGTTGTTGCGGCGCGGTCATCGTTGGCAGTTTCTTTTGCCATACCACCGTTGGCGATAGTGCGACGCAGATCGAATATGATACGATCCATGTGCACACCGCGAAGCGAATCGGTATGTCCCGTCGTGTCTTCGATTGCGTTTAAGTACAAAACAGCCCAATTGGCAGGGACTGAGTCTGCGGATGTCGAATACGACGTCATGATCGAAGTGTAAGCCGTTCGCGCGGAGTCGAGTTGTTTCAGGTCGTCATACGTCTTTGCTTTCACGTGCAGCGCCGCACTGCGTAAGTATGAAGGCTCGGATGTGTTCGCGACAATCGTTGCCATGTCGCTCTTCAGCTGAGCATACAGAGCCGTTGAGTCAGTGTGGCGGACATTTTCAAAGTACTCCCAAACGATTGAACGACGACACGCTGCATCAATGGACGTATTAAGGGCATCGGTACGGAGTAGCCCGATGGTGGTATAGAGCCCTGAGGTCGGTGCCGTCAACGATTGAGGGTCGTCCCTTGGACCGCAGTACGTGATCGGGGGCTCGCATATATGTGTCACGACTACCGGCCCGCAGTTGTTTACGCGATCAGCTTGTACATCAAGCGGTGCACCTGTGTACGTTACAAGCGGACTTACACGTGGCATGTACACGGGTCCAGCGTTCGTCCACCGATTATTAGTCGCGTTGACATTGTACGCAGCTTCCGAGAACACATGGTACGTCGAGTAAATGTCGAAATCGTTGTAACCGCAATCGACGAACACCTGCCCGCCTAATGTCAGGCTGATGTCATGAACTTCTGGAGAATAATAAGTTCCAAATGTATGGGTGTTGCTGTTGGCATAGAAGGTATTGTAGCCGAACTCGTGGTCTTGATTGCCACCGATTACGCGGTTGCGCATGTAGGCGACAGTTCCGCGCATAGCCACTCCCTTGGCATACGTTGTGAACGTGTTATTTCGAAGCCAGTGCCGGCCTCCACCCCATACACGATCTCCGATGCGTGTGCCACTGAACACGTTGTCATAGAGTTCTACCGTCGGTTGTCCGGAGGACGTTACAGAGAATTCATTGGCAGTGAATGTCGAGGTGCAGATCCTGCCGGATACACCTAAACTCAGGAAGGCGTTTGTAGAACGTTCAAATGTACATCCAGTAACGTATACCTGTAAGTTGTTCTCCATGAGTGCGCCCGTACGTAGATCAAAGAAGGATGAGTTGTCGATGCGTACAACGCCTGACCTCGTTACTTCTAGACCCAATTCGAGCGGCGTACCAATACCAGTAATGTTTTCTCTGAACTCGCAATCCTTTACCCGAAAGACTGAGTAGAGCGGAGAGGTCGGATTTTTGAACCTTCGGTAGTCGCCATGTTTATCAACTCGAACGAGCCATGGTTTGATGTTTAACGTCACAGTCCGTTCGAACTTCGAGTTCTTGAGCTCGGTCAC
>JAWXBR010000010.1:0-120142 GCA_034440235.1 bacterium
CACAAAAGCAGCAGAACGACCGAGATATATACCCACGTCAGTAACAAAGCGCTTCAAAACATCCGCAGTCCTTTCGACGACCTATGAAAAATGGCAATTCAATAACCGCTATACTTGTAGCGCCTATCCAACGCTCTGCGCAGGGTAACAGATAAGAAACAGCGGCTATAAGGGAGTTAGCACTCATTGTAGAACGACACCAGAAAATCGAAGAATGACTAAATCTTTTGACGACATAACTCTGAGAAATCTCTCCGACATTATTTCGGGGATGCTAACACATACGAAAATTTCAGAGCACCTTTCAAGTGCAGGAATTTCACAAACAGAACAAGGAACTAATAAAACAGACAGGATTTTTTATGCTTTGAAATCACGACAAGAACAAGATAAATGTGGAAACAATATATTGGCTTTTGTTGTGAGACTACTAAATCCAAAACGTTATAATGACGAAGGCGTTTTTGAAAAAGACCGCACAACCATTAATGAAAAACTTGTTTATGAAGGTATTGAAATTGATAAGAGTGGACAACCAAGACAAGTTGACAAAGCAAAGACTATTTCAGAAGCCAAAAGTCGTTCTCTAAAGATTAAGGAGAAGGTTCACGGTATAGGTGTTCACAGAGAAATATTACCTTATTGTGAAGCAGAATGGTTAAAGGAAAACTATTTCCACGCCATACTTGAAATCACAAAAAGTGTGGCACAACGACTTAGAGAAATCAGTGGTTACACTTCAGACAATGCAGACTTAGTTGACGACTGTTTTGGCTTAGGGAAAGACAAAAGACCTATGCTTGCTTTTAACACCTTGCAATCATCAAGTGACGAAAGTGAACATAAAGGTTTTGGAAATTTTTGTAAAGGATTTTTTAGTATGTATAGAAACCCAAAAGCTCACAACCCCAAAATTTTGGAAGACACTCAACTAACGCATATGACAGAAGTTTTGGTGGTTGCAACTATAATCCAAAACAAACTTGACAATACACATAAAACTGGCTATAAATAATGGCGACAGAAAGAACAACGAGTGCTAACAGCACCTACAAGAAATTGGCGGTTCAGTGGTTAAATGAAGCTTTGTGCTTCGTATTAAGTTTTGTGGTGGCAGACAGTTTAGTGCTTCGAAATCGCCAACTTCTTGTAGCTGCAACCCGTTAGCAGAAGCCCTATTGACGACCGAGCAGACATCAAACTAACGACCATTAACAGCACTTTTGACGAACAACAAGCCGGACTTTCAAAGCCAACCCCAAAAAATAAATTTGTAAAAAATGCCTACCCACTCTACCGCACAAAACACACTTTCATTTTTTTTGCCGACACAAAAAGCCAACCCCAAAAAAAATGAAAGAGTGTTTTCTCCACCGCTTTAAGAAATTCAGCAGACAGTATCATATCTTTGACTACTTTTAAAAACTGAATTGGAAACCAAAATAAAATCAAGAATATTGCAGCAATATGGAGCTTAAATTTATCGGACAAGGTTTAGACCCAACAAGTGATTCCACAGCAGGAAATTTAATCATTGATTCATTGGTTGATGCACAATTCAACTCCTTCAATGCTTTTGTTGCATTCGTTAGCATTGGAGGCATTAAAAACATTATTGACCAGCTAAAAGCTTTTCAAGCAAGAGGTGGAGCAATTCGTTTGTATGTAGGAGTTGACTTGAATGGAACTTCCAAGGAAGCTTTGGAGAAACTTATTGAACTTAAAATCGAAACCTACATTGTTTTCTCACCAAACAATATTATTTATCATCCCAAAATTTATGCTTTTGAAGGTGCAACACATTCAAGAGTAGTTGTAGGTTCTTCTAACTTGACCGAAAGAGGACTTTTCCAAAGTATTGAATCTTCCGTATGCGTTAATTTCAATAACGAAGAGGATGAAATGGGAATTGAGTTTTTGGATGACATTTATGAGCATTACAATAGGATAATAAATAACGACCATCCAAGTTGCCAAAGACTTACCGATGAAGTTTTAAAAATTCTTGTCAACAGCAAAATTGTTTTACCCGAGACAGTAAATAAAGACAAGTTCAATAAAATTAACCGAGAGTTTGGCGAAAAAGATCCTGCTGCTTATGATGCCTTATTAAAAAGGTTCGGAAAACTAAAACCAAAAAGACCGCCAAGAGGATTTAAGAAAGTCGTTACCAAAAAGGAAATAATTGTAGCGCCTAATGGTGAACTGAGTGTCGTTAATGAAACCTTTGAATTGCTTGAAGGTTCCATGTGGGTTGAAACAGGTAGAATGACAGGCGGTTCAAAAAATCAACTTGATGTTTCAAAAAGAGGAGTATTAAATGGTGAGGCTATAAATGGTAGTGTAAGTTATTTCGGAATAGACCCTGATGATATTGAAACAACACTGAACCTAGACTTACATCTTGGAAACAAAATCTACAAAAAAAATACAGTAAAATATACACCTGATAATAGCAACTGGAGAATTCAGTTAAAGGGAGTAACTGATGACGGAGAAAAGCTTACAGCTATTTCAAGAACGCACTTAGGACAAGGTGGAGGATTTGTAAACAAAATACTTTTGTTTACAAGGATTGACGACACAAACTACAAACTTGAAATACTTGATACAGACGACAGAGATAAGCTAATTGAAAATTCTTCAATTTGGGGAAAGATGGGGAACGAGGCTACTGGCAGGGCTTATGGTTTCATTTAGTTGTAGCGTCTCTAACTCATTCTTAAACCAATTCAAATCCTCTTTTGAATATTGCTTGCTGAATTCAGTAAGCACCAGTTCAACTTCTGAATCAGTCAACTTGTAAAGAGCCATAAAAAGCAAATTAATTTTTCTAACAGTTTCAAATTTACTTTCTCCTCTTATTTCATTTATCAATTCCAAATTTTCAAAGAGAGAATTCAAACGAACATCATTTCTAAAAAGAGAAAACACAAGCAATGAAATATGATGTTTAATGGTGGCTTCGCCACCATTAAAATTTATTATCCTTGTGGTTTGCTCAATGTTCGGAACAGGCATTTGGTTTATTACCGACTGAGTTAAATCAATCCCACTAAGTTTTTTTTTCAAGATAAAATCAAACACAACTGAATTGAAAAGCCCCGACAAATACAGTAAGTCATTTTGTTTTGTAGTTAAGAACTGAACGGATTGAGATGCAGGAATAAAAGGCAATATGGTTGCAATGCAGGTTCGTGTGTTAGTTGCAGAAGTTAGACTTCTCCAAGCCAACATAAATTTCTCATTGTGATTTTTTGAAAGTTGAATCCACTTTTCGGCATTGATAAAAAACCTTGACTCAGGATAATAATCTGAAATTGTTTTTTTTGCTTCATCAAAATTCGTAGAGGAAGATTTGTTGCCGTATCTCAATTCATCTTCTACTCCATTGAATCCTGAAAATTTACCATCAAACTGATTGAAGAACTTGCCTTCATAAATCGGAACATTATCTTTTTCCTTTTTCTTGGTGATAAACTCTGCATGACTTGTCAAGTGGACGATTCTTCCGAATCGGACATTCCCATAAACATTTTTGAAAAATGGAAAGTCATACGAAATCCTTAAAAGAAAATCTACTTCCTTTTTGTTTGAAAAGTTCGGAAGCATTCCAGTAAACGGATTTAGCAACTTCAAACTATCGTAAGACAATTCAATTTCCGATATTGATTTATCAATTTCTGAAACTTCACGGAGGTTCATTGAAACATGAAATATTTCAGTCTTAGAACTACCCAATAGCAAAAAACAAAACCGTTCTCTACTATCAATATTGAAAATCTTTTTACGGTTGATGAAATCATAAATCGCAACAACAACCTTTTCTTTTGTCAGATACTTAAAAAGATTATGATTTACCTGACTTGTTACTATTGCACTTTTTAAAACCAAACCTACAACACCTCTTTTGGTTTTCAACTTTACGGCAGCATCAGTAAACAAAGCATAAGTGTTCAATTCGCCATTGCTTGACAAAGTGAAAAAAGAATTCTTCTTTAAATCTGATTTAGCTTTTTCAATTTCAAGTTTGAACTGTTTTGAATAATCAGCCAATTGAACATTGTTCAATTCTGTTTCTGTAATCTCACTTGTTCGGTTTGACTTGAAATGATTTTCAGCAACAGTGTTTGAATAGAGAGCATAAAACTTTTTTTCCTCAAACCTTATTTTCTCCCAAGGTGGATTTCCTAAAACAACATCATAGCTTTTCAGTTTGCTTTTATTCAAACCGAGTTGCTCATGGTAAATAAATCCACTTGAAAAAACTTCAACCTTTTTAGATTCATCAATTGCAAAGTCAGCCTGCAATAAAAAGTTTGCATGAATGAATTTTTCATAGAGTGATTTGTATAGTGATGGTTGCTTAATCTTCAAAAGCAAATTCAATTTTGCAACTTCCAAAGCCAAGCAATCTACATCAAAGGCAGAAATATTTAATGCAATTGCTTTCAGCAATTCCAATTTGCTTACTCCCTCAATATTCCATTTTGTAAAGAGGTTTTCAAAGTAGTCAATGACTGCAATTATAAAATTGCCGCCACCGCAAGAGAAATCAGCAAAACTTATTGATGCAATCTCTTTTTGATATTCTTTGTTAACGCTTCCATAATTCAATTCCAAAAAAGTATCAATAGTTTTTCCAGTGACAGACTTTGCTAAATTTGCAGGTGTATAATAACTGCCTAACTTGTTTCTATAATTTTTTGCAATTGAAATTTCCGTACCGTTACTTTCATTATTAGTTTCAATTCCCAACAGTGTTTCATAAAGCGTAGGAACATCAATTGATTCAACACCTATCAAATTACAAAGGTTGTCATCAACCAATTTTATTAATCCTTCATTTGCATTATCTATGATTGCTGAAAATAAATTTTCAGCAGCGAATGAATTTTTCAACCAGTGATTAGTTGCAGAAACAATTTTGCAATCTTCTCTTTTAGAGTTGTTTTTCAAGAAAATAATTGAAGCGGTAAAAACCGCTTTCACTTTGAACCTTTCTTTATTGAGTTTAACAGGGTTAATGTTTTGCTGATTTGCAAAGCAATTTGAAAGATGTTCTTTCAGAATGTAACCGTATATCTCTAATGCCTTATACATTTTGAACGTGTCCGACTGTCAAAGATTCTTTGAAATAGGAGACCAAAGGCTTGTTGAAGAAACTACTCTTGTGGTGAACTTGAAGAATTGAAATAATTCGTTCAGTCAAATTAGTTTGAACATTCAAGAAAATATATTTTGACCGAATTGATTCAACCAACTTTGATAAGTCAATAACCTCAAACTTGTATATTGCAATTTGCTTTACACCCAACTCATTCAAAATAATTTTGTGCAACAAGTCATTAAAATATTTTACCTTAGTGATTTTGAAATCGGAAACATTAATTTTGATAAAATCAAAAAGCGGTTTAGGGTTTACATCAAGTTTGTAAGACAAATCCTCAAATACACTTTCGCTGCCAACTGAATAACCATTGATTGCCCTACTTGTTGACAAGCAATTCAAATCAATGTTTGCAGACAAAAGCAAATCCAATTGCTCTGCATTGACTTTCAAAGATTTCTTCTTGTTGAAGAAAGGCGATTCACCAACAACACTTTTCACTTCGTTCAATTCCTTTGGATTGAAATTATATTGTTTTCTGATTTCAAGTTCAATTTTTGATTCTAAAAAAAGTCGTTGAAAATCACTTTCAATATCTTCAATGATTAACTTATCAAGAAACGAATCAAGGTTTTTAATTGCTGAATAATTATAGTGCTGAAATTCAAAATTTGGCAATTTGTTTTGCAAATATTTTTCTTTCAACTCCAAACATTCTTTGCCTTTCTCTGCAATGAATTTTGAATCCAAAATATTATTTGCGACAGGAATTTTAGAAATATAACCTGCACTGATAGTAAATTTCGGATTGATAAGTTTCAAAAGGAAAGTTGCTATTTTAGAATTCAGAAAAGCAAGGTGAGCATATTTATCTCCTTTCAAAACTTGAATTCCTGGACCCGATGCAATGAAAACTTGATTCTCTTTCAGCACTCTCACATTCAAACCCAATGTTCCAGTATCACTGTAAACAAGTTGCGTTGTGCGAATATTATCAATGTTCCTTAATGCACTACCTTTATTTGCCTTTATGATTTCGGCATTTTCTCCCCAATGAACTTTGTAATAATTCAAGCCAGCCCACTTGCTGAAACCACCGCCTTTGCTAACCAATTTCCAGTCGGGACTTCCATTTACTTCCCAAGCAAATTTTACAAAGTCAGTATTATTTCCTGTTGAAGTTCCCTGCATCGGCTTTGCAAATTCAGAGTAAAGTTGAAGCCCTTGAATATTTTCAAAACGATGTTCTAATTGGTAATTGAATTCAAGGTGACTGTTTTTCAAAAACTGATTTTGGTTTAACTCAAAAGTTAGTTCAGCAGAAATATTATTTTGTGATACCAAACTTTTCTTCTCAGAAAGATTTTTGAATTTCAAATTATAGAACCTTGAAGTTTTTATCTCAGAGTTTCCAATTACACACAATGCGACATTTGTTTTCTCTCCGCTAATATCTTCAAAAGCATTGCAGCCTAAATCAATACACTCTTTCAATGTTTGCTTTGCTAAAAACATTTTTCTAAAATCTTTGAGTGAGGACAAATACATCCAGTTGTTTTGAGAAACAATTCCTAAAACATCTTTGTCATTCATCACCTGAATAGTTCGTTGAATGAATGATACACACAAATCACCTTTGCTTTCGGGATAGTTTGCAAGCAAATAATTTTTCAGCGAAGTATCCATATCCCGTTTGCCCATGAATGGAGGATTTGTAACAAACACTTTTATTTTTTTCTCTTTACTGAGTTTCTCTAATTGAGTTTTGAAAGTTGTTCTGCTAATTGTGTTTGATGTAACATGAGGATTCAAAAAACCCAATTTGTCTTTTGCAACTCCACCAAAAATTTTAATCGGAGTTGATTTGCTTGGAACAGCATAACCGCAAGCTTTCACAAACAAAGAGAGTGAGGCAATATTAGAAAGGTTTGAATCCAAGTCGTAACCGAGAATTGAACTATTCAAAATCGTGTCAACAATCTTTTGGTTTGACCAATTCGGTTTTGACTTTTTGTAAAGATTGTAAAGGCGTTCAAAAGAATAGTTCAAGAAATTGCCACCACCCGAAGCGGAATCAATGACAACTACTTTTTGAATATTGGTTTTATCAAAGCCCGACAAAGATTCATTCACTAAATACTTCACCATGTATTTATCAGTAAAAAACTGAGTAGTGAAAAGCAAATCTGAATCTTCAATTTTCGCGTTGTCTTTTCCGATTCTCTTGAAAGCAGATTTCTCTAAATCCTTTTTCAAAAACTGATAAGACCATGAAATAATATCATCAACATTATCATCTGTTATTTCAAAAGCAATTTTTAATTTTTCAAAGACAGAAGAAAGTAGTTCGGTTTTTAGTTGAGATTCTATTGTAAGAAAAATCTTAATCAGTTCGGGAAATTTATGTTTGACAAGTTGAATTTCTGTTTTGAATTCAGAATGATAATCAGCAAAAGAGGTTTTCACTTTACCAGTTTCATTTTGCTTCTTTCTCAAAGTGAAAGTTGCAATCAAGACAGAAAAGAAAATGCTCAAGTCCTGCACAGGAATTTTCTTTTCCATCGGACTTAAACTTCCAATGAAGTATGCAATAAGACCTTTGATTTTCTGTTTCACAATTATTTCTCTTTTGATTTTCTAGCGTAAGTAGTCAATTGTTCATTGACAAGCTGAATCGCATCGTAAGTAGTTTCGTTTGCACCATACTCTTTCAAAATCTTTTCGGCAGTGTGCTTTACTTTCAAACTTGCTTCGGACACTTTGTAAAACTTTGCTAACCGTTTCAACTGTTCACTTGTGGGCAATCGTTCCCCTCTTTCAATTTTACTGAGCGTAGGAGAATCAATATCAGTTCCCTTTGACACTTGATGAAGTGTCTCCTCTCTTTCTTTTCTGAGCTTTCTAAGATATTGCCCTAATTCTGATTTTAGACTGTTCATTTGGGAAATTGGCGACTTGTCATTATTTGACAAGAATATGGATATTGTCTTGATAAATTCAAGTTGAAATCAAAATACTTTTCAACAACGAAGAAGGAAAAGCCACCCACAAAAAAATACACTCTTAAAAACCGCTGCAAACCAACGCTACAACCAAAGTTTTTAAGAGAGTTATTTTCGCCACCCACAAATCCACCCTACCTTTATTTACAAATTTATTTTATCAACCGCACGGCTGACTGCAAACCTTAACCGCCAACGCTTTGGACAGACAGAAGGGCATCTGCTAACAGCACCTACAAGAAATTGGCGCGGGCTGCAGTGCTTCGTATGACAGTTTTGTGGTTCAACAAACATTCGTTCTTCGTATGAACATTTGTGGTAAAAATCGCCAACTTCTTGTAGCCGCAAACCGTTACATGCAAGCCGTAGTCACTTGAGGCGCAGGTTTTTGTACTGTTGCGAATCCAAAACATCAGAACACACCATGGGATACTTGTGCATTGTCACCTGCGGCGCTTCACGGAGAGAACATCGTAAATTTTCACGAGTGGTTGGCGGACAAGTGGGGAGTGTTGTTCTCACGTCCTGCCGACTACACTCCCGTGTGTACGACAGAGCTGGGTACGGTTGCGAAATACAAGGAGCCGTTCGATAAGCGCAACGTGAAAGTGGTGGCTCTGAGTGTCGACCCACTAGAGTCGCACAAGGGATGGATTAAGGACATCAACGAAACGCCGAACACGATAGTAAGCTTTACTATAATTGCGGACGAAGACCGCAAGGTCTCTGATTTGTACGATATGATTCACCCCAATGCTGCGGGGAAGACCACAGTGCGATTGGTGTTTGTAATTGGGAATGACAAGAAGGTGAAGCTGACGATTACGTATCCGGCTTCGACGAGATGGAGTTAATCCTAGGGCAACGTTACGCTTCCGAATAAATCGAACTCGGTGGCATCGTCGATTACCACGTCGACGAAGGAACCGAGGGCGAGAGGAGTCTCCGTCCGGACAAATATCTCGTTGTCGACTTCTGGTGCATCGGCTTCTGAGCGGCAGGAATATTCGCCGTCGATTTCTTCTTCGACAAGTACGTTAATCGTTTTGCCAATCTTTAACTGATTTTTCTCCAGCGAGATTTCGCGTTGCACAGCCATCACTGCCTGCATGCGCGCTTCTTTTACCTCGCGGGGGATTGGGTCGCCGAGGATGTAGGCGTAGGTGTCGTCTTCCTGCGAGTAGAGGAAGGCACCGACTCTGTCGAGGCGCTGCTTCGCAAGAAATTCTAGCATCTCTTCGTGGTCGGCTTGGGTTTCGCTTGGATAGCCGACGATAAACGTACTGCGCAGGGTGATGTCGGGGATTTCTTGACGTATGGTGTCGAGGAGTTCTTCTGTTGCGCGACGTGTGATGCCCCGACGCATGCTCTTGAGCACGTTCGTCGATGCGTGTTGCAATGGCATGTCGAGATACGATGCAATGTTGGCACGTTCGCGAATGACAGGTAGAATGTCGAGAGGGAATTTTGAAGGGAAGGCGTACATGCAGCGGATCCATGTAGCGCCGGACTCATCACTAAGCGCCCGCAAGAGATCTGCAAGTGAGCGTTTGTTGTAAATGTCGAGTCCGTAAAACGTTAAATCCTGCGCAACTAAAACAATCTCCTTGACCCCTTGTGCAACAAGCCCCTTAGCATTCGAAACAAGTGTTTCGATGGACGTGCTGCGGTGATTGCCGCGCATAATTGGAATGGCACAGAACGAGCACGGGTTGTCGCAGCCTTCAGAAATCTTCAGGTATGCGTAGTGCTTTGGCGTGGAGAGCTGACGGTCGCCGAGGAGCGTGTACTTCAGATTCGGCGATAGGGCCTTAAGGATTGGCTCGTACGCTTCGGTACCAAAGAAGTGATCGACTTCGGGAATTTCGAGACGGAGTTCATCGCCGTAACGCTCCGACAAACAGCCTGCAACAACAACGGTCTTGAGTTTGCCCTGCTTTTTGAGTTCGACGGCCTCGAGAATAGTATTAACACTTTCCTCTTTCGCTGCATCGATAAAGCCGCATGTGTTTATAACAACTGCTTCGGCATCCTCGGCACTAAACGCGAGCTCGAGTGAGTTGGCCTTCATGTGTCCGGCCAAAATCTCGCTGTCGACAGTGTTCTTGCTACACCCGAGGGTGATAATATGGACCTTCACTTAGTAGGCTTCTTTCTTATGTGCAGTAAGCGATCGAAAAATCATGCGCTCTGTGATGAGAATTTATGCTTCATGTACTCGGCAACGACCGGTGGCACAAAGGCTGTGATGTCTTGTCCGTACCGACCGAGCTCGCGAATGATGCTCGAGTTGAGGTACGTGTACTGCTCGTGCGGCATCATGAAAATGGTGGTGATGGTGGGTTCGAGTTTGCGATTCATGAGGGCAATCTGAAACTCGTATTCGAAGTCTGTGACGGCGCGAAGTCCACGGACAATAACGTTGCAGCCGTTCTGCTGTGCAAAGTCGACGACGAGTCCCTGGTGCAATGTCACAAACACATTTGGTAAATGTGCCAACGCTTGCGTTGCCATGTCGAGGCGTTCCTGCTCGTTAAACAGCGGTGTTTTGCGACTGTTCTTCGCAATCACAATGGTCACCTTCTCATACATCTGCGCGGCACGATCGATAACATCGACGTGTCCGTTCGTTATAGGGTCGAACGACCCGGGGTACATGGCGTGGTTTGGCATAGGCGAGGGAAGGACGAGATGGAGGTGCGGCTATTCGACAACGACGCGATTATTCCGCAATTTACGGATGTCCACGACGGCAGCACCTCTGGTCTTCTGCGCAACGTGTTCCCAGTGTTCGTCGGCAAGCAGTGCTTCGCGGTCGCCATGCTCTGCTACATACAAGCCCCCTGGCGCAAGCAGCCCCTTCACCACAAGGGCTTTTGCGATGCGATTGCACAACATGAGGTCGTACGGAGGGTCGGCGAAGACAACGCCGAACTTGCGATCGGCAGGTACATCACTTGCGCCAGTATTCGACTTTCTTGCTTCTCCAGAGCCACGGTACTGTGAGCCAAGGTACTGCTCGATCTTTATGCAGTGAATGGTGCAGCGGTCGCTAAGGCCAAGGTCGGCTGCTGTTGCTTCGACCTGTACACACACGGTGCGGTTGGCATCGACAAATGTTGCGTGGAGTGCGCCGCGACTAAGTGCTTCGAAACCCATAGCGCCACTGCCGCAGCAGAGGTCGAGCATGTTTGAGGTTGGCCAGTCGACGAGATGTTCGAGTGTCGAGAAGATGGTCTCGCGGAGTGCGTCGGTGGTCGGACGCGTCGCCGAACCAGACGGCGCGGAAATCACGCGGCCCTTCAGCTCTCCTGCAATGATGCGCATGGTAGGGGGCCAACAAGGGGCCCGAGCATGTGGGCCAGGCGGACGCAACGCTGCTGCGTTGCTGCGTCGACATCGGCGCGGAGGGTGCGGAAAGGTTGCATGCGCACAACGCTCGTGGTGAGTCCGTCGAGCGCAATAGTAACATCGTCTAATATCGCTTTAGTTAAAGAATCCCCGAAAACGATAACGCGTTCTGCACGCGATTTTGTACTGCCACTGACTTCCAACACGAGGTCGCGTATCTCGACAGATGTTTCGAAGGCTGGGTGCACTGGCGTTTGAACTAGATGCTGAATGGTTCCCGATGTATCGAGAACAGCACACCACCATACATCACCGCGCTGTCCGACGAGTAGGGTAATGCCCTCGTCGGCCAATAGGTCTGCAATGCGTGCCGCCCTAATGTCCTCTAGAATATCAACACGTACATCGTCGATTGCGTAGCCATCTGGGACATGTGTTTGAGGGATCACGAGTAGTCCGTGCCACGCCGACCCATGCAGCTCTCCTGGCATTGGCACTTCGATGATGCGATCTTCGGGTGCAAGCGGTGGAAGGCACGTAATAATCTCGAAAAAGCGTCTGCGATTGTGGTCCTCGTCAGCGTCGACAGGGTAGCGATGAAAGTACACCTGCGATGTATGAAGCACGACCGTGGTTATTGCTGAAGCGCCGTTCGTATGAGCAGCGTTCGATGTGTCGTTCATTAGACCATCGCCAAAAGACTCACCGACCGATTGCTCAAGCATCGCATTGTCGTCGAACGACGTCAACGTGATGTTGTCAGCGTCGACACTCCACGTTGCACGTAAGGTTCGATCAGGATGCAAGTACACGGTTGAAATCATGGGACGCAAGTTACTAAGTGGGACGTTTAGTTAACGGTTCAGAACGTTTACTGATGTTGTAGGAGCTCTACTTACGGCGAAGATCTTTAGTCGCGGCAGGGGCGCATGAGACGAATGGACGCATTTTTTCGAGCTTCTTTGGGCCGATGCCTCGGATGTCCATAAGGTCGTCGACACTCATGAACGGACGCATCGTGCGCCTCTTCACAATCGCCTGTGCCGTGGCGGGTCCGACACCCGGCAGCCGCTCGAGCTGTGCCATACTTGCCGTGTTGATGTTCATTGAGCCCGATGCAGGTCTGCGACGAGATAAATTCGACGAGCTTGACGCGGTGCTAGAATGCCGGCTTGATTGTTCGTTCGACGACGCGATTTCAACTAGGGCTGAGAGATCTTGCGAATTGCCTTCTTGTGTGATTTCAACAAGGGCTGAGGAATCGCGAGTAGTGGCTTCGCGAGAGATTCCGAGGCGCTTCGTTGAAATCGCATCGATCGGGTCGATCGCGTTGCTTGAATCCAACAGCGCGAGTATTCTATCGGCCGTTGCGACTTCGTGCAATGGGTCGGCGCGGAAGATCCACGGACCGATTGTGCCGGCTGCTACGACGAGGGCGATGGATAAGACCGTGAGGGCTTCGCTGCGTGTGGTGCCCGTGTGTTTCTGCAGAGATGTAATGAGGCGCTTCATAATGTGAGGCGCCTCTGTTACAAGACGCAGTTAAGAGAAGACTTCTTTCACACGATCGAAGAATCCTTTTTCGCGTTCGCGAGGCTGAAAGTTTTCGCTCTTGGTGAGTTCTTTCAGCGATGTTTTTTCTTTACCCGTGAGCGATGTCGGAACGTAGACGGTGAATCGGATTATGTGATCGCCAGCGCCACGCGCATTCAGATGCGGAACACCCTTGCCCTTTAGGCGGATTTCCGTTCCTGGTTGTGTGCCAGCGTCGACCTTTACCGTGCTTGTTCCGAGGAGTGTTGTGACTTCGTATTCGCCGCCGAGTGCAGCGGTGGGGAAGTCTACAACCAGTGAGTCGTAGATGTCGTCTTCGTCGCGTTCGAAGAACTCGTGTTCTAATTCTTCGATGACGACAATGGCGTCGCCGGCTGGACCTCCACGGCGTCCGGCCTGACCCTTGCCTGTGACAGTAAGGTAGTTGCCAGTGCGAACACCAGCAGGAATGGTGACTTTCACCGTCGATTCACCTTCGACGCGTCCTTCACCTTCGCATGTATCGCAAGGGTTTTTTAGGATTTCGCCGGTGCCACCACATGTAGCACAAGCGGAAATGTTTACAAACTGCCCAAACACCGATCGCGACATCTGACGTAATTCGCCAGTGCCGTCACACACTGTGCATGATGCGTAGCCACCAGCCCCTTTTGCCCCTTTCCCATTACAGGTACTGCATGGTTTCCAGTGACGAAGCTTTACAGTTTTTTCTACGCCAGCAGCAATGTCTTCGAGCGTTAATGGGAGGCGAACCTTGAGGTCGGCGCCTTGCGAGCCGTGACTCTGTCTGCGTCGCTGGCCCTGCTGACGTCCACCGCCACCGAACATGTCACCAAAGATGGTGTTGCCAAAGATGTCGCCAAAGGCACTGAACACATCGTTGATGTTGTTGAATTCTTGAAAGCCGGGCGCGCTCTTTACACCTTGATGTCCGAATCGGTCGTAGCGCGCGCGCTTGTCTGTGTCTGACAACACCTCGTATGCTTCTGCAGCTTCTTTGAATTTGTCCTCGGCCGAGGCATCGCCCTGATTGCGATCGGGGTGATATTGCATGGCAAGGCGTCGGTACGCAACCTTGACTTCTTCTGGAGAAGAAGTTTTCGAGACAGAGAGTATTTCGTAGTAATCGCGTTGGGTCATATCGTGTTAGTCCTTGGCTCCGGCTGATGTAATGACTTTTGCGTGACGAATTACCTTGTCGTGCAGTTGATATCCACGCTGCACCGTTTGAACAACAGCTCCTTCGGGATGTTCTGATGTTGTGTGCATGAGTGCTTCGTGTTTGTCTACGTCGAATGGCTCGCCTGCATCGGTCTCGATTGGCAGTACACCAGAATCGTTAAATATCTTTAGTGTCTTCTGATAGATCATCTCGATGCCTGCCCGCACTGCGTCTGCATCAGTAGATTTCTTAGAGGCTTCGACTGCAGCATGCAGATCATCGAGCACTGGCAGCATCTTCGTTATAACGTGTTCGGATGAGTACGAGACCAGATCCTCTTCGCGTTGACGAGATCGTCTGCGCAGATTTTCGAGGTCGGCAGTCCTGCGTTGCGCAAGGTCCTTCCACTCATTTAATTCGCGCTGCAACGTTTCGACCGTAGTCTCTTCGTTAAGGGGACCGCCTAAGGGGCTCTCAGCGTCGTTGATCGGGATGTTCGTTTCGGTGTTCATAGGTTATTTAATTGTAAGTGTTTTGCTGAGTACGGTGGAGACCATTTGTACGAGTGAAATCATGCGGCTGTAGTCCATGCGTTTTGGACCGATGAGGCCGACCGAACCGCTTGCGGGGCCTATGCGGTATGTTGTTGAAACAAGGCTGTAGTCCTGTAGTTGTTCTGTGAGGAGCTCGTTTCCGATGCGGACGCTAACGCCCTCGTCGTCGCGAGCGGAGCCGAGGACGTGTACGATGACATCTTCGTTTTCTACGAGCTCGATTACCGAGCGCATGCGGGCAGGGTCTTCGAATTCTGGAAGGGTTAACAGGTTTTGTGTGCCTGCCATAAGCAATGTTGAGCCTTCTGTGCCGGTGCCGAGGCGGCCGACCTGTTCGACAAAAAGGCGGACGAGTCCGTTCGAGCCTTGGGTTACAACCGAACTCTCGGGGAAGAGCGTTGCGAGTAGGGACAACGGACGTCCCGATAGCCGCTCGTTAATATGACGCGTAACGTCGTCGAGCGTAGCGTCGGCAAGGATTCCTGTCCATTCGAGCGACACGGTGCGGACAATATCAGACTCGAGAGCAATGACAACCAGGAGACGATCGCTTGTCAGGCGTAGGATGTCGACCTTCTGCACCGATGCATCGCGTAATTGCGGCAGTTCGATGAGTGCGAGATGATGCGATAACGAACCGAGCATACGTGTTGCTTCGCGCACAACAGTCTCGCGCGGAGTTACGAGAAGGTTGGCTAACACCGAATGTGTTTCTTCTGAAGGCAAGCCCTCGATTTTCATGAGAGAGTCTACATACTGACGATAGCCTTTGTCTGTAGGCATACGTCCGGCAGAGGTGTGCGGGTGCGAAATGTAGCCGGCATCTTCGAGGTCGGACATGACATTCCGAATGGTTGCCGGACTCAATTGCATTTCGCGTTCAAGGTAGCGCGATACAACACGCGACCCCACAGGCACTGCATGTAAAATGAAAAGCTGCACAACTGCACGAAGGATAGACTGCTCTCTATCCGAAAGTGTACTAGCAGAGACTGGCCTCATCCTGCGCTCACGACAGCAAAGTAGTATTGCACAAAGGCGCTTGCATCATAACGTCCGGCATAAATCCATGTAATCGCTCCAAGTGTAAGAACGAGCACTCCAAATCCGACGAGGTAGACAAGCATTCCCGAAACATCAAACACAACCGATGTTGCACGAAGCATTCTGATAAGAAACCATACCGTGATGACTCCAATAATCAATGGCACCCAAAGGGACATTGCGTCGGCGCTCAATACCTGATAAAACGCGATCCCAAGCGGCAACAAAATGATAAGCGGTAGAGCGCACCAGACCACGATGGTGAATGTGTCGCGCATAAGGATACGACCACGAACAAACATTGCACCAACTCGCAGCAAAAGAGCGAAGAACAGGAACATCAACATCACGGCACTAGAGCAAACAAGTACTGCGAGCGCAGGACGCCACACAATAAAGCGAAGTCCCTCGTATATCGCGGCTGAAGGAATGAACAGGTGCAGCAGATATTCGATTTCTGCATCCGTGCGCATGAAGTGCAACAGCGAGGCAAGGATTAGTCCGACACAGCTTGCAATTACAACACCAAGCACACTAGTTTGAATCGTAGATAGTATGCGTTGATCGCGGATGTCGGCATAGAAGTTATACGGACGTACAATGGCCCGCAGCAGGTACTCGCGGAACCGACGCGAACGATTGATAAGCAATACGAGCAGAAGTCCGAGTACAATGCCCGTAACGATAAACACCAGAGGTGTCTGATCGGAGAAATCACGCGCCTGGAGAAGGGGCTCTTTTTCGTCGTTTATAAGCGATTTTAACATCGAGAACGAAACACGCTGCTGACGCCATCCATCAACCAAACCCGATGTGCGTTCGTACGGATCGGGTCCGTCGGTAAGCATCGACGGTCTCTCGAGCGTATAATCGTTAAACGTCCATACAACCACGCCGCCGAGACCGGCAGCAGCAGTAGAGCGATAGGCGTCGCGAATAACAACTGCCTGCGCTTCATTCGAGAGAGGGTCGCTTATACCGTTACGATTGTACGGTGAAAGCAATGCACCGAACGACGTAAGTACACAAGCACGGCTCATCGTTCGCGCACATGCGCGAACAGTATTGTCAAACGTTGAGCGGTCGTTCGGCGTGGCGAAGTGAACAACTACCATGTCAAAACCACCTTCACTGGCGCGCGAAGCAAGTGCAGCAGGTACAACCTTGTACAAAAGACGAGAGCTGTTGCGACGCATCGGACCAGAGAACTGACGGAAGTACGATTCGACGGCTTCAGCCCCTTCTTCAAGCCCCGAACCAAGTCCGATTGCAACGATCGATGGATGTGTTCCTGCATACGATTGCAGTCGTTCGCCAGCGTTGCGCAAACGGGCAGTAGTTTCTTCGTCAGGCAGAATCGACTTCGGTATGTCGAATGCAGGCAATTCGCAGAAAACCATCAGACCATATTTGTCACAGAGCTGCAGCATGTATGGGTGTGGACTTCCGTTGCTGAATCGCACTGCATTCACACCTAGCGTTTTCAATAGCGATACATCGCGCTCCATAAGGTGCGATGAAATTGTTGAGCCGAGACCAGGGTAGTCTTCGACGTATTCTACAGCATTGATGAAGATGGCCGAGTCGTTCAGCATAAATCGACGTCCACGCTCTGTACTTCCTATGCGCACTGAACGGATTCCAACGTTCAATCCATGAGCATCGATAAGTCGGCCACCCGCGCTCACGTTTATCGTGAGTTTGTAGATCGAGGGTGTAGCCGGAGTCCAGAGTCGCGGATTTGCAACGTCGAGTTTCATCGTTGCATCGATTTGTCGCGATCGTTCAACCTGAACCATCTGTGGAGTTGAGCGTGCAACGACAGACCCGTCTGGTGCGGTGAGTGTTGCTTCGACCATTACATTAACACGTCCCTGCACGAGTTCGTTTGCAGAATCACCTGCAATGCGCTCAACCATGCCGCCGTTCACTGTGGCCTGAACGGATACTGAGGCCGACGCATGTGAAGGAGAAAGATTAATCGTAGATCTAACGTCACTCGTCCATATATGCGGCGTACCAACAAGCAGTATCTCACGCAGGATTCCCATCTGCCGACGTCGAGCATTGCGAGCTGACCGTTCAACCCGAAGTGTACGGTCTCCGGCTATTGTCAGTACGAGTTCTATAGTGTTGTTGCCGGGCATAAGCGCATTGTCGGGTATGCGCGCTACAAACGGAACCATGCCACCAGGGTAACGCATGATGTTGCGATTATTCACGCGGAGTTCAACTTCGTCGCTCACTCCAAGGAACAATAATTGCCATGAGCGTTCTGCGAGAGTGGATGCTTCGAGGCGTACAACTCGACGCAGGTGCATGCGTTCGTGCATGCCGCCACCTGAAGGCAAGTACACAGATTCTCTGGGAACACCATCTTCGATCTGTTGCCAGTTGCCGCCGAGGTTGATAACCGTCCGCGTATCTGATTGTGTGATTGCGGCAATTTCCTTCTGTCCAAGCGTGCGATAGGAGTTGTAATTCGCGGGCTGGCCAATCGTTTGAACGATTAAGCAAAGCAGCAAAAGAATCAGCAGGAGGGGGCGGGTAGGGAACATGCGGTACAATACGGTGACAGGAATGTCGTATGCAACCCCGAAGCAAAGGCCGCAACGAGTGAATCAAAATTACGTCGCGGCCTATCTTTGTTCATCATTTATCATCCGGGACCTAATGCAAACGACAATCTTCTTCGTCGCCTTCCTAGGCGTTACGATGTCGTTGTCAGCAGAAGTCCCCGCAGCCACACAGGCTGTAGACAATCTGCACGCGTTTACCGTACAGGCCGCCGCCTGGATGATGGCGAGCGCCTTCCAGGACGATTCGGTGCGTCTGAACATCGGAGATCCGACCAACTCCGACCTCCCAAGCTACTCGCCCCCTTCGCGCCTTAACCGATTTGGCACAAAACGCTCTGGCTTAAAAATACCCGGCGGCTATAGCAGCCAGAGCGCTGTAGACTCGATGCTTGAGCGCATGTATCTGCGCGAGTCGTTCGAGGGTCTGGAGATGGGCACGCCATATTCGCTCGATCTGAATACGTATTTAAAGGATAGGCAAGGGGCTACGTTGAGCAAGCTCCGCGACTCGACGTTATTCTCGTACGAGATTAAGAAGCCTAAGTCGCAGGAAGAGCTTACACGCCTAATCGACCAAGCGACAAACATTACAATACCCCTGCCGCCAAATCCGCTGCTTGGCATTTTTGGCAAACCTGAAATCTCGATTAACGTCAACGGCGAAGTAAATGTGCAGGCCGGGTGGAGATGGGATTCGCAACGTCTTGGTACTGCTTCGGCACTCGGACAAACGCAATCGGCGCCGATCTTTAGTCAGAACATTCAGGTAAATGTAAGTGCACGTATTGGCGACAAGTTCAAGATGAACGTCGACTGGAATACGCTCAATCAGTTCGAGTTCAACAATCGATTCAAGGTTGGTTATGATGGGTACGACGACGACATCGTGAAGAAGGTCGAGTTTGGGAACGTAAATCTCGAAACACAAAGCACACTTATCGGTGGCGGACAGACCTTGTTTGGCGTTAGGTCTGACTATCAGTTTGGTCCGTTGTACATCAAGACCATTGCCTCGCAACGTCGCGCCGAACGCAAGTTCATTAATGCACGCGGCGGTTCGTCACGTACTACGATCGTTCCGCTGCATGCATACGATTATGCACGCAACCACTTTTTTCTCGACACAGCATACTTCCGCATCTGGCGTTCGTATTTCAAGTCTGCGACTCCTGTGTTGCCTGTCGACGGTGATTCGTTAGTCGTAAAAGAAATCGAAGTGTGGGAATCGGAAACCGAAGTAAAAAACGTAACCACAAACGACGCCGTTGCAATTGCCGATCTGCCTCCGATTTTATATGCCCAAAAGCCTGTTGGGCAACGTTACCCTGCGGCCTTGAAAAGTCAGGTGGCGCGAGCGGGGTTCGTGGAGAACGGACGTTTCACGCGTCTCGATCCGAAGCGTTACGAGGTCGATTTAAATCTCGGAACGCTTACAATTCTCAACATGAGACAGGACCGTTCATACGGTGTAGCCTACCGCACAGAGGGTCCGACGAATTCTCCCGACGACGACCGTTACCACGGCACGCTTACTACGAACATTGGGCTGCAGGATACGCTTATCCTTAAGCTCGTATCACGTCCGGAAATGCAGCCCGGTTACCCGCTTATCTGGGCTCGGATGATGCGTAACATCTATGCCGTGGGTGTGAGCAACGTGTCGCTTACCGATTCGAAGTTTGGATTGTGGTATTACAGAAACAACAACGACTCTGCAGATGTGCTAGAAGGCGCGCCGGATAAAATTGTAACGATCTTCAGACTTGATCAGGTAAACAACGGAACGGGTGCACCACCACCCGACGGACTTATGGACATGCGTCCACCAATCTTCAACTCTCAACGTGGCGAAATAACCTTTCCGTCGTTAGAGCCCTTTCGAGAAGGTCTTCGTGAATATTTCGCATCAAAGGGCAATCCGCAAGTCGCAGAGCAATACATTTTCAACGAAGTCTACGACACCACATACGTCACAGCGCGTCTAAACGCAGCCAAAGACCGATTCCTCATCATCGGTGAAGCATCGGGTACGGCACAATCGGGCAACCGAATACCACTCGCATATAACGTTGCGCCCGGAAGTGTAAAAGTCACTCTTGATGGGGCCATGCTTCGCGAAGGGGTCGACTACACTGTCGATTATTATTCTGGTACGCTGTCGCTTTTGAACGCACGTGCATCGCTACCGAATGCAAATCTAAACGTCGAGTACGAGCAGAACGATGTGTTTAACCTGACAACGCGCACGCTGGTTGGAATGCGCGCCGATTATCAACTATTCAACAAAAGAAAAACCGTCGCCTCGATAGGTATGACGATGATGAATTTTGATCAGTCGGCTGTTGTAGACAGGGTGCAGCCCGGACAGGAGCCGAATGCGAATTTTATGTTGGGATTCGACGGCCGTTTAACATCGGACCTTGCATTTCTAACGCGTGCACTCGATGCTCTGCCGTTCTTTGATACAAAGGCTCCGTCATCCTTGAATATTGGTGGTGAATGGGCAATGGTTGCGCCCGACCCTAACAAACGCACATCGAACGTAACGAGCGATCAGGGCAAGGCTGTTGCTTATCTCGACGACTTCGAGTCCGCACGCAAATACATCTCCTTTGGTCTTGCTCCATCCGTGTGGGAATATTCATCTGCACCACAGGACAATACACTCTGGGATAATGATACCACTGCTGCACTATTTCGCGGGCAGGCGTACTGGTTCCAGCGCTTTGTACCCGATGTTGTGCAGAGCGATGTATACCCAAAGCGCGCGTTGGTGCAGGGACGTCAGAACATTAGTCCGCTGCGTATTGTGTTCGAGCCCACCATCCGCGGTATCTATAATCAAAACGCCGAGTTCGTCGATGACCTCACGCCTGTTTGGAAGGGACCCGATTCGATTAACGTGCGAGCTGGAGCCCAGGCATTTGTGAATGCAAACAAGAATCACATTTGGGCTGGTATGACACGGCTTCTCTCGACGTTCAACACCAACTTCGATGCCGATAACAATATCGACTACATCGAAATCATGATGCGTATCGATGCGTACGAGCCCGGTTCGAAGATGTATGTAGATCTAGGACAGATCAGCGAAGACATCATTCCGGACAGGAGATTAAACACCGAAGACCGTCCACCGCAAAACAACCTTATCGACGTTGGAGAAGACGTTGGACTCGACACCATTGATAACGGCACAGAAAAAGTCAGATACCCATTCCCGATCAACGAAGAGGCCGACCCTGCACGCGACGATTACTTCTTTGACTTTACCGCTGACAGACAAAATCAGCCTGAGCAGTTGTTTGCCAAGTACAACAATTACGAAGGCAACTCCACACAGTCTGAGTTGGGTCAGTTTCCTGACAAAGAAATCCTGAACGAAAACAACGGACAAACCATTTCGCTCGACAATAGCTATTTCCGTTATGAAGTCCAATTAAATCCCAACCCCGAGTCGAACTCACAGATTGTTGGTGGTAACGCTCCGAAAGGTTGGTTCCTTTATCGCATCCCGATTCGCAAGCCAGATACTCTGGTTGGTAATCCGTTATTCACGAACATTCAGTACATCCGCGTTTCATTCCGTGGCGGTATTGTAAAACTCTCTATTGCCGATTGGGGTGTTGTTGGTTCGTACTGGCTTCGTAAACATCAGCTTCAAAGCAATGTACCAGAAACCGATTCTGTCCTTTCGGTCGCATATATCAGTCGAGAAGAAAATGGCGATGCTCCAGATTTCTACACTATGCCCCCTGGTGTTCAGCCCCCTCAAGTGTTAAACAATCCCGATCCGTATTCTGCGCAGTTCTATAATGAGCAGTCGCTTGTAATCAGGGCTACAAACCTTCGATATGGCGAAGAGCGTATGGCGGCACGCGTATACCGTCCGTGGGACCTATTCAACTACCGCGAGATAGCCTACTTCATTCATGGCGACCAGACCATGCCCGACCGCGTAACGACTGGTGCAACACCGCCTGCGTACGCATACATCCGATTTGGTGTAGACTCTGCGAACTATTACGAATACCGAAGACCACTATTAAGGGGCTGGCAAGATTTACGCATTGTGCTAGCAGATCTCACAGCCATAAAACAAATACGCGATCAGTCGCGATACAACGACAGGCAGGAATTCCCGGCTACGAACGACCCACAGGGTATTTATGCAATCAAGGGTAGTCCGATTCTAACAAGAGTTACATACTTCGGCTTTGGTATTGCTAATCCTGCTGAACGTTTTCCGAACGAGTTAACCACAACCATGTGGGTGGATGAACTTCGACTAGTGAGTCCGGTAAACAACACCGACTGGGCTGCAATAGGTAACGTAAGTCTAAAGCTCGCAGATCTTGCTGACGTCACGGCTGCGATATCGCACACAAATCCGAACTTCCATAAGCTCGAAGAACGCTTCGGAAATAGAACCCAGGTGACATCATGGAATTTTAGCGTAACCGGTGGACTCGAAAAGTTTCTGCCGAAAGAACTCAAGGACGTAAAGGTTCCGATAACGTACACACACTCCGAAGACCTCGAAAACCCCGTGTATCAGGCGCAGAACGACGTCGAGTTGTTGCGAGCGGCAGAAGCGGCGCGTAACGATACGTTGTCGAAGGGCGGCTCGATAACATCCGCCGATCAGGTGTACAACGACGTAAGAACACGATCTCAGAAAGTGATTGTTCGCGACCAATGGGGATTAACAGGTGTACGTCTTGGCATTCCGTCGAAGCTCTGGTGGATAGACGACACCTTTAACAAGCTGACGTTCAACTATTTCTACGCACAGGAATTTCAGCGCACGCAGGTTGTGCAGAACAGATTCGAATGGCGCTGGAGGTTTAGGACAGACTACAACGTCACCATCCCAAGCAAGTACGATGTGAGTCCGTTGAAATTCCTTGACGTTGTGCCTGGCCTAAAGGCATACAAGGACATGAAGATCAACTTCGCACCGCAGAATCTGACGATGGGCATCAACATGACGCGTGCACGTGTAACAGAGCAGTCGCGGTTTCTTGCATTTCCAAGCCCCATTGTCCGCGAGTTCATCGCGGAAAAGACCCTTGCCTTTAACTGGCGACTTGTAGAGAACGGATTTTTGAGTCCGACGATCGATTATCGCGTTGTTGCCGTATCGACGTTGGCCGATCTAGAGCTCGACGAAAACGGACGTCAGCGTACGGGCGGCGAACTGTTTTCGAAGATGTTTTTTGGCGATGGCAAACTCAACTTCGGTCAGGACAACATCTACACGCAGACCGTGACGGTGAACATGCGTCCGCGACTGCCCGACATTCTTGGCATTAACAGACTGATTGAAACGACTGCGTCGTACACAGCGGTATACAACCTCACCGATCCATTACAAGCCGACCCCGCAACACGCGATGTTGTGCGCACAGGACGTGTAAATACAACAACGCGGCTGAGTCCGATCGTTCGATGGCGGCAGATTGGTCAGGAAATATTTGGTGCTCCGAAGAAAGACACGTCTTCTGGTGTATTGAAGACCATTGGCTCTGTATTTCAGGAGCTACTCTTCGGATTTGACAACCTCACGCTAGTGTACACACAGAACAACAACAGCGTAAACCAAGGTGTGATGGGCGGAACGGGCTTTAGTAATCTTTGGGCACGCACGCTAACGTTTCGAGGCAATGATCCACGGTGGGGGCCTAGTACACCATACCAGCTCGGCTTTACGAGCAATCCACATGGCGGTATTGCTGTTGTCGGATCGTCGGCGTTTCCTTTCTTCAAATTCGAATCGAGTACAGGATTACGTCCGGCGAGTGCCGTAATGCAGGACGACTTCACACAACGCAATACTGTACAGCTTCAGACATCACGTCCGTTATGGCCCGGAGCCACGCTCGACCTGACAATGAAGTCAGACTTCGGCTATTCGAAAAACCAGCGTGTGTTAACCGATGCTAACGGCGTGCCTTCGTTCTCGAACGTAAACGTACGGCAGACGCTCGACCGCACGTTTGTGAGTTTCCCGCCGTGGTTTACGTTCGGACTTTCGAATGATGGCGTAGATGAAGTTGTGCGCCTTTACAACGAACGTGCAGCAGTCATCAACACTGAAACAGACACAACAAAACGCAATCAGCAACTGCTCGAAGCATTGGCACTCTCGTTCCGCGAAGGCTTCGAATCGCTGCAACTCTTTACGGGCGAGCTTGCGCGTATTGCACCTGCGCTGAACTACACATTGCGTTGGGACGGCATCGAAAAATTCGGTCCGTTAAAAGGCATTGCCCAACGCATTTTCCTTGAGCACGGGTATCAGTCGAGTTACCAAGAGAACGCACACGTAAACGACAACGGACGCATCATAGACGTGCAGCAGGTTAAGACTGGCTTCCAGCCCCTTATCGGAATTAACATG
Organism: bacterium; assembly: GCA_034440235.1. Lineage (GTDB taxonomy): Bacteria > Bacteroidota > Ignavibacteria > Kapaibacteriales > Kapaibacteriaceae > JAWXBR01. Next base: position 24,760 of record JAWXBR010000010.1, read on the forward strand.
AATTTTGATGAGAAAGCGCTGAAGGGTACACTTACGGGAACGGTTCGTTACAACGTTACACAGTCGCATTCGCTGAATACTTCGGCACGGAACACCATCAGTCAGGAAACCAGTCACGAAATCCAGGTAAATGCTTCGTATTTGCGCCGTGGTGTTTCGCTGAAATTTCTTGGTCTCGACCTTGAAAATGACATGGAGTTTTCGTTCCTTACACAAATTCGTCGGTCGCTTCAAGGTCGTTTCGATGTTGCCGATTTCAAGAACGACCCCGATCTTGTGCAGGGCACTACGCAGATCACCATCGAGCCACGTGCGCGCTACACGATAAGTCAGCGCGTTACGGCCTCGGCCTTTGTGCGTTACGAAGGCAACTTCAGCTCGGGAGCGGCCAACCCGGGCTTCAGCACGACACAAGTTGGCGTAGACATTCGCCTCTCAATCTCGGGCGGCCGGTAGAAGAACATGGCGTGAAACCCGCGTGGAACGTAACTTGCACTATGTCGAATGAGCAAAAGCCCTCTGCGTGGACCACAGTACAAGACGGACTGCGCGAGGACTATCACGTGTTGAAGATTCGTCGCGATATCCGAAGACATGACGGTGACGGACGTGTTGGCGAGTTTGTAATTATCGATACGCCACGCTGGGTGAACATCCTGCCGATTACCGTCGATGGTAATGTTGTTCTCGTTGAACAATTTCGTCAAGGAATTCGGGCTCTGTCGTTGGAAATACCTGGTGGTCTCGTAGACGCAACCGAAGATCCGCGCGATGCTGCTGAACGTGAGTGTACAGAGGAGACTGGGTTTGCATCGAGTGAGCGTGCAGAGTTGTTAGGCGAGATACATCCGAACCCCGCATATCAGTCTACACGATGTTCATTGTTTGTATGGAACGGTTGCAAACGAGTGTCAGAACAACGACTTGATGATGGCGAGGACATTCGGATAGTTGAGATGCCGATGGACGAGATGTTAGAAAAGGTTAGAAATGGCACGATTCGTCATGCCTTGGTACTGGGCGCCGTTGCCCTGTGGTTGTTACAAAAGAAATGAGTCATGGGTAAGGTAATTGCAGTTGCAAATCAAAAGGGCGGCGTAGGAAAGACTACGACGTCGGTAAATCTTGCTGCCTCGTTAGCAGCCGCGGAGCAGCGCACACTGCTTGTCGACATCGATCCGCAAGCGAATGCGTCGCATGGATATGGCGTCGACACTACAGATCTTGAGAAGACTGTCTACGAAGTTGTGCTTGGCAATCTGCCCGTGGCAGAAGCCATTGTGCATACTGCGATGCCGTTTCTCGATCTCGTGCCGTCGCACATCAACCTTGTTGGTGCAGAAATCGAACTCGTCGAAGTAAAACACCGCGAGATGCTACTGAAGAAAGCTCTGCTTGCTGTGCGTGAGAATTACGACTTTATTGTCATTGATTGTCCGCCTTCGCTCGGACTCCTTACACTAAACTCTCTTACGGCTGCCGATAGTGTGCTTATTCCAGTACAGTGCGAATTCTACGCGCTCGAAGGTTTGGGTCAGTTGTTAAACACCATTGCTATCGTCCGTCGCAGCACCAATCCTAAACTCGAAATCGAAGGTGTATTGCTAACGATGTACGATAGCCGTCTGCGCCTCAGCAATCAGGTTGTCGACGAAGTGCGACGTCACTTCGAAGAAAAGGCGTTCCGAACAATCATCTCTCGGAACGTGCGCCTGTCAGAAGCACCAAGTCATGGCAAACCGGCACTGTTGTACGATGCATCGAGCATTGGCGCGCAGAACTATCTCGATCTCGCTGGTGAAATTCTTCTTCGCAATGGCATTATTGCAGGTGCGCTCGAAGCAGAAGGGGAGCCAACATGAAGCAACCGTTGGGACTTGGCAAAGGAATCGGCGCCCTCATACCCAAAGAGTTGATGCGTCCGGACCTCACCTCGCAACAGTCCATCGTCGACGCCAACCAAGAAGTAACAGGCATCGCCTTAATCGACATCGACCGCATCCTGCGCACCAACCCTGTGCAACCCAGAACACATTTTGATGAAGGGGCTTTAAAGGAGCTTGCAGAATCGGTACGTGTACATGGAGTGATTACACCCGTTACTGTTCGACGTCATTTTGATGGCTTCGAACTCATTAGCGGTGAGCGTCGCCTGCGTGCAGCACGTATGGCCGGACTCACCAAGATTCCTGCATATGTGCTCGATATTAACAGCGATTCTCAGATGCTCGAGATTGCACTCGTAGAGAACGTACAGCGCGAGGACCTTAATTCTCTTGAAGTGGCCGTTGGATACCAGCGCCTAATCGAAGAATGCGGACTACGTCAAGAAGACGTTGCTGTTAAGGTCGGTAAGGATCGTAGCACAGTCGCGAACCTCTTGCGCCTTCTTAAGCTTCCTGCAGAAGCACAGGCCGCAGTGCGTGACAAACAAATCACCATGGGTCACGCTCGCGCTCTACTCGCTTTATCGATACCCAAGTCGCAGTCGGCAGTACTTCGTGAGGTCATCAAACGTGACTTATCTGTGCGTAAAACCGAAGCGTTAGTAAAGGACATCGAGCTCGGACGCAAGGATGTTACGCGTAGCGGAGAAATTCGCGCCACGAACAATAACGGCACGCGTCGTTCTTCGGTCACCCTCGCGGTTGGATCGGGAGGGGAACTAGCCACAACGTTATCCGAACTCGAGAACACCTTACGTCATCTCTTCCATACGCAAGTACGTGTAAAAATGAAGTCGGATGATGAAGGGGCTATAGAGATTGAATTTTACTCGCTCGATGAATTGGAACGTTTGCTTGACTTGTTATCAAACCTCGAAAAGGTCGGACAGCCATCGTAATGATTGAGGATCAACAGTCAACCATTGTTATGATTGAGCCCGTTGTGCATACGACGCAGATCCGAGTCAGGTATGCGCATACCGACAAGATGGGCATTGTGTACAATGGCAACTACCTGATGTTTTTCGAAATCGGTCGGACAGAATTGTTGCGTGCTGCGGGTTTGCCCTATGCACAGCTCGAACTCGACGGATTTTTGTTGCCTGTACTCGAAGCACATGTTGTTTATCATAAGCCAGCACGGTATGACGAGATGCTCGACGTAATCACGACATACAATCCTGAGTCTTCGCCGGTGTTGACGATGAAGTATGTCATTCGGCGAGGTGACGACCTAATTGTATCTGGGTTTACTAAACACGCATTTGTCGACGCCGCCTCATTTCGTCCGGTACGTCCACCCCGTTCATTCCTCGAAACCATGCATCGTCTATGAAACGATCCCTTGTAAATGCATCGTCTATGAAACGACCCCTTGCTGCAGCCCCATTCCTGATTCTTGTGTTACTCGTTAGCACTTCCACGATGCTTGCACAACAGGCAACACTTTTTCCGTTTCTACGAGGTGCGTTGTCGGCGCGCTCAGCGGGGTTAGGTGGATCGACGGTAGCGATGAAGGAGGATGTTTCGACGACACCAATAAACCCGTCGACACTTACGACGGTGCCCGGACGTACCGTGAGCGCCACGTTTATTAAGCATGTGCTTGACATCAATGCTGGCATGGCCATCTATGCCGATCATTGGGATAGTGTTGGTTCGTATGCAGCGACGATTACGTACATGAACTATGGCTCGTTTGACAGAACGGATGCGGCAGGGGCCCGTCTCGGCACGCTGGGGGCGGCTGACATTGTTTTTGCTTTGTCGTTTGCGCGCGAGATCGACACACTCATTTCATGGGGTGTCACACTCAAGTACATGAACTCTACGATCGATGACCTGGCGGCTTCGGCAATAGCACTCGATGCTGGCGTGCTGGTGCAGATTCCTAAGTCGCGGCTGAACATTGGGCTTGCAATCCTTAATCTCGGAACCCAGTTGGCTACGTACGATGGCATTACAGACGGGCTGCCACTTGATGTCCGTTTAGGTGTGAACCACCGACTTCGCGGATTGCCCCTTATGGTAAATGCGTCGTTAAACCATCTTGCAGACGACGTAGAGTCTTTCACAGACAGATTTCTGAATTTCTCTGTTGGTGGGGAGTTCTATGTAGGTAAGTATGTGCAGTTGCGCGTGGGCTACGACAACTCAACCCGTAATCAGAGCGGGGTTAACGTCAGCACACAACTTACAGGCGTCAGCGGTGGCATTGGTGTAAATCTTACATCGATCGATGTAGACTACGCGTTAAGCACACTCGGCTCTTCTGCCCTTTTGCATCGCATGAGTGTTGCAGTAGCACTTTAGTCGAATCGAAGTCCTTATTGCCGGTCAGCAGATCATGCGATCAAATCATCTCGAATAATAGCGGAGTATTAATGTCACGTGTCTTAATCCTTTCTGTCGTTGTGCTTCTATCGGCAAGTTGTTTGTTCGCACAGCAGGTGCAAACCAGCAGCCAGCAAGGTTCGCTTACGGGCAACCAGGACATGGTAATCATCAAGCCCAAGCTCGCACTTGCCGACATTCGCGGAGTCTCGCAGTTTCTTGAGTCCGTCGAAATTCGCGGTACCGAAGTCGACGCCTATCTCGACGTCAAGAAAGCGCTCAACGCTGCAATCGAATCTGGTACAAAGTCTAATAGTAAGCCAGAAGAATTGGTTGTGGTCGAGATGCGCATGGACGTAGCGAATAACTTCTATGTTCTTATGCAACGGGCTACGTTGAAAGGGGCTGAAGCCGAAAAATTCCGCCAGATAATCGTTGCAGTTCAAGAAGCAGCGAAGGCTGCAACGGCCAAGAAGTAACGTGCAAGTAATCGATCATGTAGACCAGCTCAACGAAGCAGAAGAACTCTTAAGACGAGATCCGCAAGAAAGCCTGCGTCTTGCAAAAGTGTTTCTCGACACCAACACAGAGTTGGCGTTGTGTTTACGTGCGCGTCGCATTGAGTCGCGTGCACATTTGCACATGGGTAGCTATGCTGATGGCGAAGCAATTGGACAGGCATCAATAGTTCTTGCACGTGAGGCAGGTGAGCGCTATGAGGAGGCGATGGCGCACAACGAGGTAGGGGTGTTTCGTTTTGTTGCGCAGGATTACGAGGGTGCACTCGGACACTACGCAGCTGCTGAACAGCTGCTTCAGGTTGTTGGTTCTGAAGCGGACGTTTGTCGTATCTATCTGAATCTGGGAAATGTTTATTATCGCAAGGACGATGTCGTCAATTCCCTGCTGTTCTACGAGCGAACACTCGAGATATCAGAAAGAACTGGCGACGACCTTATGCTTGCGAAGGTGCTGACAAATCTTACAGGGTTCTATGCCGAGTATTTGCAAGACCAGAAGACGGCTACAGAATATGCTCGCCGTGGGATAGCACTGTTCGAGAGACTCAATGATAAGGTCGGGTTGGCTAAAGCTTACATGCATTTAGGTATTCACGCAAAGGACGATCGTGATTATGCCGAGGCTCTCAAGTATTTCAGTAAGTCACTCACTCTAAGAGCCAAGTTCTCAGAGCCTGATGAGTTTCTATCGACCATGTGCGAGTTAGCGCAATGCTACTTACTCATGGGTGACGAGGAACAGTGTCGGGGGGTATTACTAGATGCAGAGAATACCGAGGCATTCAAGAATAACACAGGTCTTGGTGGGCATTATCTCAACGGTATTTGGGCTCATCTGTATCTGCACCGTGGAGAACATGCAAAAGCTATCGAACTATGGCTGACAATGCTGGCGTATTTGCGTGAGAACGGGACGTCGTTCCTCGAATCAGAAGTGATTAGAAACCTTGCAGAGGCATTTGCTACGGTGGAAAGGTTCGAGGAGGCAACACGATACTACCAGTTGTTGAACAATCAGGTTGACGAAGATGCTCGTATTGGCATCGAACGTCGACTGTTAGTGATGAACAGGCGTGTAGAGATTGCACAGCTCGAAACTCAAGCTGAAATCGAGCGCGTTCGCAATGTCGAGCTCGCGGGCGCCGTTGAACGGCTCGAGCAGCTGCATGAAGAGAACTCTGAGTACCTCGCATTCATGGCCCATGAGTTGAAGAGTCCGTTAAACACCATCCGTGCTATCACGCAGCTCTTCATGGAGGATAAATCACTTGCATCAGATGACAGGCATGCGCTCATCGTTCAAGTGCGATCGATCTCCACTCGCATGTTCGATCTAATTAATCGTGTGCTCGATCGTGCGAAGGGACGACAGGACGAAGATGGGTCGACAATTGACATTGCAGTTATCTGGAAGTATCTGCTCGATCAGTTAAAACTGCGTGCCCGTGAAAAGGAAATCTCGCTAACAACATCCATTATGTCTGAACCAGCTCTAGCGCGTATTCCCGAATCGCGTCTGATTTCAATTATCGAGAATCTCGTTTCAAATTCAATCAAGTTCTCTGAACCACATACAACGGTTACAGTCACCGTTCGAAAACTATATACAGATGGAAACGCGGCGAGTCCGAGGCTCCTACTTTCTGTGAAGGACGAGGGACAGGGACTTTCGACAGAAGACATGGACAGGCTATTCCGACCGTATCAACGTCTCTCTGCATCGCCTACGCAGGGCGAAGACTCCACCGGACTTGGGCTGCACATCGTACGCCGCGACGTCGAGCGATCTGGCGGGCGCATCTGGTGCGAAAGCGTTGCTGGCCAAGGCTCGACCTTTTATGTCGAATTGCCACTGATTGCAGCAGGAAAAGCTGTATAGCATCGTAACCGTCCAAGTATTAACTTTAAGCGAGTTCGACTGGTAGTTCCGACAGATTCTCAGTACCTGCGGTAAAATGTTTATATGCCATTTCAAATGGAGGCTCTCATGCGTCTTTCTTCATGGTTTGTAGTATTGTCATGTGTGACATCGCTGTTTGCCGTTAGCTGCTCTACCGACTCATCGGTAGACAGCGCACCTGCTGCCGTGTTCAATATCGACGATGCAAACGCAGGTGATCTGATTCCCGGCGAATACATCGTTGTGTTCAAGCAAGGGGCCGGAATTCAGGGGGCTTATGGTGGTATTGACGCAATTGTACGCGACATCACAACTGCGAATGGAATTTCTGCTGCAAGTATTCACTTTGTTTACAAAAAAGCCATTCAGGGCTTTGCTGCAACGATGAGCAGCGCGCAGGCGAACAACATGCAGAAAGACCGACGCGTTGACTATGTCGAGCAAGACCAGGTAATGCGTCTTATCCCCTATGCAGGCAAGCCAGGAGGTGGTGGTGGAACCGCAGTAGCAGAGACAACACCATGGGGCATCACTCGTGTTGGCGGATCTGCTACACATGGCACAGCCGTAGCTTGGATTATTGACACAGGTGTCGACTACTATCATGACGATCTGAATGTAGATGTCGATCGTGCTCGTTCATTCATAGCAACAGGCCCAGAATCAAAAAATGCCAAGGATCTCAATGGTCACGGCACACACGTGTCAGGCACCATTGCAGCAAAGGATAACACAACGTATGTAGTGGGTGTTGCTGAAGGTGCAACAGTTGTTCCTGTTAAAGTTCTTAACAAAAATGGTTCGGGTACAAATGCAGGTGTTATCGCAGGTGTAGACTACGTCGCCGCAAACGGAGATGTCGGCGATGTGGCTAACATGAGTCTTGGAGGCGGAGCTTCTACAGCATTAGACGATGCCGTAATTGCTGCAGCTGATGCTGGCATTAGCATGGTGCTCGCTGCTGGCAATTCGGGTGCCGACGCTGGAAAGTCTTCTCCATCACGCGCAAACGGAACCAACATCTACACCATCTCTGCGATGGATGTGAACGACAATTTTGCATCATGGTCCAACTGGGGCAATCCACCGGTCGATTACTGCGCACCAGGCGTCAGCGTCCTTTCACTCTGGCCAGGAAATAAGACAAATACAATCTCTGGAACTTCGATGGCAGCACCACATGTGGCTGGAATTCTGCTTCTCGGCGCTGTAACTACAGACGGCTACGTAAACAACGATCCCGACGGAACAGCTGACCCAATTGCGCACCGTTAAGACCACAAAGAGACAAGTCACCAACAACGTACTTCACTTCGACTATGCACAAAGCCCCAACAACAAATGTTGTTGGGGCTTTATCGTAAAACTCGACATAAGCAATCAGGCGCTACCTTGAACACGATTGGATGCATCTTGCCGTCCTGCAGGCTGCGTTGTTTGACGGGCTGGGCTACTAATTCAGAGAGTGCATGGATACGTTTCGTTTTGCTTTTGCGGCCGGACCCTGGTGGTTGTATGTAGTGTTGGTTCTAGCCGCAACGGGTGTTGCTGTGTGGAGCTATCGGTACGCGAATCCAGACCCTGGTCCTCGCATGCGAGTGTTGTTGATAGCACTCCGGTCGCTTGGGTTGGCCCTGTTGCTAATAACGCTGTTTGAGCCCCTTATCAGAATTACTCGGTCCGACGAAATGCGTCCGCGCGTTGCTGTAGCAATTGATGTAAGTAAGTCGGATACGCTGAACGACGCGGCGGGAAATCGTGCAACGTCGGTGCGTACTGCAATCAAGACGTTGCTGCCCGAGCTTGAGAGTGCTGGATGGTCATTGGAAGATGTCGATCTGTATCTGTTTGATGAATCGGTGCGCAGTATTTCGCGCGATACGTTGGGGGATGGCGGTGTACTGCAGTTTCGTGGACTCCGCACGGACATCGCTGCAGCGTTGCGTGGCATAACAAACAGATCCGAAGACGCGAATTACGGTGCCGTTGTAATGATCACCGATGGCAACACAAACACCGGTGAGGCACCTCTGTATGTGGCAGAGCGAAGTGCAATGGGCGTGTATTCGGTGGGAATTGGCGATAGTGTGCCACCGAAAGATGTTGCAGTGTTGGGCATCCTTACCAATACGGTGGGCTACGTCGGACGTCCACTTGCCGTAACGGCCGAAGTGAATGCGTCGAATACCGGCGATGCTTCGACAACCGTTGTGTTACTTGATAACGGTAGGGAGGTCGCTCGCGAAACGCTTGCGTTGCGAAGGGGCTTCGAAAAGCAGTCTGTAAACTTTTCATATACACCCACCGAAGCCGGAATGCACAAGCTTACGGTATCGGCCGATGGTATAGCGGGGGAGTTTACTGCGCGCAATAACACGCTATCGGATTTTGTAAAAGTGCTCAAGGATGCACGCACGGTTGTGCTTATCGCCGGAGCGCCGAGTCCGGACGTTACGTTCATCAAGGCCGCTCTAGCTGCCGACCCTACGATTACAGTAAGCACACACATCTTGAAGCAGGGCACAGAATTCTACGAAGGTCCGCCCTCTGCCTCAGTATTAGGTGATGCACAGGCTGTTGTTCTGATTGGCTTTCCTACTGCCTCAGCACCGCAGAACGTTATCGACATGGTGGCCACAGCAGCGCGCAACGGATGCTCGATGTTATTTATTCCGTCGGTTGCAACCGACTATCGTCGCATTGATGCACTTGCCGACATTCTACCGTTTCGTGTTGCTTCATCGCGTCCACAGGAATTTCAGGTCACTGCCGACGTAAAGCGCAATGCCATCAACGATCCGATCTTAAAACTTACCGGTACGGATACAGATGCGGCTACATGGTCGCAACTACCACCAATTTTTCGAACAGAAACGTTCGTTACTCCTGCGCCTGGCGCAGAAGTGCTTGCCACACTACGTGTGAACAACGCGCCCCTTGAAGAGCCCCTTATCCTTAAGCGCGAGACCGATCGGTCGCGGTCGGTGGCAATTATGGGGTACGGACTCCACAGATGGAAGCTCCTCGCAGAGGGGCCACGTGATGCAAGGGGCGAAGCCAGGGGGCTCGATATTCTTGCTACACTCATGGGGAATACTGTGCGGTGGCTTTCGGTGCGTGACGACGATAAGCGTGTGCGAATACGTCCGAGCCGTCTACTATATGCATCTGGTGAAAACGTGACATTACATGCAACGGTTCAGGATGCGTCGTATGCTCCCGTCGACGCAGCAGATGTGCGTGTACGCATTACTGCTAGTGGTGGCGCAGCAAGTGGATCGTCTGGTGTGTTTGCCGCCCGCGATGTTGTGTTGCCAGCCATGGGTAACGGACGTTACTCCCTCGACCTAGGTCAGTTGCCCATCGGCGACTACAGCTACTCTGGTAAAGCAGGGGAGTATGGATCCGATCAGGGGCGCTTCAGCGTCGGTGACGTTTCGCTCGAAGATGGCGCCACGTACATGAATGCAGCGCTCCTGCATGCAATGTCCGACCGAACAGGCGGTGCATTCGCCACTCCCAACGGCATTCCTGCCTTGGTCGATCGGCTTAAAAACGACGCTCGCATGAGGCCTGTAGCTATGACCTCAGATCGCGAGATTGCTCTCTGGCAGCTCGTCTGGCTTCTAGCCGCAGCCATTGCCTGTTTTGCTGTGGAATGGACCGTGCGCAAACGACGCGGCCTCGTGTAATGTCCGAGTCTGAGTCGGTAGGGGGCTTAAAAAAGGGTCACCTGGACGCCGAACTTCAGGCCATGTATATCGAACGACGTCAAGCCATCTTGGCCCGCCTGGCAGACTTCGCTGCCGTACCTGCTAAGGACTGGTTTTACGAGCTCTGTTTCTGTCTCCTCACGCCCCAATCCCGTGCATCACATGCCGACGCCGTTGTGCGCAACCTGCAAGAAATAGGGTTTCGTGAGTCGGGTAGCGACGTATTGTATATACTTCGCAATAAAGACAGTTATATACGATTTCATAATGTAAAACATACTAGACTACATCTGCTTAGGCAGCAATGGCCAGTCATAGAAAAACTGTTATTGAGTGCACAAATGCCCGAAGAAAAACGGGATGCATTAGCTGTGTTGGTCAATGGTATGGGACTCAAGGAAGCTTCACATTTCCTTCGAAATATCGGTTATTTGGGTTTAGCCATTATCGACAGGCACCTCTTGACAAATTTGGTGCGGTGCGGACTATACACAGAGGTGCCCCGTGTTGGTGCCCCTTCACAATATCGAGCTGTGGAGCGTGATTTTAGGCGATTTGCCTTAGATGTCGGAATCGCACTAGACGAGCTGGATCTTCTTTTCTGGTCGGCACAAACAGGTATGATCTTAAAGTAATATGTTAGGTTAGAAGGATAATGTAAACACCTTATTTACTTACAGTTAGACTATAAATACGCTGCTAGCGTACTGTTACGTAGGTATAAATACCTAAAATTGTTCTTGACATACGTAGTTCTACGGTGTATGTTGTGCCACGGAAGAAAAGAACTACGAGAGATACAGGAGAGTTATGAAGACCACAACGATGAAAGACCTCTTTAACACGGTTACAATTGTGACCTGTGTCGTGTTTTCATCGATCGGTTCTTACGCCCAGATATCTCAGTCATCAGCCGCAAATAAGCAAACGATTCGTTCACTTGTCAGTGTAAACAAAGCACGTTATGCGGTGTTAAGTAAGTCGGTAGTGAACGGAGAGATTCGCGCATCAGTAGTTTTAACAAATCTGGACGGTTCGACAATTGGCGGTTACGGTTCGCCATACATTCAGAACAACGCAGAGTTGCTCCACCTGTGGAAAGAATTCATTGCAACAAACTTGAATTTGACGGCACAGCCGGATGATTTGCGTGTTACAGAAAATCGCAGTTCCGACGACGCAACCTATGCAGTAGCATTTGTACTCGACTACAGTCCGTCTACCACCGTACCACGCGCTATCCGCATGCAGCGCGCTATTCAGACTGCACTCACGCAGTTTGCTAAAGAAGACTTTGTATCTATAGTAAAATTTACCGGACGTGTTACGGTTGACGTGCCAGCATCGAATGACAAAGAAGAGTACACGTCGAAGTTCAAGGTCGATGGACTGAATATGCGCGTTAATGGCTCGGCTGTCTTTGATGCAACCATCAAGGGTATCGAAGAAATTGCCGCAACACGTTCTACGCGTCGTTTGCTAATTCTTTTTAGCGATGGCGAAGACAATTCGTCATCAAAAAGCATGCAGGATGCAATCGCACTTGCCAAAAAGATGAACGTAGAAATTCACACTGTTACGTATGGTGTTGGCGACGACGATGTGCTTTCTTCACTTGCCAAGCAAACTGGTGGTAAGACACATGAGTTGCATGATGTGTATGACTTCGATAGAGTCTTCATGGGCATTTATGCTTCCATGCGTCACTCATACGATGTGGTGGTCCGCTCGAACAATGTTCAATTGGCAGCCACCCATTCGCCAAACTCAGTCATTTCGTCGTCAGCCCCGGCTAGCGGCTCAATTCATCCAAAAGAAGTTTTGTCACTCATGCCTACGCATGGTGTACAGGTCACGAAATCGTCGTCGTTATCAGATCAGTCTCTTACGTTGAATGTCGACCTGAAATTCGAAGGTGAGGCCTCGAATATCAGTGCGGCAGATCTACTCATGCTGGACTCCATTGCAACTGTCCTCGTACAACGCGCAGACCTAGCGCTGGAAATTGTACCTGGCCAGAGCGATGCATCGGTCGTGCCAGAAGACGTCGTTATTGCGCAACGACGTGCCACAGCCGTCCGTGACCTCCTCATCCGCAGAGGTGTGCACCCCAGCCGCGTTCAGGGTTTCTCTAGCCGACCCTCGTCGACAGAGCAACCCCGTGGATCGTCTCCCAAGACAACCTTCGTCTTCACCAAGATGTAGGATCTCGATTCGCACCATCCCACACTCCTGTGGATGTGCACAAGCCCTTCTGACCTGAAGGGCTTTTTTTTTGATGAGAGGGATGCCAGGATGTGCTCCATACTGTTTAGGTGATCAACCAGTTTATTTGTGTGGGCCTATTCTATATAAAACCGAACTGCTCGTCAATTCGAGGTCGGCTGTTTCTGAGGCACGTTCATACAGCTGGTCTTGGACAATGCCCAGTCCCGGGGCTGCGATTCCCGTCCCTATCGGATGGTGTAGTGGGTTTGTCGCTGCATGCCGAAAGAATTAGGATAGATGTCAGCGTGAAAAGAATTGCGCGACATAGCCGGATGCAGATACCTTGAATGTTCAGTTGCATTAACATGTTGGAAGGATGGGTCTGAGAAGTTAGATACGCGTGGTATAGAGAACGCACCCTCGTCGCTTCGGGACCCTCTCACTAAGGAACTTGTGGGCATGCTGGGTCTATATGGAGGTTCCTCACTGAGCGTCAATACGAGTCTAATAAGTCTGAAACAGGTTTTAGACACCCTTCAACCAAACCACATCACATCTATAGAAACTAAGCACATGCATAAACCCTACATTTACTTCGGTGCTGCAGTTGTGTTCATAGCGCTTCTTGGATTTACCCTTGTCCCATATTTCTTTGATTCGTCTGATCTGCCTTCACAGGCTATCGAGTTAACAGATCAATCCAGAGGATATCAGGTCCGTATCTACCAAGACGCCTCGTCCGGCTCTGCAGATCATTCGATTCGGGTCACACAGTTTGTCGATTCCAAAGAGGTAGTGCTCAAGACCTTTGCCGGATACCGCGAAGTGGTTAGCCAAAGAATCGTAGGCGACAGCTTGTTACTTTCGTTGAAAGAACCTGAACATTCCAATACTCAGGTCACGACGCACACGGTTCTGTTAAGAAAACGATAGTAGGCATAGGTCTGGCCTCCGAATATCGGGGGGAATTCGGAAGAGAAGTAGGCACTTCGTAACATGCACCATGCTTGCACGGCGCGTTAGCCTAACCACACTCGGATGTAAACTCAACCACGCGGAAACGTCGTCGCTCGAGCGCGACTTCGTGCAGCGCGGATGGACCGTCGTGCCATTCGGCGAAGCGAGCGACTTGATAGTTGTGAACACATGTTCGGTGACAGAAAACGCAGACACCGAATGCCGCAAGATTGTCCGCAGGGGGCTGCGTTCTTCGCCCTCAGCACAAGTGGCTGTTACAGGGTGCTACGCCCAGCTAAAACCGGACGTTGTCTCCACTATACCTGGTGTGACATCTGTCTTCGGCTCTGCCGAAAAACACACGATCCCCAACTACTACTCCGACGATCCTTCCGGCACCCCTCTCATCCTTATGAGAGGGGCTGGGGGTGAGTTCGCAACGCCCATGCACCCCTCTCATTCTAATGAGAGGGTCGCGCAGCGACGGGGTGAGTTCTCTGTTGAGATCTCCAGTGAGGTCTCCGCCCCCTTCGTCCCCGCACGCACGTCCGACACGTCCTCGCGTACGCGTGCGTTTGTGAAGCTGCAGGACGGGTGTGATTACGGGTGTACGTTCTGCACGATTCCACTTGCGCGTGGTGCTGCACGAGCGATGAGCTTTGATGATGTTCGACGTGAGCTTTTGTCCGTGCAGGAGCGTGGGTACGCCGAGGCGGTGCTGACAGGTATTAACCTTGGTGAGTATGAGCACGACGGACGCAGGTTTGTAGATGTGTTGCGGCTGATTGCAGAGATGCATGCGTCGGGAGAGATTACGTTTCGTGTGCGCATTTCGTCGATCGAGCCAAACACGATTACACCCGAAGTCATCGATGTCCTTGCATCATCGCGAGTGTTTTGTCCGCACCTTCACATTCCGCTCCAGAGCGGCTCGGTCGATGTGCTTAAAATAATGCGTCGACGCTACAACCCGACGATGTATCGCAATACCATCGAGCAGCTTGTAGCGCGCATGAGTGCGCGTTGCATTGGTGGTTCCGGGAACGGTGATACTGACATACGTGATTGCGGCATCGGCATCGACACCATCGTTGGCTTTCCGGGCGAGACCGACGCACACTTCGAAGAGAGTGTTGCGTTTCTCGAGTCGCTGCCGTTTTCTTATCTGCATGTGTTTACGTATTCGGAGCGGTCGAATACGCCGGCGGTGGAGTATGCGGGACGTGTCCCGATGCGCATACGACGTGAGCGTAACGCTCGGTTGCGAGCACTAAGCCACGAACGCGAACAAGCGTTTGCGCGGCGCATGGTGGGCACAAGACGTGTGGTGATACCAGAGGGGTACGATGTGGCAACGGGACTCAATAACGCATTAACCGACAACTACATTCGTGTGCACATCGCGTCGGCAAGCCCCATGCCCAAGACCACAACGAATGTAATAATAACGAACATTACTAACGAACGCGTGATGGCAGTACAGGCACGATCGACAAATACGATCGACAAACATTGTCGAGAAGCAACGTCGACAAACAACACTTAGCAAACGCATGAAAATCTTTATTGCAGTCGACATGGAAGGCGCCACGGGCATTGTGCATCACGATCAGCTCATGCCTGGGGGAGGGGGCTACGCCGCGGGATGTAGTCTAATGACGGGCGACGTAAATGCGGCGATAAGGGGCGCGCTTCGCGCAGACCCCGAGGCGACGTTTACCGTGGGCGACGGACATGGCGTGATGCGCAACATCATACTCGAAGACTTGCATGAACGCGCTGAGCTCGTGATAGGTCCGGGCAAGCCAGCCAACAAGCCCCTTGTCCAACTCGAAGGCATCGACGATTCCTACGCCATGGCTTTTATGGTTGGCTATCATTCGAAGGCAGGCACACCAAATGGTTTGCTCGCACACACCTACATCGGCAGTCTGGTATGCAACTGGCGATTGAATGGTAGAACAGTTGGCGAAATAGAAATGAATGCAGCCGTGCTCTCATCGTTCGATGTACCTGTCGCGCTCATCACGGGCAACAGCGATCTCGAATCAGAATTGCGTGACCTGAATCTGCCGCTTGAATGGGTGAGCACGAAGCGATCACTTGGCACGACGGCGGCTGTGTGTCTGCCGCCCTCTCGGACGGCAACGCTAATAGAGGACGCTGCGGAGCGAGCGGTGCAAAAATCAGCGGACAAACGACTAATCTGGAAACCGCGGGATGCGCATAAGCGCGCCGAAGAACGACGTACACCAAAAGAATGTGTCATAGAAGTAGAGATGTATCGCCGAGAACAAGCAGAGCGCGCATCATCGGCACAAGGCATAACGCTTGTTAACGATCGCACCGTGTCGTGTACAGCCGATACACCTGCAGAAGCATTTCGCACAATGTGGCGTGCATGTACGCGCGCGTTGGACGAAGCTCCAACGTGGCTGACATGATTCAATCTAACAGAAATGAAAAACGCTCCAGAAGGAGCGTTTTTCATTTGAATGTTATGCAGCCTCAGCGTCCCGTTACGCCACCATCGATCGTGCGTTTGAATTCGGTGTAGCCGCGTGCGTTGAGTTGCGCTTCGGTCGGAGGTGGGATGTTCGCTGCCTTTAGGCGCTTTTGTGTAGCGTCGATGCGATCTTGCGGCAGTGGGTGTGTTGAAAGGAGACGTTCAATCGAGCCCCCTGAATTACGCCCCTTCACCTTGTCGAAGAAAAACTGAATACCGCCTGGATACCACGAAGTTGAACGAAGGTATTTGAACGACAGCTCGTCTGCTTCGGTCTCGTCGCTACGACTGTTTTTAAGAAGTCCTAGGCCAGCAAACATGTTTGCAGCAAGCTGAATGTTTTGATTGGCCTTTCCGAGTGCAATTGCAATTAACATTTCAGCACCGAGTTGCGTGCTCATGCGTTCGGTTGAGTGACGTGCCTCTGCATGCGCAATCTCGTGTCCGATGACGCCCGCTAGCGTGGCTTCGTTGTCGATTGCTTTTAGCAGACCAGTGTACACATAAATGTAGCCACCAGGTGTACAGAATGCATTAATCGTGTTGTCGTCGTGAATGATTTCGACTCGATAGGGGAATGTGCCATCGTATTTCACTTCAGGTGCCTGAATAATCCGATTCACCATGCCCTGCACATAACTCTTTACGGCTGGATTGGTATGAATAGGAAACTGTTTTGGGTCGGCACGAATTTCGGCGTCGAACTGTGCACCAAGTTTCTGGTCGTCGCTTACGGGAAAGAGGTTTATCACACCGCAGTAGGTTGTAAGCAGAACCGTCGTCGCAAGTGATAGCACAATCGCAACGCGTTTGTAGATAGTGGTTGTCAGCGAAGGAGACGGTTTAGAAGTATTGGATGTCATCGAAGGTGCCGGTTTACAAGTATTGGATGTCATCGAAGATGTCCTCTGGATAATGCACGCGATTGAGAATGAGTCCGGTAGGGGGCGCCAAGGGGCTGCCGAGGGGCCCACGACGGTCACGGACGTGCAACGCTGCAGTTAGTTCCTCGGGTGTGCGCTTGCCTCGTGCCACGTCCATCATGGCGCCAACGATTGCACGGCACATGCCATATACGAAGCGGTCTGCGCGAATACGGACAACCACGTGATTGTCGTGAAACTCTACTCGGCACATGTCCACACGGCAAACATAGGAACGTGTATCAGCATTGTGCTTTGAGAAGGACGTAAAGTCATGTGTGCCTTCGAATACAACAGATGCATCGGCGAGTTTGGCAGGGTCGTAGGACATTAACGGACACCATTGTGTGTGCCGCAGAAGTGCACGTTCTTCGAAGGCAATCGTGTAAACGTATTCTCTCCAATCGGGTAAGTACCGCGCATGAAACGTCGGCAGCACCTCTTTTACGGCACGTATGCGCACGTCCTTCGGCATCTGCACATTGATGGCAATACGAGACTTTTCGATAGGTATCACGTTGGCATCATCCGGCAAAAGGACATGAGCAACTTGTCCGACAGCATGCACACCAGCATCGGTACGTCCGGCACCCACAATCGACGCCTCGCAGTTATACGCCTTCATTACAGCGTTCTGCACAACCTCCTGCACCGACGCGCCACTAGGCTGTATCTGCCATCCGACATAGTTCGTGCCGTCGTATTCAATAAGGAGTGCGAGTGGAAGCATGAACAAAGTTAGCGTCTACGTACATTCGCGGCAGATAGGCCTGACCCGTCATCGCTTTAAGCAAGGAGCCTTTCGCTCTATTCTTGAAGACCTTCCCTCTAATCTTGAAAGGGCCGCTGTTGTGAAGTACCTCAAGCAAACGTTTGTTGTTGCCATGTGTGCAATAATGATGCAGGGCTGTTATCATGTGCGACTGCATACGGCAGCAAACGAGCCCGGCACGAATTACGAATCGAAAACGGTACATACGATGTTCTGGGGACTCCTTCAGGAAGACGTCGTTGCAAGTAATTGCGATGCATTAAAAGTAAACGGCGTAGACGAAGTCCGCGTAACAACAAACTATGGCTACGCCCTCATCACAGTTTTCACGCTCGGTATATGGTGTCCGTCACAAATAGAATGGAAATGCTCGAAGCCATGTCCGCGTGAAGGTGACGGGTTATGATCACCTCCATCGCAATCAACAAAGGTGAGTTATGACTATCTACATCTGTATCAACAACGGTGTTCTATGATCATCAGTCGCACCGGAAACAAAGAGTGGATTAACAGGCACGAGACATTCGAGCAACCCATTCACGATCTGTACGATTTAGCAAACGACGATACGGGTAGTGTTCTCAACGATTACAACGACACGACACGTGGCATTCAGGGCATCATCAAGGAAGCCATCGACAAGAACCTGCATGTACGTGCGTTAGGTGGCGAGTGGTCGTGGTCGAAGATTGCTGCGACGGACGGAATCCTGCTGAACACAAAGCCCCTTAACCTCACCTTTCGAATTTCAGATGCAAGCGTCTCGCCGCACTACGGAAAGTCAGATGTAGCAGGGAGCGTGACGTCGGCGGGAAGCGTGACGTCGTCACCAGCAAAAACATCAGCGGATTTGTATTTCGTGCAATGTGGCGTTTCTATTCAGGAGCTTAGTAAGGCGCTTAAGCGCAAGGGGCGGTCGATTAGAACATCGGGGGCAAGTAACGGACAGACTGTGGCAGGGGCGTTATCGACGGGTACTCATGGTGCGGCAATCGATTTTGGTTCGATAACAGAGTTTATTGTCGGGCTTCATCTCATTGTGAGTCCGACGCGGCACATCTGGCTCGAACGCAAGTCGTATCCTGTTGCATCAGACACATTGATAAACAAGTTGAACACTGTTCGAGTTGCCGACGACGACCTATTTAATGCAGCGCTCGTGAGTTTCGGATCGTTCGGATTTATTCATGGCATCATGGTTGAAACAGAGCCACTGTTTCTGTACGAATGTCACCGCATACAAATGCCATTCGACAATGCTCTATTCAAGATGATGAAGTCGCTCGACTTCACCGACTCGCCATTGCCACACGGCAGTGAACGTCCGTTCCACTTTCAAGTCGTCTTAAACCCCTACGATATCGCCAACGGGGTTTTCGTAACGTGCATGTACAAACGTCCGTACACCACCGACTACACACCTCCGGCGCTCGCTACCAGCAGCATCGTCCCGGGCGACGACGCACCTGCGTTTATCGGCGGTCTCGTGGGCCTTATTCCGTCGCTCATTCCCGTGGCAGTGAACACACTCGTTGGTGCACAGTACAAGCCCTTCGCGAACGTGTGGGGCACACATGCCGAAATCTTTACAAACACCGATCTACACGGACGTGTCTTTAGCAGTGCGATGGGCTTTGCGCCGATAGATGTATTGCGCGCAACAGAAATTCTTCTCGACCTTAACGAACGAGAACAATTCTCAGGCATCTATTCGTACCGTTGGGTGAAGGGCACACAAGCAACGCTGGGCTTCCAGCAATTCGAGCACACGTGTGTCATCGAAATCGATGGCGAATACTCCGAACGCTCCGTCGACTTCTGCCGCAATTACTGGCAAGCACTCGACGCTGCTGGCATTCGCTACACCTTCCATTGGGGCAAAACCCTCGAGCTCAACGCAACCTCCATCCGCTCTATGTATGGGTCGGAAAGGGTCAACGCATGGCTCTTCGCCCGCAAGACCCTTATGCAAGACCCCTCCAGCATGCGCGCCTTCACGAACGACTTAATGGTCGACTGGGGACTGGACACAATACTACCAGGCGACACACAAGAGAGTGTCGGCTCGGCGACGCCAGTCATAGCCTAGATGCCGCTAGACTTATTTTCGTTGCAAATGCAGCCACTTCGCATTCTCATGCTGATGAACCGAGTACCCTGGCCGTTGAACGACGGTGGTGCAATCGGTGCGTTCAATTTTGTCAAAGGGTACGCAGAGGCGGGCTGCAGGGTAACGGTGCTTGCGATGAACACTACGCGGCATTATGTCGAACCGATGACTGCACATGATGCTCTTGACAAGTATGCCGATGTTCATCTGGTGGACGTTGACAATCGTATCAAGCCGCTGGACGCATTGCGGAATCTGTTGACAAATAAGTCGTACGTCATTCAGCGCTTTGTGTCACAGAAGTACGCAATGGAATTACAGAAACTCCTCGCGAACAGCGCACACGACGTTGTGTATGGTGGTCGCGACGTCGTGCATGTAGATGGACTCCCTCCGGCGGCGTATGCGCATGTCTACAAAGCGTTCGACGTTACCGTATCGATGCGTGCGCACAACGTCGAACACGTTATTTGGGAGCGCATTGCTTCACAGGAGCGCAACCCGCTCAAGCGCTGGTATCTCGGTGTGCAGGCACATCGTCTTCAACGGTTCGAGCTCGATGCCATCGATGGCTGCGATGTCGTAATGGCCATCAGTAACGAAGACCAGGATACCATACGACGGTTGCGTCCGAACGCCCGAACGCTTGTCGTCCCCGCCGGCATGGACGTCCCTGACGTCGCCGTTAACACCAACTTTTCCGCCACCGACCTCTTCAGCATAGGCGCGTTCGACTGGATGCCAAACCTGCAGGGCACAGAGTGGTTTGCGAAGTCCGTATGGCCCACCATCCACGCCCGCTTCCCCGACATCACCATAAGCGTTGCGGGCAAACGTATGCCAGCTTCGATCGAAGCATTGGCAACGCCATCATTCCGCACCGTCGGCGAAGTGGCAGATGCTAAACAATTCATGCTTTCGCATGGCATCATGGTTGTGCCCATCATATCGGGCAGCGGCATCCGCATCAAAATCCTCGAAGGCATGGCACTTGGCAAAACCATCATCGCCACGACCATCGGAGCCGAAGGACTCGGCCTAACACACAGCGAAAACATCCTCATCGCCGACACGCCCGACGAATGGGTTGCCTGCATCGAACGCTGCATGTCCGACACAGCATTCTGCCGTTCGATCGGTGTAAATGCTCATCGTTTCGCCTACGAGCACTATCGCAACAGCAACATCTTTGAGAAGCTCATTGCCTATTATCGTGGTCACTGACGTATCAATGTAACGATGTGATTGGTCGGATTAGCTCACGCACTAGCTCACGCACTAGCTCACGCACTAGCTCACGCACTAGCTCACGCACTAGCTCACGGACTAATTGTGCGTCACTTCCCTTAGCAACGCACTATCAAAGAGGTCCGACGGCGAGACAACGGCTTCGGAAAGGGGAATTGCATTGCCGTAGCGTTCTTTCATGAGACGCTGTACTTCCGGACTCGACAAATCAAAGTCGGCAAGGGTTCGAAGGGGGCTGAGTTGTGCGTCGGCACCGCGATCGTAAACTATCCGAATAAGTTCAGAGCAGTATTTATTATCGTCCGACCATTCGAACGTCAAGTCGTACTTCTTCCCGACAAAGTCGTCGCCGATGCGGCGCATACGTTCGAGTGCTGATAGGGTAAGTACCACGTCGGCATTCTTTAGACGCTTCACAACAAAGTGGCCTCTCACGCCACCTTCTATCCATCTTGCCAATGGCGTCACAGTTTCATCCTGTTTACGTGCCGCAGCCGATGATATGCTAGTGTTCGTATCTTGTGTCGGTTGGCACATCACAAGCCCCAAGGATCTTTGCCATTGTAAGCACTAGGAGTAAGGATGAACAAGTTTCGCACTGCCGGACTCACTACATTGGCGCTCGCCGTGTTACTCCTTGCACCTGGATGCTCAGATTCACCAGCGGATCCGAATGGACCGGGAGCAAAACCCACCGGCATGCTCTATTTAACGGGCAATATTCGTGCAAACGCTTTATCCATAGATCTAAGCAACGGAACGGTAACGAACATGTTCGTTGGTGCTGATCCGTTCCGTACTCCCGAAGGGACCTTTATTGCGCATGCATTTGAGGGTTTAATTGAAGTGAGTGCGAATGGTGCGACGAAGCGGATCATCGTGGCTGAAGATATCACCTTTCCAAATCTTGAAACATTCGATGATGCCTTTGCAAACCCGCAGTTGTCTCCCGACGGTCAGTTCATCGTTTACGAAGGAACGTTGGGCGGTACACTCGATGTTCACGTTGTCGACCGCGCAACAGGCGAGCTAATCGTAACATTTGGCACTACTGAAATTGGTCAAGGTTTTGCTTCACCCACATGGACACCAGACGGTCGTATTGTAATGTGTGGTGGTGTGTTCAATCCCGGTCTCTATATCACAGATGTCTATTGGACCACAATAACTCGCTTCGACGACAACCTGGCGAACCCAAAGCAGCCAGCGGTAAGCCCCGATGGGAAGCTTATCGCATTAATCATTGCCAATCATCTCTTTACCATGTCTATTGATGGAAGTAACGTTAAACAGCTAACAACATCTGCATCCGCTGAGAGTTATCCTAGCTGGTCACCTGACGGTAAGTCCATTGCGGTAAAAATTACTGCTTCTATTCTCTTTGTTCCCGTTAATGGCGGTAGCGCGTATGACCTCCGTACGATTAACTCTACGTTTAATCAATTTAGTGCAATAGATGGTGCTGGACAGATGCAATGGAAATAAGTCGAACGTAAACATAGTTAGAACACAGTGTCGCCATCGCACTTCTTAATTCAAGAATGCACGGTGGCGACGATCAGAATTGCTTTATGCATGACCGCACCACGCCCACGATTGTAAAGTCCATTGCTTCGTCTATCGTGATGTCTTTAAAGCGTTTGTTTTCTGCACGCAGCACCGCTTCGCCACCCTTGGTGATGTAGCGTTTGACGGTGAGTTCGCCGTACACGCGTGCAATCACGATTTGTCCGGACTTCGGCGTGAGCGAACAGTCGACAATAAGTGTGTCGCCGTCCATAATTCCTGCGCCTGTCATCGAGTCGCCCACAACCCTTATGAAGTAGGTGCTCTCTGGGTGTTCGAGTAACATTTCTCCGAGATCGATCTCACCTTCGATGGTATCGGCCGACTCTACAGGAGCGCCCGCACTGACGCCAAGCGAAAGCATTGGAATGCGTACGGTGGTAGGGGGCTTGCGACGGGGCGCACTTGCCATAACTTCGGGTGATGTTTCGCGGAGGTCCTTGAGGAGCACGCGCATGGAGCGGAGGTGGGTTTCGAGGACGTCGAGAGGTGATGACAGCGGTGAATTGGCTGAAGTACCGACCATCATTTCACCCTGACCCGTCAGCATCCATCCTGCAGAGATGCCATTCTCGCGTTCTAGCTTTGCAAGAACGTCCTGAGGAACAGATGTACGTCCGGACTCCCACGAGTACACCGTGACGTCTTTTACGTTCATAGTTTGCGCGTATAGCGAAACACTGAGCTTCAGAATTGTCTCTCGAACGTCGCGGTGACGCCTGCCAACGGACTGTTTCATAGGGCCTCGGAAGATTTTGGCGAATATACAGAATGTATGATGTCTCTACAAACCACCTTTTATTCCGGGAGCGATGCGAAAAGCATCGCGTGATTCCCGGAATCAGCTCATTCCGAATCAGCTCATTCCGGGAGGGATGCGAAAAGCATCGCGTGATTCCCGGAATAAAGGCACGCGCTCCTCTTCGGAGCGCTCCCGGAATCAGCCTCGCGGCGTTTTTCGCCTTTGTCGCCCTCTCAGTTGCCCTCGTCCCGTTGTCCGCCCAGGACGTACCGCCAACATCTATCCGTCATGGCTCGACTCTGGTGCCAGATTCGTTGATGGACATGTTCGACACCAAGCGTCCCGCCTTTATACGCGGATTCAACTGGGGTCCAGCCACCCGCCGCGTCAACGCCGAGCTACACTCCAATTTCTGGCATGTGCACAATCCGTTTGCGTGGTCGGGTTCGACATACAACCCTGATGACTGGGACGATCCGTGGTTGACACTTAATCAGTCCGTACCTGGCATGAAACTCGTCGTTGCGCCAGATTTCATGTATAACGTCGAATGGTTAGCGAGCAACCTGCATTGGTACAAAGAGCTGGACGACAAAGCAATTGCGGCAGGGGACGAAAGGGTCTCATTGAGCTTTGGTGGCACCGACCCATTTGCATTAACAGAGGCAATGGGCATTCGCTTTCAGCCAGAGCTTAACATCGATACGGCGTCGTTTACACCGCTGCAGGGCGATACACAAGGTGCCGTGTTTGGATTTAGAGAACGACGGCTCGGAGTCACATCATATGCGCCCCCTTCGACCCCTAGCGCGAACATCACCACGGACAAGCCTCTTGATGGTGCACGACCTCGTAGCAGCACACGATTTGAACTGCATGCCGATAGCATACACACTCCCACAATAGTGCTCGATGGGTCGTGGCCTAGCGACCGATTTGCATTGTGGGGCGAGGGCTCGCATCACATACAGTCGCATCCGTTCAACGGAAGGCGCATGTACCTCGCTGTGAATGTGCGGCGCATACATGCGAGTGCTGGCGCGAACGCTAGGCCGAGTGACAGCATGAACACACATGGAAACGATGTCGTCGAGGATGACTCTGTTGTGTTACGCGTGCGCATCACGTACCGGCTGTGTCCCGATACCATAAATAATGTTAACAAAGAACTTCTTTCGAAGGGTAGTAACACGCCCGATTCGAAATACACGCTTGCGAACACTATCGTCTTCGACTCGGTTGCCAGTCCGTCTGGCGAACGCACGCAACTGCCTACGACGCTCGACGATCGGTACCGAGGAAAGATCAGCACGCTTGTATCACGGCAGACGGGCACGCCCGTGCGTGAACTTGTCATTACGCGACGCATGTTGCCACGTGCAAGCGACGCTCATCCCGGTGCAACAATACTAGCACATTTTATAATCGACACGCTGCCGCACGATCTAAACACAGGTTCAACGGACGGTAAGGGGCTCGTGAACTATAACCCATACCTACTGCGCGATGTGTATCGGATGGGAGCAGTCTGTGGTGAAGCGGATAACGGACGTATCACAAACCTGAACGTGCAGGTTGTGTATGAAGGGCGCGCCGATGTTGCTATCGACTGGGTGCAGGTAGGTACAGAAAACATGACGTGGTTAACGCAGGGGTGGTACGACCGTTTTGCTGACACGGTGTACAGGCAGATTCTAAAACACTTGCGCGCGTACAATACACAACATGCACAGCGATTCGCATCGTCGGGTGGTGTCGGCGAAACTAAAAGCGATGTGTCACATGGACTTCGCATTTACCGTTGGTTCAATCGTGATGAAGGTGGTGAGCAGTACTGGGAAGGCATGCGTTACCAGCATCTGTTGTTCGATAGTCTCATGACGACCGAGCGTGGGTTTGGCAGCGAAGCACCTCGCTACAACCATGCCGTGATGTCAGACCTAACATGGCAGGGTAACGCGCCATCCCCAGACCCCCGTACCATCGCACCGTATTATCAACATGGTTATAATGCATCAAATGCCAACTCGCGTTTATATTTAAACCACGAGTGGGGGATGCAGAACATCGACATCAAACATCGTATCGATTATGATGCACGGTGGGGACATCATCGTAATGGATCTGTGGATTTACCAGCAGACACAACAACGCAGTATTATCCGGGAGGGCCGGTATTTGGGAGTGGCAGTTGGCAACAACGGTACGAGGTCTTTCGTTATCAGGTAATGCGGCATCCGTATTATCTGTTCGACACAACACGTCCGTGGATTGCAAACCCGTGGGTGTTCGCTCAGTTGCAAACAGACGACGCGACAATGATTCCCATGCCACATCTCTGGCGCTTCCCAACTGGCGAAGAGGTCCGTCTCGAACTATACTCCGCCCTGATTCTCGGAGCAAAAGGCTACGCGATTTTCTGGGGCGCAAACAAACAGGACGCACGACGTCCAGCCGACTATCTCGCAAGCATTGCAGGTGCATCGATGGGCTTTGCATATACGCCACCGCAACAACCTGCCGAGCGAGCAATAGCCGAGATGCTCATGAACGCAGGCCTTGCTTCAGACACAGCGGGTCCGGACTACCTCGATTCAAACAACCGCACCGGCCTCTATCAAGCGCTCGATCAACAGTTTCCATATAGCGTTGCAAACATCACAAAGACGCTGGGTGTTGCTTCGAACAGACTCTATATAGGCTTCAGGAGCACACGTATGGCCATCAAGGAAGTGTTCGACAAAACATTACGTGCTGAGGACACACTTGCGCACTTGCAATTAGTAACATGGTTTAGCAAAGGCTTTCGTACGTGGTCCGTCGGCGACACCGCGGCCCTCGCCCGCATCATTCGCACCGATGCACGAGGCATTCAGACGCGTCATCCGTATCGAACCCGGTTACGCAAGCGCATCATGAACAGAAACCTCCCCGATGCGCGTTTGAATATTCCCGATTATGAGAACTACGACAGCACGTTTGTCGAGATTTCGCTTCTGCGCGACAGCGCAAGCCCCTTACCCGATGTGTTTGTGCTCGGTGTGTTGAATCGTCGGTGCAATCCGTTCGACTACGCAGACACAGATGTAAAAACCTTCGTCAGTTACGGCGAGTTCGAAGATGCGTTAAGAAAGAGTCCGTCGAAGTCGGGACGTTACCGTCAGCAAGGGGCTCGGGAGATTGTGCTGCGCTTTAATTACTCGCATCCCGACGGACGTCCGCGCAGGCTTCACGTGCGCTCCATGGGCGAAGTGTCCGACCCCGCGCTGGGCATCGTACCAACCGACACCGTCATCGCACAAGACGGTACACTAACCTTGACCTGCATGCCCGGCGAAGCAAAAATGCTCTATGTCGAGCCGCTGCGCGAAAATGGGTCAAACGCGCGGTAAGGTCGGGTCTAAATACCTATTTTTGCGCGAATCGCACAACCCCCGGAGCCTCCGATGAAACATGTACTGTACTTTCTGGCCTTTGTTTTTCTTATCAGCTCGAGTGCATCAGCACAGAACTCTGCGACGTTTGAAGTCTGGCGTGATACCGACCTGTTCAAGCTCAGCACGAACACCACAGACTCTGTGACCTTCAAACTCGAAGGTTCGGCGGCTGTTATCACCATGGAAGTGCGAGAAGCCTTTAAGACAAGGCCAACCCGCAGATTACAGATCACGATTCCCAATTTTAATGGTATCGGACAGTACAATCCGTCAACGGGTGCAACAACGTACTGGGAAAACTTCACGCAGACCGAATCGTGTAATTGCTTCGATCATGCAATAAACGATGTTACTATTACAAAGTACGATTCGACGAAAAAGGAAATCGGCGGTACGTTTAACTGGAAATGTCAGTCGTTCTCGACAGGTTCTGGCGAACAGATCAACTATCGCATTCGTAATGGTGTGTTCGATTTCGGCGGAGAGGGGAAGATCGCACTAGAGTTGACACCAAGAGACTCGATCGTCATAGGAAACCTGACAAATGACACTACCATTACGCTAACGATTACTGCGAAGAAGGGTACAGATCTGTTGGCGGATGTAAACATATTTATGAACGACAAAACAGCCAATGCAGCAGCGACCTATCCGCAGGTAGGCACAACAAATGCAAACGGCGTGTTGTCGTACACCATCGACTTCAAAAAGAGTTCACCGGCAGGTAATTATCCCATTACGCTCTATGGTGAAAAGGTGAATTTCAGACGAAGCGACACGGCAAAGGTCACCGTGTTTTATGGCAATCGTTACTGGCATTACAAGTGTGCCGGTCTTGAAGTACTAGAGTTCGATGCGGGTGAAGGCAAGGAGTGGAAGCCAGAGACAGAAGGGTCGTCAACGGTAAAAACAACGGGTACGATTACGGTTGGCGGTGCAATCAAGATTGACGGTACCGTGCGCATCAACACAACAGATGGTGAGCAGAAGGTGTTTGTAGATGGCGGACGTGTGTATATCCCGAACGTACGTTTTGCCCCAGATGACATCGGAGACCTCGATTTGACAAACGTGCTGACTGGGAGTGACTTCCCACTGCCGAATTGCGACGGCATCATTTCGCTCGCACTGGAAGCCGGATCAAAGAAACTCAGCAAAAAACTTCCAGGTGGTGTAGAGCTGACGCTCGAAGAATTCAAGATTATTAATCGGGCTGATGCAAAGGGTCTTTCGATGAAGGGCAAGATCGAATTCAGCATGGCGCGCAATGGTTGCGAAGAAGTCATCGACAACACCGAAGGGTTCGACCTTACAGATGATCCACGCTCAAAAATCGAGATTGGTATTAGTATTACGAACACAAACGGTTTTGAGAACTTGACGTTTGCCGCCGAAAAAATATCGGTGACAAGTGGATGGTGTCTGGAAGAGTTCTCAGTGAATGCCGATTTCCTTAATAAAGTATACGGTGTTGCGGGCAAACTCAAATTTCCGGTTAAGAGCTCCGAATTAACACTTGGTGCCGGTGTGGTGTTTAAGAACAACCCCGCTAACCCAGACAACAAGCTGCATTTCGACAGTTTGCAAGCGTCGCTCGAATTGGGCGCATGTAAGCTGATACCAGAAACGCCGTTGTGTTTTAATGGACTCAATTTCTCGACCAGCGGATGGTCGAGTGCAAATGCCAACGGTCGCGCCATACGCGCGTCTATCATACTTCAGTCCGCAGAGCAAGTTGTTATAGACCAATTCCCATGGATCGTGAACGCATTCGGCGACCCAACAATTGCCGAATTCGAAGGCACGCTCGAATACCGTCATCCGCTCATCTTTACCGGTGCCATAACATCCCGCCTCATCAAAATCAAAGCAATCTCTGAGTCGAAGCCTTGGCAGATCGAAGGAACACACTCTGCGACCATCGACCTGAACAACAACGTTGGTATTACGGGTTCGTATAAAATCGGTCACCTTGGCCTTGACGATTATTTCCTTTCGGCGAATGGTAACCTCACGTATTTCTGGAAGCCCACACTCGGCTTGTCGTCAACCGTATCCGGACTCGTTAGGCTGCCCGCAGCTGGTGACGATATCCTTGACATGGACTACATCGGCACTGCGTTCCGCTTCATGATGCTGTCAGGCTTTATTCCACAGACGCTTGGCACGGCACAAGCCTCGCTCCTCGTGAACGAAGACGAAGGCTTGTCGGTAAGTGCGTCGGTAGACGTAACACAAAATCCTGTCGACTACATCCGCAGCTTCGGACGTATGTCGGTCTCGTACAAATACAAGAATGGTGTCCCGACCTTCACCACTACCAACGACACCATCCGCACGTGGGTTCAGCCAGTGCGCAATCCCGATCTCGAAGAAGACGTGCAGGATGCAGCACAACCGCTCGATACTATACTAGTTGACAATACAGTCGAACGTTTGTTTATCATGGTCATCGGCTCAGGCACAACATCTGCACCGGTGTCGTCACTAACTGCACCAGACGGAACAGTGTACAGCACCACATCTGCCGATTCATCGGTTAGAAAATTCTCTACTCCCAACGGAGAGATGACGCAGTGGTCACTCATCAGTCCAGCCGTTGGTAGTTGGAAGCTCACGCTTACCTCGCCGAAGGCGGGTGATGAAGTAGAGATTAGCGTCAACCGCAAACCACAACCGTTCGCAATCGCGCTTACCTCGTTGGACAGAACAGCGACTGTAACCTGGGACGGCACAACAGGCACTGAGGAAGGGGAGGTTAGGTTCTTTCTCGATACCGACACCACAGGGTTCAACGGCTCCTTCATTGGCGTGGCAACTGCGACATCTGGCACATTTAGCTACACACTGCCTTCTACGTTCACAGAGTGTGCGTACTACATTCATGCGACGCGCATCGTAGCGTCGCAACCCATGGGTAACGCCTATGCAAGCGCGGCTATTCGTTTGGTGGGTACATCGGGTGTAGCGTCTCCGTTAGAAGTACTTGCGGTAAGTAACCAGTTCGGTCGCACCTCTGTGCAATGGCGCATGCCACTCGGCAGCGCATCCGATGGCTTCCTTGTTTACGTGGTCGACGAATCCGGCCGCGATTCTCTCTATGCTACAGCCTTCGGTGGCGAACGCTTCGTAATGCTCGACATCGAAAACCACATAAACAAAAAGATCGTTGTTGTGGCCTTCAACGGACAAGGCATCCGTGGATGTCGCACCGAAGCACTCCCCATCACAACCGGCATCGAAGAAGACCCATTTGTTGCAACAGGCAGCACCAATGCAAGCTTCAGCATCGTCCCGAATCCCACAAGCGGCCACACCGTCATTCGCTTTAATCCAGCAGGCGAGCTCCGCTCCGACATCGAAATCGTCAACATGTTTGGTCAGCGCGTAGCATCACTCCCGCTCACAACAACAACCACGGGTTGGAACCAAGTCGAATGGGACGCCCACAGCGCCCCTACAGGCACGTACTACGTCCGTCTGCACACGTCCGCCGGTATTGCCGTTGCACCGATTACGGTCATTCGGTAAGGCCACTCTCAAAGGTTTGCGAACTCTCCCCAAACCCCTCCCATTAAAATGGGAGGGGTTTCTATACTATTTTACTAATAAGCCTGCGCGATGTTTTTCGAGGTGGTCGAGGATACGTTCGTACATGACCTCAAACGGTATTAGCTCATTGGTTTCAGATGGCATTGGGTCCTTACCAGAATCCTGCAGCTCCCGATATAATTCTTTATTACCATTTCGAATAGCTTTTGCATCAAAACTAAATCGCGAAAAATTGTACAGCATTTTCAGAAAAAGTCTCACACGCAGATATTCTTTCTCCTTAAGCCACCGTGACGTATAGACCTTTAAATACTCAACTCGTTTCTCTGCTGCATCATAGTTGCCGTCTAGTATCAAGAAGTAGACGTGAGAAATGAGAATGAGAACGTTAAATGCGAGTTTGCTTTTTGATTCCTCAGGTAACGAATTTAGGTATGTGGCAAGACGAAAGTGTTTTGACTGAATCAAATCAGAATCAATTAGGACCATACGTTTTGCAAGAAGCAGATAGGCATAATAAAGCAACCATCTCTCACGGACCGACGCTTCCCTGTGTTTCGTGAATTGCTCGTGGGTTGTCGCCTTCACATAATACCCTAACGCTTTATCAAAATCGCATAGGTTTGATGCAGTTACAAACGCAAGATCAATCGCCAAGTACCAGTTTGAACCACCGATTTTGAAGTATGTGATACAAATGTCGGACATTGCATGAGCTTCCGAGTATCGTCGCAGATAGGTACAACAGAGCATCTTATTCAAGATAAACTCACCTAAGCGCGCCTTTTGCGATAAATGTGGATGCTCCGTCAAGTACTTAACAGCTGCATCGCAATTGTTAATTGTGCCATCATAGTCCTCGATCAACTGCAAATAGACTAGCTTGAACCGGTACGCATTTAGTCTTAGGAGGTGGGTATCATGTTGTGTTATTAGAGTTTCAATTGTATCTAGTAAACCCAGAGCATAGGTCGCCAAATGCCCACGCTTTCGTGAGCTGTTGTCGGATTCCAATCCTAATTGGTCCAGATACTGTGACGATTTATACTCTGCTGCAAGATTGCCTAAATACTTATCGACTAGCGAACTATAGTACTTAAAGTCTTTCTTTTTCATCCAAAAGGCACTGGTTTCTGCGAGCATTGCACTTAGAGAAAGACAAAGGTCGGTAAACTGATACTTCTGAGCTATTGTAAGAGTCTTTGTTGCGATCGAGTATCCTGCGTTTCTTGCAGCAAATCGTGTCAAAGTCTGTGCACACAGCAGATTTCGTGTGCATTTGTAATAGTAGGCGAGGTATTCGGAATGTTCGGGCTGCTTGACCTGTAGGAACAATAAGCTGTGGAGTAGCCGTTCAAATACGCGTGATTTCAGTGTTCTATAGCGCTGGTCTCCAGTATCAGAGCCATACAAAGCCTGCGCTGCGGTTTCGTCATCAGGCCAAGAATCGTCGTAAATACCCCGAATGAATCTCGCGGTAAGTGAGTCTGAGGCTTCGCTATCGCCATTTACACTGTCAAGTTCTTGTAATAAGTGCGCTTTGTCTCCTTTTGACGTAACAACCAGTAGTATTTCGCGTAGAACTTCCATTGTCACGCCTTTATTTTATTGGTATTTAGGAGAAGTGGCCTTACACTATCCGTGAAAGTACGCCTTAATCTCGATGTAACAAAACACCATTTTTTGTAACGGGTATCACTACTCGGATACCCGAACTTCGTATCAGTTCATAAGCAATCAACAACCCAACTGAGAGATTACCACAATGGAACTGATCTATGCAATCCTGATCTTCTTCGGCGCAATGCTGCCGAATGAGTACAACCAGACGGCTTCGGCCCAAGCCAATGGCAGCTTCAACCCGCAAGTGTTCCAGTCGACGATCCAGAGCAATCAGCCGATGATTGACTTTATTATCCAGAATCCAGAAGAGCTGGAGCGTATAAGAACTCTTGACATTGACAGAACTGAAGACTGAATGCTATTGATCTTAAACGACGACTGACCTCGTTTGACCACGACGACTGACCTCGTTTGACCACATTGATGCGACCGACGACTGACCCCTTCGGCATGTAACAAAAGAACAAAAATTTTAAAAAACCTCCTCCTCAAGGTAACCTCATGAACACATCAATGCGCCAACTGCCATACATCATCGACCGCGGCGAAGAAAACTAACCAAACGAATTTCAGCACCGAACACTGGGAAACCAGCTACCGGGAACACCAAAATGTTACATTCAATGCCTGTCACAAACTGTCTGCACTTCTTAATGCCCGTAGGCCTTGAGAACTGGAACGCTTACGACGTCCCAGGAATCGTCGGGGTACTAAGACGTGACGACAACGGAAACTATGACGTAGTAGATGCCTTTGACTGCAGCACCATCCCTGGCGCTCGTGAATTGGCTCTCGACGAACGATTTGGCGCCTGGGCAGAAGC
The DNA here is from genome assembly GCA_034440235.1 of bacterium. GTDB lineage: Bacteria > Bacteroidota > Ignavibacteria > Kapaibacteriales > Kapaibacteriaceae > JAWXBR01. The sequence goes on from JAWXBR010000010.1 coordinate 57,641, forward strand.
CGCTGGCAGCCGTGATCGCGTCCGTTTCGATGTTTTCCTCATGCCAAAGGCAGAAGTAAATCGCCGTCAAGAAGTAGTTATGCTGCTCGAACGTAGCTGCGGCTTCAAGACAACCCAACAACCTGCATATGCCCATGCTGTCTGAGTCGACGTTCTAACTCTTTCAGTTAGAGCTCTAACTCTACAAACAAAGTACTAGCGGCCTGCCCACAACCGCAGTACACAGCCCTTTCATCTCCTCAGCTTTTGGCTTGCCCGCCTAATGTTGAGGAGGTGTTTTTTTTGTGGCCAGCTTGAGCTTGAGCTTTTCTGGTCGTTTCCGACAGAGATCATACGATCACAAAATCACTTGTCCATGAACGTCGGCAACTCACGCTGTCACCAACCATTTGGTAGCCCCTTGAAATGGATCGTGCTACCAACCTTGTTCGTACTCTTCTTTGTGCCTTCGCGAGCTCAACAGTTAACTCCAGCATATCAATGGAGTTCAGTGCGACACACCGAGGGGCGATCGTATATGGAAGCACATCCGACGTGGGGCGTCCTGTTTGAGGTACAAAGAGAGGCTTGGTATGTGGGAGATACTATTGATTCGCTAGCGCCATTGCTAACGACGGAGCAGGGTGCACGTATGAAGCTTGAGAAACTTCGGGTGTATGCAGATGGCCGTCTTGTTGCGAATGGCACGAACACCGAAAGCGGTGGTGATTGTATCTACATCTTTAAACGTCCGGGCGAAGAACCTCTTGAGATTGATAAGGCGCAGCTAGCCGGACAAACCGCGAAGACCGGACTTCGTGAATTCTCGCCGTTTAAGGTGCTAGAACCGGATGGCTTTGTTGCTGGCGACGTATACTCTACAGATGCCGGCGAATCGTGGTTCTATGCACCACCGCCCCACGCGATAGAAGGTTGGGTTCGGCATGCCTACTCCGATGATAGAGAATTGTATGGTTTTGACGCGACCACGCTTACATGGTTTGTGTTAAACATGCCGTCGAAAACCTGGGTGGATGCTGGTCTTCCCGATTCAACTCTGGACCTGATTTTTCTCACGAACGGAGCAGCCGTTGCCTCAAAGGTGATTAGTTCGCAAGCAAGAAGTCTGTGGATGCGGGAATCTCGCTTTGCTTTATGGAAGCAAGTAACATCGGTTACTCGGTCGGACGGAATGACCATTGACTTACGGTCGCCAGCATCGTTTCAGGTTAATACCATGGTTAGAATGGACGATTCGACGGTTGTTATTCCAATCGTCGGGTGCGTTGCCATTGTAACGGACGGACACACCTACAAAGCGGTCTCGACACCACCTGAAATGTTCGACGTGTTTTCGGAAGCTTGGTTGGTTTGTGAAGAAACAGACCCGAACGGCTTCGTGCTTCTCTGGTACTATACTCTCGACTCCCGGAACCTTCGCGTGGTGAGGATGAACGTTAGAACCAATGAGAGTACGATGATGCCACTTTACTACGATTCACATTCAGATACACGAATTTTGGGGAATGAGGTATTCCTGAATGAGGTTGCTCCCGGGTTGGTCTTCAGATACGACAGCATAAAACACAAGTGGGTGCAAACAATGCGGTTGTATGATGAAGATGGAAATATTAAGCACCCGACTTGTTTTCTAAACATTGCTTGAACTGACAACCATTTCAAAGCTTTATCGCAGTACGGAGGCGTTGTCGATATCGATAGCGACGGTAAGGGTGTCCGGTCGACCGCGTTTTCAAGTTGGGTAAGCCAATCGTTTGAGTCGTACCAAAACATGACTCTTGGTGGGCCAAAGGTAATAGAGAGGTTTGGATATACACTTCATAACGGAGGTTATACCGAAATCGGCGACACAATTACCGGTGATGTAGCTCTCGAACTGGCGACCTCTGCTATATGCTGGACGAAGCCAGAACGGATGTTTTCTGGCTATTTATCGCTGCTCATGTCAGCGGATACAGGCGTTACATGCCAAGAGATATCAATCGACAGAGCGCAGCGCGACTCAGTTGCTGCTATTTCTGGAGTCATCGATATCGATGACAGTACATTTGTCATTGGTGCAAGGGGCTACCGATTACATGCCACAACACAGGGTGTTGTCGACACTGTGCAGGGCGGAATAATCCGCACAACAGATGGTGGACTCACGTGGACTTCGAGCGCACCTCCACTCTACGGTAATTGGATTGAACGCATCGAACTGTTTGATACGGGAATAATGTTTGCTTGGATGTGCGATATGGAAGCTGAAACCGATTTCGTACGTTTTGGTAGCGAAAAGATTCTGTCCCATGGCGAGTGGACACTTCTCGTATCGAGGGATTCTGGTCTAACGTGGAATACATCGCTTACTGTACCGTATGCGAGCAAAACCCCAGCACAGCTCGCAGCGTGGTCTATTGTGAACCGCGATTCTGCGACGTATGCGGTAACGACGAGAGATAACATCTACATCACCTCAAACGAGGGACAGTCATGGACGGAGCAGCAAGTCGATTTCGGCGACACCAGACTGTATGCCGCTGCATTCGATGTATCGAACAGGTTGTGGGCCGCCACGGACAACGGAATCTACATCGTTGACCCGGTGACAAAGGTTCAGCACGACATAAACATTTCGTCCGATTGCTCCGTGCACCTATCACCCAACCCATTCGCGGATCATCTTTCGATTCGAATGCACTGCAATTCAACATTATATTCTGGCGAACCGCTCACACGCTTTCAGATCATAGATCTCGTGGGCAACGTGGCGATAGATAAATTAACTAACGATACTATAACTGCGAGTGATGCCGCAGAGGTGACAATCACGATGTCGGGCCTTCCCGCTGGAGTCTACTATTTCGTTGCCAGTAACCAGCATCACACATTCACAAAACAGTTGGTTTATATGCCACGGTAGATTTCAATCAGCATGCTACTCGTGTAGCAGTTAGTAACTCTATGGTTGCGACAAACGCCAACACGTCACTGTAGATTGTAAGTATGATTAGTCAGACGACGCCTCATTCTTGTGTGTGATGATCAATCACAAAACTCTTACAGAGGTCTCTTGCGTGTCGACCATTGCGAATAGTTATACCATCTCTTCCACTCACACCATGCGGAATGGACGAACATCGCAAGTATCGTGAATTGCAATCCTATGAAGAGCCACCATATCTGAACGCCAGATATAAAGAGTAGTGCCTCAACAAGCATCGAAGTGCTACCAGCTGCAACTAATGGTATTGAGAGGCTGGGCGCATCCCACACGCCTGTGATTTTGAAATGGACATAGTTCAAACAACATGAAGATTAACGCCGATGCACCCATCATGAGACTCATGTATACAGAGCTTGTAAACGTGTCATCAACAAAGAAGATGATGACAGGTACTAAGAACTACACGACGCAATGAGCGCGTCGGTCTGTTCACGGGTCATGTTTTCGTGGAAGGTTTCGTTGATGGCAATCATGGGGGCTCCGCCACAGGCGCCCATACATTCGACTTCTTCGAGGGAGTAGCGGCCGTCGGGGGTGGTTTGGTTGTGTCCGATGCCGAGGTTCGAGCTTACGTAGTCGTAGAGCTCCTTTCCGCCCCTTAACATACATGAGATGTTCGTGCACACCTGGATGTGATGGCGTCCCATGGGTTTTTTGAAGTACATGGTGTAGAACGAGGCCACGCCCATGACGTGGGCGTAGGGGAGGTTCATGACGGTGGCGACGGTGCGCATGACGTCTTCGGAGAGCCAGCCCCATTTTTTCTGTGCCATCCATAAGACGGGCATAATGGCAGCCTTGCTGTCGGGGTACGTTGCCTTGAGTGCGGCAATGTCTTGAAGTTCTTGAGCGGAAAATTCGACTGACGCTGCTGACATGCCGTGTTCCTGTGCTACTGACGCTGCTGACATACGATGTTCCTATTCTACTTACGCGCGGACCAACGGTGGTTCTGTGTGCTAGCCAGCAAAAATAGGGAAACGGCGTATATGCGCGGCCAAGTGCGGGGATGTGGGGCCGGAGCTAGTTCAACGGGCGCTTAACGAGGTCTCGGATAATAACAACGAGCTGGAGGTCGTGGTGCTCTGGTATGTACTCATGGTCGCACCGTCCTGTCATACGGCGAACGTTAGTGTAAACGCGGTGCCTTTGTTTACAATGCTGCTGGCAGCAATGGTGCCGCCGAGTGCCTCGACTTGTTTCTTTACCATGTAGAGACCCATACCACGACCTTCGATGTCTGGATGAAAACGTTTGTGCAAGCCGAAAATGTCGTTTTCGTGCGCAGTAAGATTTATACCTAACCCATTGTCGGAGAAGACAAGCTGGACAGTGTTTTCTGTTCGGCTGCTTTCTATGTGTAACGAAGCCTCGGACGTTTGCAGCCTGCGGTATTTGACACTGTTGGCAATCAGGTTGTAAAAAATACTATACATATAACTCTTTAGTATATGTATGACGTCTACCGATGAGAAGTCGGTGGTAATTGTAAAGTCGTCTTCGTCTATACCGAGTGAGAGGCATACGTCGCGAACAATGTCACCGAACCAAACCGTGTCGTGATTGTCGAGTGGGATGATCGATACGTCGATAATCGCGTTCAGGTCTTTAATGGTATCGTCCAACTTTTTGACCGACGTAACCAGTCCTGCAACACATTCGTCGGTGGTTTTTTTGTCGAGCTCTTCGTACTCGAGTAAACTTGCCAGACCAAGAATGGTAGTAACAGGTGCCCGTAGGTCGTGCGAAACGATGAAGGCAAATTGTTCGAGGTCGGTGTTGCGTTGAACTAACGACTTGACAGCAGATGCGCGCTCCAACTCTGCTAGCTTTATGTCGGTGATGTCGCGTAGTGTACCGCCAAATCGAATGATCATGCCAGTGACAGGGTCGACATCGGCCTTGCCTTCCTGATGTACCCATCGGATGGCGCCATCTGGACGTACGATGCGGTGCGATACAGCAATCTTGGAATGCGAAATGAACGCATTCGTCTGTTTCGTAATGAGTGCTTCGCGGTCATCAGGATGCACAAACCTGTAAAAATTATCGATGGTGGCTTCAATCTGACCCGACTCATACCCATAGATGCGATACACTTCATCAGACCATCGAACACCGTTCGGTACGCCAGGAACAGAGGCGTGCATGTCTAGCTCCCACGAACCCATGTGCGCAATCCGCTCGGCATTCGCCATCATGCGCTGGCTGTCTCGCAACTGGTCTTCGGTCCGGCGCCGTATGGTTACATCGCGAAAGCTGCCAACCACAGCACGTACATTAGGTTCATTGAGAAGGCTCGTCAACGTCCCTTCCAGCCAGTGCCACGTGTCATCTGCATATCGCTCGCGCATTGCAAGAGGTATTGCCACGCTTGGACGACGGTTCGCTTCTGCAAAAGCATCGCGTGTATGAGCCGTGTCGTCGTCATGTGTGAATTCTAAAATCGAATTTCCAACGAGCTGCTTTGCACTGTAGCCTGTGTTCTGTAACACAGCTTGGCTACTATATAACGTTACACCCGACGAATCGTAAAGCGTAAGCATGTCCGTACAGGTTTCAAGTAACGAACGGTATCCTGCATCGTTTGTTGACGGCAACGCGGTAAGCCTCTTAATGAACGATAGGCCAATCTATTAAACCACTTGCGCCGAACCGCCTAGCTGTCTCAAAGTTCCAATTCAATATTCGCGTATTTCGGTATTAGGTATCGCCAGCGTGTGTATGAATATGCACGTGGGGCCTAGTTGAGAAGGCGACGCACGACGTCGCGGGTAAGGGGCTTGATGATGAGGCCTGCGACGTCGGGGTCTTGCTCGGCGCGACGGTGATCGGCGGGATTGACGGTAGAGGAGACGATGTAAATCTGGATGTTGTCTTTGCAGATGTCAGAGAACTTGTTGAATTCTTCGAGGAAATCCCATCCGGACATAACAGGCATGTTTAGATCGAGAAAGACTCGAATACTGTCGCTCTTACGCGAGCTGCATGCATCGTGTACGTATTGCAGTCCGCGTGTTGGGTCGGTGAAGTCGACTACTTCTACGTCGTGCGAGCCGACGATCTGAATGAATTTTTTACATACCATGTTATTAAGTGGATCATCATCGATAAGAATAACGAGCTGGTGCTGCTGATCCTCGAACACGGTCTTGACATCGTTGGTCGCTGTCATAATGTGCAACTCTCCTTCATAACGGGAACTCCAGAATAAAATCTGTGCCTTTGTTTACTGCACTTCGAACTTCGATGGTGCCGCCAAGGGCTTCGACCTGCGACTTTACCATATACAGACCGAGTCCGTGACCAGCGATGTCTTTGTGTACACGAACATGTTTCGCAAAAATGTCTGTGGTATTGTCAATCAGGTCGAGCCCAAGACCATTGTCTCTAAACGATAACATGAGCGATGACCCAGTACGAAGACTGCTAATGTGAAGTTGAGCGAGTGTGTCGGTGCGTCTGTATTTCACGCTATTGCTGATAAGGTTCTGAAAAATACTATACAAGTATTGCCTGAGTGAAAGCATGCCGCTGACAACAGAAAAGTCTGTGGTGATGTCTATTTCGCGATTGTTAATGCCAAGCGATGTATACACGTCTTGTACTATCTCTTGAAATCGGACAATAGTTCGTTGTTCGCCAAGGACTATTGTGTCGTCTACAACGGTGCTTAGGTCCTGTATTGTTTCGTCGAGTTTGTGAAGGGTCGACATCAAGCCCACCAGGCATGTGTTTCGCGTCTCGTCGTCAGCGTCGGGGTCCTTTATAAGCGCCACAAGACCCAGCATTGTCGATACCGGCGACCGCAAATCGTGAGAGACAATAAACGCATACTGTTCGAGCTGTGAATTGCGCTGCGTGAGGCGTTGCACGAGTTCGATGCGCTCACGTTCGATGAACTTCCTGTCGGTAATGTCCTGCACTGTACCGGTTACACGCAGCATTTGTCCGGACACATTGCTCTTGTCGACGGCAGCTTCTTCTTGCACCCAGCGGATGGTGCCATCTGGACGTACCACCCGATGTTCGAACGATATTTTCGAGAGCGACGAATACGCCTCGAGCGATTTGGCACGAACCATCTCTCGATCGTCAGGGTGTACAGAAGTAAAAAAGTTCTCAATTGTGACTTCGATCGCTCCAGGCTCGTAGCCAAAGATGCGGAACACTTCGTCCGACCACCGCAGCGTATTTCCTTCGAGCGACGTCGGGTCGAGCATATCAAACTCCCAACACCCGAAATGCGCGATACGTTCGGCTGCCGACATCATGCGTTCGCTGTTGCGCAGATTGTGCTCAACCGTCCGTTTGCCCGTGATATCGCGGTAACTGCATACAACCACACCAATGTCTATATCGCGCAAAAGATTCGTCACCGTCCCCTCGAACCACAACCACGTTCCGTCCTTACGTTTATGCCGCATTACGATCGAGGTCGCAACACCCGGACTCGCATAGGCTGTAGCAAACGCGTCGCGCACCTCATTGGCGTCATCGGGGTGGGTGTACGCAGAAATCGCATTGCCTTGCAACTCATCCGCATCGAACCCCGTACGCAATTGCATCGAAAGACTGCTAAACACACACTGTCCGGCCGCATCATACAGCGTTAACAGGTCCAAGCAATGCTCGAGCCATCGAAGTCCGGCTATGTTGGCAATTGGCATGTCACAAAATGACATACTGCCGGATAGAAAACAAACGAGTGTAATCTGCGAAGGCCCTTTCGGCAGGGGTCCGAGGTAAGGGGCTAAGGGTCGTGAACGTAGGCTTCATGACGCCGTTGCCTTCGTCTGGATGTTGCCTTCGTCTGGATGTTGCCTTCGTCTGGATGTTGCCTTCGTCTGGATGGTGCTTTCGTCTGGATGTTGCTTTCGTATCGACGTGGTCTACCGATTCGTGATAAAAGCCTTCCAAATCGCAAGAGGTGAGATGACGGTGTTGTCTGAAGGCATGAACCTAGTCCTCTTTATCTCCGATTCATACTTGCAGAATTGTGAGGTCGTGCGACATTCACGTAGGTCCATTGCGTGCTTGGGCATAAATCGAAGCAGCCTAGTAAGGAGCCAAAGGGGACGGTCACTTCGTAGTTTTCTACTACGATCGATAACACGAGCTAGAGAGACTATCGAGTCCTGGACCTTTGTCGCATTATTCATCTCAGCATGAAAGAGCAACCGCAACACCGCAACATCTACAGTATAGTCCGTAACGTCTTTAAACATCGTTAACGTGACGTCCTTGCAGCCTGTTATTACCTTCGCATACAATGCGTGTATCGCAATCAGTTCTCTTCGAGTGACGGGTTGTTTTCTGAACTCCGGACGTGACACGATTCTGTTAGATGTCTGTAATGCCGCTTGGTATTGCGATGACTGCAGTTGCATTAACACAAGCGTATTCATGTTCGAAAACCAGGCCGACGACTCTGGCGAGCTTAGTGCGATTGCCTTCCGCGCATCTACCACACCGTTAAAATAATCGTGATTGATGCGGAAGATGAAAGCTCGCTGTGTATGATACTCGAGCAGTGATGTAGTATCGAAAAGAGATTCTTGCTTTAGGGCTTGCCGAGTGCGTTCAAGCCATCGTAATCCGATTTTTGCATCATGTGTTAGGGTAGAGATAGATGTGGCAAGTCGTGATGCGGCAATCCCAATCACTCCAGAAATCGGCTTTCGAGCGGTATTCGCAAGAAGTTGTTTTCCAGCGAGAATCATTCTATCTCGGTATTCAATGTCAGACTTATAGCGCACACGTAGCGCAATCTGAAGCCAGTAGTACAACAGCTCGCTGACAATGGTGGCCTGAGCACAAGACTCCTTGAATTCTTGTAGTAGAGCGATTGCTGCACTCCGCTGTCGATTATTATGCTCACTGTGCGCCAGTGCAAAGAATACCTTGGGTTCAAACCATGCCAACTCAGGGATAATCATTTTTGAACGTGCTTCGAGCAGTTCCAGGCGTGTTGCCTTATACCCCTGCGTTCGAAGCAACACTTCTGCTGAACTAAGTAATCTCATACATCGAATTGAAATTGCCTTACGCGCATCCATCGTATCTGCAATGGGACACGTCTGCATAATCTGCAAGAGCTTGTTCGTTAGTCGTAGAACGTATCTCCTGTATCGAACATCTACTACAGCGTCTTCATTTGGGTAAAGCTTCCTAGCGAAATATTCGTCGTTGTTTGCCTTATTGCCCTGTACGAGACGTATAGCCTTGAGGTCGAATGTGTCTAGTATCGACACTGCGGGCTCGGTCAGTCTCCACCGCTTCCCACCTAGCATCACGAGACTATCGCAGTATTCTTTTAGGTGTGATAACATTACAGGTCCGCTGTAAAATGGTTCAATAAAGCCACGACTAAAATAGGGTGTCTTGGTAGTACAACTGTTGTCATGCTGACTGAATTTGCTTGCGCAATCTCGCAAACACATTCTTAGGACAGCATTATGGAAATGATTCTCGCAATACTCCTGTGGATGGGATGCATATCTGCTCCCAACACCTATCAGCAATCGCAAATAGACGCATACACGACACAAGGTCAGCAAGTAATCAATTCAGTGCTTGCCAGCCAGTCCCAGCAAGAAATCATTTGGCAGCAGTATGGGGCAGTGGTGCCCACGTTGGACATCGTCGACCCGTTTAAATGAACGTTACAGTTTTACCCATAGGGTTTCATTGCCTGTGCCTGCGTGAATGCGTGCAACACCTGCTATGGTGGAGCTGACTGCGTTCTAGACACCTGTCAAAGATGTATCAGACATCGATGGCTGGAGTTTTACAACCAGTAACTGGATCGTGAAAGCAATCGTAAGTGTCGGCAGCACTCAGTGCAAGATGGCGTCGATTGAGCAGCCGTAGCATCCGAAAATTCTAGTCGAGACGCATTTGGGTATATATAATTCACTCATTTTTCGAGGAGGATTGAACGATGTTAATGTGAACAACTGAAACTGATAAACATATCGTTTTGGAATAGTACATAAGGCGGAAACACCGCTCAAAGTTCTATTCAGTCTAACGCCTCAGAGCTTATGAAAAGCTTATATATGTCGTTCCTAATTATTACAGGAGCGCTACTCGGAGGAATCGAGGCATATGGTACGACTGCAACAATAGTCTTTAAGAAGGTCAAAGATGGTGGTTCGATGGCATGGATTGGCAGCGAACTCATGCCTTGCGGAGTTTGACATTCAGATCATTACGTGCTATCAATACCCCCAACTAAATGGTCGACAAGTGACGTTGGATGGCGTAAACTCGAACGGTAGCGGGTCAATCAGCGTTTACTTCTCGTAAACAACCGACAAACATTTATTTAACGATGATCTATAAAGATGAACTATGAAGACTCTCGCATTGATAGTCATTGCGCTTGCTGGGGTAGTATGCGCTCAAGCGGAAATTTGTGGATACCATTTCGATTCTGTTGGGACGGGTGGATCGCGATCTTGGTCTCGTGCTCAGGAAACTCCTTGTTTCATGCCCGGAGGTACATGCAAAATAACCGCGATTGAATGCCCCCCTAGTGGTGTAGTTGTCACCTCGGGCAGTGGGTTCATGTTCACAGGCAACATCCAGTCAATTGAATTCGGGTCAATAAATATCTCACCAACTGAAACGCAAACAACCTCAGGTACCGGATTTACGTTTAAGAACGGTGATGCTTGGCTGACGATTTCGAACTGTTCTGCCTATCCGCAATTGCAAGGGATTAGTGTCAATCTGGCGAATGTCAGCGTTAGTTCGCAAGGCGTGTTTCAAGTTTACATTCCAGTGAACAATTAGTAGTTGCAGCCGCATTGCTAAAAAAATAGCTTCAAATTCACCGAGGCTGGTTGTCAATTGCTAGCCTCGGTGTTTCATTCTCATGAAATGCATTTTCAACCTCTGACAGGGTTCAAGTATGATCAAGTGGATTAATTTATATATGACGCTAGTGGCTTTGCAAATAGGCTGTATCCAAGCTCAAGAAATCAGCTATTACACGTCTACCAAAATTGGTGATCAGATTACTATTGCACCCAGTGATTCAACTGTTTTCAATCTTCTGATCTTCTTAAATGAGAACTCATGCAACGTATGCACATCGTCAATAGACCCTATTATTAGGTCCTTGGGCAACATGGGAAGAACGAACACCTCGATATTTGTCGCTACACAGGATACTCGATTACCTTCTATACTTGCTAATAAATATGGGTGGTCTGCGCGAGTCGAGGGTGATCCAATGTTAGCTTACCAAAAGCTTTTTGGGATTATTAATCCACCGTTAGGAATAGTTGCGGATTCAAAAGGTAGAGTTCTTGAGATTGGCCCAATAGGTACAAGTACATTTGATTGGTCACTTGCTTTTAAGCGCCTTCGGGGTCAAATTGAAGTGCACCCAAAGCCTCACACGCCTAATCTCCCAATAGTTTCCAGAGTACACTTGAATAGCTCGGATGTTCTACTCGTTGGAGGCGCGCAGAGACAAGCGGTTCTCATCGGACGCGATAAATTTGTACTATGTTCGACACCACTTCAAACACTCTATTCCTACTCCCTTGATGGTGGTCTTCACCGAACACTAAATCTGAATAAGGCCAAATCTTATACACCGGTCATTCCCATTCTAGCGACAGCCCCACTAAGTACAACCACACTTTTGATCGTTGATCAGGATCCTACCAGTTACGAACTTGTTGCGTTGCGCTTATCGACGGACTTAGAACCCATTGAATATTCAAAACCGGGCTACGTATGTGACACGTTGACAAGACCAACCTTTTTCTTTTCTACCGATGTAGAAGGGAACATGCTTGTTTCGGGCATAGGGTCGGATGAGCCTTCAGCGACGGATTTACGTAAAGTGGGACCTGTTGTATGGAGCAGGCACAATGACACGCCAATAATTCTAAATCATAGGTCTTGGATGTTCAACGAGGCTGACATTTCCAATTACTACTGGGTCTGCTCTGCGATCAAAGGTGATACCATATACGCAATTGAGAACATGTCAGATACTGTAATCGTCTACAATCTCCGAACGGGGAATCGTGAACGTATTCCTTTTATGCTTGATACGACAAGTTGGAGATCGGGCTGGAAATCGCGATATAAGTCGATCAATACAAGTAGTTCGCTTGAGGATCGTAAAGCATTAGTCCCACATACAAGTTGCCATGAAAAATTGCTTGTAGATGCTTCCAATGGCGAAATCTACCTAACCTATTATAATTCTAGATCTGGAAGTCCACTTGAGTCGTACGTTGTTGGCCCGATTGGTAAGGCCAGTTCGTCGACCCGTAGACTAGGATTCGGGATGCAATCCCATGCTGTTAGTGAAGGGCGGTTATACTGTACACAAATCTTTGACGGAGGTCTGGACTTAGTAGTCTTGAGGCTATAGCACAAAATGGTTGCTGAGCCGATCATCAGCCTTTGCGGCTATTGGATTGGAGCAAACTTTATACAGCACCTTATCTACAACGGTTGGTCTTATGTGAAAAATACTTCAAGCCCCATATTCAGCCCTCTCACCACTACTCATACTGTGGCTAGAGCGTGGAGACGAATAGTAGGTCTTTGTTGTGACACGATGTCTGGCTCAGAAATTGGTAGTAGCACAGCATTCGGTGGTAATCAACACAAGGACGATATAATGATGAAGGTTGCCTCAGTTACGATATGCTTCATGGTCTTGAGTTCTTGTGCATTTGCTCAACAAGCAGCTTACGTCTGGTCTAGCCACTTTATCTGCCCACAGCGGCCCGGTATTGGAGTCACAACGATTGTTTCCGATGAATCGAAAGTACTGTGTCTCGGCTGCGACCTTGGAGCGATGGTGTCAACTAATAACGGCCTGAGCTTTCAGGCTAACATGTTGCCATCCGATGCAGCTGATATCGAATATTCACCAACGGTTGGCTGGATTTGCAACAATACATTCCTAGTTGCTGGTGCCGATCAGTCGTTAACAAATAAAGGCGTAGTCTTTTCATCAAACGACGGGGGAAGAACGTGGAGTAAGTACCCTCGTACAAGACTTCTTGACGCTGTTTTTCCCGGGGTTAAAGGAGCTGACAACTGGCTGTTGTATGGAGATGGCAATGCAAAAGTATTCAATTACTTTAGTACAAATTGCGGTGAAAGTTGGCTGTCTATTCCACCACCTGACTCTCTGTATAAACCTTCGAACCTCTCATACGAATATTTAAAGGATGGACTGTTTGTCGTTAAGTCGGTCTCACCTAATCGGTGGTATACAATTGACTTCGAAACGCAGGAATATCGAGCAAACGATTATCCAAGTATTGTACGAAACATATATCGTTTATCTGATAACTCTCTTTTGGGAGTAACACAAGGAGGAAGTCCTCATACGTTTTATCGACAAGAGAATAGTGCAGCCACATTTGAATCGATTGCCTATACGAGTCAGGACGGATCCACAATAGACTCCGCTTGGGTTCGCAATGTGAGGCAGATGCCCAGTGGCGCGCTGGTGATGACCGCCTCGTATTCAGAAGACGAATTGCTTGTCGTTGACGGGACTAATAGTATGACCGTGCATAAAGATTCAATTGCTATTAACTCTAGACTGTGGAATGACGTATCAGCCGTCTCAGGCAATCGATGCCTTGTACCGTTGCAAAAAAATGACAATTCTGCAGAACTGGTACTCATCAACGCTACGTCTCTTAGTTATAAAGTGATTCCATATCATGGAGTCTCGACTCGGCCAAAGATTCTCCTAGATAGGTATGCTGTCGACTTTGCGGGCGGTGGTCGCGTGTTGGTACTTGATACTGAGTCTGGAGATATAATTATTGGTGGTCAGATCAAGGATGCATTCAATCGAAACAAATCAATAGCGATCGATAAAATAGTGAGAAGCGATTCAGCAATGTTTGTGCTTGATCGATTAGGTGACATTTCATTGAAACGTGATGATTCGACGTTTGTACTTGTCGCGCGACGTAATAATGAGTTGACTCGCGCGCCAGCGACAAATGACTTAGCATTGGACAAAGCCATGTCATTTGGATTGGGATTTATCTGGGCTGACAGCTCTAATATTTATGCTGGTGGTACTCAGTTGTTACGTTTCAACTATGCGGGACACAAGGATACGATACGTCGAGACACCACTACCTTTTGGACTATAGGGCTGTCTGGACGTCGGTATACCGGATTTCGTCGGCCCGTCGTGCAGTACACAGGAACTGGTGCGTTTCAAGACCTTGGCGCAATTGGGGAGAATCGTGCAACGATTTCTGATCTGGTCGAAGTCTCGACAGACACTTTAATTGCTGGGTTGCGCGGCTACCATGTTGAAGTTGATGGGGAAGTAACCGACTCGATTTCCGGCGGAATCTGGTTGTCTGCCGATCAGGGGCAATCTTGGATGAAGTCAATAATGCCTGTGGCAGGTAGTTACGTTCATTCACTCGTCAGGCGTGTAACTGATGGCTCGTTATGGGCGAGTGTAACACGTGCGACGTTGTCTGTTCAAGGCACGGATTACAAACAACCATATGCAGATGATCTATCGCTACTGAGGTCGAACGACGGTGGCTTCACGTGGACGTTGGTTTCAACTGTACCATACGCAGGACCTTGGATACTATCAGATTGCAACATCTCCTTTCATGGCAATCGCACGATTGCCTGGACTGCACGTGATAGAGTGTTGTGGTCCGATTCAGATGGTGAAAACTGGAACATCGTAGAGGGTTTACCGAACGCTCCGAACTCGATTGCGAATAGCATGTTTTCAAGTGATGGTAATTTACACATCTCGACTTCCGATGGATATTATCGTGTCCCATCGCCCGTTCTAGGAATCGATGATAAACTTCTGGACGATCCACGAGGAATAGCCACACCATACTTTGGAGCCTCGATACATCCCAATCCAAGCGGGAGCTCTGCTACACTTAGGCTGTATAACACGAACTGCATTTCCAGTGCAACCATGACTTTTGAAATTATTGATCTACTTGGCAATACAATGCTTGACCTCAAGCCGTATGTCGCAACGGTAAGACAAGCCGGGATCGTTGATGTGCCTATTGACCTTGGTGCAGTTCGAGACGGCGTCTACTTTGTCATTGGAGTCATGCCAGGAGGTAGGAACTTCATTTGGCCAATGGTGATTAGGCGCTAGTAAAAGCGCCAATCTGCATCACTTGTCAACCTACCGGTATAGCCTGCGGATACGTAAACATGTTCGTTGGGTCGACAGCAAGCTTGACCTGCTTCAGACGATCGAAGTTCTCGCCGTAGTAAGCGTCGAGGTAGTTGGTCTGACGTCGGTCGATAAAGTTTTGGTAGCAATGTGCTGATGTATACGATTGCATTTCGTCGTGGAATGCGTCGAGCCATGCCATGCTCGTTTGTAGAACTGCTCCATCGTCGGCGGGGAGCCATTCGAGTTCGAGAGAGGTGATCATGGCGGAGCTGCGATGAACGAAGGAAGTATCGGATGGAGACTTGCTGGCGATTTCACCGCCCATGAGGAAGAATTTCCACGTCGCTGCTACACTAGTTGTAGGCCATGCGCGCATGTTGCGGAAGATGGCGGCAATGCCATCGGTGCTAATTGCCGATGGAGCAAAACGTGAGCGTTCGTGCGAATATTCTGGGTAACCTTCTTCGGAAAGAAATTCCTGTCCGTCCCAGTAGGCCATGACCTGAATGTCGCTCGATGTGGGTGCGGCAATGTTAATGGCTGGCTGGATGAGGGCGGTGAGGTCCGAGACGGACCCAACAAGCTGACCCAAGATGCGCACGGTAATCTTTGTCGAAGCACCTACTGGTTTGGCACCTACAGAGACTTTTATTCCCAGCGTACTTGGTGCAGCTATTACAATGTCTTGAAGTGCCGTAAACACGGCTTCGATACTTTCTTCAAACACGGCTTCTGGATTGTCATCCCAAGTGATATTAAACACTGTTATGGATGGGGCAACAAAGGGTTCGAATGTAAATGCAGTATGAATGCCAAAGTTGCCGCCTCCGGCTCCTCGAATTGCCCAGAACAGATCTGTGTTTTCGGTTTCCGAACACACACGGACGAGTCCGTCCGACGTGACAATGCGCGTTGAGCGCAGTCGGTCGCACGTGAGACCACGAGCGCGCATGTTAAAACCAATGCCGCCCCCTAGAACCAGACCAGCCACGCCAACTTCCTTGCAACGTCCGTGGGTCACGGCCATGCCCACGGGACGTAATGCAGCGTACACATCCTTGTTACGTGCACCTCCGGCAACAGCAGCCATGCCGCTTGCAGCATCGAACGTAACGGTGTTCATCGCCGATACATCAACAAGCAGTCCTTCGGTCGTCGAATACGCCGCATAGCTGTGTCCACCCGAACGCGCAACAAGAACAACCTTGTTTTTCTTTGCCCATGTCACACATGTTTGTACGTCCTGCTCGTTCGCGCAACGTGCTATGCCTGCCGGAAGGGTGCCCACATATTGCAACGCCCACGGTTTGGCTTTATCGAAGTATCCCATCGACCCGGGAAGAAAGAGTTCACCCGTGAGTGCCGCATCGAGCTCAACCCATATACCCGTCGGGTTAGGTGCGGTCTCTGAGGCACATCCTGTAAGCCACGTAAGACTCTTAACACCAATACCAACGGCGACTGCTGCCTTAGTACTTGTAAACAGAAACCGACGACGGCTAAGGTTCGGCGGTGCGTGGCGTTTTTGCACGATCTCTGGTTCGGCTGAGAGTTCTTCAGACATATTGTGTTGGTATTGGATGCGAAAAAGTGCACCAGATTTCTACCGAAGTTACAAGAAGACTTCTACCGTAGTACAACTAGACTTCGTGTTTCAACGGTGTTACCATTGAGAAGACGATAATAGTACACACCACTCGAAAGGCTAAGGGTCTGCTAAGGGGCTGTGTACGTTCCGGGCCTGCTGCGTACCATCCCTGCTGCGTACCATCCCTGCTGCGTACTAAACGAGTAGTTTATGGCACGTCAATTACCGTTAACTTCGTGCCGTCACTATTAATTAATCGGGAGGATCATGACGCGGTTCACTACTCTACTATGCGCCTTTATTTTGGCGTCACCACTGTTGGTATCACAACAGTTCGATCAGACATTTGGTCTCGGCGGCAAGCGGAGAATCAGCTTTGGCGAGGGCACCAACGAAACAGCAACATGGGTACGGGTGGTGTCCAACGGGTCTATATATGTCGTTGGCACCATTGGTAATCCCGATAACAGCAGCTCTACTGGTGTAGCGAAACTTACCTCAGATGGTACGCCTGACGACAGCTACAACGGCGATGGTAAGAATTCCGTGCTGTTCGGGTTTGGCGTGTTCGCCCATGGTGCAACACTTCAATCGGACGGAAAGCTCGTTGTTGTTGGAATGCACCGATCGAGTAATGCCGGAAGTGCAGCTACTCCAGGGGTGCTGCGCTTTACCGAAGACGGGTCGATCGATACCACCTTTGGCACTGGTGGACAATTCAAGCAAAAGTTCGATGCGGTCTCTAGTGGTGCATTTGCTGACGTGCATCAACTCGATGGAGGCCGGCTGCTCTGCGTTGGCACGTCCAGCGGCAACGTCAATGGCGGTCGGAACGCTGTTGGTATGATGATGCTTAACGCGAACGGCACTCTCGACGCAACGTGGGGAGAGGGTGGAATGGTACGCGAGGGAAATGAATCGAACACCATTCTTGGGAGCGCCGTTGCCGCAGACAGTTCTATTTGGGTGGCAAGTGTGGCAGAAGCATCTGGTGGACGGAAGTACCGATTTACAAAATTCACCAAGCGTGGTGTGAGCGCATCGCAGTTTGAAGGCGTGTTTCCGTTCGAGAATCTGATTGGTACCGATGGATGGGCGCGACTTGCCGATGGCTCATTCCTCATGGCCGGTACACTGCAAGTGCCTAATGGTGGTGGCAAGCGGATGGCCGTCGTGAAGTTCACGGCTGCTGGTGTACTTGATGCAACCTTTGGCACGAATGGTATTGGGATCGTGGCGGCGAACGTAGACTGCGACTACAGAGGACTCACGGTGCTCGCCGATGGCGGGATCTTTCTTTCGGGTGTTGCATCGACGTCATCTGGAGATGGATGCATAGGCAAGCTTCTAGCTGATGGTACACCTGAAGTCGCGTGGGGTACAAATGGTTTTATGAATGCTTCGATGAATGGGAATTCCGGCACAAATACAATTCGCATGGTGGCAGCGACCGCCGATGCAAAGCTTATTGTTTTGGGATCGGACAATGACCTCATCGTAGCACGTATTGGTGATGGCCCGGTAAGTGTACAGGATCAAACAGACGCACAACTCGCGTGCACGATCATGTCCAATGGCGCGGTGCCGACGGTGCGTGTGAACATGACGCTGCCATCGAGTCTTATCCTTGATGTGTACGATGTGCAAGGCCATCTGCACTCGAGTTCAACGATCACCGAACGTCAGGCCGGATCGTACATCTTCCCGATCGGTGGAGCTGCGCTTCCGTCAGGTAAGTACCTCCTAAGCGTAGTCAGTGCATACGGTCGGACCACGGTGCCACTCGTACTCATTCGATAACTCCAATCGAGATCAATGCCCCCGCGAGTCGTATTCTTCGCACAGAACTTGTGATTGAGATCGGCTCGGGGGGTATATGATTCGATATTGTTGATGGGAAGTACTTCTTCTACCGTAGTACAACTAGACTTCGTGTTTCAACGGTGTTACCATTGAGAAGACGATAATAGTACACACCATTCGAAAGGTTAAGGGTCTGCAAAGGGGCTGTGTACGTTCCGGGCTGCTGGACTTGGTCTTCGACAACAGCAACACGATTGTTTACGGCATCATACACTTCAATCAAGACCCTTCCGCCCCTTGCCACCTTGTAGGGGATGGTCGTGATATCGTAAACAGGGTTAGGAAAATTCTGGGAGAGCATAGTGGTTTCAGTGGAGCGGGTTTCGTTGTCGTCGACGGAGGAAACCACGATTTCACCCAGCGATCGCTTCCACACACCAGCGCCGTACGTAGCGGCGAAAAGAAAGTCGCCCGATATGGTTAAGGCACGGACATCCATATTGGTGAGTCCGGCGCTGATGTCCGTATAATCGAATACCACCGAACGGAAAACACCATCTCCGACGGTTCCGACAAATGTGTTTCCGGCCATGCCGTTTGGCGAGACTACGAAGGCGCTCGTCACAAACGTATTGCTATTAAGACCAGCCGAAGCCCACGTGTTACCCTTGTTTTTCGAGAGGAAGATGTCTTCTGATGTGGCCGCAAACACGTTTGTGCCAGCAGCCGACAATGCAGTTATACCGAACGATGTAATACCGTTATTTGCGAGCACCCAAGGTCCGGTGGTTTGAGTATCATATCGAAATACTCCATTAAGAGTGCCGGCAAGAACGACGTCGCCGATCTGCACCATTGAGCTAATGCTGGTGTTGGTTAAACCGGTATTGTTTGCAACCCACGTATCGCCGTTGTTTGTCGAAAAGAACACGCCGTCATTCGTACCAGCGAGGAGAAACTCGCCATACGTTACTAGTGCATTTACTTCGGTGTTCGTTAGGTCGGTGTTTTGCTCCGTCCACGTTGCGCCATTATCGGTCGTCCGAAACACACCACCCGATGTACCTGCAAACACCGTAGTGCCTTTGGCTGCCAGACAATTAATGATAGGATCGGTAAGTCCGTTGTTCGCTGCAGCCCACGTGTCGCCATTGTTCGTCGTAACGAACACACCACCGGCAAACGTCCCTGCGTACAGTCGTCCTTCGCTCACCACCGTCGACGTTACGTTAGAGGCACTCGGACCTCCGGTCAGTACCCATTGTGCAGAGGCTGCACACACACACGCGATAAAAACAAGACACACGATAAAAAACTGGTGATTGCGCATGGTTTCGACTCCTTTGTTGGGGTTTGACTTCAGTAGTCGGTCAAACATAACGTACTACGTTCCATAGACAACACTCATAAGTAACGATGTCGTCGTTGCCTATTTATCGCGTCACCACAAAGGATTGTGCCACGAGTGTGCCTTGTGAACGTACGCGCACAAAATACACACCGGGCAGCAGGGTAAGGGTCTGTAAAGGGGCTTCGTAGTCGCCTGCATCAATCACGTCATCTACGACAACGGCCTCAACATTTCCCAGTGCGTCGCATACATCGATCAAGACCCTTCCGCCCCTTGCCACAGAGTAGGGGATGGTGATAAAATCGGAAGCGGGGTTGGGATATATGCGAGGAGGAGTTGGTGACGCAGCATCGTGATCTGCGACTGCATCGATAATGCTTGCCCTTTTTAGGATGGTACCGTAATTGCCGGCGACAGTTGACGCGTTCGATGCCGATGCGCCGTAGAGTCCGTTCCTGGTGCCGGACTCCTCACGCGTCCAGAGAAAACCGCCAACCGTGGTTAGTACTACGCCAGAGGCACCAACAGCAATGCCATACGTGTCTTCAAATGACACAGCATGCAGGGTCTGTGTTGTATTCGAATGCATCAGTGATTTCCTTAACCGAGACGATGATGCCGCCCGTGTTCGTGCGGAGAATAACGCCGCTATTTCCAACAATGGTGCCGACATTGGAATCGGTGAATGCTACGCCGCTGAAAAATTCATTCGAGCTACTGATCTGTTCCGTCCATGTAATGCCTGCATCGGTTGTACGCAGAATTGTACCCGCATTGCCGACGACCGTGCCTGTGTTGGCGTCGGAAAATGAAACAGCGATTAGATCGGCGTTTGTTGGTGGTATTTGAGCAACCCATGACATACCAGCGTCAATTGTGCGCATGATTATTCCGAAGTCGCCGACGATGGTCGCACTGTTCGCATCGGGGAATGAAACACTATGCAAGTGCTCAGTCGTTCCGCTTGGTCGTGTTGTCCACAACGCTCCGCCATCTGTGGTGCGAAGGATTGTTCCACGCGTGCCGACAACGGTGCCCGTATTCGCATCACTAAACGAGGTTTCGTAGAGGTCGTTTGTAACGCCGCCCGTGTGAGGTTTCCAAGTAACGCCACCATCCGTTGTACTATAGATGATGCCTGTATAGCCAACGGCTGTGCCATGGTTCACGTCTGCAAAATCAGCAGCAAAAAACGCAACACCTTCAAGGCCACTTGCTCGCGGCGCCCAGGATGCACCGCCATTGGTGGTGTGTATGATAACTCCACTCGATCCTACCGCAGTGCCAGTATTAGCATCTGCGAACCAAACGTCGTGCCAATCGGCACTCCCGTCTGCTCGGTCCATGTGGTACCGCCGTCTGTAGTGCGCAAGATTGTGCTTCCACCTACCGCAGTTCCTGTGCTGCCATCCACAAAGAACACATCATTTGAGGCTTGCGTTGTGCCGCTGGGCATTTTCAGCCATGAGTTACCCCCGTTGGTTGTCCGAAGAATGAGTCCGTCATCTCAGACGGCAATGATCGTGTTTGCGTCGATGACGGCAACACCCCAGAGATTGTCAGATAGTCCGCTGTTTTGGAGCGTCCATGTAATTCCACCATTCGTCGTCCGGACAATCGTTCCTAAGCGACCAACAGCTGTGCCGTTGTTCGCATCACCGAATGAAACCGCGTAGAGACCTGTTGCTGTGCCGCTTGCCTTCGGCAACCACGAGCTCCCGCCATTTGTAGTGCGATAGATAGCGCCGTTGTACCCCACGATAACGCCAGTGTTAACATCCGTGAACTCAACATCGGTGAGTCCGAACGATATTGGAACCGGAAACGGATTTTGCAACACCCAACCCTGCGCAATCGCGCAGCACGAAGAAATAGCTGCTATGGCAACGAGAAGAAGTAGGCGATGCGTCATCGAGGCTCCTTGTGCAATGGTTGTTGTCTCGGTGTTATTGTCGACTAGGCGCTAAAGTACACCTTGTTATCGTACGGGACTACATTCATTCTATGAAAGGAGCATGATTCTACCTCAGCCGCTTCACGAACACCTTACCGCCTATCCAGATGCGCATTGCGGTGATGAGCTTGTGGATGGTGTTGACTTTAATGCGCCGTTGAAAAACACGGTAGTCGTTGAGCTCGATCTTTTCGAGGAGACGGTAATAGATGGCGTCCATGATTTCGGCGGCAACCATCGTTAACCGTTCGTCGGGATGCAGCATGGTGCGCGCCTTGTGGTAGAAATCACGAGCTCGTTGCACCTGGAAGTCCATGAGACGCTGAAATCGTTCATCATATACTTCGTTAATAAGGTCCTCTTCGGTGTATCTGAAGCGTTGCAAGTCTTCCTGCGGAATGTAGATGTAGCCGCGGTCTTTGTCTTGCTTAACGTCGCGCAGGATGTTCGTGAGTTGTAAGGCGTAACCGAGATTGATGGCGTACTGACGTGTTTCTTCGCGCCTGTAGCCGAAGATTTCTATGCAGATAAGGCCGACCACACTTGCTACGGAGTAGCAGTATTCTTTTAGATCGTCGAACGTTTTGTACCTGCGTTGCACGAGGTCGCGCTCGCAGCCATCGATAACCGTTAACAAGTATTGCTTCGGAATGCTGAATCGACGAATTACAGCGGCAAGGGGCACAAGAAGGGGGCTTGGCGGTGCAGAAGAATAGCAACATTCTATTTCGGTGCGCCACCAATTGAGACTGTCGCGTTTTTTGCGGATGTCTTCGGCGGCTACGGACGGACCTTCATCGACGATATCGTCGATTTTTCTACAGAAGTCGTAGACGACGTGTATGGCGCGGCGTTCCTCGCGCGGGAGGACAGAAAAAGAGTAGTGAAAGTTTGTTGAGCCGCTCATAGAAGCATACAAACATAATCACGCCAGTTCAGGTGGGGTCGCGTGCGTAGGAGTGTGGTACCCATGCGCTGACAATGGTCGAGCATGCTTGTGCCACCGGCTACAATAAGGGCAAGCTCCTGACGCAGACGCCAGGGTAGTGCTTTGTTTCGTGTTAAGGGGCTGCCTTGCTGAAGGTGCGACTCGGCAATGGTGCATGCCTCGGCAATACACGAACCATTGATGTGTTCGCAGGGCAGATATCGACGTCCGCGCGGAAGGTCGATACTTAGGTCCTGCAAAAAGTTTATAATCTGAAGTCCCGTACAAATCGAGTTGCTCTGCAGTAGCATCTCAGGTGTAATCGTAACACCCGACGTAAGCAGCACAAGCTCACCTATAGGATTTGCAGAGTTGTTGCAATACGCATGTACTTCGTGCCACCCGTTTGGCGATACGAAATGAATGTCGCTTCGAAATGCTGCGGTCAGTCGTTTGAGCGGTGCCGTGTACATGTGCATGCTACTGTGCACGCTATTGGCTGCGTTTGATGGAGCATACGGGGACGGAAAAGCATGCAGAGTTGCAAGTGCACGGGCAATGGGGTGATGCGGAAAGTCGGCAGGGGAATCTGCAATGGCGTCCATCAGGGCTAAGCCCCTTAGGCGAGCCCCTTCATCAGCAATAACATTGTTTAATAACCAGGGTTCGTCACCAATGTCATCGGCGATGCGCGCAAACGCGTACACAACGGATATTGGGGTGCGCATGCGTGCAGGAAGCAGGTAAGAGGCTACGGGGAAGTTTTCGTAGTGTGTACGTGCTAGACGTACACACCACGAGAGTGCTTCGGCATCGCTGTCAACAGTATGAATACCTCCGTCGGGAAGCGTCAGCGATGCAATGTCTGGGGTTATTGTCGCTCCTTGTTGCGTTCGTCTACGATGTCTGCGTTGTCGCGTACCTTTTGGAACCATGCGCCAAAGGCTTCATCCTTCATGCGCGTTGCGAGTGATTGCGTCAACGCATTCGTAGCAGCGGCAAGCTTTGTCTGATCTGCCATCGTGCGATTGGTTGTCTGTACGATGAACCATGCGCGCTCGCCGCGGATCGGACCCTCAATGGCATTGATGGCTGAAGTAAATGCTTTGTTGGTTACGAGATACTCGCCGCCATAACCAGAAAGAACGCCATTGTTCTTTACACCCTGCTGCATGTTCATCTTGAGCGTGGTGTCCATGGTATTAATCGCACCAAAGCCGCCACTCTTGATTGCAGAGGCAACCTGATCGGCAAGCGATTTGAGTTTGTCGAGTTTTTTGCGAGGCAACAGAATAGAAGTAATCTGGTCTTTGACGTCAGCTATAGGTTTGATGCCCGTTTCGCGTGTGTCTGTTATCTGCGCTACGACCGTGCCCATTGTTTTTACGTCTTTGCGAGTTGCGGCACCCTTTTCACTATCGAAGGCCCAGGTTGTTAGGTCGTACGAATTTAGAATTGGCTCTGAGCGCAAAAAGAGAGCAGTTTCGAGCACAGGTATTTTTAAGTCCTTACCCACCTGATCGATCGTTTCGCCGTCCTGTACCCTCTTTAACGCCTGCTGTGCCGTTGCACGAATGTGGTTGCGCGTAGTGGTCGAGAAAATTGGCTTGACCGTCAGCTCTGAGAATTTAATTTCTTCAGTCTGTATGTCGGTGACCTTGATGAGGTGGTAGCCGAATTGTGTTTCGACCGGACCCAATACGTCGCCAACCTTGTTGCCATCGGCGAAGAGGGCGTTCTTGAACGGCTCGACCAACGGACTGTTCTTGCTCATGTAGTCGAGGTCGCCGCCCTTTTGCTTAGAGCCTGGATCGCCCGAATACTGATACGCCAAAAGAGTGAAATCTTCACCCTTTCTAATACGCGCCAAGATTTTCTCGGCTTCTGCCTTTGTCGAGTCTTTGTTCGGCTTCATCGAGATGAGGATATGACTTGCGCGAATGGAAGGGTTGTCAGTGCGACGACCGTCTAAACGGATGTATGTGATGCCTGCGTCGGTTTGCAGCGGACCAAATACTTCGCGCTCATTTAGCGATTGCAGTACTGTAAGTAGATTTTGATCGACCTTCGATGGTGACATGAAGTCGTGTTCGGTGCCGTTTGCCTGGCTCAGCTCGATCGAGAATACCGAGTCTCTCTTTTCGGGTGTACTCTGTGCATTGATATTCTCCTGTACACGAGTCGAACGTTTGTAAGCATTTTGAGTGTCCTTCAATGCAGGAACTGCGGCAAAGGACATGTATTTGATTCTGCGTGACGGTTTCTGCTCGTACGCATCCTTGTGAATCTCGTAGTATTCATTGATGTCGGCATCGGATACGCTGACTTCTGAATCCTGTACGCGTTTTACATCGATTGCAACAAAGTTTACATCGGCTATGCTGTTCTCCACCGTGTAATTCCACGCAGCGTACGTTGGTGATACTGCCGTTGCAGCAGCGGTTATCGTTGAACTCAATGCGTCGCGAAGTTTTGCGAATCGTATTCTGTCTTCGAGGTCCATCGGCAGAAGTTGAATCTGACGCACACGGCGTTCCATTTCTTCCCTAGGAAGATTGGCAGCCTCTAGTCGCTCGATGTATTTATCAGGCGTAAGCAGCACTTCTTCGTAGATAGCGCGATTAAAGCCGTTTGCAGAGTCAGGGAACATCTGACGAATATCAGCTGGTGGATTAACGAGCAAAGCCTCGCGTAATTCGTCGGCAGTTAACACAATGCCGAGCTTTTCAGCTTCTTGCTGCAAAATCAACTCAGAGACCATCATGTCGTAGACCTGCTGACGAATTGCTTCGTCGTCGATCTCTGCATTCGCGTCGTTGAGTTTCTGTTGCGCAATTGTGCGCTGCACACGCATTTCGTATTCGGCAACTGTTACGACGTCGCCATTTACCTTAAATGCCGTCATCTTATCGGCTGTTTGAGGTGTACGCGTCATTGAGTCGCAGCTCGAGTCCTGAATCACCATAAAGGCGATAAACAATACTGCGATTACCCCGAGTAGGAGAGGCGAAATCTGTCGGATCTTGGTGATAGCACCCATGTGTTCTCTTTTGCTTCAGTTAAAACGAAACCACAAAAATACCACTATCCAGTAATTTGTGGTATGGATCATCGCGACCTCGACTTACGCATCGTCGCCCGAGAGGACGTTTTGCTGCACGAACAGACCGACCCACAACGCGTGGAACGGCTTGTTCAGGCGCTTCGGAACGATTCTTTCCTGCGCAATCCGCCTGTAGTTGCCCAGGCTGGAGACTTGTATGTGGTGCTCGACGGAGCCACCAGAACGACTGCACTAACTGCTCTCGACTGCCGCCACCTCGTTGTGCAGGTGGTTCCGTATGCCACACATGTGAAGCTCGAAGCATGGTATCACCTCCTGCCGCAATCAACTGCTACCGAGGTGATTAAGGGGCTGCGAAGCGCAGAAGGGGCCGTACGTGTTGAAGGAGCTGTAGGTTTTGAGAGGGCTGTAGGTTTTGAGAGGGCTGTAGGTTTTGAGAGGACTGTAGGTTTTGAGAGGGCTGTAGGTTTTGAGAGGGCTGTAGGTTTTGAGAGGGCTGTAGGTTTTGATGAAGTGCGCCGTGCGCTCGACAAGCGAGAGGCAATCGCTGCTGTAGTTGTTAGCGAGACAGAAGGTTATCTCGTTCACGCAAGTGCGGCCGATGCCAACACAGCATTACGCGCATTGGTGCATTCCTACGGAAGCTTCGGTGAAGTACATCGCATTGTTCACGACGATCTTCAACGCGTTGTGCGATTGGAAGAATCTGTAGGTGCTGTTGTGGTGTTCCCGGCTTGGAAACCCGACGAAATTGTCCGGGCAGCAACAACAAACGATTTGCTCCCCGCGGGAATTACGCGCCATGTAATCCCCGGACGTGCTCTAAATATTAATGTGTCGTTGGATATTCTACAGCTTGAGTCGACTCTAGAGGCAAAGGCAGAATGGCTCGACAGATGGTTAACGCAAAAGATCATGGCGAAAAAGGTCCGTTTCTATCATGAATCTGTGTTTGTATTCGATGATTAGGATAGTCTTGTGATTTTTAGTGCATGTGAGTACTAATGCTTGTTGATTTCTAATGCAGGAATTCGATGATTACTATAGGTCCGTATAAAGTCGACGTGTTGGAAACTGGACGCTTTGCTCTCGATGGTGGGGCGATGTTTGGAGTAGTGCCGAAACCGCTCTGGGAACGCGCATACACACATGCAGACATGCGCAACCGCATCCCAATGGCCGCAAAAGCATTGCTGCTGCGTTCAGAAGAGCGCACGATTGTTGTCGACACGGGCAACAGTCCCTTCATGCATACTAAACTTCTTGACATCTATGGTATCGATTTCGGTACGTACACCATCGAACAATCATTACATGCACTCGGTGTGCGTGCAGAAGATGTAACCGATGTCATCCTCACACACTTGCACTTCGATCATGTTGGTGGTGCCATCGTTAAGAATGCAGCGGGGGAATCGGTGCCTCGTTTTCCAAACGCATGGTACCACGTGCAGAAAGAACATTTCGATTGGGCGAGTGCGCCGACAGAAAAAGATCGTGCATCGTTCATGCCTGAAATGTATTTGCCTCTCATCGAACACGGGAGGCTTGAGTTCTTAGATGGTCCGGGCGAACTCTTTCCAATGGTACATGTCGATCTTGCGTTTGGACACACCGCAGCCCTACAGACTGTGCGTGTTTCCGACGGAGCGAACACAGTGTATTATCCAGCAGACCTTATGCCAACGGGCGCACATATCGGTATTGCCTATGGCATGGGCTACGACAACTTTCCGCTTACGACCATGGCGGAGAAGAAAAAGATCTTACCCGTCATTGTCGACGAGCAATGGCTTGTGGTCTTCGAACATGACGCATTGCGTCAGTCCGCTACCGTTGTCATGGGCGACAGAGGACCGATGCTCGGACCCGAAGTCTCGATCACAGATGCACCATGACTACACAACTGCAATGCGAAGGCTACGATGTTTAGCGAACGTCCAGAACGCACTGTCGATGGTGTACGTTGGGTACGCCTGTGTCGTTCAATCGATGTTGTTGAGCGGAGGGGCTTTCGCGTAGAGCTAGACTGGGACACCGACATCGCTTTATTTCGTGTTGCAGGCGTTGCTCGTGCCGTGAGCAATGTGTGTCCGCATAAACGTGCGGCAATGATCTACGACGGCTTTATCGAAAACGGTACTGTACAATGTCCGTTACACGGCTGGACGTATGACATCTGCACCGGCGACTCCATCATAGGTGCAAGCCGCCTTGCTGTCTATAAGGTGCTCGAGGAGCAAGGCTGGGTGTGGGTAACGCCGATAGCTACTTCGGTGACGCCACGGTAATGTGCACAGCGGTATTCGGCTGCACGAGTGAGTCGGGCTCTGGCACTTGAAAGAGAATTGAATTCTCATCAAATGCATCGGTGGGTTTGTAGGTAATCTTTCCGAGTGTGAGGCCAGATTGTGCAAGTATGGCTTTTGCTTCGTCTAGTGTTAGGCTGCCGAGGTCGGGCGTGTGAACACCGTTAGACCCTTGCGAAATAACAAGTGTCACCGAAGATCCTGCCGGCACATCTGCGTCATGGTCGACACTTTGTGCGATGATGCGGTGGTTTTCGACACTGTCATTGAATTCAAATTCTACACTCTCGACCTGCAAGCCGACGCGCATGAGCGCAAGGCGCGCATCGCGGAGGCTTAGCCCCCTAACAGATGGCATGCGAACGGTTTCGATGCCGCGACTTACGGTAAGATAGATGCGACGTCCACTTTTAACCTGCGCGCCTGCGTAGGGCATCTGCGACAGCACACGTCCCTTAGGAATTTTTTCGCTGTACTGTAGGCGCGGTTCCATAACCTGTAGCTCGAGTGCACGCAGCGTTTCTTTTGCGAACTCGACGTCCTTGCCAGCAAGGTTTGGCACACTTAACACAGGCGACGCCTGCACCACTGCAGGTAGCACAAAGCGGTCTGCGATGATTAAGAGGGCGAGTCCACCAAGGACCCAAAGTCCGACAATGTATCCAACACGTTTCCACGTCATGTAGCAAATTAGGAAGTCCGGTGGTTTGCACGTCTCTCGCGGTTCAACCCTTCTAATTCTGTATTGTTGGCAATGGAGCATTTGTACAAAGCAGCGGCCGAAGCACTCACGGGTGCACAGAACGTAGTAATAACGGCGCACATCAATCCCGATGGCGATGCAGTGGGGAGCACACTTGGATTGTACCACGCTTTGAAGTCCAAGGGTAAGTCGGTGCGGGTGGTGCTGCCAACACCCGTTCCAACGACGATGTCGTGGATGCCAGGAGCCGAAGTGATAGAGGTGTTCAGTCTTAATCCTGCACTCACACTTGAGGGCGCTGACACAATCGTGGTGCTCGATCTTAATTCGGTATCGCGATTGCAGGATTTTGGAAAACTTATTTCAGCAACCATCGCCGCGTCGCGTGCTCAGGCAAATACGGGCGTTCACAGACTCGTGCACATCATTAACATCGATCATCACACCGAGCCAGAAGATTTTGCTGATGTGCAACTGGTTGATACTACAGCAGCGGCAACGTGCCAAATGTTGGTCGAGGTATTGCGGCACATGCCAGAGGTTACGATTTCCGCCGATTGTGCGACGTGTTTGTATACGGGCATTATGACGGATACGGGTAGCTTTCACTTTCCACGGACAACGGCAGCGTTGCACCGCGTCGTGGCTCACTTGATTGAACGCGGTGCCGATCCTGTAATGGTATATGACAATGTTTACAATCATTCGCCGGTAGCACGAATGCGCATGCTCGGATTTGCATTGTCGTCGATGACAACACATTATGCCGGACGTGTCTGTATCATGATGATTCGGCTCGAAGACATGCAGCGCTTTGGCTGCACGATAGACGATGTCGAAGGTTACGTACACAACACACTAGCAGTCGATGGCGTCGAGGTTGGTATTATGCTCGTTGAGCTTCCGTCAGAAATAAAGTGTTCGTTCAGGTCGAAGGGTGACGTGTACGTAAACGAACTAGCCAAGCAGTTCGGAGGTGGGGGACACGTTTATGCGGCAGGTGCGCGAGTTAAAAATCAAACATTGCAGCAAGTGCTCGATGCTGTTCTTGACAAGGCTAGTACCATACTCTAGCTTCTTAAACGACACACTCAATAATCGCAACGGCATCATCGATTTGTGCGCGGGTGATATTCAACGGTGGACGTAATCGCACCGAACGTGTGCCACAGCCAACGAGAATTAGACCCTTCTCGTAAGCCCCCTTCAAAACAGCCCCGCGAGCCTCTGGTGTTGGCATATCGAAGGCGCAGAACAGCCCGCGTCCGCGTGCATTCTCCAAGTGCGCTATGCGCTCCTGTAAATACGCCCCTTGTGTTGCGGCATTCTGAACGAGGTTCTCATCGTCGATAATTTCAAGGTACTTCGTTGCTCGCACCATGTCGACAAGCGAGCCACCCCACGTAGAGTTGATGCGACTTGATGTGACAAACACATTGTCTTCGATTTCAGACAAACGTTCGCTTGCCACTATTCCACACACCTGCATCTTTTTACCGAACGCCATGATATCTGGCTTAACACCAATGCCTTCGTGAGCCCACATCGTACCCGTGAGGCCGACGCCCGTCTGCACTTCGTCGAAGATGAGCAAGCAATCGTTTTCGTCGGCCAGCTCGCGCAGGGCTCTAAAGAATTCTGGACGAAAATGGTTGTCGCCGCCTTCACCCTGAATCGGCTCGATAATAATTGCCGCAATGTTGTCGGGGTCTTCGATGAACGCTTGCTTCATCTGCGCCACAGCATGAGCCTCTGCTTCGATTACGCGTTGGAGAACCTCATCGGTCGCTGGAAACGACATGATAGGGGGCGTGATACGGGGCCAATTGAACTGTGGGAAAAATTTCGTCTTACTGGGGTCGGTGTTCGTAAGTGACAAGGCATACCCAGAGCGGCCGTGGAACGCACGCTCGAAGTGAATAATGCTATGTCCCTTCTCCGTGAGATGTCCTTTGGCAAAATTCTTCTGCACTTTCCAGTCAAACGCTGCTTTCAATGCATTCTCGACTGCAAGTGTGCCTCCGTCGATAAAAAACGCATAACGGAAGTGCTCAGAAATGGCAAGCTCTCGAAAGGTCTTGTCGAACGTGGCCTGATGGACATTGTAGATGTCAGAGTTTGAGGGTTTGTGCAGGGCAATACGTCCAAGGAACTCAACAAAGGCCGGGTCCGTCATGCGCGGGTGATTCATGCCTATCGGCATCGAAGCAATGCACGTAAAGAAGTCGAGGTACGCTTTGCCGGTACGTTGCTCCACCAGATAGGCCCCGTGGCTTCGCTCCATGTCTAGAATGTGCTCGAATCCGTCGACAAGCATGTTCTGACGGAGTTCGGAAAGGACGTTTTCGGGTGAAACTGCGAAGCGGGGTGTGTACGATTGCATGTTCAAAGTTAACGCTTCCGTGTTGTATATTCGGCGGTTCTAGTAGGCATGGCAGACAAAGCAGCATAAATTGATCATCCACCGGGGATAGGAGAATACATGGCAACGAACGCTCAACACGCACCGCCGAAGGCAAGCCCCATACACCTTATCTTATTCTTGGTATTGGTGGCCGTCTTCTCGTTTGCATTCTACGAATTCGTGATACCGAAAGCAGTAGAAGGTGCAGTGCTTTCGCTGTTCAAACCACACGACGAAAAGCTTGCGATGCGGTTTAAGGAAGTACAACCAGGAATGTCAGCGGTCACGACCGATAAATTCGCAACGACACTTCCCGCAGGAACGAATCTTAAAGAGTACATCAAGACCGATTATATCTTCGATTTCTCGGGCACTACCCGTTCTGAGAAACTTGATGGTTATACCAAGGGCAAGGGCGAGTGGATCGTAAAGGCAGCGGGTGAGGGTGGACTGGGTGAGTCTGCCATCATTCTTCAACAAGGGATCGGCTTCACAGTTTTGTCTATAGGCTTGGGCTTTACCACGGCCATTTTCGTATCATTCTTTTTGCCTGTTACTATAGGTTATATGGCGCAAAAAGTTGAGCGAGAAATTCATCATACAAAATCAAAAATCAGGCTTCAGACGGGTTTCTCAGAGGAAATCGTCGATCTGCTTACCATGCCTGATGGAGATCTGGCGGCGCTCGAAGGTCACCAAGTTCGATCTGCATTCAAATTTGTGTGGGATCGTACCGCGGTGGAAGACGAGGAGACAGCGCGCGCACATGGTAAACGCCTAATCCGGTACGAAGAAGTGTTTACACCTGATGTGAACCTTGTCATCTTCCGTCAGGAAATCCTCTATCTCCGCATCAAGGAATTTTTCTCTGACTTCGTAGTCAAGGAAATCGTTGATACCCAAAAGGGTATTGAGTGGTCGCGCAATCGTTTGAACTTCATGAAGGGGCTGCGCCTGTATATGACGCACCACTTCACAGAGAAGTACTCGAACAATGTAACTGGCCTTGCATACTTCGGCGCGGCTATCCTTATCGTCGTCATTGGTGTGCGCGGACTGAAGTTCATTCCCGCAACCAAACCGTCGCTTATTCTTGCAGCCATTTCGCTTGAAGGCATCATGCTCGCACTTCTAGCGTTTGCACTTGTCTATACAGAGGAAGAAGAACGCATCGACAAGTTGATGAAGAAGATGGAAGACGCAAACAAGAACCAGCTCGAGACCATGAAGGACGTTGGCGAAGACATGCACAAGGTTGCCGATGCACTCGTTGGCGAGACATCAGAGATCATTAAGAAAAAGGTTGCTGATGCAATACAGGAAGCGCTGTCGAGCGACGAGAATGTCCGCAAGGTCGTATCGGAAAAGGTAGCCGAACGCATCATCATTGCCATCAGCGACTCCTTCCCTAAATCGAAGTAAGTACCTGACCCTACGTAACTAAACACGATTCCCGTGGTTGTGCCGTGATACCCCTTTGTATCACGGCACTTTTTTTATGGCCACCTTGAACCTACGTACCCTCTGCATTCTTGCTATAGCTTGCTGCTGCGCTACTCTCAGTGCAGCAGACTCGTTGCAGGTCGTTAAGAACTTGCACATCGAGAAAAACTCGACCAAGGCATTGATGTCTAGGATGATGCACGGGAAGAACGCAGAACATATCCAGGCAGAAACAGATATCGACCCTCGTTTGTGGTACGAGGCTGGAAGGCCGCACCTACGGGTGCGAACACGTACGGACGGTGTTGCTCGCATTACTGGGGCACGTGCACTTGGCGCTGTACCAGAACTCGCAGGCAGCCCCCTAACCGATATCGCTCTTTTTTATAAAGGCATAGAGCGTCCGTTACTCATCACAGATGGCGATGCCGACAACCAGTTTTCCATGGCTGATACGGTGTGGTTTCAGGGACGTCATCCGTTTGGCGATACAACCTGGCTCGATCGTTACGACACTACGGCAGTCTACTTTTTAACGGTGCGCACATCGGGAGTGCGGCGTCGGTTCGACCTTTTGCCAGACAATGCAGGAATTCCTGAGGGCGATCTTTTACCGCACGTTAGAATAAACGAACGCTACGAACTCGATACGGGATTTTATCACCTCGGTAATGCAGTGGATGAGGTGTTGTCGACATACAATACGTTCTGGGCAACCTACGAGGGGTATTACTGGACGAATCTTCGTGCACTTGCAAAATCTCGTTTTGTTCAACCATTAACTTTATACCCTGCAGCCAACGGATCGCTGTCAATTTCGGCGCATGTTATTGCAGTATTAGACCCACCATTAACGCCAGATAATCGTGCGGACTTGACAGTCGATGGAGCGGCACACGTGTTTTTTGAACGTGAAGGAATTGGCGGAGAAGTTCTGACGTCGACGCAGCAAGGTTCGGACATGCCTGCAGGCGAAATCGTTATGGCATTGTATTCTCCGGGCGTTGCTGAGCACGAAGGTAAACCCAATTACTATTCCGATGTGTTGCTCGACTTCATCACCATTACTGGTGATGTGTTACCTGTGATGCATAACGGAATGCTTCGCTTTCAAACACCGTCGCAGTCTCAGTCCATGCAGATAGGTCTTCGTGGAGCACGCACAAATCGTATAGCTGTTCTCGACACAACCAATCAGCAGTTTGCATTACACACAACGTCTGCACGCGGATCACTCGTTGTTGCAAGCCTTGCACCTATTAATGTGCGCGACATTATTTCATCGAATCCTTCATCGGCTATGCGTGCATTTGTACGCATCGACGGGCAGTCGTTCCGCGTCGACTCGACTGTAAGCGGCTTGATTGTTGTGTACCGCGAGCCCAATGGCGTTGCGCAAATGCTTGTTGATACCGATCCAAACGTTATAGGTGTTCTAATTCAAAGCCTTCAGACGGGCACGGTTGTCGCTGTGTTAGGCAACGCTTCGATGTACACGCCAATTGCAGCGGCTTTACTAAGTGCAATGCGTAACGCACAACTGCCAACTCCACAAGGTTTGCATTGGGTTGTATCAGGAGTAGTTCGAGGCCAACCTATTGGTGATGCCAAAGCAAGTGATGAGCACATAGCATTGGGTGTGACGTCGTGGTTCGTATCGGCGTCTGGCACGGCCTGGACACCAACGCTTGGACTGTATGGAGGAGGAGAGCGAACGGTATTCGTGAATGACATGAGCAGTGTCGAAGATGCTCGCGTAGAACGCGCCCATCTTTCGAATCTCGTTGCAGATTCGTCGGGTGTCGACTACATCTACATCACTCATGCAACACATCGCGCACAAACAGACCGACTTGCCGCATTCAGACGTCAGCACAACAATGTGCGTACACGCGTTGTAGACGTCGATGACGTCATCGATGAATTTGGTGCCGGACAACGTTCGCCCGAAGCCATTCGTAACTATCTCAAACATGTTTGGACGTCTGCCCCTTCTCCCAAGCCCCGTTACCTGTTGCTCGTAGGCAATGCCACATGGGACCCACGCATTGCAATTCCGTTTGGCAACGTCGGATCTACACGTCCAGACCAGGTGCCGACATTCGGACGTCCCTCAAGCGACTTCTGGTTTGGTCTTTTGGATGACGAGAACGAAATCGTCAACCCTGACCTAATCGTCGGCCGTATTCCGGCAATTACTGCAGGGGAGTCGGAAGCACAGATCGACAAAATCATTCAATCCGACACAATACCATTCGCTCCGTGGATGCGACGCTGGCAGTTTGTAGGGGGCGGCTCAGAAGCCGAGGGGCTGTGTGATTTGTATACGAACATGATTAGCGATGTTTTTCAGACAGGTGTGACGTTTCTCGATGCACCGTTCTGTATCGACACGTCAACATTGTGCCGATACACCGCACCTGTGAATGCTGGCTTCTACTTACGCAAGAGTATCGATGAAGGTGTGCAGTGGATGAACTTCGTTGGGCATGGTGCTACCAACACATTCGACATCAACGGATGGGATGCAACAGAGTTGGCAAACACCGGACGTTACGGAGTACTCGCGACGTATGCATGTCAGACCGGCGCATACGCAAATCCTAGCACCGCTTCAGAAAATGTCGAATACGTCGTGGTACCCAAGCGTGGCTTCATGGCCGCAATGGGCGGCACAGGATGGGAGTATCAGGTAAACGTTTCGGATTTGCATCTCCGTATTCATCTCCTAATGCGTAGTGGCACGCGTGAACTTGGTGCTTTGATGTACGCAGCGAAGCGACCGTTTGCACAACGCGGCACTGCAGAAGGTGTGAACACAACTATGCAGTATTCGCTGCTCGGAGATCCGCTTTCGCGAGTGAGGATGGACGTTGAACCCGAGCCGTATGTACGCAAGCAGGACGTTACGATAACCGACCCCGTGGGCTCGACACAAATCACCGATGATGGTGCGTCGATGATCGTAACAGCGGTAGTTCAAAATGCTGGTACTGGAACGCAAGAAAAAATTACAGTGCGGTTTCGTCGCACATACGATGGAACTACCGATTCAACCGATGTTGTGCTCGATGGTTTATGCAGTAAGGAAATAGCCCGCTGTACGCTAGATGTATCCGGACGTGTTGGCGAGCATGTTGTGAGTATCGAAATCGATCCGCAGCAATCCCTCGGCGATCGTCGTGAGAACAACACGTACACACAAACCGTTTCTGTGTTTGCACGAACTGTTCTTCCACTTTATCCGCACGCTTATGGTGTGCTTAGTGCCGTTGCAACGAAACCGATACGTGTACTCGATCCTTCGACAACAGAACAGCGTCTCGTGACCCTTGTCATAGCCCCTTTACCAGATACAATGCTCGCTGTGCGCCGATCTGCTCCGTCCGAAGTTGTCCGAACCGGCAGCGTCGTTGACTGGCACGTGGGTTCGCTGTCATCAGATATTGTCGGTGAGCGCTGGCTCGGTGCGTGGACCACTAACACCTCTGGACGGGCCTCTGCTGTGTTGTGGCTGCCGATTACAGTAAGCGATACGTCGGCTGGATACGGCGAGCTGGTTCAGTCCGCTGGACGGTTCAAAACGAACGATGCGCAATCGGTTGTTATCGATTCAATCACTGGTACAATTCGGCTTCGTTCAGATACTCACAATATTTACATTCTGTCGAGTGGCATACAAACCTCCGATCTAGATAAAAACCCAACGTTTGCCATTCGAATTGCGCAAACAGAAATCTTACGCAACTCGTACAGGCGTGGCATTAATATCGTGGCTTTGAATGCTACCGATACAGTACCAAGAGTAGTGCGACGATATGATACGTGGAAAGACCCAACACCCATTACGACCGGACACAATGGCTTTGCCGAAGACGCTATCAAATTCTTAAGCGATAGTATTCTACCAAGTGATAGGCTCTTGTTTGCATCGTGCGACGAATCGTTTACTGCGTTCGAAGAAAAAGGTCTGATGGACACGTTAAGGGTCCTTTTAAAGGGGCTCGGATCTGGTTTTGCAGACTCGTTGCGTACGAGTTCGTCGTGGGCTATGATCGGACGTAAGGGTCTAGCACCTGGACAAGCCCAAGAATCATGGAAGGGCGCACCAGATTCGATGGTGAAACTGAACGGTAAACTCGATTTCTACGCTAGTGAAGGCTCGGCTTACAGCGAGTGGCTGGGTCCAGCGCGACGGCTAATATCCTTGACCCTAGTAGACACTTCTCTAGTACGCAATGAGGATGCTTCCGTCACAATATTTGAGCGCGATTACGCAGGTCGAGAAACTGCTATCGATCGACTCTTTGTGCCGGGAGAAGGCATTAGTTTTTTTGGTGCTGCACTTCGCGCGGTGAAGGCAGTTATTAATCTAAAACATACAGGTGGTCCGAAGCCTCCGACAACGGCTGTTGCACTGCGCGTACTGTACGAGCCCGCAGACGAATGGATTGTCGAGCCTGACGGACTTTTGGTTGTAAAAGACAGCGTACTGCGTGGCGACACTGTGCAATCTGTTGTTCGCATTCGCAATGCACGTCCTGAGCAGACAAGCACACTCGCAGACATGCGCGTTACTGCTACGGGCTCAACAGTAACTGAGAGAGTGTTTTTGCTGGATACAACAGTGGCGCCGACACAAGCTGATTCTACAGCGAACGTTGAAGTTCATATTCCGTCGGCATCACTCGGAAGTACCTCAATCGTCACGGGATCTGTAGACCCAGACATTATACAGTCTGAGAGTTATACGTTCAACAATGTGCGGACACAGACTATTCATGTACGCGAAGACACCGACACCCCAACAATTGAAGTTCGCTTAGATGATGTTCATGTGCGTGGTGGCGAATACGTGTACATCAACCCGTTTATCGAAGTGCTCGTGCACGATAATTCGCAATTGCAGATTTCCGATCCGACCAAGATGAATGTGTTTATCAACGGTACGCGTATTCGAGAAAACACCTCCACCGATTTTGAGTTCTTAAATACTGCTGCTGTTCAAGCGTATGGCAAGTACGATGCAAATGATGTGCGTGCGGCAATGCGTTTTAGATTTCCGCTTGAGTTAGGACAGAATAATATTCTCGTCAAGGCAACGGATGTTACCGGAAATGAGGCAGACTACGAAGTATCGGTCTTTACCTCGTCAAAAGTCGAAATAGCCGAGGTTATGCCTTATCCCAACCCGTCATCGGGTCCGTTCACCTTCAGCGTCGCACTCGCAGACACTACGCCTACCCGTAGTGCCGTGCTAGAGATTTACAACCTTCAGGGCATCAGAATTCGAGCACTTTCGACATCTCTAAGCGTCGGCCGGGGCACGCTATATTGGGACGGAAGGGGAGACGAGGGCCAATCGGTGGCCACTGGACTGTATATGTGGAAACTTTCTGCTACTAATGCAGGCGGAGAGCCACTTTCCCATAGGGTTGGGACGCTGACAATGCTTCGATAATTAAAGGGTTCCAGTGCCCCATTAATTAAAGGGTTCCAGTAGCCCATCGCAAGGCGAGACGAGCGCGGGCCCAATCGGCACGCGATGAAACCTGTCGTAGCAAAGCCTCGGCATAGAAACGTTCGCGCAAGTTTAGTTGCAAGAGTGTCGACTCGCCGGCCTCGAACTTGCGTTGCTCAGCATCCACCATAATTCGAGCTAAGCGCACTTCTTCGTTAGCGGCCCCAAGCCGCTCACGCGAACGATCGATCGAGATAACAGCGTTCGCGGCATCTGCATAGATCATCCTATCGATGAGCGCACGTGATAGATCTGCGCGAAGTACTGTAATGTCTGCCGTTTCGACCTGTGCAGATGCTTGTCGGAAGAGAAGAGGCTGGTTGATCCGCAACCCTACTTTGTAGTCGGTCTTCTTCAATGCTGTGACGTCATAAGCCAACAACGCGGCCTCTACTTCTACGAAGGGGCGGAGCAATTCCTGCGCAAGGGAGGAGTCGAGACGCGATGTCTGCTGCAATCCCTCTGCACGGACAATTTCTGGACGAAGAGTACGCGCAAGATTTGCAGCCTCGGTTGTGGTCACCACTGTGTCAGCGGTAGGTGGCAGCTCTAGCGGAAGAAATGCCATGTTCTGCTGTGGTGATCCGTCGCCGTTCCACAAGAACACGGATACATCGATGGCGAACTGCTCTTCGATGCGCAAAGCACGAAAACGTTCACCGATGCGGCGTTGTACTTCTTGCGCCATCTCCACGCTGTCGATCACGGCGGACTCGCCCGCACGTGCGCGACGTGTTATGAAGTTGAGCCGCCGTTGGGCAAGTGTGAGAACGGAATCCGCAACGCGCACGCCCGCTGATGCTTCACTCCAGTCCCAGTAACGAAGTCCAGCCGATCGCAAGAGGTTGTTACGCTCTATGCGGTATTGGGCCGATGCCAGGTCGGGCCGCAACATGGCTTTACGCAGTTGGTTCCGCCTGCTGTCTGTAAAGATGCCTTGAAGGATAGGAAGAGAAACGCCTATTGAGCCTTCACCAGGGACCGTGGTCGACATTTGCGGATTGATGCTTTGGCCGATTCCGCGACGATACGAGGCTTTCAGTTTGGGGCCGAAGAGCATGTCAAGTGGCATTTCGAGTGATCCATCGAACAGATTGAGCCTGTCTCTGCCATCTGTATCCTTGTACTCGTACGAGACGTTCAACAGTGGATCGAAGCTGCCTAGCGCAGAGCGAATCTCTGCCTCAGCGAGTTCGGGCTCGAAGTCCGCCGAACGAAGCGATGGATGCGTGCGCTCAACCTGCAAAAGGAAGTCCTGCAAGCGCAGCACATCCTGTGCATACGTGCTAACTGCGAAGCTTAGAACGAGACCTGCCGTCAACGTAAGACGCATCATTTCTTTACATCCTCCTTCGCGGATACCGGAAATTGTGGCGGAAAGCCCATAAGCTGTCGCCAAAGTTCATAGCCGATCGTCACTTCGTCGAGCAGAACCCAGCCTGTGGCATGGGTGCCTTGACGCAGGTATCGATCATCCGGCCATGTGGTATACTGCGGGTCTTCTGTAGGCACAATGAGCACACGGAACCGACCGGTGCCATCGTCAACGGCATCCACAACCTTGACACGTCCGTGAAAAATGCCGACGTGGATGTCGCGCCAGCCGGAGAACTGAAAGGCAGGAAAGCCGCTGAACTGTAACGACACGTAGCGTCCCGGCTCGATAATCGCTGCATCCATGCTGCTGACATATATCTCCACGGCCTGATCTGTGGTCTTTGGAACGATGAGCGCTAGTTCTTCGCCCTCCTTTACAGTCTGACCTGCACCGGCCTTCGCAATGCGGACCACGGTACCAGACAGAGGAGCGAGAACCACACCAGCACTAATGCGACCCTGGGCGTTGCCGATGCGAACATCCACCTCCTGCATAGCAACGTAAGCGTGGTTAATAACGCGCTCTTCTTCGGCGACCAAGGCGTCTATATCTTGTTGTGCCGACGTGAGGCCAGCGATGGAGGAGATCGAGTCTGCAATTACTTCTTGTATGCGCGCCTGTGCGGCTTCAAACTCGCGTTGCGAAATCAAGCCGTCCTTGAACAGAGTGTCGGCTCGGGCGAATCGCGTCCGTGCAATGTTGTTGTCGACGATCACACGCTCGAGTCGAGCAAGCGAGGCTACGTAGCGTTGCTCTGCTTGCTTGCGACGCTGGATGGCTACGTTGATCGCTTGCTCTTGCGCATCAAACGTGCGGTTGCGCAATGTTTGCAAGCGGCTGAGCAGCTTCGTGTCCATGAAGTTCACGTTAATGTCGGAGAGGATGGCAACGGTATCGCCTTTGCTGACGTGAGCCCCCTCCCGTACGTACCAACGCACGATACGGCCACTGATGGCGCTCTCAATAGTCTGTGGGCGCGCTTCCGGTGCGAACGATGTCACCTTGCCCGAACCCACCACAGTCTGCTGCCACGGAACGATTGCGAGAAAGAGTACACTTGCAACGAGCAAGATGCCGATTAGGATAACGAGCTTGCGAGGTGAACCACCTGTCTCAACGAGACGGAAGGCTGTGCGCCGCGTGGCGTCGATGGTGTCGAGGTTCAGTTCCTGTGCTGGTGTGCGGTGCGTATCAGGCATAGCCGGCCTCCGAGCTTCCCGAAGAGAAATGCGAAGCATCGGGGAAGAGGCTGGTGAAGGCACCATTGTTGCGATGAAGGTCGCCGGGAGTGCCAGACTCAATAATCTCGCCTTTGTAGAGTACGTACACGCTCTGTGTGCGGCGCACCACTTCGGGGTCGTGCGAGATGTTGATAATCGTCCAACGCGGCCACTTCATCAGCTCATCGAGAATGAGGAGTTTCATACTGTCCTCAATGCCTTCGAAGGCTTCGTCGATGATTAGAACGTCAGGTTTGCTAAGGATCATACGTGCGAACAAAATGCGGCGGCGCATTCCGTACGAGAGGTTCTCGCCTGCAGCAGTGATCATAGTGTGGATGCCTTTGGGTAGCTCACGGATGCTTTGGTCGAGCATCGCCATCGAGATCGCCCACGCTAGGTCTTCTGTTGTCGCGTGCCGACCCAACGTGATATTATCGAGCACCGTGCCGGGGA
Organism: bacterium; assembly: GCA_034440235.1. Classification (GTDB taxonomy): domain Bacteria; phylum Bacteroidota; class Ignavibacteria; order Kapaibacteriales; family Kapaibacteriaceae; genus JAWXBR01. Next base: position 98,939 of record JAWXBR010000010.1, read on the forward strand.
TAATCTGATTGTCGGGAAAAATATACCCCACTCGTGAACGAAGTGACCTAAGATCTGCCACACGCGTATCCACACCGTTTACATCGATCGATCCACGAGACGGAATATTGAGGCCAAGAATGAGGCGGGCTAGCGTAGACTTGCCCGCACCGCTTGGCCCAACGAGACTCACGCGTTGTCCCGCACTAACACTGAATGAGACGGTGCTCAACACCGTGTGGCGATCGTACGAAAAACCTACGCCGCTCACAACTACCGTGCCGCCAGCGGGAGCGTTAGGCACGCTTATCCCGCCAACGTCTTCTAGAGGCTGACCTGTGATGGCCGAAAGTTTGTCGAGCGCGGCAATGAGGTCATAGAATATGTCGAACTGGCCGATGAGCTTTTCCATCGCGCCGAGAATTAGGATAACGATGATTTCGGCCGCAACTAGCTGGCCAAGCGAGATGCTCCCTTCGAGGACAAGGATGCCGCCAAGAGCGAGGATGCCTACCGTGGCGAACCCCTTGAACACATAGGATCCGAAAATCTGCCGTGCCAAAACAAGGTAGTGCCTGTGTTGAGCCCCTACATATCCCGTGCTGATATCGTCGATTCGCGAGAACGCATACGCACTCGTCCCCGTGAGCTTGAAGCCGAGTTGGTTGCGTGCCACGTCTTCGAGCCACGATGCCGCCTGGTATTTTTTCTCCGAGACTTTTATGGCAGTGGAGATGGCATTGCGTCCGAGGATAAGCACAAGCACTGGCAAGAAGAGCACGAAGACGAAGTCGTAGAGAAGGAAGAACGGATGGTAGATGCCGAGGACGACGAGGCCGGTGAGCAACACGAGTACGGCGTTAATCCCTTCGAGGAGGAACTTGCCTACGGACTTTTGAACGGTCATCACGTCGAAGAATCGGTTGACGAGCTCCGGACCATAAGTGTCTTGCAACGCGCTGGCCTTGATACGGGGTAGGCGGTAGACGAAGTCGAATGCGGTAGACACGAAGAGTCGACGCTGAATCATGTCGACGACGTAGCGCTCGAGCACGACAATGACTGCCGTGACCATCATCGCGCAAAACACCACAACGCAGAGAACAACGAGTTGCTGGCTAAACACACCGAGGGCAACGGCATTAACGATGGATTGTGAACTGAGTGGGACCACGAGGCCAAGCAAACTCGTGAGGATTGCATACACGGAGACCACCCACACCTCACGCTTCTCCATACGAAGGATCTTGCGTATGAGCGGCCACACGTCGCGTAGACGACTCACCGTATATGCACGACTGTCATTGAGCTGATGGCCCCGATGCTGCGGCAGTGTATCGTCGGAAGACAAGAAGGACTGAAACGTGCCCGAGATTACGATGGCCTCGACGGAATCGCGAGAGCCTACAAACTCCTGCCATGTGGTTGTGGAAGCACCGATGCCGTCGTATCGTGTCATGGTCGCGATACCTGACGCCTCGATACGTATGCGCACGATGTGACCGTCGAGGTCCATCGTTACGACCTCAGTGGAGATGGCTGGCACAACGGACGAAATGCGTTCAACGTTAGCGGCAACGCCGATCTCGCGGAGTGTTGAGGCTATGGTCTCCAGTGTGGCCTCGGATGTGGTTCGCACATCAGTCACACGGGCTCTGGCGCGAGTGAGGGCAGAGGGTCGGTGTGACAGCCCGGCAATATCGATGATGGCCTGAAGTGCCTCACGCTGCCACGGGTTAAATTCTTGGGTCATCTGTCGGCGTCCTAGCTATACGTGCAAAGTGGGCGTCAACAAGTGAAAGCACACAATTTAGTGTAGAGTCAAAGAACTGCTCAGTACCGATTTTATTCGTCAAATGGCGGAGAGCCCCTTTCCCATCGCGTTGGAACGCTGACAGTGCTCCGATAATCCGTATTTTTGGGGCTATGGCACTGACGAACGAACGAATACAACCCGTCCTCATGGAAGACGAGATGCGCAACTCGTATCTCGATTATTCCATGTCCGTTATCGTATCGCGGGCACTTCCCGACGTACGAGACGGACTTAAACCTGTTCACCGCCGCGTTTTATACGCGATGTATGAGTTGGGCATGTTTCCCAACCGCCCATACAAGAAAAGTGCGCGTATCGTGGGGGAAGTACTTGGTAAGTACCACCCACATGGCGACTCTTCTGTGTACGACGCCATGGTGCGTCTTGCACAACCATGGTCGATGCGCTACCGCCTCGTCGATGGTCAGGGAAACTTCGGATCTGTCGATGGCGATTCGCCGGCGGCAATGCGGTACACCGAAGCGCGCCTTAACACCATTGCAATGGAAGTTCTGCGTGATATCGATAAGAACACCGTTGTCTTCCGTTCGAACTTCGATGATTCGCTGCAAGAGCCAACTGTACTACCCACGGTACTACCGACGCTGCTTGTGAATGGTGCAAACGGTATTGCAGTTGGTATGGCCACAAACATTCCTCCGCACAACTTGCGTGAGGTTATCAATGGCATTACGGCATATATCGCCGACAACGCAATCACCAACGAAGAACTGCTGAAGTACATCATTGCTCCTGACTTTCCGACGGGCGGCATCATCTACGGCTACGAAGGTGTGCGCAGCGCGTATACCACAGGCCGTGGCAAGATTCTTGTGCGTGCAAAAGCCACGATCGAAATCAATAAACTCGGACGCGAAGCAATTATCATTACCGAGCTTCCGTATCAGGTAAGCAAGGCCGGACTCATTGAAAAGATTGCTGACCTTGTAAAACTCAAGACGCTCGAAGACATCTCCGACCTGCGTGATGAGTCTGATCGCGACGGCATGCGCATTGTTATCGAGCTAAAGCGCGATGCTACACCAATGGTTGTGCTGAACAACCTCTACAAACACACTCAGACCCAAGTAACGTTTGGTGCTATTCTTCTTGCGCTGGTAAACGGACGTCCACGTATCCTCACGCTTAAAGAGATGATCGAGGAATTCGTTAAACACCGCAACGATGTGGTTGTTAAACGCACGCAATTCGACCTCGATGCAGCAGAAAAACGCGCGCACATCTTAGAAGGCTTCATCATTGCCCTCGACAACATCGAGGAAGTGATAAAGACCATTCGTGCTTCGCGAGATGCATCGTCGGCATCCGATGCATTGCAAAAGAAATTCGGCTTGTCTGAGATTCAGGCGAAGGCCATTCTCGACATGCGTCTTCAGCGCCTTACCGGACTCGAACGCGACAAGATTCAGGCCGAATACCGCGAGCTTATAGAAACCATCGAACGCTTGCGCTCTATTCTCGCCAGTAAGCAATTGCAAATGTCGATTATTGGCGAAGAGCTAACCGAGCTTGCAAAGAAACACGGCGATGAACGACGCACGCAAATCGTGTACGATGCAAAAGACTTCACACTCGAGGACATGATTGCCAACGAAGAGGTAATCGTAACTATTTCACATAACGGCTTCATCAAACGCACTCCTGTTAGCACATACCGACGTCAGCATAAAGGCGGACGTGGTGTTTCGGGCTCGGGCACATACGAAGACGACTATGTAGAAACAGTCTTCAGAGCGTCTACGCACCACTACCTGTTGTTCTTCACAGACAGGGGCCGAGTATATCGCGTAAAGGTATACGACATCCCTGAAGGGTCGCGTACCGCGAAGGGGCGTTCACTTGCGAACGTTATTCAAAAGCAAACCGACGAGAAAGTAACGACGTATCTGCCGGTCGCTGACCTTGAGAAAGAAAACGCGTTCATCTTCATGGCAACGAAGTCGGGCACTGTTAAGAAGACAATGCTTAAGGATTTTGCTAATGTGCGCTCGAACGGAATCATTGCTGTGAACCTCGACGAGAACGATAGACTTATTGGTGCACGTCTAACCGACGGCAACATGGAAGTTCTTATCGGCTCGAGTTCTGGCCTTGTTGTTCACTTCAACGAAAGTGATGTCCGTTCAATGGGACGTAATGCCGCTGGTGTAAAGGGCATTACACTTCAGGACGATGCCTATGTCATTTCGCTCACCGTGGTTCGCCGCGGAGACGCACAGGTTGTCGTTGTAGGCACCCGAGGTTATGGCAAACGCACGATGGTAGAAAACTTTAGAATGACGAAGCGCGGGGCCAAGGGCGTTATCTCGATGAACATCACAGAGAAGACAGGTCCCGTCTGCGCAATTCTCGAAGTACACGACACCGAGGATCTCGTTGTGATTACCACCAACGGCATTCTCATCCGCCAACAGGTTAAAGACATCCGTCAGCTGGGACGTAATACCCAGGGCGTGAAGCTCATCCGTCTGGAAGAGGGAGACGAGATTGCTGACATCACAACCGTTACGCGCGAGGAAGACGAAGTCGACGAAGTTGAAGTCGTCGAAGGGTAGTCGATTATGGTCGATCGTACTTGTGCTGTGTGCCATCTCGGCCACAGCACAAGTGCAGGTCGACACATTGCGTTCTCCAGCGCCAGTCGCAATAGTCGAACCGAAACTTTACAAGCAACCGCTCAGCGACACAACCTCTTTCTTTAGCATCACAAAGAAAGATCTCCGCACACTGCGATATGGTTCGCTTAGCGAAGTGCTAAAGCGAGGCACCTTCTTTCAGCCCCTTTCCCTGGGTGGACTCGGTCAGCCAAACTCAGTTAGCATCCTTGGTGGCTTTGCCAACGACATTGCTGTGAGCTTTAACGGGCGCATGTTAACCGACATTTGGTCCGGCACCTACAATCTCGAGCAACACTCACCCGAAGGCTTCGAATCGATAGATGTCTATGTAGGCACCGATGCCGTGGGCATGGCACCACACGCAACACTTTCGTGGGTGAACATGCGCGGAATTCGTCACAACACCGCGACGCCATATTCTGTGTTATGGTACGCACAAGGTAGCAGCGATCTCATTGCAGCTGATGTTACGCTTTCACAGAACGTCGCCGAAAACGTGAACGTTACTGTTGGCGTACGACGCAACGGAGCGCGTGGAGTATTTCGACGAACGGACTTCGACGTATGGAATGCACGTGTGGCACTAACGTTTACTCCGTCTCCAACAACGTCGATCGATTTCCGCTACGACCTTGCGTCGATGAATACCGATCTGTGGGGCGGACTCCGATCGAACGTCATTTTAACAAATGTTAACGAAGCAACGGCAGAGCCTGTCCAAACCGGATTGCGCGACGAAACGCGACGTCACGACGGCACGCTTACACTTGTGCAACGCCTTAACGACGATTCGGTGCCCACGTCTACATTAACTGCTGTTGCTTACTACACGTCAAACAACCTCTTGCGATTACGCGACTCGTCGTCTCTCACGGTTGGCAGTACGCTTGGTACAGACCCACTCGTTGTTCGCACCTCCATGATTGGTGTCGTCGGTCGGTTCGACCAACAAATCGGCACGGTGCAGTTACGCGTCGGTGCGAGTGTAGACCTTATAGAAACGCCGGCGTTCGATTACGCCGATAGTTCGCATGACCTTAACACAGCCGTCTTCGGACATGCCCTCGTGCCCCTTTCCGAGCCCCTTTCAATAAAGTTGGCCGGACGTTTCGGTACAATGTGGGGCAGGGGACTCACTGGGTTAGGGGCTGCACTCGCGTGGCGAGTACAAGGGGCCACCGTCGAAGCAGACGTATCTGTTGCGCAGCAGGCTTCGACGCTTTCAGAGGGACGGGCTCTGCCGTTCGAACAGCATATACTCGGTCTGTTAACAATGAAGTCTTCTGACTACACGATTGCTGCTTTTCACAGACGCATTGCAAATGTGTACACCTACGGACGACTCTCCGACTCGAGTGGTACGGTTCTTCTCGATGCCCGTGTTGTCGGTGCAAGTGGCTCGCGTGTTGTGAGCGGTCTACTTGCGCAAGCAACGTTGCAAATAGGTTCCTGGCAGGTGCTGCCACTTGCACGAGTGCAGTTCGATCAGTCAGGCGACAACTATGCAGGCACCGGACTGCGCGCTATGGGTCAGCTCGATGTTTCGTATCAACACGTTGTTGGTAAAAACTCTGTCCGTCTCGGCGCCGTGGGCATTCTGCAACCATCGTACAAAGCAGAAACATATGTGCCGACCCGATGGGCTTACGTGCACGAACCCGATGTACAACGTTGGTCTGCCAACGGTATCGATGCATACTTGACTGGAGTACTTGGTAACGCTACCATTCGCATCAGTTACGAGAATATTCTTGCACAGCGTTGGTACACGGTGCCGATTTATCCTGAGATCGGACAGAATCTGCGCGTTATGCTACATTGGACGTTTCTGGACTAACTCGTGCGTTCTTGTCACACACCAGTTGCGAGGCAACAATGATTCCCGCTACGATTCCTGCGATGTTTCTTGATGTGTGTCGCCGCTACGAAGGCAACACATCAAAGGGTGCGTATGCGAAAAAGGTCGGTGGCGTGTGGAAGCTCACAACGCACGACGAGCTACGCAACGACGTAGAGTGTTTTGCACTTGGATTGCTTCATTATGGTGTGGTCCCAGGGGAGCGAGTCGGCATCCTAAGCGAGAACCGTATTGAATGGGTTACTTCCGACTTCGCATTATCTGTTATTGGGGCAGTGGATGTGCCGGTATTTCCAACGCTTACAGGCAAGCAGCTCGAATACATATATCAGGATTGCGAAGCGACGTGCATCATTGTATCGAATGCATATCAGCTGAAGAAGGTGTTATCGATTCGTGATGCAGTGCCATCGCTTCGAACAATCATCGTTATGCAGTCCGGTGAGTATGCAGAAGGCGTGCTGACGTTTGATGCAGTACTTGAAGCCGGTGCTGCGTCGAGTTCGGGTGTAGATATTTCGTTGCGTTCTGCTGTAGGTGCATCACCTAATCCTACGGTTAGGCGTGAAAAGTTCGAGTCCATGGCTTTGCGAGTGAAGCCCGATGATTTGCTGACCCTGATTTATACGAGTGGTACAACAGGCAATCCGAAGGGCGTGATGTTGTCGCATAGCAACATGACTTCTAACATAGCTGGTGCGTTGGCAGTTATTCCGATGAACGATTCCGACAGCCTGCTTTCATACCTGCCGATGTGCCACGCATATGAACGTATGAGTGGTTACTATCTGGCGTTTTTTGTCGGCGCCACATCGTACATGGCAGAGTCGATAGAGACTGTTGCCGAGAACCTTAAAGAAGTGCGTCCGACCTTTATGACCAGTGTCCCGCGTCTGTTCGAACGTATTCGAGCACGCGTATTTGCAGCTGTAGAAAAGGAATCCGGCATTAAACAGAAGCTCTTTCACTGGGCGTTAGCTGTCGGAAGACGATGGGCCGATGGAGAGCAGGGCATTGTGTTGGCTGCGCAACATGCACTTGCAGATAAACTGGTGCTGAGTAAGATTAGAGCACGTACAGGAGGACGTCTGCGGTTCTTCGTCTCAGGTGGTGCTGCGTTGTCGTTCGAGCTTGGCAAGTTTTTTCAATCGATCGGTGTACGTATTCTCGAAGGGTATGGGCTGACAGAAACATCTCCAGTGATTGCTGTAAATCGTGTTGATGAAGAAGAACTTGGAACCGTCGGACCTCCTCTGCCAAACGTCGAAGTACGCATTGCAGCCGACGGAGAAATATTAGCACGAGGTCCGAGCATCATGCTTGGATACTGGCGTGACGAGGAAGCAACACGTGCCACCATCGACCCCGACGGATGGCTACATACAGGTGATATTGGCATCATCAATGAACATGGACACTTGCAGATTACAGACAGAAAAAAACACCTCTTCATTTCAAGTGGTGGTAAGAACATCGCACCTAATCCTATAGAATCGCGGATACTAGAAAGTCCGTTAGTCGACCAAATGATGCTTATAGGCGATGCACGAGAATTTGTCACGGCCCTAATCGTACCCGACGAGACTGCAGCACGTGCATGGGCAACGCGCAACAACGTAACATCGGGTTCGTGGAAAGAATTAGCAACATCGGCAGAACTACGTCAGGCATTGCAGAAAGACATCAATCAACTGCAACGCGACTTTGCGAAACACGAGCGCATCCGTCGCTTTGCGCTTTTAGACGAGCCCTTCACTGTAGAAAACGGCATGATGACACCAACCTTGAAAATCAAACGCAAGGTCGTCGAGCAACGATACATAGACCTCATCGAATCGTTATATTCGACAGCAGAGATCGAAGGACCGTAGCCAGTACTTAGGTCGACGTCATTGGCCTGCACATATATCAAAGCACAATAACCAACTTAGCAACAGACATGACGCTACGCGAAGCACTACGTCAGCGGCGTACGACGAACGGACACTTCGACCCACGTCCGGTTAGCCTTGAACACCAGCATCTTCTAATCGAAGCCGCATGCCGCGCTCCAAGCCACTTTAACTCGCAACCTTGGCGGTTTGTACTTGTGGATGACCAGAAAACACGCGAGTCTATAGCCGTGATCGCTGGACGCACCATGAAAGCGTTAATGGAGGGACCTTTCTTCAAACGGTATCGTCGATACTTCCGCTTCACTGAAAACGAGATGCGTGAGCGACGTGACGGCATTCTAATAGACACACTTCCAGCCCCTTTGCGCCCCTTTACAAAGCAACTTTTCTCAGATACAGGATCGAAGGTCATGGCAACACTCGGTGTGCCGGCAATGCTTGGCGAAGACAATCGCAAACTGGTTGAACAATCGCCGCTCATGCTCGGCGTGATGCTGTCGAAAGAAGAATACCGTCCCGGCGAACTCAGCGCCTTTTACTGCACCGTGTCTATGGGTATGGCCATCGAACATGTTTGGCTGATGTGTACAGAGTTGAACTTGGGCATACAGTTCATCTCAACACCAATGGAAGATGCTGCAGCTTGGGGTGAGATTAAGGGGCTGTTAAAGGTGCCCGAAGACCTCGAGCTAATGGCATTGTACAGGATTGGGTACGTACCAGAAGAGGCGAGGGGCGGACGCATTAGCTGGAAGAGTGATCATCGCAAGTCGATATCGCAGGTTGCATTTCGCAATACATGTGATGTGCACGAACAGGAAGCAAACACAACATTATGAACGCATCGATTATTGGTAGTGGTACTGCAGTGCCCGAACATGCTGTCGAGCAGGAGAAGGTGCGCGACGTTGTCGAGGCGTTGTTCGGAAAGGATGTACCCAATCTCGATCGGTTGCTTGGTGTGTTCGACCACGGACACATTCGTAAACGTCATTTCATGAAGCCAACAGAGTGGTATAGTGTTGAGCGTGGCTTTGAAGAAGCAAATGCTGCCTATGTCGAAGCTGCTCTGAAACTGTCTATTGATGCAGTACAACACGCACTCGACGATTCAGGCATGAATGCCTCTGATGTAGACACGGTTGTCCTTGCCTCGACAACAGGAATTGCAACACCGAGTATCGATGCACTCTTGATGCTTGCGATGAATATCGGTACACATGCAGTGCGTGTTCCGATGTTCGGTCTGGGTTGTGCAGCTGGCGTAGCAGGTCTTGCCCGTGCTGCAGAACTCTGCGTTGCGAGGAAAAGTCTATGCACGTTGTTCGTCGCTGTAGAAATATGCAGCGCGACATTTCAGCGTCGCGATATTTCAAAGTCTAATCTTGTAGGCACAAGTCTTTTCGCAGACGGTGCAGGCGCTATAGTACTGTCATCAGACTCGTCGTTATCAATTTCTAACCACGTTGCTGTCGTTAGCGGATTCAGTACGCTGTTTCCGAACACCGAAGACATTATGGGTTGGGACGTTACGGACACAGGTCTTGCTGTTCGTTTCTCACGAGATATTCCTGGCTTCGTTGAAGAACATATGGGACGAGTGCTGGACGAAGCTTGTGAGTATTGGGGTATTACGCGTGATGACATAGGTGACTACGTAACACATCCGGGCGGAGCAAAGGTGATGGCAGCATATGCCAAAGCTCTTGATGTACCGCTGGACACATTTGCATATTCGGTTGACGTGTTGCGTGATTATGGAAACATGTCGAGTGCAACTGTCTTGTTTGTTCTAGACCGCATGCTGAAAGACCCGGCGTTTACATTCAGCTCGCGATATGCCATGATGTCTTCATTGGGTCCGGGTTTCAGTGCCGAAAAGTTGTTACTACGTGTTGCGTAACACATCGGATTATCGCAAAAAGATAACAGTACATAACAGTCGTGCCATCGCTTCAATAGTCGGCGTATGTTTAGCCCAAGAATACTAATGCAAGGAATCACCATGAAGACCTGCATACTGCTTTTCATCCTTTTGCATTCGGCTGGCATCCTCCATGCCACGGAGACACCTCCACCATCACCGATCGACACCGTGTGGAGCGTTGGACTGGACCGCATCTCTGGTTTTGGCCATCCAGTTGATGTGGAATTTTCCGAAGACATGTAGTATCTCATTGCAGGTACCGATCTGGGGAATGTCGTCGTGCTGAACATTGCCGATGGCAGCACCGATTCAGTCTTTCATTTTGACCTTGGTGCCAAGTCGCAGAATGTTTATGTGGAGATATTACCGCAGATACACTGTGTTGCTATTATAGCAACACGAACGTACCGGTTGTATTCCTATCCGCAGTGGCAGGTGATCAAGGAAATCATGATGCCGGGCAACTTTCCCGCAGCGGGACTGGCTGTTACCCCAGACGGTAGTACGATTCTATTCCAAAACACCGATGTGCGTCTTTTTGTTATCAATGCCGAGACTGGTGACGTAATCAGACAGGGTCTCAGTTTTGCCTACCTCGCGATGAGTGCCGACGGCCGACGTATGGCCACGAGTGAAACCCTCGATAAAAGCACAACCATCCGGGACGTCGAGACGAGGCACAGGGACTGCCTAGTGGCGCATATCTGCTGCGACTCATGAATGGCGCTCAGACGATCTACTCATCGACCGTACAAAAACAATAAAATTCGATGATAATGGGGGTTATGATGAAAGCGATCATACTGTTTGTTGCAATGCTTCTGTGCTTCTGCAATCTCAAAGCGCAGGACCTTGAAGCTACATCGTTGCCAAGCACTGGACTCGATAGCTCCTTCTATGTGCAAGACGTCAATCGAACCGACCGATCTACTCTGATGGGGTACAATTGGATATCCGTTGCCGACAGCATGATCGGCCGGCGGCTGCATGCCAACGTTTGGCACCTGGATGATCCGTTTCTAGATACGAACTGGTACAATCAGTTTAGGCGCAACATGCTTCCGAAAATGCGGCTCATCGTCAACATCGACAGCGTCGGGATTCTAAGGCATTCTCAAGGAAATACCGACAAACGGACTATTCCCTTGCAGGCTTTTGCCATTGAGTATCAGCCGTGGCTTGGGCACGGGTATAACGCGGTACACACTGAACCCGGCAACGTTCGCACCGTCGGGTCCAATTGTGTGCCTGGACAGCGTTGGTACGCCACTGCTACTGGAGTCACAGGCGGATGTTGCAGCGGACACGTTTACGGCACTGGTCGAATATCCTGAGACTGACACCACGGGCGCATCCGTCACATCGAGCACGTTAATGATCAGCGGTGGCGGCGCACTGTATCGGTTACATCTTGTGAACGACAGGAGATATGAAGACCTAGGAACGGAGAACGAAACACCGTGGTTGTCGTACGAGGAAGCCACGCGCGTTGGTGGTGGCTCGAGTTCATTTCAAAAGCGAACAGCACACGTCGACAACATCATCGACCTCGCAAGCGGACGCACGGGTGTTGCAGGTGATGGAGCACCAACCATCACGCTCTATCCGAATCCCTCGACGGACGTGCTGCATGTGATGTTCAACGGTCTGCTTATGAACGCGCAACGTTCCCAAACGCGCGAAAAAGTCCTAGACGCCATGGTACAGGTGCATGTGTTTGACGCATCGGGACAGCTTGTCGGTAGTGTTGTCTGTCCTGCGCTTGGTGTGAGCGATCTTGACGTCAGTACGCTCACGACAGGGATCTATACACTGCGGGCGCAATGTGAAATGTCAACAGTGGCCCGAACGTTTGCAGTCGTGCGGTAAACTGTTTCGAATATGATGGAATTTTGAATCAGCACGTACATTTGCAGGTATGAAAAACATCGCACCACTGGTTGCTGTAACGTTAACGCTGAGTGCACAGCGCATGATTGAGCTTGCTATTTCGGTGCGCAATCGCGACAAAGCAATTGCACGTGGTGGAGCGGAGTATGGCGCAAATCATTTCTGGATGTTTGCTCTGCTACATTCGTCGTGGATTCTTGGCATGTACGTCGAGACTATTTTCCTACAACGCTCTGCAGCCCCTTGGTGGCCCCTTGCCCTGGTTCTTGGCATTGTGTTACAGGGCTTACGTTACTGGACGATTGCAACATTGGGTGAAGCATGGAATACGCGCATTGTCGTGTGGCCCGGCATGCGACGGGTAACGAATGGACCCTACAGATGGGTGAGACATCCGAATTACATTATCGTCGGCATAGAACTTGCATTAATACCATTGGCGTTTGGGTGCTGGATTACAGCGGTCTTGGCTACGCTCGCGAATGCTGCAATCTTGTTCTTTGTACGTATACCCGCGGAAGAACGGGCTCTTGATGATGCCACGAAAGCTGGGCATATCTGACGTTGGTGCGACAACAAACGAATGTTGTGTGGTACCGGAGGAGGGACTTGAACCCCCGACACATGGATTATGATTCCATTGCTCTAACCACCTGAGCTACTCCGGCAAGGACCGCAAAGATACGAATGTCTAATAGTCTGAGTAAACCACTAGTGGTGTTAATGAACCCACGAGTAGGGTTGATTAATCTCTAGTCGTCTGTTAGCCGACTGAGTTCATCGCGCAGCTTGGCTGCTTTTTCGTAGTCTTCTGATGTTACTGCTTGCGTTAACTCGCGTTCGAGTCGCTGACGATAATTCAGATTTTCTGCAGTCTCTTCTTCGCTCTTGGGTTCAGATGGTTTTCGAAAGGCTTCTAATTCGTCTTCGTCTTCCTCGGCTTCTTCTTCACTCTCATTAAATACCTCGCCATCGGCGGCATCTTCTGTGCTGAAGCCTGCAGTACGTAACACATCGTCGCTGACATAGATAGGTGTGCCGAAGCGTACTGCAAGAGCAATTGCATCACTTGGTCGCGCATCGATTTCCTGGCCGCCGTAGTCGAGAACGAGCGTTGCGTAAAACGTTCCCTCATTTAACGAGGTTATAATCACTTCGCGCAGTTGTGCTCCGAGCGTTACTATAACATTTTTAAGTAAATCGTGCGTCATCGGACGCGGAGGATGATGTCCTTCGAGCTCGGTAACGATGGCCTGGGCTTCTGCCGGACCAATTACGATGGGCAGACGACGCGGACCCTCGACTTCGCGAAGGACAAGAGCGTATGCACCCTTCGATTTAGGGTTCTCGCTAAGACCGAGAATATCAACTTGAACCTTGTCCATGAACGATCAGCTCCTGCCTGTAACTGCAGAAATCTTTTCTGTCAACTTCGGAATGATTTCGAACACATCACCAACGAGACCATAGTCTGCCATCTTGAAAATCGGTGCGTCTTTGTCCTTGTTGATAGCAACAATGTACTTCGATGTAGACATGCCAGCCAAATGCTGCACGGCACCCGAGATACCACAAGCCACATACATCGATGGCGACACGGTCTTGCCCGTTTGACCGACTTGCTCGCGGTGCGGACGCCATCCGGCGTCGACAACGGCACGCGACGCACCAACAGCTGCGCCTAGTGCCTTTGCAAGGTTCTCGATAAGCTGAAAATGTTCCGGGCCTTTAAGTCCACGTCCGCCCGACACGATAATATCAGCCTCTGCAACATCTACCGATCCTTCATTTTTTACCATACCCGTTACTTCTGACGAGCGCAACGACACGTCTGCGGCAGGTGTTGCTGTTTGCACTGCAACGGAAGCAGGGGCGGACTCGATCTTCTTTGCTGTAAATACATTCGGACGCAATGTGGCAATGGTTGTCGCGGTTGTTGACTTTACGCGAATTGTGGCTTTGCCGGCGTACACCGGACGTGTTGCGACAACTCCGTCACCCTCTGCATGTAATTCGATGCAGTCTGCGAGCAGTCCCGCAGACAGTCGCACTGATACACGTGGCGCAAGATCTTTTCCCGTTGCGTTTGCTGAGATTAGCACAACATCAGACCCGGTCGATGTAGCTACCTCTGCAATTGTTGCTGCTGCTCGGCCGTTCGCAAACGGCTGGAGTGTGTCAGATGTCGCATTAATGCACGATGTTAGACCGTATGCACCCGCTGACTGCATTTGGGCATCGGTACCATGTACAATGAGGCCCACAACAGGTGCACTTCCTGCAATTGCACTCGCTGCTGTAATTGCTTCGTACGACGAACGCTTTAGACCGTCGTCCTTGCCTTCGAGAAAAACCAGAATGCCCTTCATCAAATAACTTTCGCTTCTTCGTGAAGAAGTCTAACGACTTCTGAAATGTCCGCTTCAGAATCGCCAAACACCTTGTTCAGGCGCTTGGTGTCTGGTAGATGCATGTCGAGGGTTTCGACACGGGGCGGCTGCGCCGAGGGGGCACGCTCTACTATTGGTTTTGCTTTGGCCTTCATGATGTCTGGCAGCTTCGGATAACGGGGGTCATTTAAGCCCTTTTGTGCACTTATCACACAAGGAAGCGATGTCGTAACCACTTCACGTCCACCTTCAACATCACGTTCACATGATACGGTCGTTCCATCTATTGCCAACTTCGAAACCATACTAACGTTCGGCCAACCAAGTATTTCGGCTACCATCGAAGGTACTTCAAACGAGTCGAAGTCTATCGACTGACGTCCCATGATTACAATGTCGGGATTCAATTCATTGGCGGCTTCGGCGATGCTCGATGCAACAACCCACGAATCGGCGCGCGTGTCATCTTTCACAAGCACTGCCGTATCGGAGCCCATTGCAAGTGCAGTTCTAAGAATTTCTTTTGCTGTGTCGCTACCAACCGAAAGTGTTGTGACCGTGCCCGAAAACTTCTCCTTCAGACGAAGTCCTTCTTCAATCGCAAACTCGTCGTAAGGATTGAGAATGAACTTAACGCCCTGAGGATTGATGGACTTCCCGTCGGCTCCTACGGTGATCTTCGATGCGGTGTCAGGTACCTGAGAAATACAAACGAGGATATTCATGGTGCAAAGATAAGGGTTACGAAGTGGGTGGTCGCATTCTGTTGCCGCGAGCTGTTAGTTCCTGCGCGAGGTAACGTCCCGTGATGCTCTCCGGTAGTGAGGCAAGATGCTCTGGGGTGCCCGCGCCGACGATAAAGCCCCCTTCGCGGCCCCCTCCCGGTCCGAGGTCGATTACGTGGTCGGCATGGACAATTACATCGAGGTTGTGCTCGATAACGACAACGGTGTTGCCTTTGTCTACGAGCTTGTCGAGCAGACGTAGCAACACATGAACGTCTTCGAAATGGAGTCCGGTCGTCGGCTCATCCAGAAGATACATGGTACGTCCCGTCTGTGTTTTCGACAACTCGGTAGCAAGCTTTACGCGCTGAGCTTCGCCACCGGACAATGTTGGAGCTTGCTGACCCAGCGTGATGTACGTAAGGCCAACATCCATGAGTGTTGCAAGCTTCGTGCGGATTTTCGGAATGTCCTTGAATAAATCGAACGCTTCTTCTGTTGTAAGGTCGAGAACATCGGCGATGCTCTTGCCCTTGAATCGCACCGCAAGTGTTTCGGCATTATAGCGTTTGCCTCCGCAGGTCTCGCATGCCACGTACACGTCGGGTAGAAAATTCATTTCAATCTTGCGAATGCCTGCGCCTTCACATTCTTCGCAGCGTCCACCCGACACATTAAATGAAAAACGTCCGGCCTTGTACCCGCGAATCTTCGCTTCGGGCAACATGGTAAACACATCGCGTATCTGCGTGAAGAGTCCGGTATACGTTGCAGGGTTCGACCTCGGTGTACGCCCGATTGGCGTCTGATCGATTTCTATAACCTTGTCTACAAATTCGAGTCCCTTCACACTGCCATACGTCAACGGCGGTGTGTCGCTGTCATAAAAATGCTGCGACAAAATCGGATACAACGTGTCGTTAATGAGTGTGCTCTTGCCCGAACCGCTCATGCCTGTTACACACACAAATTTTCCGAGTGGCAACTCGAGCGAAACACTGTGAAGATTGTTGCCGGTTGCGCCTTGCAGCACAAGGCTTTGTCCCTTGCCCGGACGTCGTTTATCCCGCAATGGTATCTCACGTGTGCCATACAAATACTGCAGCGTTAACGATCGTTCGTGTATTGCTGCATCGAGGTAAGGGGCTTCTGAGGGGGCGAATTGTGCAATTACCTCGCCGCCGTGTACACCAGCACCCGGACCTATATCAACAACCTGGTCTGCTTCTTCGATCATCTCACGGTCGTGCTCTACGACGATGACGCTGTTGCCTAAATCGCGTAAGTGTTTCAGCGAAGCAATGAGTTTGCGGTTGTCATGCTGATGCAAACCAATGGATGGCTCGTCGAGCACATACGTAACACCAACAAGCTGCGAACCAATCTGTGATGCAAGACGAATGCGTTGCGACTCTCCGCCCGAAAGCGAACGTGCAGAACGATTTAGGCTTAGGTAGGTGAGTCCGACATCCTTCAGAAAACGCAGTCGTTCGCGTATCTCTTTCAGAATGAGAAACGCAATTATGTTTTGTCGGTCGGTGAGCCGTGCAGACAGATTAGTGAACCATTCCTCGGCTTCGACAACATCCATGATTGTTGTGTCGTAGATGTTTTTCTCTGCAACACGCACAAAAAGGTGTGCTTCCTTCAGCCGAGCACCTTTGCATACACGACAGGGGAGCGTAGAGAAATATTTCTCGATTGACTTACGCACACTCGCTGTACCAGTCTGCTCGTACTGATGCTGAATGCTGGGCAGAACACCGATGTACCTGTGTCGCACACTCTGATCTGAGTATTGCACATCTATGGATGCACCTTCGTTGCCATATAACACCATTTCTAGATCAGCAGGTTTTAACTGCGAAATCGGTTTTGACGTGTCGATGTTTTGGGACTTGCAGAATGCAAGCACTTGCTTCCATAACCACGTGTCGCGCTTCTTTCCCAATGCTGCAATTGCACCATCGACGATGCTCTTTGAATTATCGGGCACAACGAGCTCTGGGTCGAAGTCCGTTACAATTCCAATACCCTGACACGAACTGCATGCTCCGAACGGACTGTTGAACGAGAACATGTTTGGTGCAGGTGTCTCGTAGGAACGTCCGCATGACGGACACGAATAACTAGTCGAGAAAAATGTATCGGTCCATGTACCATCCGTCTCTTCACGCAATACCATCATGCCGCCATCACCCAGGTTTAATGCGGCTTCGAGGCTTTCGCGCAACCGACGTGTTGAAGTGCGATCGATGTTCAGTCTGTCGACCACCAATTCAATGGTGTGCACTTTATACCGAGCGAGTTGCATGCCCTCGGTGATTTCTTTCAACTCGCCATCGACGCGCACACGCGTATAACCCTGACGTCGGAATTGGTCGAACAACTCGCGATAGTGCCCCTTTCGCCCCTTAACAACAGGTGCAAGTACTTGCACTCGAATGTGATCTGGGTATGCGAGAAGAGTGTCCTGAATCTGATCGATGGTTTGCTGCTTCACAGGCAGGTTGCACGTAACGCAGTACTGCACACCCACGCGTGCGTAAAGCAGTCGCAAGTAATCGTAGATCTCTGTTACCGTGCCAACAGTCGAACGCGGAGAAAGTCCGATCGACTTCTGCTCAATGCTAATGGCAGGTGAGAGTCCTTCTATGACGTCTACATCGGGCTTCTTCATCACGCCTAGAAACTGTCGTGCATACGACGACATACATTCTACATATCGGCGTTGTCCTTCGGCGTAGATCGTATCAAACGCAAGCGACGACTTTCCAGAACCACTCAAGCCTGTAATCACAACCAGCTTGTCACGAGGAATCGTCAGGTGCACGTTGCGCAGGTTATGCTCGCGCGCGCCCTTAACCGTAATGGTCGTGAACTCTTCGTCGCCTATGATTGTAGGGTCCGGTGGTGCCGGACGTTCAGACTTGGACATTTGAGACTGTGTGTTGCGCGAAACCTTCAAAAATACGACACCGCCGTAGCTTAGTCGTTAAGTTTTTGCGTTTCGCTGCATCAAAAAATCCGCATGATTCCATTTTCAATCGATCCTGACATACGTAAGGCCTTCACAGTACCATCGGCATGGTATCGAGACCGTGCTACCTATGACCAGGTGTTGGAGAATGTGCTGTTGCCCTCATGGCAGTACGTTGCTTCAGAGGCGGAAATTCAAGAAGCCTCTGAAACTGTTGCCTTGCCCGTGAACATTCTACCTGGCTCGATAGACGAACCCTTGGTGGTTGTGCGCGATTCTAAGGGAACCCGCATCTTATCCAATGTCTGCACCCATCGTGGCAACATCTTGGTACGTAAGGCATGTACGCTGCGTGAGATTCGGTGCATGTATCACGGACGCCGCTTCAACACCGAAGGCAAGTGCATCCACATGCCGGAGTTCAAAGAGGTGGTGGGGTTCCCGGCTGCAACAGACAACTTGCGTGTGATCGACCACGGTACGTTTGCCAACATGCACTTTGCACGCGTAGCCCCCTTGCGCGAAGCGCAACCCTTACCCGAATCAGGTAATGGGGCTGGGAAAGGGTCTGACGATGGCGCGGCAACAGGACTTTCCTTCGACTCATGGGCGCAGATCTTAAACGACCGGCTTGGATTTCTTCCGTTGGAGAATGCAGTTCATATTGCCGAGCACGACAAGGATTTCACAATCAACGCGCATTGGGCGTTATATGTCGAGAATTACCTCGAGGGCTTTCACATACCATTCGTCCATCCAGGCCTTAACGCAGTGCTCGAATGGAATTCGTACGAAACGATATGCTTAGACAACGCCGTGTTGCAGATTGGAATAGCACGTCCGAACGACCTGGCGTTCACATTACCTACGAACCACATCGACCATGGCAAACACGTTGCAGCTTACTACTACTGGATGTTTCCAAACATCATGATAAACGTGTACCCGTGGGGCATATCGCTGAACTGCATTCTGCCTCAAGGTATTGACAAAACACTCATTCGCTACCGCACATTCGTGTGGGACCCGTCAACATTTAACACCGGTGCAGGTAGTGCGCTCGACACCGTCGAAGCCGAAGATGACGATGTTGTAGAGCACGTGCAGCGTGGTATTCGCTCACACATCTACGACCGTGGGCGCTACTCCCCAACACGCGAGCAGGGCGTGCATCATTTTCACAGGATGCTAGAGGTGTCGCTTGTTGACAATCGCAGCAACCCTCGTTTAAAGCGTTAACACGTGTTTACAAATACGCTTCCAACTCCGACTCGCTTTGCAATAAAACCTGACGTCCGCGTGAGCCGTCCGGCGGACCCACGATGCCGGCCATTTCTAACTCGTCTACGATGCGTGCAGCACGTGCATAGCCAACCTTAAGGCGACGTTGCAATGTTGATACTGAAGCTTGCTGCAATTGAATGAAGATGCGTGCTGCGTCTTCGAACAACTGATCTCTATCGTCAGAGCCCCCTGTAAGGCCCCTTCCACCCTTGTTTAAGACGCTCGGGAGCATGTACGGCGTCGAGTAGCCGCGTTGCTTGCCGATGGCTTCGCAGATGGCTTCGACTTCGTCTGTGCTGATGAAAGCGTTCTGCATGCGGATGGGCTTTGGCGCGTTGCCCGGCACAAAGAGCATGTCGCCATTGCCAATAAGGTGTTCTGCACCACTGCTGTCGAGGATGGTGCGCGAGTCGATGCGTGATGCAACTTGGTATGCAATGCGAGCAGGGAAGTTGGCCTTGATGAGGCCGGTGACGACGTCGACGGACGGACGTTGTGTTGCTACGATGCAATGGATGCCAACAGCACGTGCGAGCTGTGCAAGACGACAGATTGGTTCTTCAACTTCTTTACCAGCGGTCATCATTAAATCGGCCAACTCGTCGATGATGACAACGATGTAGGGGATTGGACGATGCGTGAAGCCACCCTTGTCGGTTAACGAGCCGTCGTGCACCTTGCGATTGTAGTCGAGAATGTTGCGCTGTCCGCTCGCCGCAAGAATCGAAAAACGCTGCTGCATTTCTTCGACGAGCGACTTGAGAACAGTGACAGCATTGGTGGGTGACGTGACAATAGATTCGTCGATGTCTGGACACACGGCAAGGAAGTGATTCTTGAGAAGCGCGTACAACGTCATCTCTACACGTTTCGGATCGATAATCACAAACTTCAAATCGCGTGGGTGCATCTTGTACAACAGCGATGCAATAATGGTGTTTATACCAACAGATTTGCCCTTACCTGTAGCACCTGCAATGAGTAAGTGCGGCATCTTCGTCAAGTCAGCACAGTACACTTCGCCGATGACGGTTTTGCCCATAGCAATGGGAAGCTTGATGTCTGGGTTGTGATATTTTGGACTCTTAATAATCGATGCAAAGCGGACGGTTGCCGGGTTGTGATTCGGTATCTCGATGCCCACAGTGCCACGTCCCGGAATCGGCGCAATAATGCGCACGCCCTGTGCCTTTAGAGCAAGTGCGATGTCGTCGGCAAGTGCTTCGATCTGACTAACCTTGATGCCGGCTGCCGGTACGAATTCGTATTGCGTAACGACGGGTCCGGGTTGCACCGTCAGATTCTCAATCTTTATTCTAAACGTTTCCAGTTTATCCTGCAAAATGCGCGCGTTGTCTTGCAGCTCTTCGTCGGTGACACCCGTCTCTTCCTTCGCATCATTCAACAAATTGGGCGAGGGTGATTTATAAGTGATGTGCTCGTCGTAAAGCAACGTGCTTTTTAGATGGACTTCGGTTTCTGCAGTTGGACCAGCGCCGACAACGACGGTTAACGGACGTTGTATGAGTATTCCTGGTGGCAATTCGACGGGGCCTTCGTCTTCGTCCTCTTGTAAGAAAAGTGGCAACTCTGGTGGATCGCCCGGGTCGGCTGGCCCGGCATCTTTTCGGAGCGTCACTTCGCGATTCGGATGCAATGCTTTCAGGCGCTGCTGCACAGCATCAAGGTCGAGATGGTGTTTCGAATCTTCTACGGTAGGGGGCTCCGCGTTCCGCGGAGGGGGCACGCCAGGTGGCACTGCGCCTTGCGCAGTGGGGGTTGCTGGACGTCCTGTTGGACGCAGGATGCGCACGCTGCCAG